>NZ_LMLG01000001.1:0-66745 GCF_001421865.1 Frigoribacterium sp. Leaf44
GACCGACGCCGTCCAGGACGAGATGCTCGTCGGCGTCGCGAAGATCACCGCCGCCACGGAGTAACACCCGAACTACGGCGTGATCCGGTACGTACTGGATCAGCCTCGAACCCCGTTCCGAACCATGCACCCCGTTTCTTCTGGGTTCATGGTTCGGAACGGGGTTCTTCGTGCTCCGGCGTGCGGCGGGGAGGCGCGAGGCGCGGAGGCGCGGGCCGGCAGGACCGCGCCGTCGGTGCTCAGCGGCTGGCCGCTACTCGGCTTTCTCGGTCTGCCACTTCTCGGGCGCCCGGTCACCGTTCGGCCGGACCGGCCGGACGTCGCCCACGATGGGGATGGCCCGCTTGCGGAGTGCCCAGAGGTAGCGCACGAAGAAGTGCGTCAGGGTCGAGAGTCGGTTGCCGTTCCCGAGCAGGCTCGTGATGTGGACGAACACCCACAGCAGCCAGGCGACCGGGCCGGTCAGCGTGAAGCCGTTGGGCAACTGCACCACGGCGGCGTTCGTGCCCACCGTGGCCATGGTGCCCTTGTCGTGGTACTTGAACGGCACGAGCTTCTTGCCGGCGAGCAGGCGGACGATCTGTTCGCCGATGTGCTCGCCGCCCTGGATCGCCGGCTGGGCGAGCTGAGCGAGGGCGTCGTCGGTGGCGGCGATGTCACCCGCGGCGAAGATGCAGTCGAAGCCCTTGACCGTGAGGTCGTCGTCGACCTGGATGCGTCCGCCGTGGGTCTGCGGCACGCCCCATGAGGCGACCTCGGCGTGGGCCGCGACGCCGGTGGCCCAGATGACGAGCTCGGCCGGGATGAACTCGCCGTCGGCGGCGACGACGCCGTCGGGACGGACCTCTTCGACACCCGTGTCGAGCCGCAGGTCGACGCCGCGCTTGCGCAGCACCTTGGCGGCGTACTTGCGCAGACGGGGGGAGAAGGGCTTGAGCAGTTCGCCGCTGCGGTGCACGAGGGTGATCGTGATGCTCGACGCGTCGATCTCGGGGTAGGCGTCCTTCAAGGCCTGGTCGCGCAGTTCGGCCAGCGCGCCGGCCATCTCGACGCCCGTGGCGCCGCCACCGACGATGACGACGCGCACCTCGCCGCTGCCCACCGAGGCCGCGGCGTTCTCGAGCTGCGTGAAGAGCTCGTCGCGGATGCGCAGCGCCTGTGACCGGGAGTACATCGAGTAGGCGTATTCGTAGGCGCCCTTGGTGCCGAAGTAGCTGGTGTTGACGCCGTTGGCGAGGACCAGGGCGTCGTAGGCGATCTCCTCGCCGTCGCGCAGGGTGATGATGCGCTCGTCGGCGCGGATCGTGGTGAGCAGCCCGTGGCGGAACTCGGCGTTCGACTGCTTGGACCTCAGGCTGCGGAGGAAGTAGGTGACGTCGCCCGCGTTGAGGCCACCGGTGGCGACCTGGTACATGAGCGGCTGGAACATGTTGTAGACGTGGCGGTCGATCAGGGTGATGCGGACGTCGGCGTCTCGCAGGGACCTCATCGCCGCGATGCCGGCGAAGCCGCCGCCGACGATGACGACGTGGGGGCGGGGGTCTGCGGTCATGGGGTTGCTCCTGCGGTGTCGATCGTGTCGTCGGATCGTCGTCGACCCCGGTTGGCCGGACCCTGGCGCCGAGTCCGCCGCGAGTTTACTCGCCTCACGAGACGGATCGTGCACCGGATGCATCGACGAACGACCCGCGAGCGGGGGCCTTCCGGGGCCCGTACACGGATGGTACGATCATCTAACTACTTGGTGATCGAGTTGCTTGCCCGATAAGCGACATGTGTCGTGCAGTCGTCGGACGAGACCCGAACCCCGGGCCGAGAGACGAGCGCCGCGCCCGATCCGATCCCTCCCGGAGACCCGATGACCCCCGCCCCCGATGCGCAGACGACCGTCGCGCCCCGTGCCGACACCCGTGCCGACACCCGTCCCGAGCCACGGACCGACGACGTGACGGCCGTGCTCGTCGCGCTGCAACACCTGCAGTCCCGGATCGCCTCCGTCAACGACCGGATGGCCAAGGGCATGGGCGTGGGGGCGACGGACTACCTCGCCCTGGTGCACCTCTCGGTGCACGGCGACACCCCGCCCAAGAAGGTCGGTGAAGCCCTGGGGCTCTCGTCGGGTGCCATGACGGCCCTCGCCGACCGTCTCGAGGCCGCCGGTCTCGTCGTCCGACTCCAGCACCCGACCGACCGCCGCAGCTTCGTCCTGGCGCTCACCGCCCAGGGGTCGAGCGGCGTGGACGAGGCCGGCATCCTCTACGGGCGAGTCGTGCGGGAGGCGCTGTCCGCGTCCCGCCGGCCCGTCGCCGAGGCGGTCTTCCGCGACCTGGGGGACGCCCTCGGGGTCGCGACGCCGTGAGGACGACCGACGTCGCGCCTCCTGGGGGGACGCTGGTGGACGACGCTCCGGCCCTCGCGGCCCGGCGACCCGCTAGGGTCGGCTCGTGAGACTCTCGGTGACCTGGACGGCAGGCGGTGCGCAGCACGGCATGCAGGTGCACGACGACCGTCTCGTCTACTTCCTCCGCGACACCGCCGGCCGCCCCACCACGCACGAGATCCCCGCCGGTTCCCTCGAGACCGTCGACTACTCGACGGTCGCGGATCGGCCGGTCATCACGCTCAACGAGCGAGACGGCACGCAGACGTCGTTCCCGTGCCCCCGCAAGATCGCCCGGGTGCTCTACCCGGCGATCAAGTGGCTGACCGTCTGACGGCGACCGCTACGAGGTGCGCTCGAGGTCGGTGACGTGGGAGCGCCGACGCGTCGCGACCTCGCGCCTCCGCGCCTTGACCGCTCCGCGGAAGCCGACCTCGGCGACGATCGCACCCGCGACCATCAGCGAGAAGCCGGCGAGTCCGGCGGGCAGGCCGAACATCGTGGGGGCGTCCCAGTCGAAGGTGAACGCCAAGACGGCCAGGCCGATCGCCACGAGGGCGAAACCGGCGACCGACAGGCAGACGCGGCGGGCTCTCGGTGCACTCATCTGCTCAGCGTAGGCAACACCTGACGTCCGACGGCGGCGTTCTCAGGGGACGCGGATGCTTCTGCCGCGTAGCCCCCAGCCGGCTCGCCGGGCAGGGGGGTTCACAGGATGCGCGATTGCACTCCCGGCGTGAAAGTGCAATCATCGTCTTCGGCCGCGAGGCCCCGGCGACGTCGCCGATCACGAGAGCGACGAGACCAGGAGGCGCGCGATGGCCACGACCGCCGGCAAGACGGCCCAGCGTCGACTGCGCACCCGCTTCGAGTTGACCGCCGCCGCCCGGCGGTTGACGGCCGAGCACGGACTGGCCGGCTTCACCATCGAGGAGCTCTGCGCCTCGGTCGGCATCTCGCGTCGCACGTTCTTCAACCACTTCGCGTCGAAGGACGACGTCGTCGTCGGCGTCGCGCTCGACGACGACGACGAGGCCCTCGACGGGTACTCGTCCTCGCGACGCGACCCGCGCCTCCCGCCCTTGTCCACCGTCTTCGACGACCTGGGCGCGCTCGTCGTCGAGCGTGTCGAGAACGTCGGCCTCACCCGCGGGCAGGCCGCGCACTTCAAGGCCGCACTCGACCGCGAGCCCCGCCTGTTCGGCGCCATGATGCGGCAGGGCGACGAGCAGCGGCGACGCGTCGTCTCGGCCGTCGCCGCACACGAGGGGCTCGACGTGGGCGATCCCCGCATCGACGTCGCGGTGACCCTGCTCACCGGGCTCGTCCAGCGGGCCTTCGAACGGTTCTTCTCCGCCGAGGGGCGGGACGACGAGCGCTTCGACGCCGTCCTCGCCGACCAGCTCGTGATCGCCCGCGAGCTCCTCGGCGCCGCCGCGCCTCGTGGCCCCGTCTCTCCGCCCGCCCCGACCCACCCTGCCGACCACGACCGAAAGGCGCTGTGACCCAGCCATGACGACCACCACCGCAGCGAAGGCCGACGCGCCCTTCCTCTTGACGAAGAGACGCATCTGGATCATCTTCGGCGCCCTCATCTCGGGCATGCTGCTGTCGAGCCTCGACCAGACGATCGTGTCGACGGCCATGCCGACGATCGTCGGCGAGCTCGGCGGCGTCGAGCACCAGGCCTGGATCACCACGGCGTACCTGCTCGCCACGACCATCGTCATGCCGATCTACGGCAAGTTCGGCGACGTCCTGGGTCGTCGCAACCTCTTCCTCGTCGCGATCGCGATCTTCACCCTCGCGAGCATCGGCTGCGCCTTCGCCACCGACTTCTGGATGTTCGTGGTGTTCCGCGCGATCCAGGGCCTCGGCGGCGGCGGTCTGATGATCCTGTCGCAGGCGATCATCGCCGACATCGTGCCGGCCTCCGAGCGCGGCAAGTACCTCGGCCCGCTCGGCGCGGTCTTTGGCCTGTCGGCCATCGGCGGGCCGCTGCTCGGCGGCTTCTTCGTCGACCACCTCACCTGGCAGTGGGCGTTCTACATCAACATCCCCGTCGGCATCGCGGCGTTCGCCATCACCTGGGCCGCCCTGACGCTGCCGAGCAAGAAGGCCACCAAGCGCATCGACGTGCTCGGCGTGGTGCTGCTGTCGGCGGCGACCACCTGCCTGATCTTCTTCACCGAGTTCGGCGGTCAGGACGACCACGGCTGGGGTGCGCCCGAGACCTGGCTCTGGGGCGCCGGCGTCGTGATCGCGGCGTCGCTGTTCGTGCTCGTCGAGTCGCGCGCGGACGACCCGATCATCCCTCTGTCGTTCTTCCGCAACAAGGTGTTCGTGCTCGCCACCGCCGTCGGCTTCGTGCTCGGCATCGGCATGTTCTCGGCCATCGCGTTCGTGCCGACCTTCCTGCAGATGTCGTCGGGCGCCTCGGCCGCGGTCTCGGGCCTGTTGCTGCTGCCCATGATGGTCGGCCTGATCGGCACCTCGATCCTGTCGGGCAACCTGATCACGAAGACCGGCAAGTACAAGGTCTTCCCGGTCGTCGGCACGATCCTGACCGGCATCGCCATGGCCCTGTTCACGACCCTGACCGCCGACACCCCGCTCTGGCTGATCTGCGTGTTCCTCTTCCTCTTCGGCGCGGGCCTCGGTCTGATCATGCAGGTCGTCGTGCTCGTGGTGCAGAACTCGGTCGACGCCCAGAACGTGGGTACGGCGACGAGCACGAACAACTACTTCCGCGAGGTGGGCGCCGCGCTCGGCGTCGCGATCTTCGGCGCGTTGTTCACGAGCCGGCTCACCTCGAACCTGACGGACGTGTTCACGGGTGCCGGGGCCTCGGCGGGCGACGCCTCACAGGCCACGGCCACGCTCGACCCCGCGACGCTGAACCAGCTGCCCGAACAGATCCGCCGCCTGGTCGTCGAGGCCTACGCCGACTCGCTGGCACCGGTCTTCGCCTACCTCATCCCGTTCATCGCGGTGGCGTTCGTGCTGTCGCTCTTCCTGCCGCAGATCAAGCTCTCCGACGTGGCCGGCATGGTGTCCCGCGGCGAAGCGCTGTCGGGCGACGAGGCCGAGCAGCTCGAGGCGGCCGAGCGGGCCGCGCAGGGGCGTGGCACGGGGCGTGCCGCGAAGCGCGGTGCCGGGACGGCGTCGGAGGCCGCGACCGCCGGTGCGGTGGCGACCGGGGCTCCGGTCGCGCCGCTCGACGGGGTCGACGAGCGGGACGACGCCGACCGCCCGTAGTCGGTCGGATCGCGCGGGCGCCGGGTCAGAGGGCGGCGGGGCCCTGGGCGGGCAGGGTCGCGGCCGCGGTCGAGGTGCGGGCGGGGGCGGACGCGAGTCGCGCCTCCTGGGCGGTGTCCCAGACGACGCCGTCGACGTCGTCCTCGTGCAGGCGGGTGGGGGTGCTGTGGGTGCTCATGGGTGTCTCCTCGGGCGGGCCCGTCGGGTCGGACGCGTCAGACGATGGTGCGGCACGGTGGGGTCGTGCCGCGGCCCCCAGTTCGTGGGCTGTGATCGATCACCGTAGCGGATGCGCGCGGGGCGTCGGGACCGGTGTCGGGGGACCGGCGCCGCGCCTCCTCGTCCACGGTCCCTAGGATCGTGCGCATGAGCACGCGAGGTGAGGGCCGATGATCCACGACGTCGCGCTGGTGGGGCACGGCGTGCGGCTCGAACCGCTCGGGGTCGAGGACGCGGCCGCTCTCTGGCCGCTGACCGACGACGGGCTGTGGGCGGGCATGGTGACGTCGCGTCCGGCGAGCGTCGCGGCCTACGCGGAGCACGTGGAGGCGCAGGTCGCGAACCCGACGACCCTCGCGTTCACGGTGCGCGGCGAGGCCGACGGCGAGGTGCGGGGCACGACGACGTTGTACGACCTCGCGGTGGCGCAGGGGCGGGTCGAGATCGGCAGCACCTGGTACGGCCGCGCCTTCTGGGGAGGACGGACGAACCCCGCCACCAAGCTGCTGCTGCTCACGCACGCGTTCGACACCCTCGGGCTCAACCGGGTCGCGCTGCGATGCGACGCCCGCAACCTGCGGAGCGCTGCGGCGATCCGCCGGCTGGGGGCCGTGCCCGAGGGCGTGCTCCGGTCGCACCGCATCGCCGCCGACGGCACCGTGGGCGACACGGCCTACTTCTCGATCGTGCGCGGCGAGTGGCCCGACGTGCGCGCCGGTCTGGAGGCGCGGCTCGCCTAGTCGCGCGACCGGTACGGTGACGACATGTCCGACGAGACCTGGGTCGTGTTCGACGACGAGCCGAAGCAGCGGGTGCTGGTGCGGGCGATGCGGGTCTTCCTGCCGGCGATCGTGATCTTCGGGACGGCCGGAGCCTTCTTCTCTCGAGGCGGCGAGTCGCTGGTCGATCTGTTCGGCCCGATCGCCGTGCCGATCTCGTTCGTGTTCTGGGCGACCGCCGCCGCGATCGGGTGGAACGTCGTGCTGTGGCTGAATGCCCCCTTCGCCATCGACCTCGAGGGGCGTCGACTGCGCATCCGCCATCGCGTCGTGCCGTTCGACCAGGTCGAACGGGCCGAGCTCGTGGGGCTGAGCGACGGCGACAGGGCCGGCCTGTTGCTCAAGATCGGCCGACGTCGGGGGCCGACGGCGTCCGTGCTGCTCAGGGAGCGGTCGACGCCCGCGCTCGACGACGCCCGACGTGACCTGCTGATCGAGGTGATCCGCGCCTCCTCGATCGCCCGCCCGGTGAGCCCGCACGACCCCACCGGGACGTTCGGGCGGTTCAACTTCCCGGGGACGCTGGACAAGGCCGGAGCCGAGCAGGTCGTCCGCGACCCGCCCGCAGCGGGCGAGCCCGCGCCCTGAGGCTCCGGCGCCCTGGCGCACGTGCGCACGACCTGGCCGCCACGACCTGGCCGCCACGACCTGGCCGCCACGACCCACCCGCCACGAAGTGAACAGCCCGCCACGAGATGTCGTGGCGGGCTGTGTACTTCGTGGCGGCGTGACGGCCGCGGATCAGTCGGGCCCGGCTCAGCGGCGGCGCAGGCGCAAGCGCCCGGCGACGAGGGCACCCGCACCGGCGAGGACCGCACCGAGGGCCCAGGTCAGCGCGCCCGCGGGCTCCGACCCGGTGTAGGCGAGCGACGTCGCGCGGGCGGGCGTCGCGGCGGCGACGGGACGCACCGGCAGTGCGGCCGGGGCGACCGTGCCCGGGTTCGTCGCGGCGGGGACGGTCACGGCCGGGGCGACCGAGAACACGACCGTGTTCGAGAAGTCGCTGAACGTCGTCTGGTCGGCGTCGAAGGTCAGGGCGTCGGCCGCGAAGTCGCCCGCGGGCAGGACGAACCGCGCTGAGAACCGGCCCGTCGCGTCGACGGGGACGACGGTCACGGCTCCGCCGGTCGTCTCGTAGGGCACGGGGTCGACGTCGACGAGGACGGGCTCGACCTCGTCGCCCGGCTCGTCGGCCGCGGCGGCGAACTGCGTCGGTTCGTCGTCGATCGGAGCGTCCTCGGCGTCGTAGAGCTCGACGAGGGCGTAGCCACCGGGGACGGCGTTCTCGCCGCTCACCGTCACGACGCCCGCGGTCGCGTCGACCGGGGGCTCGAGGTGGGGGGCCGCGGCGAACGGCGTCACGTCGAAGTCGGCCGAGGCCGTCAGCTCATGGGCGTCCGAGAAGGTGACCGTGACGACACCCCCGACGGGGAAGTCCGCGGGGATGCTCACGAAGGTGCTCGCGCTGCCGTCGTCGAGGCCGTAGACCAGGAACCGGGGGACGGAGGCCCAGTCGGCGTCGCTCGGCACGCCGTCACCGGTGACGGTCACGGTGACGGGGTCCGCCGGCGTGAAGCCCACGGCACGGACCGTGAGGACGGTACCGGGGTGTGCCTCGAAGTCGTCGCCGAAGACGACCGGCTCCGAAGCGATCGGGGCCTCGTCCGCAGGAGCCACCTCGGCCGGAGCGGCGGTCTCCACCGGCGCGGCGTCGGCCGGCGCCGGGTCGTCGACGGGTGCGTCGGTGTCGACGGGGGCCGTCTCGGACCCGGAGGCGCTGGTCGCGTCCTGGTCGGAGGGGACGCTCGCGTCGGTGCCGGTCGACGGGACGGAGGCATCCGTCGTGGCCGGCGTCACCGCGGCCTCCGTGGGCGCGACGGTCGGGGTCGCGCCCGAGCCGGTCGTGGCGCCGACCTCCACGGGGTCGCCCTCGGCGGCGAAGGCCGTGGCGGGCGCGAGGACGAGGACCGCGGCCAAGGCGACGGCGGGCAGGGCGGTGGCGGCGCCGAGGCGGCGTGATCTGGACATGGTTCCCCCGGGACGAGTGGTGCCGCGCGTCGGGTGAGCGCGGTCGGTCGACTGTAGACAGCACGGTCGGGCCGGGTGGGGGATCGGATCGTCCGCGGGGTCCGCCGTGATGAGACCGTGATGCACTTGTCCCCCGTCCTGCGGTAATCGGGTACGAACGATGCGCGATCGAGGCGGCCCTCGCCTGGCTCACGGTCGACCGCGCCACGGTGCCCGACACAGAGGCCGCCAGCGAGCGGCTCGTCGAGGGCTACGTCGCGCGGGCGGGGGCCTCCGTCTGACGGTGAGTGCCCTCCGTCGAAACGCGTGATCGTCGGAGGGCACTCACTGCCGATGGTCTTCGGGAACCGATCGGCCACCCCTCGCGAGCCGGGTTCAGGCCGGCCCGCGAAGGGTTCGGTGAACAGAATCGCAGTCGCGTGGCACCCTGAAAAGGGGCTGGACACAGTTGGTCGTCCTCGTTTACGCAGGTCCGGCGGCCATGGCCGGTTCGCGCTCGAGTTCAGAGTTCGAGGCGGCGCTCGACGACGTCCCGAGCGACGTCGGCCAGGCGGGCGTTGTGGTCACGAGCATGGCGCCGGAGGACGTCGAAGGCGGCGTCGGTGCTGACGCGCCGGGTCTCGGACACGACGCCCTTGGCCTGCTCGATGACAACGCGCGTGCCGAGGGCGGTCTGCAACTGTTTCTGCACGACGTCGCCCTCGCGCACCGTGCGCTCGTGCAGGATGCCGATCGTAGCGACGTCCGCCAGCGCCTGCGCGGCGCGGATGTCACGGGGGTTCAGATCGCCGGTCTCTCGACGCAGGAGGTTGAGCGTGCCGATCGTCTCGGCCCTGAGTCGGAGGGGGATGGCGAACACCGAGGCGAAGCCGTGCTCGGAGGCGGCCCGGGCGAACGGCAGCCACCGGTCGGGCACGGTGCCGAGGTCGGGCACGCTGACGGAGGCGCCGGTGACGTAGCAGTCGAGGCAGGGGCCCTCTTCCGAGTCCAGCTGCATGACCTCGATCAGGTACGACGCCTCGCTGGTCGAGGCCACGACGTCGAGCGCCCCGTCTTCCTGGGCCAGCAGGATGCCCGCGGCGCTCACGTCCAACAGGTCGACCGTGGTGTCGACCAGGGTCTGCAGCAGTTCGACGACGTCGTAGTCGGCGACGAGGGTGTCGGCCAGGGTGGTGAAGACGTCGACGAGATGGGTCTCCCGGTCGGGGTTGCTCACCGAGGTGTTCGAGGTCGGCGAGTCGGGAAGGAGGCTGCGCAAGCGCGTCGACCGGTCTCGATCAACTCTGGGTGAGGTCGGGTTCGGAGTACGTGCTGTCGACGTTCGTCTCCGGGTCCAGAGGGTTGGCCGACGGTGCGTGGCGCAACGCGTCGAGGCGTCGCTTCATGTAGGCGAGGGCGTCGGCGTTGTCGGGCTCGGGCAACTCGGTGTGGGCGCTCTCGGCCATCAGCGGTGCACCCCCGCCGAGCAACAGGATGGCTCGCACCTCGTCGCCGTCCGAGCTGATGGCCTCGAGCTCGATGTCGTCCGCGTCGTGGTGGTGGGCCAACGCCGCGGCGTACTCGAGCACCGTGACGGCGGTCTCGTCGCCGAGCAGGAACGACTTGTCGGCGAAGGTCATGTGCTTCACCAGGTGCCTCCTCTCGACGACATGCCGTCGTGGGAGGGGCGGGGCAGGAAGAAGTCCTCGTAGGCGGGCAGCCGGTACGCACTGCTGCTCCGGTCGATGCCGGTCGGGCCGACGCTCACTCGATGCGCTCGAGCGTTGCCGGGCTTGGGGTACGTGTGGATCACCGCGGGACGAGCGAACGGATTGGTTTCGTAGGTGCTCATGACCGACCTTCCTCCCGGGGTGACCGATCTCCGCTGGCCCGGGGATCGGTCTCCAATCTATGAAGACCCCCCGTTCTGGTGAAGAGGGTTGACCTGACGTCAGTTGTGTGAGAAAGGATTGTCGGGGCAGAAGGGTCCGTGTCGGGGGACAGCTGTCGTGTAGCGTCTGGTCGCATCGGTCGTCCATCGACCAGTGCGTCGAGCGGCCGTCTGGGCCCTGGTCGCTCCGCTCTCGCAGAAGGCCAGACATGGGAAAACTCGCTTACGACCGCTCGTTGACCATCGATTTCGACGACCGGACCCTCGCCCATCTCCAGATCGTCATCGGCATGAAGATGCGTCGCGGTGAGTCGTTCTACTTCTCGTGGAAGGACGACCAGCAGGTCGGAGACGGCCGCACGAGCATCTGGCTGCACCCGACCATCCCGCTGGTGTACAAGTACTATGGCTCGCGCAGCCCGGCCATCAACCCTGCGTGGCTCCACGCTCTCGAGGTCAGTGCCAACACGAACGCGGGTCTGCAGATCGTGCCCGAGCCCTCCGTGCCCACCAATAAGGCCACCTGATGAACCGCATCGACATCGTCTACGACGGCCATGCGTACACCCTGTCGAACACGTCGTTCGAGGACCTCAAGGCCCGCGTCCTGGCGACCGCGACCGGCGGTGAGCCGTTCTGGCTGACCGTCAACGAGGGGGCCGGCACCTTGAAGGCCGTCGAGGTGTTGATCACTGCGTCGTCGCAGCTCAGCCTGGCCGAGATCCGACGAGAGCCGGACGACTACGCCGACTCGGCGGCGTAGTAGTCGAAGTCGGGGAGCTCCGCGACGGACGCTGCCGACGGCTCGTCGACACGGTCGACCGTCTCGAACCAGATCTCGGTCCGACCGGTGACCAGGACGGACACGTGGCTGCCCGACGCGGTCTCGACGTCGACGAATTCCGGCGCTCCGCCGCATGCGGCGACGATCCGACCCTTCAGGGCGTCGACGTCGCTCTCGGGCGACAGGCGGATGGCTTGTTGACGTGTGTACAGCGTCGTCACGGGCATGGGATGGACCTCTGATCTCTCGGTAGCGGTTGTCCGCCCGGTCTCGTCGTGTCCGAGGTCTGGAGACACGATGGTCGGACGGGGCGCGCACTGGTCGTCACACTAGGCCGCAGGCCTGTGAGGGGCCGCGACCCCTAGGGCGGGTCGCGGCCCCGCGACGCGACGTTCGTCGCACCGTTCTCCGCCGACACGCCCGTGTGACGAGACCGTGCCGCCCGTGAAGCACTGGCAGGAGATGCTCCATCCTCTCCGGCCCGGGGAGGATGCGCACCGGGCTTGACACGGGACGCGACGTGCCCCAAGTCGTGCTCGCGTCGTCGGCTCAACCGCCGATCAACTCGAGGGTGATGCGCCCGGCCCGCAGGTCGCGGTCGCGCATCACGGTGAGCTCGGTCCGGATCTGCGCCGTGAAGGCTGTCGTCATGGGGTTCGGTCGACCGGAGAGCCAGAGCATCGACAGGGCCGTCCGCGCCCAGTCTTCGGCGATCGTGACGAAACGGACGCCGGGGATCGGGATGTACGACGAGAGGTAGGGCATGAGCGAGACGCCGAGGCCGCAGGCGACCGTGCTCAGCATCGAGAGGTCGTTGACCGCGTGGATGGGGATGCGGGGGTTGAACCCGGCGCGGACGCACGACATGACGATGCGGTCGTAGGCCTGGGGTGCGTCCTCGCGGTTGAACATGATGAAGTCGTCCTCGGACAGTTCGCCGAGGGGCACCGAGGTCTCGCCGGCCAGACGGTGGGTGTCGGGCAGGGCCACGACCAGCGGCTCGAGAGCCAGCTGCTCGACCTCGAACCGGTCGTCGATCGACCGGACGCGCGTGAAGCCCAGGTCGACCGACCCGCGGACGAGGTCGGACAGGATCGCCTGTTCCTCGCTCTCCTCGACCAGCACCCGGGCCCCCGGGTGCGACGCCGAGAACGCCCGGACCACGGTCGGCAGCAGGCCGGCGAGCACCGAGCTGATGCTGCCCACCCGCAGCGGTTGGACGTCGGCCACGACCGAGTCGAGCAGCGACTCGGTCTGCTCGATCTGGTGCAGGATGCGCTTGCCCTCACGCTTCAGGAGCTCGCCCGCCGGGGTCAGTCGGGGGGCCGTCCGCGCCTGCCGCTCGAACAACCGCGTGCCGAGCTTCGCCTCGAGTCGCGAGATGGCCTGGCTGAGCGGCGGCTGGCTCATCTGCAACCGCGCGGCGGCCTTCGTGAACGAGAGGTCGTCGGCGACCGCCATGAAGTAGGTGAGCTCTCGGATCTCCATGACGGGCCTCTCGTCGGTCGCGCCTCATACGCAGCGGGTATCAGATCATCCCTTTTTGGTATTTGAGGGCGCAAGTGCCGACGCAATAGACAGGGGCCATGAACGACGCCACCACCGCCTCCTCGGTACCAGGACCCACCGACCCGTCCCTCGACGCCGACGTCATCGTCGTCGGGCTCGGCGCCTGGGGGGCACAGGCGCTCTGGCGCCTCGCCGAGCGGGGACGGCGCGTGATCGGCGTCGAGCGCTTCGGCATCGGCCACCCGATGGGCTCGACCCACGGCGCGACCCGGCTGTTCCGCATCGCCTGCATGGAGCACCCGGGGCTCGCCCCGATCGCGACCCGCGCCCGCGACCTCTGGTACGACCTCGGCGAGCGCACCGGTCAGACCCTCCTGCGTCAGACCGGCGGCGTCATGGTCGGCCCCCGAGACGGCCACGTCGTCGCCGGCACCCTGCGTGCCGTCCACGAGGCCGGGCTCGAGTCGACGGTCTTCGAGCACGACGAACTCGTCGCGCGGTTCCCGCAGTACGCCGGCTTCGGCCCCGACGACATCGGCGTGTGGGACCCCGCCGCCGGCATCAGCTACCCCGAGAAGGGCGTGCGGGCCGCCGTCGAGGTGGCCCGGTCGCTCGGCGCGACCGTGCTGACCGACACCCGGGTGACGGCGATCGACCCGGTCGACGGGGGAGTCGAGGTCACGGCCGGGGGACGCGTGCTGCGGGCCGCCCGCGTGGTCGTGACGCTCGGTGCCTGGACCCCGCAGTTCGTCGACCATCCCCTCGTCGCCCGCCGCACCCCGCTCTTCTGGTTCGAGGGCACGACCCCCGAGGCGACGGCACCGGGCGGCGACTTCGACCTCGCGGCCTTCCCGGTGTTCATCCGCCAGCTGCCCGACGGCACCACCCTCTGGGGGCACGGCGCCGACCGGGCCGACGGGGACGGCTACGCCGTCAAGATCGGCCTGGAGGACTCGGGCGGCGCCTTCGAGGACGCCGAGGCCGACACCGTGGACCGGTACATCCATCCGGCGGCGGACTACGGCTTGCTCTCGGCAGCCGTGGCCCGGGCCTTCCCGGGGCTCGACCCGACCCCTGCCAAGGCGATCGCCTGCATGGTGACGAACTCGCCCGACCGGCAGTTCGTCATCGGCCACCCCGGTGGCGACACCCGCGTCGTGGTCGCCGGCGGCGACAGCGGCCACGGCTTCAAGCACGCCCCGGCGATCGGGGAGCTGCTCGCGCAGCTGGCCGTCGACGAGGAACCGTTCACCGACATCGACTTCATGAGCCCCGACCGCGGCTACGACGGCACGTCCTGGCTCGACGAGGACGACCACCCGACCGCGGCCACGACCGACGCGACCGACACGGTCGACCGCCTGGCCGTGCCGTCCTGATCCACCCGGCCCGCGCCTCCCGAACCCACCCCGCACTCCCCTCGCACCGCCCTGACAGGAGAGAACCATGACCAGACGAACGACCACCCGCCTCACGGCCGCCCTCGCCGCGGTCGCCGCCCTCGGCCTCGCCCTGACCGCCTGCTCGTCGGGCGGCTCCGAGGCCGGCGCCTCGAACGAGCTGGGCACCGTCTCGGCCGGCACGTTGCGGATCGGCACGACCGGCGACACCAAGCCGTACGCCTACACCGAGGACGGCGAGCTGCAGGGCTTCGACGTCGAGATGGCGAAGGAGGTCGCGAAGCGCCTCGGGCTCGAGACCGAGTTCGTCACGCAGGAGTTCTCGGCCCTGCTGCCCGCCGTCGCCAACGGGCAGCTCGACATGGCGGCCGCGTCCATCAGCGACACCGAGGAACGCGAGAAGACCGTCGACTTCAGCGACCACTACTTCATCGGGTACATCTCGGTGCTGGCCGCCGACGGCTCGGGCATCACCGACGACGAGTCCTCGCTCGACGGCAAGCGCCTCGGCATAGTCCAGGGCACGATCCAGGACAGCTACGCGCAGGAGAACTTCACCGGTGCCGAGCTCGTGCGCTTCCCCGACAACAACAGCGCCGTCGCCGCGCTGGGCTCGGGCACGATCGACGCGCACTTCCTCGACTTCCCCGTGGCCGAGGAGTACGCGGCGGCGTCGAACGGCTCGCAGACCATCGCGATCAACGTCGCCGTGCCCGAGTTCCCGGTGGGCTTCCCGATCGCGAAGGGCAACGACGCGCTGAAGACGGCCGTGGACGGGGCCGTCGCCGACATCGTCGCCGACGGCACCTGGCTCGAGATCGACCAGAAATTCTTCCCGGACCAGCCCGTGCCCGACGAGTTCCAGCCGAGCGAGTGAGCAGGGGGCGACCGTGAACTTCTCCGACGCGCTGGCCAACATCGGCCGCAGCTTCTTCGACGGCGAGGCGATGCTCCGCACGCTGCCCGACATGCTCGCCTACGGGGTGTGGAACACGCTGCTGCTGGCCCTCTGCGCCACGGCGATCGGCATCGTCGTCGGGCTGCTGCTCGCGGTGATGGGCACGAGCCGCCATCGCCTGCCGCGCGTGCTCAGTCGCATCTACACCGACGTGTTCCGCGGGCTCCCCGCCATCCTCACCATCCTGCTGATCGGGACGGGCCTGTCGCCGCTGTTCAACCTGTTCACGCGGGGGAACCCGTACCCGCTGGGCATCCTGGCCCTCAGCCTGATCGCCAGCGCCTACATCGGCGAGATCTTCCGGGCCGGCATCCTCGCGGTCGACCGCGGCCAGCTCGAGGCGTCCCGGGCGCTCGGCATGAGCCACGGCGACTCCATGCGGCTCGTCGTGATCCCGCAGGGCATCCGCCAGGTGCTCCCGTCGCTGGTGAACCAGTTCATCGCGATCGTCAAGGACTCGTCGCTCGTGTACTTCCTCGGCCTGATCACGTCGCAGCGCGAGCTGTTCCGCATCGGGCAGGACGCGGCCATCACCAACGGCAACCTCTCGCCGCTCGTGCTGGCGGGCGTGTTCTACCTGATCATCACGGTGCCGTTGACGCACCTGGTCAACGTCATCGACCGCCGGCTGCGCGAGGGCCGCTCGTTCGGGCGGCGCCCGTCGGGCACGGTGCCACCGGCCTCCCCGCCGACCTCGGCGGGAGCGGTCGCCACGGCCGCCCCCACCGGCTCGGCCACCGCCACCGAACCCCTCGCCCCCGCCACGTCAGGAGCCCCCCGATGACCACCCTCACCGCGCCTCCTGCCGTGCCCTCGGTCCCGACCGCCGGCGACCTCGAGATCCGGGGCCTGACCAAGGACTTCGGCGCCATCCGGGTGCTGCACGGCATCGACCTCGTGGTGCCCGCCGGCACGACGACCTGCATCATCGGCCCCTCGGGGTCGGGCAAGTCGACGGTGTTGCGCTGCATCAACCGCCTCGAGGAGCCCTCGGGCGGCGAGGTGCTGCTCGACGGGACGGACGTGCTGCACGGCTCCGAGGACGCCCTGCGCCGTCGGGTCGGCATGGTGTTCCAGCACTTCAACCTGTTCCCGCACCGGACGGTGCTCGACAACATCGTGCTGCCGGTGCGCCGGGTCCGTCGGGTGTCGGCGGCCGAGGCCCGACGGGTCGCGCTCGAGCGACTCACCGAGGTCGGGCTAGCCGAGAAGGCCGACGTCCGGCCCGCGTCCCTCTCGGGCGGCCAGAAGCAGCGCGTCGCCATCGCGAGGGCCCTGGCGCTCGGACCCGAGGTGATGCTCTTCGACGAGGCCACGTCGGCGCTCGACCCCGAGCTCGTCAAGGGCGTGCTCGCCCTGATGAAGGGTTTGGCCGGCGCGGGCATGACCATGGTCGTGGTCACCCACGAGATGGGCTTCGCCCGCGAGGCCGCCGACCAGGTCGTGTTCATGGACCGCGGCGTCGTCGTCGAGGCCGGGCCGCCGGCCCAGCTCTTCGACCACCCGCGCACCGACCGGCTGAAGACCTTCCTCGACCAGGTGCTCTGAACCGAGGGACCCGAGGACCCGAGGAGGCGCGGTGTCGGCACGACCGGCACCGCGCCTCCTGCAGTCTCCGCACTTTTCCCGTGCCCCCCGTTCGCGTACTGGACAGGAGGGTCTTGTTTCGTCGTCGAGGCGGGCGTACGGTCCGAACGGGTGGCAAAGACGCCACCGGAGACGAGAAGATCATGCACAGACGGATGAGGACTCTGATCGCGGCGGGGGTCGCCGCGAGCGTCGTGGGGGCGGTGGTGCCCGCGCTCGCCGCGCAGTCGGCACCGGCCGTGACCACCAGCGACCGGCCGGACTTCGGCCCGAACGTGACCGTGTACGACCCGAGCGTGCCGGCCTCGACGATCCAGGCCGACATCGACGCGGCCTTCGGCGCGCAGCTGCGCAACCCCACGGCGCAGTTCGGCGACCAGCGCCACGCCTTCCTGTTCGAGCCCGGCACCTACGGCCGGGTCTTCGCGAACCTGGGCTTCTACACGGCGCTGCAGGGCCTCGGCAAGGACCCCGACGACGTCACGATCCAGGGAGCCGTCAACGTCGACTCGGGCTGGAACTACGGCGACGAGAAGAACGCGACCCAGAACTTCTGGCGGTCGGTCGAGAACCTGGCCGTCGAGCCCGAGTCGGGCGTCGACCGCTGGGCCGTGTCGCAGGCGGCCCCCATGCGTCGCGTCCACATCAAGGGCGACCTGACCATGGGGCCGTCGAACCAGGACGGCGGCCAGGGCTACTCGTCCGGCGGCTACATCGCCGACAGCAAGGTCGACGGCACCGTCAGCTCGGGTTCGCAGCAGCAGTGGTACACGCGCGACTCGACCCTCGGCTCGTGGCAGGGCGGCAACTGGAACATGACCTTCTCGGGTGTGCAGGGCGCGCCCGCGAACGACTTCTCGAAGAGCTACACGACCCTCGCCACGACCCCGGTCACGCGCGAGAAGCCGTACCTCTACGTCGACGACGCGGGGGACTACCACGTGTTCGTCCCCGCGCTGCAGCGGGACTCGGCCGGGGTCACCTGGCCGGGCACCCCCGGCACCGACCTGCCGATGCGGGACTTCTTCGTCGCGCACCCGGGCGACTCGGCCGCGACGATCAACGGTGCCCTGGCGCAGGGCCTGAACCTGTTCTTCACGCCGGGCACCTACCCGCTCGACCAGGCGATCGAGGTCACGCGGGCCGACACCGTCGTCACGGGCATCGGCTTCCCGACGCTCGTCCCGACCAGCGGCGACGCGGTGCTGACCACGGCCGACGTCGCCGGGGTGAACGTCTCGGGGCTCGTCGTCGACGCCGGCACGCAGAACAGCGACCAGCTGATGCGACTCGGCACCACGGGCTCGCACGTCGACCACGCGGCGAACCCGCAGAGCGTGCAGGACGTGTACTTCCGCGTCGGCTCGAGCATCCAGGGCAACGCGACCACCACGCTGCAGGTGAACTCGGACGACACGATCGTCGACCACATCTGGGCCTGGCGTGCCGACCACGGCGGCGCTCCCACGGGCTGGACGGTCAACCGCGGTGCGACCGGCGTCGAGGTGAACGGCGACGACGTCCTGGCCACCGGCCTGTTCGTCGAGCACTACCAGCAGTACCAGGTGGTGTGGAACGGCGAGCGCGGCCGCACGGTCTTCTTCCAGAACGAGCTGCCGTACGACGTGCCCGACAACGCCTCGTGGCAGAGCCCGACCGGCGAGGGCTGGGCGGCGTACAAGGTCGCGGACGGCGTGACCAGCCACGAGATCTGGGGTGGCGGCGTGTACTCGTTCTTCAACGCCAACCCGCAGGTGCGCCTGGCGCAGGCCTTCGAGGTGCCCCGGGCGTCGGGCGTGAAGGCCCACGGGGTCTTCACGGTCTCGCTCGGCGACGTCGGCACGATCTCGAGCGTCATCAACGGCGTCGGCGACTCGGTGCCGACGCCCGCGGGCAACACCGTCCCGAGCCGGGTGGTGACCTACCCGTGACCGCACGCCCTGACGACACGAACGGACGCACGGACACGAAACGACGCACGGACACGAAACGACGCACGACGACGAGCGGAGACATGATGAGGATCCACCAGCACCTGACGCGACGCGCACCGACACGTCGCACCCTGACCGGCGTGGGCCTGGCCGCCGCCGCCGCGCTCGCCGCGACCACGGTCGCCGCCGCGCCCGCCCCGGCCTCGGCCGAGACCTCCGCCCAGCAGGCGATCGTCTGGTCCCAGGAGTTCGACGGCGGCGCCGGCAGCGCGCCCGACCCCTCGGTCTGGAACCTCGAGACCGGAGGGGGCGGCTGGGGCAACGGCGAACTGCAGAACTACACGAACTCGCGGTCGAACTCGGCTCTGGACGGCAACGGCAACCTCGTGATCACGGCGAAGCGCGAGGGTGACGGGTCGTACACCTCCGCCCGGCTGACCACGCAGAACAAGTACACGGCGCAGTACGGGCGGGTCGAGGCGCGCATCCAGATCCCGCGCGGCCAGGGCATCTGGCCGGCCTTCTGGATGCTCGGTGCCGACCTGCCCACGAACGCCTGGCCGAGCGCGGGCGAGATCGACGTCATGGAGAACGTCGGCTTCGAACCGCACCGCGTGCACGGCACCGTGCACGGCCCCGGCTACTCGGGCGGCGAGGGCCTGACCAGCACGTGGCAGCACCCTCAGGGCTGGTCGATCGCCGACGACTTCCACACCTTCGCGGTCGACTGGGCCCCCGGCTCGATCACGTGGTCGGTCGACGGGCAGGTCTACCACCAGGTCACGCCGGCCAGCACGGGCGGCGACCCGTGGGTCTTCGACAAGCCGTTCTTCCTCATCCTCAACGTGGCCGTCGGGGGTGCCTGGCCCGGCTACCCCGACGGCAGCACCCAGCTGCCGCAGCAGATGAAGGTCGACTACGTGCGCGTCTACCGGTAGGCGACGACCCGAGGAGGCGCGGTGTGAGCAGGTTTCGCACCGCGCCTCCTCGCGTGCTCGCGAGACCCCGGTAACTCGCCGAGACACCCGTGCGCGCGGAAGGGTCTCGGCGACTTTCTGGGGTCTCGGGCCTGCCTCCCTCACGCGGAGGGGATCGCGGATCAGCCGGCGAGCGCTCGCAGCTGCGCGGTCGGGCACGAGAGAGGGGCACGGCCGCGGAAGAGTCCGCAGCCGTGCCCCAGATGCCGATGTTGTCGCATGAGCTTCACGGGCAGGGATGCAAGCAACACCGGCCAATGAAGACGCAAGAAAACGCCTTCGACCCGTGTGACGCTACGCCTCCGTCGGCGATCGTGTTCCCAGCTCGGCGCGGGTCAGGCCGAGTTCTTGCCGCCGGCCGAGCGGGACATGCCGGCCGCTTCGCCGCGGGGCCCTTCGTGCCGGCGCTCGGACTCGGCCCGGGCGCGGACACCGGCCCCGGGGTCGGTGGCGTCGAGGCGGGCGGCGATCGCCCGGTCACGTCGCCCGCGCCGCACGACGCCGACGGCGGCCACGATTCCGACGGCGACGATCAGGGAGACGACGACGACGGTGCTGACGTCCACGATGCTCACGGTGTCGGCACCCCCGACGACACGACGACGATCATGGCGACGGCGAATCCGAGAACGGTCAATCCGAGGTAGAGCCAGAGAGGCGCGGCACTGCCGCCGGCACGGCGGCGGACGACGACGCTGCGCCCGATCAGGTAGACGAGGGGCCCGAGCAGGGCCCACGCCCAGGGGAACGGCCGCTCGAGTCCGCGGTCGCGCAGCGTGCGGTGGTCGAGCCAGGCGAGCAGCACGATCCCGAGCCAGAGCACGAGCGAGGCGATCTGCACGACGCCCAGGTCGCCGGCGTCGACACCCGTCCGGCCCGGGATCGCCAGTTCGAGAGCGCGTCGCATGGTCACCACCACGAGGCCCATCGTGATGATGGGCGACAGCGCGATCGCGGTGACGAACGGGGTCGCCGTGAGGGCGATCCGTGGTTCGACCGGGGCTGCCCCGGCGCCGGTGTCGCCCTGGCCGAGGCCTCGGTGGTCGGTCACGATGTCCCCCTCGTTCCCGGAGGGGAGTGCTCCCCTCCGTCGTCCGCCCGGACGTCTGCGTGCCGGGCCCGCTCTCGACCCTACGACACCGACCGGTACGACCGCGTCCCGCCGTGGACGGAGCCGCCACCACCGGGGGATAACCCCCGCGCGGGTCCGTGGGTGCACGTGATGTTCCGGTACCGGGCCCCGCGGCGAGGATCGTAGACATGAACGACTCGACCTCCGCGACCCGCGCCTCCTCGTCCACCACCACCCGCCGCCGCGGCGCCCTCGCCGCCGGTCTCGGCCTCGCGGCGCTCGCCGCCGTCACGCTCACCGGCTGCTCGGGCATGGCCGACGCCGCGAAGAGCGCGCTCGGCGCCGAACAGGTGCAGGAGCGCCACTTCGACACCGCGGCCGACGCGCCGAACTCGGCCGACTCGACCGACGTCGCCTGGTTCCTGCCCGAGTGGGTGCCCGCCGACGCCCGCGACGTCGACGTGCGCCTCGACACGCAGGAGCCCGGCTACGAGCTCTCGTTCACCTCCGCGACCGGCCCCGACCTCGCGGGGTGCACGCCCGTCGACGGCGACCTCGGCGGCCCCGCCCTCGAGCCGACGACGCTGCCCGAGCCCCTGCCGACCTCGGGGCTCGTCAGCTGCGGCGACGGCCGCGTCGTCGCCCAGGTCGACGGACGCTGGGCCAGCTGGACGACCGTCGACGCGGTGCCCGGCGACGACGTCAACTCGACGCTGCGCCACTGACCCTCGCCACACCCCCCACGACCCGCACAGGAAGACCACGATGACCCCCTCCCACCAGCCCCAGCCCGTCACATCCCGCGGTCCCGCCGACCCGAGCCGAGGAGGCGCGGGCCCCGTCGCCCGCGTCCGGAACGTCACGAAGTCCTTCGGCCAGGGCGACGGTCGCGTCGACGCGCTGCGCGACGTCTCGCTCGACCTGCCGGCCGGGCAGTTCACCGCCGTCATGGGCCCGAGTGGATCGGGCAAGTCGACCTTGATGCACATCACCGCCGGCCTCGACTCGGCCACCTCGGGGCAGGTGCTGCTCGGCGACACCGACATCACCGGGCTCGACGACACCCAGCTGACCCTGCTGCGCCGCCGTCGCATCGGCTTCGTCTTCCAGGCGTTCAACCTCGTGCCGACCCTCGATGTGTCGGCCAACATCGAGCTGCCGTTCCGACTCGACGGGCGCCGCGCCACCGCCGACGAGCGGGCCTGGATCGACTGGCTCGTCGCCACGCTCGGCCTCGGCGCCCGGCTGACCCACCGCCCCCACCAGCTCTCGGGCGGGCAACAGCAGCGCGTCGCGATCGCCCGCGCCCTCGCCACCCGGCCCGACCTGATCTTCGCCGACGAGCCCACCGGCAACCTCGACTCGAAGGCCGGCCGCGACGTGCTCGACGTGCTGCGCACCGCGTCGACCGACCACGGTCAGAGCATCGCGATGGTGACCCACGACCCGGTCGCGGCGAGCTACGCCGACCGCGTGGTGTTCCTCGCGGACGGCCGCATCGTGCACGAGATCGACCGCAGCACCGCCGCCGAGATCTCGGGCGTCATGCTCGACCTGGAGCGTGTCGCGTGAGCGCCCGGGACCAGCTGCGCGAGCACCGTCCGAGCATCCTCGTGGCCGGTCTCGGCACGACGTTCGGCGTCGGGCTGCTCGGCGTCACCCACGTGCTCGAGCAGATCGTCGCCTCCGACCCCGCGGTCGCCGCGAGCGGCACGGTCTCGACCATGCTCGGCTTCGTCGCCGCGGTCTTCGTGGGCCTCGCGCTCTACGTCGGCGCGATCGTCACGGCCAACACCTTCACCACCGTGGTCGCCGGCCGCACGCCCACCATCGCCCTGATGCGCCTGCTCGGCTCGTCGGCGCGCGACCAGCGTCGCGCCGTCGCCCGTGAGGGGCTCGTGGTCGGCGTCGCCGGCGCCGTGCTGGGGACGCTCGCCGGCCTCGCGCTCGTCGTCGTCGCCGTGCGGGTGCTCGTGGGGCGTGGCGACCTGCCCGACCTCGCGTACTCGTACGTCTCGGTGGGCGGCCTCGTCCCGGCCGTCGCGGTTGTGCTGACCACGGTCGCCGCGGCCTGGGTCGGTTCGCGCCGCGTGCTGCAGGTGACGCCGCTGCAGGCGACCGACGCCGCGCAGGACGCGCCCGTCTCGGCCCGGTCCCGCCGCGTCGTGCGGACCGTGTTCGCCGCCCTGCTCGTCGTCGGCGGTGGTCTGCTGCTCGTCGCCGGGGTCGTGGTCGGACTGGTCGACGCGATGGGCGTGCTGATCGCGTTCTCCGGGGGCGTGCTGTCGTTCACCGGTGTCGTCGTCGGCGCCCACGCGCTCATGCCCGCCGTGCTGAGCGCCGTCGGCCGGACGTTCGGCACGAGTCAGGTGGCCCGCCTCGCCGCCGAGAACGCCCTCCGTCAGCCCGAGCGCAGCACCCGGGCCACGATCGGCATCGTGATCGGCGTGACCCTCGTCACGACCCTGTCGGTCGCGCTCGAGACGCTGCGCTCCTTCATCTACTCGATCGAGCAGGACCCGTCGTACGCCGCCGAGCTCGACCAGGTGTTCACCACGACGTTGCTGATCGTCGCCGCCCTCGTCGGCTTCTCGGCCGTGATCGCCGCCGTCGGCATGGTGAACGACATGTCGCTGAGCGTCCTGCAACGGAGGCGCGAGCTGGGCCTCCTGCGCGCGATCGGCTCGACCGCGGGTCAGGTGCGCCGCATGATCCTGCTCGAGGCGACGCAGATGGCGCTGACGGCGATCGTCGTCGGGGTCGTGCTCGGCGTCGTCTACGGCTGGGCCGGTGCCCAGGCGCTGCTCGGTTCCGCGAACCAGGGTCTGCTCATCGCGCCGACGCTGCCCGTGCCGCTGCTGCTCGGTCTCGCCGTGACGGCGGCCGTGCTGGCCGGGGTCGCCGCCCTCGTCCCGGCCCGCCGGGCCACGTCGGTCACCCCGGTCGAGGCGCTCGCCGCCCGCTGACGCGCGCGCGGCCCGACCGCCTACGGATTCATCCGCGGGTCCTCGGTCGGGTCGCGGAACATGGGCGGGCACCCCTGGTCGGCGGCCTCGGGGCGCAGCTCGTAGTGCCACGACTCGTTCTCGTAGATCTGGCAGAGGCCGTACGCGGCCCCGTTCCCCGAGAGCCACGACGTCGCGTCCCACGAGCCGACGTCGACCGCGTCGCCGTGCACGTGGGCCGACGTCTCGGGGGTCGCCACCCAGCGGGCCGCCTCGGTGCGCGAGCCGTACTGGACCACCGCCTCGTCCAGCAACTGCTCCTGGTAGGCCGCCGACCGCCAGCCGCCGTTCACGACGACCACGACGCCGGCGGCGGTCGCGTCCGTCGTGGCGTGCTGCAGGGCGTCGAGGAGGCGCGGGTCGAGTCCCGAGACGGCCGGCACGTCCTCGTCGAACGGCGAGGTCCCGGGCGGGACGACGCCGCCCGCCTCGCCCGTCGCCTCGTCGCGACCGAGGGCGGCACCGACCGCGGCGGTCCCGAGGAGCCGGCCCGCGCCTCCTGGTCCGTCCACCGTCGCGGCGCGGGAGACCGCGACGGCCACGGCCAGCAGGACGACGAGCGAGAACGCGATCGCGCCGGCGACGACGGCCAGGACGACGGCGGGGCGTCGTCGGTGCCGGGCGGGGACGGGACGTGTGGAGGGCGACGTGTCGAGGTTTCGCATGCCCCCAGTCGACGAGATCCGCCGTTGCCGGCCCGTATGAGTTTCTCGATACGTGGACGATACGGCCCGGCTCGTAGCATCGGGACGTGCGTGTGCTGATCGTCGAGGACGAGCCCCTGTTGGCCGAGGCCATCCGCGACGGACTCCGTCTCGCGGCCATCGCGTCCGACGTCGCGGGCGACGGCGACACCGCACTCGAACTGCTGAGCGTCAACGAGTACGACGTCGCCGTGCTCGACCGGGACGTGCCCGGGCCCTCGGGCGACGAGATCGCCGAGCACCTCGTCGCGACCGGCAGCGGCACGCCGATCCTCATGCTGACGGCCGCCGACCGTCTCGACGACAAGGCCTCGGGCTTCGAGGCGGGCGCGGACGACTACCTCACCAAGCCGTTCGAGCTGCGCGAACTGGTGCTCCGGCTGCGCGCCCTTGACCGACGTCGGGCGCACCACCGGCCGCCGGTCACCGAACTCGCGGGCCTGCGCGTCGACCCGTTCCGCCGCGAGGTGCACCGTGACGGTCGCTACGTGGCGCTCACCCGCAAGCAGTTCGCCGTGCTCGAGGTGCTCGTCGGCGCGGGTGGCGGTGTGGTCAGCGCCGAACAGCTGCTCGAGCGGGCCTGGGACGAGAACGCCGACCCGTTCACGAACGCAGTCCGCATCACGGTCTCGGCGCTGCGCAAACGACTCGGCGAGCCCTGGGTGATCGCGACCGTGCCCGGCGTCGGCTACCGCATCGAGGCCGGCCCGGTCGACATCGCTCCCGTCGGTGTCGCTTCCGTCGGCGTCGACCCCGTCGAGGAGGCGCGGGGTCGTGGGTAGGACGCGTGGCCCCAGCGTCCGCCTGCGTCTGACCCTCAGCTATGCCGCGGTCGTCGTCGTGACCGGCGTGCTGCTGCTCGGCGTGGTGTGGCTGTTCCTGTTGCGCTACGTCCCACAGGAGTCGCTGTCAGGCGTCGCGGCGGGGTTCGTACCGAACCGGGGCGACCTGATGCGGGCGTTCCTGCCGCGGGCCGTGGGTGTACTGGTCGTGCTGCTCGGGGTGGGGCTGCTGGGCGGCTGGCTGCTCGCGGGGCGCCTGCTCGCACCGCTCGACCGGATGACCGGGGCGGCGCGGCGGGCGGCCGAGGGGTCGCTGTCGCACCGCATCGCGCTGCCCGGACGGGACGACGAGTTCCGCGAGCTCGCCGACGCGTTCGACACGATGCTCGAGCGACTCGAGGCCCATGTCTCGGCGCAACGCCGGTTCGCGGCGAACGCCTCGCACGAGTTGCGCACGCCCCTCGCCATCTCGCGGACCCTGCTCGAGGTCGCGCACGACGACCCGGGCGGGGACGCTCGGGTGCTCACGGGTCGACTGCGCGAGGTCAACGACCGGGCGATCGACCTGACCGAGGCGCTGCTGGTGTTGAGCCGGGCCGACCAGCGGTCGTTCGACCGGTCGCCCGTCGACCTGTCGCTGCTCGCGGACGAGGCGGTGGAGCTGCTCGCGCCTCTCGCCGACGACCGGGGAGTGGCCCTCGAGGTCGAGGGCGAGGTGGCGCCGACGGCCGGGTCGCCCGCCCTGCTGCGTCAGGTGGTCACGAACCTCGTGCACAACGGCATCGTCCACAACGTCGCGGTGCCGGGGTCGCGCTCGGGGGAGGCGGAGTCGCCAGGGGTTCCGGAGCCGGCGTCCGAGGTCGGCCCCGGGGTCCGTCGACGGGCGGCGTGGGTCTCGGTCGCCGCGGCCCCGCACGGTGCCGGGGTCGTCCTCATCGTGGAGAACTCGGGGCCGGTCGTGCCCCCGGAGCTCGTGGCGACGCTCATCGAGCCGTTCCAGCGAGGCGATGCCCGCGTGCGGGGCGACCACCAGGGCTCCGGGCTCGGCCTGGCGATCGTCGACGCCATCGTGCGCGCCCATGACGGGACGCTCGACGTGCGGCCCCGGGTCAGCGGCGGCCTCCGGGTCACCGTCGAGCTGCCCACCCTCTCGGGCTGACCCGCGTTCTGGGGTGCCCCGTTCTCCCCAGGCGGGGGGCGGCCGTTCTAACCTTCTTCGATGAGCGTCAATCAGGTGAGCGACGACACGCTGCGCCCCAGCGTCTGGGGGGACTCGGGTCTTCTCGGGCGAGTCATGTCCGCCGGCTCACGACGGCACGTCCCGGTGCTCAAGCAGGGCTTCGTCTTCTTCTTCGTCCTGATGGCCGCTCTCGTGAGCACGGTCATCCCGTGGCTGCCGGTCACCGACGCACCGACGATGTGGGCCGGGGTCTCGGCTGCTCTGTTCGGTGTCGCCTTCGCCGCAGCCGCCTCGTGGCGTCCTCGACTGCTCGCGTGGGAGATCGTCATCCCGGCAGCCGACTTCGTGGCGGTGGGGTTGCTGCGATACGGGACGGGTGACAGCCGGTCCGTCTTCGTGCCGATCATCCTGCTGCCCATCGTCTGGATAGCCGTCTGGGCAGGCCGGTCGAACATCGTGTGGCTGCTCGTCGGATCGGCCGTGACCTTCCTGCTGCCGTTCGTCATCGACCCCGGTGGTCGCGCGCCCAGCGAGTTCATCCGCATCGTGTTCTCGTTGGCCATCTACGCCACCGTCGGACTCGCCATCAACGAGCTCGCACGCCAGGCCAGTCGCAGGGTCGAACTCTCTCGTGCGCAGCAGCACGCCGTCGAACGCGAGATCGACAAGGCCGCCACCATCCAACAGTCACTCCTGCCTCCGAAGACGAGCCTTCTCCCGGACATGTTCGCCGTTCGAGGGACGTGCATCCCGGCGCGGACCGTCGGGGGAGATTTCTACGACTGGTATCCGACTCCGGACGGCATCGCCCTGACCGTGGGGGATGTCATGGGCAAGGGAGTGGGGGCCGGGATGATCGCGGCGGCCGTGCGTTCCGTCATCCGGAGTTCGTCGGACGACCTCGACCCCGCCGTGGCGCTGCGTCGTGCCACGACCGGTCTCGCGAGCGGTGACAGCGATGTGGACATCCAGTTCACGACCTGTTTCCACGCGCGCATCACCCCGTCGGGCGAGGTCCGGTGGGCCGACGGTGGGCACGGCCTGGCGCTCATCCGGCGGGCCACCGGTCTCGTGGAGCGGCTGCGATCGTCGGATCTGCCCGTCGGCCTCGGGGATCACTGGGTCTCCCACACCGACCAGTTGCAGCCAGGAGACACGATCGTCTGCATCAGCGACGGGGTCCTCGACCTCTTCCCGGACGAACTGCTGGCTTTCAGTGCCTTCCAACTCCTGCTCATCTCGACCGGTGACTCGAGTGAGATCGTGCAGAGGGTCGCCGAACTCGTCGGCGACGACGAACAGGCCGACGACGTCACCGTCGTCGTGGCGACCTTCGCCCCCGCCCTCGCACGGGCCTGACGTGCGTCTTTCCCTGACGGCCCTGGCCTGGTGAGGCTCAGGGGTTCTGTGCGCGTTGCGTCCCGCAGCTGAGTGCGGCGGGTGGCACGTCGTCCATGTCCGTCGGCCCCACGTAGGCCGGCTCGAGAGGCGGAAGGTTCGTCACCCCGGTTGCGGCACCCAGTGCGAAGACCGCCCCGTCGAACGCAGGTGAGGTGGGATCGTCAGCTGTGGCGAAGACGACGAAGTAACCGCCCTCGGTGCCTTGGGCGGTCTCGACCAGGCCGGTGAGGGTCCATTTCCCGAGGTCCGGGTCGGGGTGGGCGCTCAGCCAGGGCAGCGCGGACACGACGGTGCCGTTCGCGGAGGCGGTGTCGAGGATCGATTCGTTGACGGTCGTCAGGACGGCCGACGAGGCGTCTCGGCACGACGGGGTGTCGCCGTCGGCGCCTGTCGGCCACTTCTCGGTACCGTCGCTCGCCGGAGCGGCGGACGTCGCGCCCGCTGCTCCAGGTGGCGTCTCGGTCACCGGTGCGGTCGACGCGCAACCGGTCAGCAGAGCCCCGACGGCCGCCAGTGCGACGAGAGTGGTCGACGCTTTCTTCTGAATCCCCATGCCGTCAGGTTAGGGGCCGCGCGGTGTCCGGGGTGCCCGCCTCGTCCGCGGGTGTCTCGTCGACGTCGGGGATGACGAGCAGCTCGGAGATGCGGCGACGGTCCATCTCGGTCACCTGCAGGCGGGCGCCGTCGATCTCGACGACGTCGCCCACGACCGCCAGGCGCCCGAGGGTCTCGATGACGTAGCCGGCGACGGTGTCGGAGGCGCTCTCGGGCAGGTGGATGCCCGTCGCCTCCTCGAAGTCCTGGAAGTTCAGACGGCCGTCCACGATCCCGCCGCCGGCCTCGAGGTCGGCGGCGGCGAACTCCGTGTCGTACTCGTCGAAGATCTCGCCCACCACCTCCTCGACGAGGTCCTCGAGGGTGACGATGCCGTCTGTTCCGCCGTACTCGTCGACGATGACGGCGATGTGGTGGCCGTCCGCCCGCATCGAGGTCAGCGTCGGGAGGACGCGCGCCGTGGCCGGCAGGTACGAGATCGTCCGCACGATGTCGCGGACCGGCGTCGCCGGGTCCCTCGTGATCGCCTCGAACAGGTCGCGCACGTGCACGAAGCCGATGATGTCGTCGATGGACCGGTCGATGACCGGGTAGCGCGAATACGGCTGGTCGTGGACTTCGCGGGCGGCGTCGCTGACGCTCCCGGTGCCGTCGACGGCCGTGACCTCGGGGCGAGGGCGCATGACCTGGCTGAGCTGGCGGTGCCGGAGGGAGAGCACGTCGTCGAGGATCCGGCGTTCGTCCTCGGGGAGGCCCTCGTGGCTGGAGACGATGTCGCGCAGCTCCTCTTCGGTCATCTCCTCGCCCGTCTTGTGCGGATCGCCGCCGAGCAGACGGACCACGAGGTTCGTGCTGATCGACAGGAGCCAGATGACAGGCCGCATGAGGACGGCGAAGACCGCGAGGACGGGGGCGACGGCGTAGGCGAAGGAGGCGTTCCGCTGGATCGCGAGCCGCTTGGGAGCCAGCTCGCCCAGCACGAGCGAGAGGTAGGCGATGAGAAGGGTCAGGACGATGGTCGCGACCGTGGAGGCGGCCTGTTCGCCGAGCCCGAACCCGACGAGCACGGGCGTCACGGACGGCGCGATGGAGGAGGCGCCGTAGGCGGCGGAGGCGAAGCCGGCGACGGTGACGCCGATCTGCACGGCGGCGAGGAACATGTTCGGGTCGCGGGCGAGGCCCGCGACCTTCTCGCCGCGCTTGCCGCGGGCTGCGATCGCGTTGACCTGGCTCTCGCGGAGGGTGACGAGCGCCATCTCGGTGGCGGCGAAGACACCGCCGACCAGGACGAAGACGACGACGAGGACGATGTTGAGGAGCAGGTCGCCGTTCATCGGGCGGGGAGGGCGATCGGCCGGGAGGTGCCCGGGGTCTTCCGGGCGCCCGGACTGTGGCAGTCGGACGAAGGATCTGGGAGGCGCTTCATGGACCGAGATTACCGACCGTGCTCTCCGTTCGCCTGTGACGAGTCCGCCGGCCCTGACGCGGCGTCGTGATGGTGGTTCGTCGAGGGGACCGCTGCTAGCTTCCCTGCATGACCTGGCCCGTCCTCCACATCTCGCGTGCGTTCGACCACGACGTCGCCGCCGTCTCGAGCGTCGCCGGCGACCCGGCGAACCTCCCCTCGTGGGCGGCGGGTCTGAGCGCCGGCATCCGTCAGGAAGAGGGGCGGTGGCTCACGGACTCACCCATGGGGGTCGTCGAGGTCACGTTCACCGGGCCGGTGGAACTGGGCATCCTCGATCACGACGTGATCCTGCCGGACGGAACGGTCGTGAACAACCCTTTCCGCGTCGTGGCCAACGACCAGGGAAGCGAGGCCGTGTTCACCCTCTTCCGCCGGGACGGCATGTCGGAGGCGGACGTCGAAGCCGATGCCCGCCTCGTGCGCGGTGACCTCGAACGGCTGGCGACGCTGCTCGACGAGCGTCTTCCCCGCGGCCGGTAGGGACCGGCCGAGGGGCGCGACGGGCGGAGGTCGTTCCGTGAGGTGCGGGGCTGGGCCTCAGGCGCGCCAGCCCCGGCGCCGCGCTCGGACGGCCAGGACGATGCCGACCACGGGGAACACGAGGTAGCCGACCAGGACGACGAGGTGGGTGCCGCCGAGTCCCGCCGAGGCCATCACCGTCGCGGCCGCGACGGCGAGGAGGGCGACGCCCGCGGAGGCGAGCCAGGCGGCTGCCTTCTCCCGTCGTGTCCAGGCCTGGGCCTGGCTGACGAAGACGAGGCCGGCGAGTGCGCCGACGACCGGCACCAGGAGTGAGCCGGCGATCAGGACGACCGCCGCGACGATCGAGAAGGTGCGGCCGGGAGGAGGCGCGTCCTGGCTGACGAGGGGAACCCCGGTGGCGGTCTCGGCGCGTGCTTCGGCCGCGATGAAGGCCGGGTCGCCGAGTTGCCGGATGCGAGCGGCCGCGGCTTCCGCGTCGAGACCCCGGAGTTCCTCCGTCACGCCGGTGACGATGTCCCGGTGGAGGTCCGCCGGGAGCTGTGCGAGCTCGGCGTCGAGCTGAGCGAGGTAGGCGGTGGTGATCCCGGGCGTGGTGTCAGTCACGGGTGTCTTCTCCGATGAGTCGGTGGACCGAGGCGGTGAACGGGGCCCACTGGAGCCGGAAAGCGCTGAGCTGGGCGCGTCCGAGGGGAGTGAGTCGGTAGTACTTGCGGACGGGGCCCGTCGCGGACGGCTGGTCGAAGGCGGTGGCGAGGCCTTGGGCCCGGAGGCGGCCGAGGACGGGGTACAGCGTGCCGATGCTGGCGGCGAGACCGGCCTCGACGAGCTGTTCGGAGAGCTGCCAGCCGTACATGGGCTCACGGTCGAGCAATCCGAGGATGCAGTACTCGACGACGCCCTTGCGCAGTTGCGCCCCTCCGTCCGCTGTCATGCGTCACAAGCTACCTTGCGGTGCAAGACAGGTCAAGGGTCCGCGAACCGCTCGAGGCTGCCCGGAAACCGGACGACGGAGGCGCGGGATCAGTCCCCGGCGCGACGGTCGTCACGACGGAGGCCGACGATGCCGACGACGATCGCCGCGATGCCGACGGGGATGCCCAGGTAGGCCAACGTCCCCGCGCGACCGCCGTCCGGGATCGGACCGAATCCGCCGGACAGCGCGATCACCGAGAACAGGAACGCGAGGACTCCGAACCCGATGAGGGCCCACCCCTCGGTCGACTTCCCCCGCCTCGTGAACATGCCCGTCTCCGTTCCGTCGCCGTGGACTCCTCGGCACGAGTCTGCCCGTCGGCGGCCCGCCAGGACCGACGCGTCACGCGGGCAGCTCGTCGGCGAGCATCGCGAAGACGAGGGTGTCGGTCCATTCGCCCTTGCTCCAGAAGTCCTGCCGGTGGTGCGCCTCCTGCCGCATGCCGACCCGGGCCGCGAGTCGGGCGGAGGCCGTGTTGCGGCCGTCCATCTGCGCGGTGACGCGATGGACGTCGTCCCGTGCGAACGCGAGCCGCAGCGCGGCCGCCACCGCCTCGCCCGCGAAGCCCTGACCTCCGTGGTCGGGATCGAGCGTCCACCCGACCTCGAGCGTGCGGGGTTCGGGCTCGGTGCGCCACAGCGCCACCGTGCCGATCAACGCCCCCGCCCGCTCGATGACGAGGGCGAGTGCGCCGGCGGGCTCGGCCAGGTCCGTCCGACCCAGACGTCGTTCGAGCTGCGCCCGCCCGGTCTCGATCGTCCAGGGCTCCTCCAGGAGGTACCGGGCGACGTCCGGCCGTGAGTGGATCGCGACGAGTCGCTCCAGATCACCCTCGCGATGCAGGCGGAGGGTCAGCCGGGGGGTCGACGCCAGGGTGTCCGTGTCCATGACGTCGATCCTCGTGCATCGCCCGGCCCCCGGCGAACGGCTGCCGTCCGCACGATCACGGTTGACATCACGTCGATGTGAGTGTTCACTCAGTCACATGACATCAGGCACCGCGACACGTTCGACGGCCGAGGCGCAGCGGGCGCTCATCACCTCCGCCGCCGTGCACGTCTTCGCCCGCAAGGGCCTCCACGCGACCCCGGTCGCCGACGTCGCCGCCGCGGCCGGGGTCTCGCCCGCCTACGTCTTCCGACTCTTCGACGGCAAGGAGGGGTTGTTCGTCGCGGCCGTCCGGCACACCTACGCGCTCGTCGAGGCGACCATGCGCGACGCCGGGGCGGCCTCCGCGTCGACGACGCCGGAGGGTGTCCTCGAGGCGATGACCGAGGCCTACGTCCGGTTGATCGCCGACCGCGACCTGATCCTGATGCAGTCCCACGCGCAGGCGGCGACGGACGTGGCCGCGGTCCGTGCGGCCGTCCACGAAGGACTCGGGGCCGTCGTCGAGGCCGTCGCCGAGGGGTCCGGAGCGGCACCCGACGCCGTGCAGCGGTTCATCGCCTACGGGCAGCTCTGCCACCTCGTCGTCCAGGCGGACCTGGCCCACCTGCCGCACTCCTGGGCCTCGACGCTCACCGCCGGCATCCGCCACCGCGACTGACCCGGGCGGCACGCACGCTCGTCCTTCTGCATGTCCGCAGTTGTGACTGACTGAACACTAACAAGAAGGAACGTCATGAACACGAACACCTCGCTCCCCACCACGACGACACGGATCGTCCTGCCCGGCCTCGTCGAACCCGACGGACTCGTGGTCGACCTCGCCGCCCCCGTCGGGACGCCCGCCGCCGGAGAACTGCTCGTGGCCGTCGAGGCCACGGGGATCTCGTACGCGGAACAGGCGATGCGTCGCGGCCGGTACTTCGCCCAGCCGCCGTTCCCCTTCACCCCCGGATACGACCTGGTCGGCACCGTGCTCGCCGCGGGCACCGGCGCGGACGGCGGACTCGTGGGCCGCCGGGTGGCGACTCTGACGAAGACCGGCGCCTGGACCGGACACGCGATCGTCGCCGCCCGGGACAGCGTCGTGGTCCCCGACGGGCTCGCCGCCGACCTCGCCGAGGCGGTAACCGTCAACGGAGTGACCGCCTGGCAGATGCTGCACCGGGCCGCACGCGTGGAGGCCGGGGACACGATCCTCGTGTTCGGGGCGAACGGAGGCGTGGGCGGGTTGCTCATCCAGATGGCCCAGCACTCCGGCGTCCACGTCATCGCGGCGGCGTCCCCGCGCCACCACGAGTCCCTGCGGGCGCGAGGGGTCGTCCCCGTCGACTACGCCGACCCGGACCTCGCGTCGACCGTGCGCCGGTCGGCTCCCGCCGGGGGCCTGGCAGCGGTCTTCGACAACGTCGGAGGGGAGACGGCGCGGACCTCGTGGTCGCTGCTCGGCCGCGGCGGCACCCTGGTGTCGTACGCGATCATCGCCGCCGTCAGCGGCACCGGCAGCCTCTGGACGCCGTTCGTGCGCCACCTGGGCCGCATCCTGACCTGGAACGCCCTCCCGAACGGCAAGCGCGCCACCTTCTACGACCTCTGGGCAGGCCACGGCACCCGCGGGAAGTCGTACCAGCGACGCCTCGACGAGGACCTCACCCACGTCCTGGAACTCGTCCGAGACGGTGTCCTCACCGCGAACGTCGCCGCGCGCTTACCGCTCACGGACGTCTCGAAGGCGCTCGAACTCGCCGAGTCCCGCACCCTCGACGGCAAGGTCGTCCTCGTTCCCTGACGACGGCCCGACACGGCTGCTGCGAGCCCGGGGTGACCCGCCGTCTACATTGGGCCAGGCCCCCACGGAAGGAACCCCCATGAGCATGGAAGGCGCGGCCTGGAGCTCGCTCTACAAGATCTCGTCCGCACGGGACGGTGGGCACGGCATCTCGCGCGCGTCCGTCCGGCGGATCATGACGTTCGCGGTGCCCTACCGGTCGAAGCTGGTCGTCTTCATCGCCCTGTCCGTGGTGGGTGCCGTCCTCGCGGTCGCGACGCCGGTGCTGGCCGGCCGGGTGGTCGACGTCATCGTCGCGCGGGGCGAACTCGCGGCCGTCGTGCGGCTCGCCGTCCTCATCGCCGTCGTGGCGCTGGCCGACGCCGGCGTCTCGCTGGTGACGCGCTGGTTCTCGGCCCGGATCGGCGAGGGCGTGATCCTGGACCTCCGCACCGCCGTCTTCGACCACGTGCAGAAGATGCCGATCGCGTTCTTCACCCGCACCCGGACGGGCGCCCTCGTGAGCCGCCTCAACAACGACGTCATCGGCGCCCAGCAGGCCTTCAGCGGCACCCTGTCGGGCGTCGTGACGAACGTCGTGGCCCTGGTCCTCACGCTGATCGTCATGCTCAGCACGTCCTGGCTCGTGACCGTCCTCGCCGTCGTCATGCTGCCGATCTTCCTGGTGCCCGCGCGGCGCATGGGCAGCCGTCTCGCGGCCCTCCGCCGCGAGGCCGCCGACCACAACTCCGCGATGAGCACGCAGATGACCGAGCGCTTCTCCGCGCCCGGGGCCACCCTCGTCAAGCTGTTCGGCCGTCCCGACGAGGAGGCGGAGGAGTTCCGCGTCCGCGCCGCCCGCGTCCGCGACATCGGCGTCCGCACCGCCCTGCTGCAGTTCGTCTTCGTCACCGCACTGACCCTCGTCTCCGCCCTCGCCCTCGCGCTCGTCTACGGGCTCGGCGGCGCCCTCGCGCTCGCCGGCCAGCTCGACACCGGCGAGGTCGTCACCCTGGCCCTCCTCCTCACCCGCCTCTACGTGCCGCTGACCGGGCTCGCGAACGCGCGGGTCGAGATCATGAGCGCGGTGGTGAGCTTCGAGCGCGTCTTCGAGGTGTTGGACCTCGAACCGCTGATCCAGGAGAAGCCCACCGCCGCCTCCGTCCCCGAGGGCCCGGTGAGCGTCGAGTTCGACGACGTCCGCTTCGCGTACCCGTCCGCCGACAAGGTGTCCCTGGCCTCCCTCGAAGAGGTCTCCACCCTGGACACCCGCGGCGGCGAGGAGGTGCTGCACGGCGTCTCCTTCCGGATCGAGCCGGGGCAGACCGTCGCGCTCGTGGGCACGTCGGGTGCCGGGAAATCCACGATCGCGCAGCTGATGTCGCGTCTGTACGACGTCGACGGCGGTGCCGTGCGCCTCGCGGGAACGGACGTCCGCGACGTGACCTTCGCCTCGATGCGCCACACCCTGGGCATGGTGACCCAGGACGGCCACCTGTTCCACGAGACGATCCTCAGCAACCTGCGTCTCGCGAGGCCGGAGGCGACCGACGACGAGGTCTGGGACGCCGTCCGCCGTGCGCGGCTCGAGCCCCTCGTCCGGTCCCTGCCGGACCAGCTCGACACGATGGTGGGAGAGCGCGGCTACCGGCTCTCGGGAGGCGAGCGTCAGCGGATGACCATCGCGCGCCTCCTGCTGGCACAGCCCCGCGTCGTCATCCTCGACGAGGCGACCGCGGCCCTCGACTCGACGTCCGAGGCCGCCGTGCAGGCCGCCCTCAGCGAGGCGCTCGAGGGGCGGACCGCCCTGGTCATCGCCCACCGCCTGTCCACCATCCGCAGCGCGGACCAGATCCTCGTGGTCGAGGACGGCTCGATCGTGGAGCGCGGCACGCACGAGGAGTTGCTGGCCGCGGAGGGACGCTACGAAGAACTGCACCGCACGCAGTTCGCCGTGCAGAAGGACGTCGCCGCGGACGAGCAGGCGCCGAGCGCGCGCTAGCCCTGCCCCGCGGGCGGCCCGTCGACGGGCGCGGTCCGACGCCGCCGCAGGACGAGGGCGGTGCCTGCCGCGAGCAGGCCGGCGGCGAGTGCGCCGACCCCGGCGACCTGTCCGCCGGTGAAGGCGAGGGCTCCGTCGGCGGAGGGCCGGGCCGTGGCCGAGGGGCGCGGCGTCGAGCCCGTTCCCGCCCCGGCACCGTCCGTGGGCGCGGGGGAGGGCGCCGTGCCGGGATCGGTCGGCACCGCGGTCGGATCGTCCGTCGGCGGCGCCGGGTCGACCTCGGCGCCGGGCACCGACCAGGTCCCCGCGGCGAAGGTCACCGGCAGCGTCGCGGCCACGACGACCGTCGACGGGATGCCCGACTCGACGACGAGGCATTCCAGCGAGAGCGTCGCTCCGCCCGCCTCGACGCCGGCGGCGACGACCTCCTCGAACGAGATCGCCATCGGCACCTCGACCGGCTGCCCCGCGGCCACCGCGACGCTCGGCGACGTGACGACGGTCGCGCCTCCTGACGTCACCGAGAGTCGGGCGGCGTCGTCCGCGTCGGCCGGGCAGCCGGCGGCGAACAGCGCCGAGGCGAACGACGGGTCGGCACGGGCGTCGCCCGACACGATCGCGGTGCCGACGGCGTCGCGCAGCACGAGCGGCGCGGGGTCGGCGGGTGCCTGGGCGGCGACGGCGGCACCGGGCCCGGCCAGGCCCGCGACCGTGCCGGCGGCGAGGACCGCCCCGACGAGCAGGGCCCGTCCGGAGGCGCGCGAGGCGAGGCGGCGGGCGGCCGGGACGGAGGCGCGCGAGGGGAGGCGGCGGGCGGTGGGGACGGAGGAGGGCATCGGGACCTTCGGTGGGTGCGGTGGGCCTCCGCGGCGGGGAGCGCGCGGCGACGCCAGGACTGTCGCGCACCCGGGGGAACGGATCGTGAACGCCCGGTGTCGCAAGCGTCCCCGACCGTTGGCCTGCGGTTCAGGCCCGCTCCCTACGGTCGGGACGCCCGCCCGACGAAAGTGATGCCATGTCCCTCGACCCCCGCCCCGTGCAGCCCGCCCCGACCGGATCGGGCTTCTCCCGCCGGGCCTTCCTGGGGGCCTCCGTCGCCGCGACGGTCGCCGTGGGGGCGACCGCCCAGGGACTGCGGGGAGCGGACCCCGCCGAGGCCGCGCCGCTGCCGTCGGTGCCCGCCGTGGTCGACCCGGCGACGCTCTCGTGGCTGGTGTTCGACCACCACGTGCACTCCGTCTACTCGCACGACGCGAAGTACCCCATGACGACGATCCTCGACCGGGCGCAGCGCTTCGGCGTCGACGCGATCGCCTTCACCGAGCACAGCAACAAGGGCCACGCCAACGTCGGCGGGGTGTTCAACGCCGCCAGGGAGATCGAGACCGCGCGGGTTGCCCGGCCCGACCTGCTCGTGCTGCAGGGGCTCGAGTGGTACATCCCCGGCGCCGAGCACGCCACCGTGCTCGTCGCACCCGGTCCCGCGACGACCCGCGTGCTGCGCCGCTTCGAGCTCGACCACGACGGCAAGCTCAACGGCTGGGAGAAACCGCGCCCCGGCACCGACGACGCCGCCGAGTGGCTCGTGCACGCCACCGACGCGATCGCCTGGCTCGGCGCCCAGAAGAGCGCGGGCGTCGTCGACGACGTGATCGTCCTGGCGAACCACCCGAGCCGCCTCGGCATCGACTCGCCCGGCGAGCTGCGGGCCTGGCAGGACGCCGACCCCGACGTGTTCGTCGGCATGGAGGGCGCCCCCGGTGCCCAGGCCGGTGCCGTCGCCGCGAACGCCTCGGCGCGCTCGCGGCGGGGCGAGTACGAGAACGCCCCCAGCGAGTTCTCGTTCGCCGGCTACCCCGCCGAGGCCTACCTGACCCACGGCGGCTTCGACTGGACGACGGCCGTCGTCGGCGGCGTGTGGGACTCGCTGCTCAGCGAGGGGCGGCGCTGGTGGATCACCTCGAACAGCGACCTGCACCTCAAGGAGTCCGACGCCACGCGCGTCGGCGACTTCCCGACCGGGGCCGGCTGGGAGGCCGGCGCGACGCTCGCCAACTTCGACCGTGCCGGCCGTCGACCCGACCCCATCGCCACGGCCACGCCCCAGAACGGCGCCGACTTCTGGCCGGGCGAGTTCAGCCGGAACCACGTCGGGGCCGTCGACCGCTCGTCCGCCGCGCTGCTCGACGCGATCCGCGCCGGTCGGCTCTGGGTCGACCACGGGCACCTCGTCGCCGGGCTCTCCGTCGTGCTCCGGGCCACCGGCGGGCAGGAGGCGCAGGCCACCCTGGGCGGGACCCTCACCGTCCCGCGCGGCACCGCCCTCGAGCTCGTGGTCGACGTCGTGCCCACGACGACGCCCACCTCACGGGGCACCGTCCCGCGGCTCGCCCACCTCGACGTGATCCGCGGCCGCGTCACCGGACCCGCGGCCGACCGTGACGAGCAGCGCGCGCCCGGCACCCGGGTCGTCGAACTGCTCGACGTCGCCGACCGCTCCGCCGCCCCGTTCCGCGTCGTGGTGCCGCTCGAGCCCGTCACCGAGGACGGCTACGTACGCCTGCGCGGCAGCGACGGTCGGGTGCACGGCGTCGGTCCGCTCGGCGCCGAGGTCGACCCCCGGGCGCCCCAGCCGTACCCCGTCGCCCCGGCCGACCCGTGGGCCGACACCTGGCTCTACGCGAACCCGATCTTCGTCAGCGTGCGCTGAGCCGGGCGCGGCCCGCTCCTCGGCGCACGTCGTCGCGACCGTCCGCCGTCACGCCGCGGGCTGGCACCGCGGGCACCACCAGGCCCGTCGCGTGCGCCCGTCCGGCGTCGACGGGTCGTCGCGTGCCTCGACGCGGGTGCCGCAGCGCAGGCACGGGCGCCCGGCCCGGCCGACGACCCAGTGCGTCTCGCCGCGGCGGGTCCGGCCCGTCGTGACCTGGTAGGCGCCGGGCGTCGAGACCGAGAATCGCAGGGCGCGCGCGGCCACGTCGACGAGCTTGACCACGTCGACCCGACCGATCGGGGTGGCCGGGTGCACCCCCCGCAGGTACCCCACCTCGTTGACCCAGAGGTTGCCGAGACCGGCCATCGGACGTTGGTCGAGCAGGGCGGCACGGACCGTGACGTCGGGGAGTGCGGCCAGGCGACGTCGCGCCTCCTCGGGGTCCCAGTCGGGGCGCAGCGGGTCGGGGCCCAGGTGGCCGATCAGCGTGTGCTCGTCCCGGGTCGGCACCAGGTCGACGACCGGAAGGTCGACGCCCCAGAGGGTGTGGCCGTCGTCGAGCCGGGCCCGCACGCGGACCTGCCGCTGCAGCCGCGACGGCAGGACGCGACCGGGTCGGGTCAGCGTCCACGACCCCTGCATGCGCAGGTGCGTGTGCAGGGTGGTGGCGTCGTCGAAGCGGGTCAGCAGGTGCTTGCCGTGGGTGTCGACCTCGACGACGCGCCGGCCGGCGAGCGACTCGCCCGCCCGGCCGCCCGACCGCAGCTCGCCGTCGACGACGACGCGGTCGACGAGCGACGGACGGAGGCGCGCCGCCAGCAGGTGGACGCTGTCACCCTCCGGCATGCCGTGATGCTACCCGGCGTGCCCCGGGGCGACCGCCGCCACGAACTCGATCTCGACCCGGGCGCCCTTGGGCAGGGCGGCGACCTGGTAGGCCGCTCGGGCCGGCAGCACCCCGCCGTGGAACACCTCGGCGTAGGCCTCGTTCACGACGGCGAAGTCGGCGATGTCGGCCAGCAGCACCGTCGTCTTGACGACGAGGTCGATGCGCGAGCCCGCGGCCTCGAGCACGGCGGCGCCGTTGCGCAACGACTGGGCCGCCTCGTCGCGGACGTCCGGCCCGGCGAACTCGCCCGTGGCCGGGTCGATCGGCAGCTGGCCCGACACGAAGACGAGGTCGCCCACCCGGACGGCCTGCGAGTACGGACCGATCGCGGCCGGGGCCCGGTCGGTGTGCACGGCGCGGAGGGGGTTCGGGTCGAGGGTCATCGTCGTCCTCCCAGGACGGTCAGGGCCGCGTCGAGCGCGGCCGGGGTGGTGGTGGCGTGCACGCTGAGGCGCACGCGGTCGTCGCCGTGGACGGTCGCCGTGACGCCGGCGGCCTCGAGTCGGGCGCCGACGGCGGCGGCCTCACCCGTGGGCACGCCGGCGACGACGAGTCCCGCCCGCCGTGACCGGTCGACGGGGGAGAGCACGGGCACCTCGGCGGCCTCGAGTCGGCCGATCAGGTCGCCCGCCGTGTCCGCCACGCGGGACGCCACGACGTCGACGCCCACCGACTCGAGCTGCTCGAGCGCCGTGGCGAGGGCGCCCGACGCGAACGGCGACCCGTTGGTCACCGACAGGCGCTGCGCCCCGGGCAGCGGGGCGTGCGGCACGCCGTCGTAGCGCGACGCGCCCTCGACGCCCGTCCACCCCCCGAGGACCGGACGGAGGCGCGCCAGGGCCCGCGAGGACAGCGCCACGAACCCGGTTCCCCAGCCCGCGCGCAGCCACTTCTGCCCACCGACGACGAGGGCGTCGGCGAGCGTCCAGTCGGCGTCGAGGACGCCGAACCCCTGGATGCCGTCGACGACGAGCAATCGGTCGCCCACGGCCTCCCTCAGCCCGGCGAGGTCGGCGACGGTGCCCGTGCGGAAGTCGACCGCGCTCACCGCGACGGCCACGGTGTCGGGCCCGACCGCGTCGGCCACGCGCTCGGGCGTGACGGGCGCCAGCGGCTGCCCCGGGACGGCGGGCAGTGGTTGCACCGTCGTGAGCCCGGCCTCCTCCGAGCGCCACCACGCGTACAGGTTCGACGGGAACTCGGCGCTGCTGACCACGACCTCGCCCCGGGGCAGGCCGAACGCGATCTGCATCAGCCCCAGCGACGTGCTGCCGGTGAGGGCGACCCCGCCGCGGTCGAACCCGGTGAGGCGCGAGACCGCCGCGAGGGCCCGCTCGTCCTCGGCGTGCAGGCCGGACGAGGGGACCCCGGCGCTCGCCGCGGAGGCGAGGCGGCCGATCGTCTCGACGACGTCCCGCGACGGCGGCCCGTAGCTGCCGAAGTTCAGGTAGCCGACCGGCTCGGCGAACGACGCGAGGTAGGCGTCGAGCGCCGAGCCCGGGGCCGTCGGCTTACCCGTCGTCACGTCAGCACCCGCTGCAGGAACTGCTGGGTGCGCGCCTCACGCGGGGCACCGAGCACCTGCTCGACCGGCCCCTGCTCGACGATGCCGCCGTCGGCCATGAACACCACGCGGTCGGCGACCTCGCGGGCGAACTGGATCTCGTGCGTCACGACGAGCATCGTCATGCCGTCGCGCGCCAGGTCGCCCATCACCTTGAGCACCTCGCCGACCAGCTCGGGGTCGAGGGCCGAGGTCGGCTCGTCGAAGAGCAGGAAGAGCGGCTTCATCGCGACGGCCCGGGCGATCGCCACGCGCTGCCGCTGCCCGCCCGAGAGCTGGCCGGGGTAGGCGTCGACCTTGTCGCCGAGGCCCACCCGCTCGAGGATCTCGACGGCCTCGCGCCGCGCCTCCTTCGCCGACCGGCGCTGCACGCGGACGGGGCCCTCGAGCACGTTGCCCAGCACGGTCAGGTGCGGGAACAGGTTGAAGTGCTGGAACACCATGGCCGTGCGGGCGCGTTGGGCCGACAGGCGGCGCTCGCTCAGCTCGTGCAGCACACCGTCGCGGAGCTCGAAGCCCATCGGCTCGCCGCCCACCCAGACCTCGCCCGCGTCGGGTTCCTCGAGCCGGTTCAGGGTGCGGAGGAACGTCGACTTGCCGGCTCCGGACGGGCCGATGATGCAGACCACCTCGCCGCTGCGCACCGTCATCGAGACGTCGCGCAGCACCTCGTGGCTGCCGTACGACTTGCCGATGCCGATGGCCTCGAGGACGGGGGCCGCCTCGGCGGCGGGCACCGCGCCTCCTGCGGTCGTCGTGTCGGTCGTGGTCACGGGGTGCTCCTCACGAGGGGTGCGCGGCCGAGGTCGGCGGCGACTTTGCGGCGGAGGGCGCGGGCGTTCGGCGGCCCGCCGGGGCGGCGGTCCTGGCGGTCGAAGCTGCGCTCCAGGTAGAACTGGCCGACGCTCGCCACGCTGACGATGACCATGTACCAGATCGCCGCGGCGATCAGGGTCTCCATCACCTGCAGGTTGAACGAGGCGATGTTGTTCGCCGCCTTGATCAACTCGAGGTAGCCGATGACCGACGCCATCGCCGTGCCCTTGAGCATGTTGATGAAGTCGTTGCCGGTCGGCGGGATGATGATGCGCATCGCCTGGGGCAGCACGATGCGGGCCATGCGCTGCATCGGGGTCTGCCCGATCGACTGGGCGGCCTCGATCTGACCGCGGTCGACGCTCTTGAGGCCGGCGCGCACGATCTCGGCCATGTAGGCGCTCTCGTTGAGGGCCAGACCGAGGAACGCCGCGACGAACGTGGTCATGACGTCGTTCGTGCTGACGTCGAGGAACACCACGTCGGTGAACGGCACCCCGACGGTCAGGCGCGGGAAGATCAGCGCCAGGTTGTACCAGAGCAGGATCTGCAGCAGCACGGGCAGGCCGCGGAACAGCCAGGTGTAGCCGGCCGCGAAGGCCTGCGCCACCGGGTTCTTCGAGATGCGCATCAGGGCGATGACGACGCCGATGACCACGGCGCTCACCTGGGCCACCACGGCGAGCACGATCGTGCCGACGAGGCCCTGCAGGATGATCGGCGACACCAGGTAGTACGGGATGTCGCGGTACGAGATGTCGCCCTGCGACGCCCCGTAGACGAGCGCGACGAGCAGCACCACGATGACGACGGCGCTGACCCAGCGGCCCCAGTGCTTCAGGCGCACCTGGGGCAGCAGCTCACGGCTGCCGACGGGCCCGCCGCCGCGTCCGGCCGAGGAGGCGCGGGTCGCGTCGCCCGGGTCGGTGCCCGTCGGTCGTGCGGTCGCCACCTACTTGCCGCCGTTGACGGTGGCCTCGGTGACGCTGCCCGAGGTGATGCCCCAGGCGTCGAGGACCTCGCCGTAGGTGCCGTCGTCGATGAGCGAGTCGAGGGCCGCGGCGATGGCGTCGCGCAGCTCGGCGTCGTCCTTGTTGACGCCGATGCCGTACGGGGCGCCGTCGATGACGTCGCCGGGGACGACCTCGAAGGCCTGGCCGTCCTGGGCGGTCTTCGAGATGTAGACCGCGCTGGGCAGGTCGTTGACGATGGCGTCGATGCGGCCGGTGCGCAGCTGCGTCTGGTTCTGGCTGTCGCTGTCGGTCACCGTGATGTCGAGGGCCTCCTCGCCGTCGGACTCGCACTGCGTGCTGGTGGCCTCGGCGAACTCCTGCTGGCTGGTGCCGGTGACGACGGCGATCGACTTGCCGCAGAGCGCGTCGGGGCCGGTGATGTCGTCGGGGTTGCCCTTCTGCACCATCAGCGTGATGCCCGAGGTCAGGTAGTCGACGAAGTCGATCGCCTGCTGGCGCTCGGCCGTGTCGTTCATCGCGGCGATCGTCACGTCGACGCGGCCGGACTGCAGGCTGGTGATGAGCGAGCCGAAGTCCTGGTTCTGGTACTCGACGTCGAGGCCGAGCTTCTTGCCGACCGCGGTGATGAGGTCGTGGTCCGAGCCGATGACGGTCGAGCCGTCGGCCGCGTAGAAGTTGTTGGGCGCGGACTGGACGTTCGAGCCGACGACGAGCGTGCCCGCGTCCTTGATGTCCGCGGGCACCTGGGCGGCGAGGGCGTCGTCGACCTGGACCGCGTCGAGCAGCGCGCTCGTGTCGGGGATGGTCGAGGACGACGAGGCGCCGCCGGACGCGTCGCCGGAGGCGTCGCCGGGCTGCGGGGCGCTCGGGCCGCCGCACGCGGTGAGGCCGAGGGCCAGGACGGCGCCCGTGGCGACGGTGCCCCAGAGGGCGGAGCGGGAGCGGGTTCGGGTCATGGTCGAGCCTTTCGTGAGCGTCGTCGGTCATCGCAAGCCAGCCGAGTGATCGGCGAGATGAGAAGAAATTATCACAGTGCGACGATTTCGTCACGTGCCGGTAACCTGGGGGCATGACGAGAGCCAGCAGCGCCACCGTGGTCGACGCCAGCCGGGTCCTGCGGGCCGAGTTCGAGCCCTACCTGCCGCTCATGGACTTCTTCGCCGAGCTGCTCGGGCCGCGGACCGAGGTCGTGCTGCACGACACGAGCGACCTGAGCCGGTCGATCGTCGCCCTGACGAACGGCCACGTGAGCGGGCGCAGCGTCGGCGGGCCGGCGACCGACCTGGTGCTCAAGGTCCTGCAGAACCACGAGCACGACGACCGCGACTACCTGGCCAACTACCTGGCCGAGTCCCGCACCGGCGGCACGTTCCGCTCGTCGACCTTCTTCATCCGCGACGCGGGCGGCGACGTCGTGGGCATGCTCTGCCTCAACATCGACGACGAGCCGCTGACCCGGGCTCGTGACCTGCTCGCGGCCATCACGGCGACGACGGGGCTGGTCAAGGGGGCGCCCCTGGGGCCCGGGTCCGAGGCCGGCACTGCCTCGACCTCGACCTCGTCGTCGGGGCCGGTCGCCGAGCGACTGAGCATGAACGTCGACGAGCTCGCCCTCGACGGCGTCGCCCGCATCGTGGCGGCCCAGGGCGTCGAGCCGCACCGCATGACGCCCGACGAGAAGGTCGCGGCCGTGCGCGAGATCGAACGGGCGGGGGTCTTCCTGCTCAAGGGCGCGGTGGCCCAGGTGGCCGAGGCGCTGCACGTGTCCGAGCCGACGGTGTACCGGTACGTGCGGCAGGTGCGCCAGGGCGGCTGACCGCCGCGGCGCGTGCCCCGGCGCCGGTCGCGCGGGTGTCGCACCGCCGACTGGACGTCGTACCGCGGAAATCGGCGGTGCGACGCTCGGTTCACGGTGCGAGTCGGGCGATGATCGCACCGTGGGGCCTCGGCCCGGACGGTGGTCCCGTGCGGGTGTGGGTCTCGAGCACGTCGAACCCGGAGGCGCGCAGCTCGTCCGCGAGGAGGTCGGGTGCCCAGCGCCACGCGGTCGTGATCGCGTGGTCGAACGGTTCGACGGTCGACCCGGTCGACCCGGTGAAGAACCCGACGAGCAGCCCGCCGCCCGGCCGGAGCACGCGGGCGAACTCGCGGAGGGGGCGCCGGATGCTGCCCGGGTCGTGGTGGATCAGCGAGTACCAGGCGAGGACTCCGGCGAACTCGTCGGCGTCGGAGGGCAGGGCATCGATGCTGCCGAGGTCGAACGAGACGTCCGGGTGGGTGTGGCGCGCGTGCTCGACGAAGGCCGGGACCCGGTCGAGTCCGCGCACGTGGACGCCCCGCGCGGCGAGGTGCCCCGACCAGTGGCCCGGCCCGCAGCCCGCGTCGAGCACGGGACCCTCTACCGTCGTCGCCCAGGACGTGACCAGGTGTTCGTCAGCGGGGTGCACCGCCGACATCGAGCCGAGGTGGTCGACGTACTCGCGGGCCCGCGCGGCGTAGCGAGCCCCGACGTCGGATGTCATGCCCCGCAGCCTAGGAGTCGTGGCTCGCAGTCGAACCACCGATGGGTCGTCGAACCATCGTGTTCCGTGGTTCGACGACACATCGGTGGTGCGACCCCGACCCCGACCCCGACCCGACCCCGACCCGACCCCGACCCCGACCCCGACCCCGAGGAGGCGCGGCGCGGGTCAGGACACGGATTCGCGGGCGGCGGCGTCGAGCGCCGCCGCGATGCTGTCGAGCTGGGGGAGGGCCTCGGCGATCGTCTCGTCCGTGCCCGTGGTCGAGAGGACGTACTGGTACGCCTCGCGCAGGGTGGTCGTCGTGCCCTCGCCCTGCGCGGTCAGGTGCAGGAAGAGGCTGCGGCGGTCGCCCGGGTGTCGGCTGCGCGTGACGTGCCCCGACTTCTCGAGCCGGTCGACCACGGCCGTCGTCGCCCCCGTGCTGAGCAGCAGCTCTTGGGCGAGCGCGCCCGGGGTCAGCCCCGGGGCGTCGGCGACGGCGAGCAGCGCGGCCAGCTCGGTGTGGCCCATGCCGACGACCTTCGCGGCGTGGAGCCGGTAGCGACGGTGCGCCTCGTCCAGGGTCTGCAGGGTCGCGGCGAGACGCCGGACGGACTCCGGGTGGTTCTCCGGAGTGGCGGGAAGGTCGGGGCTCACGACAGCAGGGTACCGAGCATCGCCCCCGGTGTCGGCGACGTTGCGCAGAACGGATGACCCAGTTCGGGGCGCGGCCCCCTGCTCAGGCGACCTGGTGCACGACGTAGCTCGCGACGAAGCCGAGCACCGTCACCAGTCCCGTCAGCGTCTGCGTCTTGCGGAAGGCCTCGGGGATCATCGTGTCGCAGATCATCGCGAGGATCGCCCCGGCGGCGAACGCCATGACGAACGACTGCCCGCCCTCGGGCACCCCGCCCAGCAGGGCGTACCCGCCGAGGGCGGACAGGGCGCACACGACGGCGATGCCCGACCAGAGGCCGAAGACGTACCGGGCGGACCGGCCCGACGACTTGAGGTCGGCCGTGCTCGACATGCCCTCGGGGAAGTTCGAGATCACCACGGCGACCAGCACGGCGATGCTGAGGGAGCCGCCGCCCGTGAGGCTCACGCCTTGCACCGCCGTCTCGGGGACACCGTCGAGCAGGGCGCCGAGGGCGATGCCCAGGCCGGTGCCCGAGCCGGCCGACCCGCGACGGTGGTGCTTGCGCCGGAACCCGCCGTGCTCGAGCAGCTGGTCCAGGGCGACGTAGACGACGGCGCCCGCGAGGAACCCACCGAGGGTCGGGAGCAGCCCCCCGCTGCTCGTGGCCTCGTCGACGAGGTCGAACGACAGGGCCGAGATCAGGACCCCGGCGCCGAACGCCATGACGAGGGCGACGGCCTCGCGGGGCACCCTGACGAACCACGACACCGCCGCCCCGACGACGAGGGAGAGGCCAGAGAGCAGGCCGGCGAGGGCGGCGAGGAGGAGCGGTGACGGCACGAGGACAGGTCTAGTCCTTCGCCACGCAGGAGGCGCGGTGCCGGTCTCGGGGACCGGCACCGCGCCTCCTGCGGTCGCCGCTCAGTAGTCGATGCGGCCCCGGCGGTCGTGGAACTCGCCGGTCGGGCCGTCGGGGCCGAGCAGGGCGAGGGCGACGGTGGCGTCCGTGCCCTCGGTGACGGTCTGGTGGCCGCCGTGACCGTTGAAGTCGGTGGCGGTGTAGCCGGGGTCGCTGACGTTCACGCGGAAGGTGGGCAGGTTCTTGGCGTACTGCACGGTCAGGGCGATCACGGCCGCCTTCGAGGACGCGTAGGGCACCGCGGCGACGGGGTACTCGTCGTGGCCCTCGGTGCTCAGCCAGCGTGGCCAGCCGACGCCCGAGGCGACGTTGACGATCACGGGACGGTCGGAGCGGCGCAGCAGCGGCATCGCGGCCTGGGTGACGCGGACGAGCCCGACGACGTTGACGTCGAGCACCTCCTGCATCGTCTCGGGGGTGAGGTCGTCGACGCCGAACGACGACCCGAGGACGCCCGCGTTGTTGACGAGCACGTCGAGCTCGGGCAGGGAGGCGAGCGCCGCGTCGACGCTCGCCTGGTCGGTGACGTCGAGCTGCACGGCGTGGGCGCCGAGGGCCCGGACGGCGTCGCCCGAGCCGAGGTCGCGCATGCCGGCGTACACGGTGTGGCCCGCTTCGAGCAGGCGGCGGGCGGTCTCGAGTCCGAGGCTCTTGTTGGCCCCGGTGATGAGTGTGGTGGTCATGGGTCCATGCTGCGCCCGGCCCCGCCCGGGCACCCAGGCCCCGCACGACGGGAGGACTGGCGGTACCACCCTCGGGTGCGCGGGGCGGGGGAGGATGGGCGCATGAGCGAGTTCGCCGACGTGTTGCGGTCGTGGCGTGACCGGGTCAGCCCCGCCGACGTGGGGCTGCCGGCGGGGGTGGGGCGCCGGACGACGGGCCTGCGCCGCGAAGAGCTGGCGGCGCTCGCCGGGGTGAGCGTCGACTACGTCGTCCGCCTCGAGCAGGGTCGGGCGACCAATCCGTCACCGCAGATGCTCCGTGCCCTGGCGGTGGCCCTGCGCCTGAGCGACGACGAACGCGACCACCTCTACCGCTCGGCCGGCGCCGCGCCTCCGTCGGCCGAGGTCGTCCCGCGCCACGTGGGGCCCGGCGTGCAACGCATCGTCGACCGGCTCGGCGACGTGCCGCTGGCCGTCTTCTCGGCGACCCACGACATCCTGCTCTGGAACCCCCTCTGGGCGGCGGTCAACGGCGACCCGTCGCGTCTCGTCGGGCTCGAGCGCAACCTCGTCTGGCGGCACTTCACGTCCGGCCACGCGGGCACCGACTTCGACGCGCAGCACGAGGAGGACTTCGCGAGCGACCTCGCCGCCGACCTGCGGGCGGCCGTGGGGCGCTACCCGTCGGATCGCTCGCTCGACCACCTCGTGTCGCGCCTGCTCGACACGTCGCCCGAGTTCGCACGCCGCTGGGCCGAGGCCAAGGTGGCCGAGCACCGGGCCAGTCGCAAGACGGTGACGAACACGCCGGCCGGCCCGATCACGATCGACTGCGACGTGCTGACCGCGCCGGGCGACCTACGGATCGTCGTCTACACGGTCGCACCGGGCTCCGACGACGAGGCGCGACTCGACCTGCTGCGCGTCACCGGGCTGCAGTCGATGGCGGCGACGTCGGCCGTCTGAGGCCGTGCCCGCTCCGTTCAGCGCTCGCGGGCTGCGTCCCGGGCTGCACGGGCCCGCGCCTTGATGGCCGTGACGACCTCGGTCTTGGCGTCGGCGTAGTCGTTCATGTCGTCCCAGCGGCGGTCGAGCAGGTCGCGCTTGACGCTCGCGTAGAGCTCGCGGTCGGCGGCGTCGGTGCGCAGGTGGTCGCGCAGCAGCAGGTACTCGTCGATGGCCGCGGCGCCCTGCTCGTAGACGTGGACGTGGACACTGCGATCGGGCGTCCGCACGAGTCGGTGCCCGGGTTCACGCACCCGCAGCTCGTAACCCGCGGCGAGCAACGGGTCGAGGTAGTCCTCTTCCGCGGTGATGTCGGGCACCGCGACCACGACGTCGACGATCGGCTTCGCCGCGAGGCCCGGCACCGACGTCGAGCCGATGTGCTCGACGTCGACCGCGATGCCCGACGGCGCGATGCCCGACGGCGCGAGGGCCTCGACGATGCGGCGTCGGTGCTCGGCGAACTCGGCCGGCCAGCGCTCGTCGTAGTCGTGCAGGGCGACCCGGACCGCCTCGGCTCCACCCATGATCTCGGTGGTCGTGACGTCGGGGCGGCGGGGCGATCGGTCGGCAGGCATCAGGAGATCCTGCCAGACGGCCTCACCCCTGGCGCGTGTTCCACCGCGGGTCCTTCTTGTTGATGACGTAGACCCGGCCGCGGCGGCGGACGACCTGCGAACCGGGGATCTTCTTGAGCGCCTTGAGCGAGTTGCGGACCTTCACGGGTGCCTCCTGGTGTCGATGTGGTGGTGCGGTTGTTAGTGAGAACCATTATCACCTAGCGTGGGGGCATGACCGAACCGACCCGCGCCTCCTCGTCCCCACGCCACCGGGGAGTCGTCCTCGTGACGGGCCAGAGCCCGTCCGAGGTCGATCTCGTGGCCGACCGGCTGGCCGGGTCGACGAGCCGTCGGGTCGACTCGGGCCCGGACGTGCACGACGCCGCCGACGCCGGGCACCGGCTCGCGCTCGACCTCGCCCACGACCGGCAGCCGATCGACGTCGTGGTCACGCTCGCGGCCGGCACGCCGAGCCGCGCCACCGGGCTGCTGCTCGGCTCCCTGCTCGACTCGTCCCTGGGCCGGCCCGACGGTCGCTCGCTGCTGCAGCACGTCGTCTCGGTCGTCAGCGCGGTCGACCTGGCCGACCTCGTGCTGGGCGGTGTCGACGACCGGTTCCTCGCCGCCGAGCACGTCGTCGACCTCGTCGAGTACGCGACCGTGATCGTCCTGGTCGACACGGCCGCCGTGCGCCCGCGTGACCTGCGGACGGTCCGCCGGCTGCTCGCACGACTGGCACCGGAGAGCCGCGTCGCGAGCGTCGCCGCCGTGCGACGCGAGACACTCGAGAGCCCGGGAGGCGCGGCGCAGCTCGGCGGCGCCGCCGGCTGGATGCAGGCCCTCTCGGAGCACACCCCCGACCTCGACCACGACGGGGTGGTCACGACCTACGTCTACCGGGACGAGCGCCCGTTCCACCCCGGCCGCCTCGCCCTGGCGGTCGAGCACACCTTCGCCCCGGGCGCCGTCGGCACGCTGCTGCGCTCCCGCGGGTTCACGCAGTTCGCGACGCGCTGCGACCGCGTCGGCTCGTGGTCGAGCGTCGGGCAGATGCTGAGCCTCGACCCCACCTCGAGCCCGTCGTGGCATCCCGACTCGCCCCACGGCCAGCAGATCGCCTTCTTCGGCCTCGACCTCGACGTCGCGACGATCCGTCGTGAGCTCGACGCGTGCCTCCTGACCGACGACGAGCTGCTGGGCGACCCGGCGGGCTGGCGCGACTTCGCCGACCCGTTCCCCGTGTGGAGCGGGCCGGGGGCCGGGCCGGGGCACCGGCACTAGGTTCGACGGGACGGTTCACGGCGAGAGGAGGGGCGGCGATGGAGTTCACGTTCGACGCCGACCTGTGGCGGTGGGAGAGCCGGCGGGCCTTCTACACGTTCGTCAGCCTGCCGCCCGAGGTCGAGGACCACGTCCTGATGGTGGCCGGCGACCTGCTGCGCGGCTGGGGTTCCGTCCGGGTGGAGGCGCGGGTCGGCTCGTCGACGTTCGCCACGTCGGTCTTCCCCCTCGGCGACGAGAACGCCTACGCCCTGCCCGTCAAGCGAGCCGTGCGCGACGCCGAGGGCGTCGGGGTGGGCGACACCGTGAGCGTGAGGTTGCGCCTGCTCGACTTCTGAGCGGTCATGAAGGCCTTGACGGCGCACCCGGGCGGGTCCACTGTGTGGCTCACCACCCGTGGACCGTTCGAAGGAGAACCCCGTGCCCATGATCTTCGTCAACCTGCCCGTGACCGACCTCGACCGGGCGAAGTCGTTCTACACGGCGCTCGGGTTCACCATCAATCCGCTCTTCACCGACGAAAACGCCGCCTGCGTGGTCGTGGAAGAAGACCACAGCGCGTTCATGATCCTCACGCGCGACTTCTTCCAGACCTTCACCGACCTGCCCATCGGTGACCCGACCACCGCTCCCTCGGTCGCCACCGCCGTCATGCTCGACTCGCGGGACGACGTCGACACCACGGTCAGGGCCGGCCTCGGCGCCGGAGGGACGGAGGCGCGCCCCGCGTCGGACTACGGCTTCATGTACCAGCGTCAGCTGACCGACCCGGACGGCAACATCCTCGAGTTCGGCTGGATGGACCCGTCGGCGGCCGAACAGGGCCCCGAGGCCTACGCCCAGCAGCAGGGGTCCGACCAGCAGGGCGCCTGACGATCGAGTGGGCAGAAGATGTCCCTCGCGGCACCGGGAAGGACGCTTCCTGCCCACTCGACCACCGCCTCCTCGGGGCGGAGCCGGGCAGCGCGGCGCGGGCCGCGGCGTCGCTAGCGGGCGAGCGTGTCGCGGGGGTACTCGTCGAAGCGCGCGGCGTACGACCCCGCGAACCGGCCGAAGTTGCCGAAGCCCCAGCGCCGGGCGACGTCCGAGACGCGGGTCTCGTCCGGCGCCGCCGCGAGCAGTTCGTCGTGGACGCGGTCGAGGCGCACCTGGCGCAGGTACGCCGCCGGTGACGTGCCGAGGTGTTCCTTCATCGACGTCTGCAGGGTGCGGGTGTGCATGCCCGACGCCTCGGCGATGTCGGCCGGGGTGAGCGGTTCGGCGGCGTGGGCGTGGATGTACTCGACCGCGTGCCGGACGCGGGCGGCCTCCTGCGTGCGCAGGCCGACGGGCACGTCGACGGCGCGCCACGGGAAGAGGTCGAGCATGGCCCGGGCGAGGGTGAGCTGGGCCTCGAGTCGCACGAGCGGGGACGTCTGCTGGGCCACGACGGCCGCGGCGCTCGAGCCGACGGCGGCGCGCCAGGCCGCGACCGCCTCGGGGCGAGGGGTGACCGCGTAGTCGAAGACGACGCGCTGCGAGGGTCCGCCGTGGCGTTCGGCGGCGGTCCGTTCGAGGAAGTCGCTGCCGACCTGCACCATGCTGTTCGTCCGTGGGGTCGACTCGAACGAGAAGGCCTCCTCGGCCGGCATGAGGAACGGCGTGGAGCCCTCGCTCGTGAAGGTGTGGCCGCGCTGGTGCAGCGTGGTGCGACCACTGCGGTTCCACGCGACGATGTACTGCCCGGGGAAGGGGATCTCGCCCTGCATCGGGGCGGTGAACGACGACGTCTGCAGCACCAGACGGTGGTCGCCGGCGAGTACGTACGAGTACTCGAAGGGTCGCCCGCCCGACTGGGCCCGGAAACGTCGACCCCGGTAGTGCGTCTCGAGTCGGCGGGTCGCCTCGCGCAGATCGGTGCCGCCGTCCTGCACGCGCCGGTAGGTCGACGAGGCGTCCTCGCCGCCGCCCGTGAGGTCGACGGGGTGCGAGGTGACGCCGCCCGTCGGGTCCGGTTCTCCGTCGGGCTCGCTGACGTAGAAGCTCGGCATGGTGGTCCTCTCGATCCGTCGTCCTGCTGCACCGCCGCGGTGAAGGGCGGCACACGATGGAGACGATCCCCGAGGGCGAAACGTCACGAAATCGTCGGACTCTTCGGATCTTCGGTGCGGCGGGACGCCGCGACGGGGTTCGAGGTGACCCCAGAGGACGGGCCAGCGACCGGCGGGGCGGGGTGGCCGGGTCGGCCGAGCGCGCCGGGCCGGCCGGACGAGCCGTGCGCAGCCCTCGACGACGAAGGAGGCGCGGTGCCGTCGCACCGCGCCTCCTCGTCCCCCGGGGTGGTCGCGTCAGTCGGCCGTGGCCACCGCGACCTCGTTCGGCGTGACGTCGAGTCCGCGCGAGGACAGCACCTCGCCCGTGGTCAGGTCGACCGCGTGCACGCTGTTCGTCGCCGGCTCGGTGACGTAGCCGACGTCACCCGCGACGACGATCGCGGGGTGGGCGTCCTGCCACTCGGCCGGGCCCTCCCAGGGGGCGACGACGGGCCACGAGTCGGTGAGCTCGCCGGTCGCGGGGTCGAGCACGTGCACCGCGCCGTCGGTGCCGATCAGGTACGCGAGGTCGCCAGGGCCACGGGCCACGCCCCGGAATGTGTACTCGACGCCCTCGGGCAGGTCGACCACGTCGAGGGTGTCGGCGGCGGTGTCGATCAGGGTGACGGCGTGCAGGAGGTAGCCCTCGGCGTCGGGGTCGTCCTTGTGGTCGCCGACGACGATCGGGCTGGTCTCGCTGACCCACGCGTTGCCCATGCGGCCGTAGGGCTGCGAGGGCGAGGCGAGCTTGGTGATCGTGCCGTCGTGGTAGACCAGCGCGCCGTCCTCGCAGCCGAACACGACGGCCTCGTCGGCCGCGGTGCCCTCGCCGTGGACGCCCGGGCACTCGTCGCTCTGCGCGACCACGGCACCGTCGGCGTCGCGCACCTCGATGCCCGTGCGGCCGTCGGAGTCGCCGACCGTCGTCAGGAAGGTGCCGTCCTCGAGCACGACCGAGACGCCGTGGTGCGCCTCGACGCCCTCGACGGTCTCGATCGCGGGCAGCTCGCCGTCGGTGACGGCGTCGGTCAGGTCGGCGGACTCGAACACGGTGGTGTCGCTCGTGCCGTCGGCGTAGAGGATCGTCTTGCCGCCGTGTCGGACGACGTGGCCAGCGGTGTCGGCGTCGAAGACGAGGTCGGTCAGGGCGGGCTCGGACGAGCTGCCGGCCGCGGTGTCGAGCACCTGGAACCCCTCGCTCGTCGTCACCATGACGTGTCGGCCGTCGCCGGCGGGGTTCAGGCGGGTGAACTCCTCGGAGTCGAACTCGCCGACGGTCTCGAGGGTCTCGCCGTCGAGCACGGTGACGCGGCCCTCGGACGAGACCGCGAGGCGGGGGCCGGACGAGGAGGCGCCGGTCGCGTCGCCGCCGTCGGTCGCGGTGCCGGGTCCGCCGGTCGAACAGGCGACGAGGGTCGCGGCGACGCCGAGGGCGAGCAGCGAGCCGCCGGTCCGTCGCAGGTGGGTGGTGCGCATGGGTGTTCCTCTTTCTGGTGGTCGGGCGCTCAGGGTGAGAGCCCGGTGGTGATGCGCTCGGTGTCGACGCGCATCATGGTCAGGTAGTCGGGGGCGTCGCCGTCGGCCGCGGTGAGCGACTCGGTGAACAGCTCGACGACGTCGACGTGGACGTCCGCCTCGCTCGCGAGGGCCTGCACGAGCCGGTCGGGCGACGACGACTCGGCGAACACGGTCGGGACGCCCGTCGTCTCGACGGCGTCGACCAGGTCGGCGAGGTCGGAGGCCGACGGTGCCGCGAGCGTCGTCCCGCCGGGGATCACGGCCCCGACGACGTCGAAGTCGAACCGGTCGGCGAGGTAGCCGAAGACGTGGTGGTTCGTCACGAGTGCGCGACGTTCGGCGGGGATCGTGGCGAAGGCGTCGACCATGTCGGCGTCGAGCCGCTCGAGCTCGGCCCGGTAGTCGGCGGTGCGCGCGGTGAGGGCCGCGGCGTCGACGCCGTCGACCTCCGCGAGCGCCGGCTCGAGGGCGTCGACGACGTCGAGCATGCGGCCCGGGTCGGTCCAGAAGTGCGGGTCGGGGGTGCCGGCGGCGTCCCCGTCGCGGTAGTCGAGGACGTCGATCGCGTCCGCGGCGACGAACGAGGTCACGCCGGAGTCGACCGCCGCGTCGAGGTGCTGCTGCAGCCCCTCCTCGAGGCCGAGGCCGTTCGAGACGACGAGGTCGGCCGCCCGCATCCGCGCCGCCTGCTGGGCCGAGATCTCGAACGAGTGCGGGTCGGCGTCCGGCTTCATCAGGGTGACGACCTCGGCCTGGTCGCCGACGAGCTCGTCGACGACGTCGCCGAGGATGTTCGTCGACACGAAGACGACCGGGCGGTCGTCGCCGGCGGGTGCGCAGCCGGTCAGGGCCACCGCGGCCGCGACGGTCAGGGCGGCGACGCGGGCGGCGGTGCCGCAGGTGGCGCCGACGAGCCCGACACGGGGGCGGGCAGGCGACGGCGCCCTCATCGACCCGTCTCCGCGACGAAGGCCGGCTCGGTGGCCGTCTCGAAGCTGCGGGCGATCCGGGCGCCGTCGGCCGGGTCGATCTCGAACAGCCGCCCTTCGACGGGGGCCGAGAGGTATGCGCGCTGCTGGTCGGCGATCAGCGTCGGCGTGCGGCCCGCGGCGAGCGAGTCCGCGACGAGCGGCGCCGTCTCGGCGACGACCTGGCCGGTGGTGCCGTCGAGGACGAGCACCCGGCCGTCCTGCGCGAGGGCCAGGAGGCGCTGGTCGGCGTCGTCCACGGCGGTCACCGTGACCAGCGGGGTCGGTGCCGGCAGCAGGGTCCAGGCCCGGGCCCGGGTGTCGAGCAGCCAGACGCCCTCGGAGCCGGCGAGCCCGGCCACGGTGGGTCGCCCCTCCCGGTTGTCGAAGGCGGTGGCCGGGGCCGCCGTGCCTCCCGACGACAGGGCCGTGCCGGCCGGGTAGGGGATGTGCTCGACGACGAGCTCGTCGTCGTCGACGGTCGCGAGCAGGGCCCCGTCCGAGCAGCCGACGACGGCCCCGACGCGCGTGGTGATCGTGCCGGAGGCGTCCGGGCAGGCCTCCCGCAGCCCCGTCTCCTCGCCGTCGGCGGTGTGCCCGACGAGCGTCATCGTCTCGCCGCGACCCTCGGTCACCAGGGCGTACGAGCCCACGGGGACGACCAGGCCGTCACCGGGCTCGCCGTCGAGGCGGAACCGCTCGCGCAGCTCGCCCCGCGACAGCGCCTCGGTGTCGAGCAGCACGGCGTCGCCCGAGCCGGCGAAGTGCACGCCGGTCGAGCCCGAGGTCGAGAGAATGGTGGTCGCCACGGTCGCCGCGCCGTCGCCCTCGACGGTGCCGAGGAGGCGCGGGTCGGCCCGGTAGTAGTGGAAGTGGTCCACGTGGTCCCACGTCCAGACCCCGCTGTCGACGATCTCGAGGCCGCGAGGGGTCTCGGCGAACAGGTACCGCCCGTCGGTCTCCACGGCGGTCGGGGCGTCGACCGAGCCGAGCTCGACGACGCTCTCGTCGAGTAGGTCGAGGTGCGCGACCGTGCCCGACGGGTCGATCGTGGTGAGGCCGAGTCGGGGTTCGGCGAGTTCCTCGGCACCGGCGACGGCGCCGTGGCCCTCGCCGGTGGTGTCGCTCGAGTCGGTCGACGACTCCCCGCCGGCGCCGTCACCGCCCGGGGCGGTGCCGGTCGAACAGGCGGTCAGCCCGAGGGCGAGCGTGCCGAGCAGGCAGGTCGAGAGGAGGGGGGATCGCATGCGGTCCTTCCGGGTGGGTGGGGGCGTGGGCGTGGGCGTGGCTGGCGGGGTGCGGGTGCGGGTGCGGGTGCGGGTGGGGGAGTGCGGCGGATCAGGAGGCGCGGGTCGCGATGGGTGCCCTGCTCGCGGGCGCCGGGACGGCGCCGTCGCCCCGGCGCTCCCGACGTCGGCCCACGACGGCGTGGCCAACGCCCGACAGTCCGGCGAACGCGATGGCCGTCGCCGCGATCGACGCGCCGGCGGCCGTCGCGGCGTGCCACGAGACGAGCAATCCGACGGCGACGGCGAGCACGCCGATCACCGCGGAGAGGACCATCCGCGTGGGCAGGCGCGACGTCCAGTGGCCCGCGGCGACGGCCGGTGCGAGCAGCAGTCCGACGACGAGCAGCGACCCGACGGCCTGGTACGAGGCCACGACGGCGAGCGTGACCAGGCCCACGAGCACGGCCTGGGCCGAGCGCGGACCGAGCCCCAGCACGGCGGCCAGTCGCGGGTCGAGGGCGAGGGCCAGCAGGGGGCGGTGGAAGGCGGCCGCGAGGCCGACGCCGACGATCGTCGCACCGGCGAGCAGGCCGAGGTCCGCGGAGGTGATCGCGAGGACGTCGCCGAACAGGATCGACGTGGCGTCGGTGGCGAAGCTGCCCGAGTGCGAGATGACGACGACGCCGAGGGCGAGCATCGCGACGAAGAGGAGGCCGATGCTCGTGTCGTACGACAGGCGACCGCGTCGTTGCAGCGCCGCGACGCCGAGGCTCATGACGACGGCGCTGAGCGCCCCGCCGACGAGGACGGGAGCCCCGAGCACGGTCGCGAGGGCGACGCCGGGCAGCATGCCGTGCGCGAGCGCCTCGCCGAGGAAGGCCATGCCGCGCACCACGACCCAGGTGCCGACGACGCCGCAGAGGATCGCGACGAGGCCGCCGCCGACGAGGGCGCGCTGGACGAAGTCGAGCGAGAACGGCTCGAGGACGGCGGTGGAGAAGAAGGGCACGAGACACGACCGTAGCTGAGAATGAGAACGCTTATCAACTAGGGTGGTCGCATGACGACGAACACCGCCGCCGTTCCCCCGACCCCGGCGCGCCTCCTGGGGGTGGGCGTGTCGTTCGGCGACCGCACGGCCCTCGCCGACGTCGACCTCGACGTGCCCGTCGGGGTCGTCACGGTGGTGGCTGGTCCGAACGGGGCCGGCAAGTCGACGCTGCTCGAGGTCGTCGCGGGTGTCCGGCAGCCGACGTCGGGCACGCGGTCGGTCACCGCGACGATCGCGTTCGTCCCGCAGCGCACGTCGATCCCGGACGGGCTCCCGGTCACCGTGCGCGACGTCGTGACGGTCGGCGCCTGGGGTCGCGTGGGCCGGTGGCGTCCCCTGGACCGTCGAGCCCGCGCCGCCGTCGACGAGGCGCTCGACCGCCTGGACGTCGCCGATCTCGCGCAGCGACCCTTCGCCGCGCTCTCGGGCGGTCAGCGGCAGCGCGCGCTCCTCGCCCACGGGCTGGCGCGCGGGGCCGACCTGCTGGTGCTCGACGAGCCCACGACCGGGCTCGACGCGGTGAGCGCCGAACGCATCCGGGTGACGCTGCTCGACGAGGCGACCCGGGGCGCGGCCGTCCTCGCCGTCTCGCACGATCCGCTGCTGCTCGACGCGGCGCACCGCGTGACGAGGCTCGAGGCCGGTCGGGTCGTGTGAGGCGGCTCGGGGTCCGGCACGGCTCGGCAGGGTCTCGAGAGCCGGGCGGGCCACCCGGCCCCGGGTGGCGCTGGCCACGAGGAGGCGCGGTGCGGCACAGTGGCGTCGTGACCGACCGCAGACCCTCGCCTCCCGACGACCCCGACGACCCCGCCGCTGCCTCGCCGTCCGCCCCGTCCGTCGAGGTGCTGCACCTGACGGCCTTCGCCGACGGGCCGGGCGGGGGCAACCCGGCCGGCGTCGTGCTCGACGCGTCGGCCCTCTCGGCCGCCGACATGCTGCGGATCGCCGCCGAGGTGGGGTACGCCGAGACGGCGTTCGTGGTCGAACCGTCACGCGCCGGGGACGACCGGCACGTGGCCGTGCGCTACTTCTCGCCCGGGGCCGAGGTCCCGTTCTGCGGCCACGCGACGATCGCCACCGCCGTCGCCCTGGCCGAGGTTCGCGGGGTCGGAGCCTTCACGCTCGCGACGGCGGTCGGCCCGGTCGTGATCGAGACGTCGCGCGGCGGTGCCGACGTCGTCACGGGCCCGGTGACGGCGTCGTTCACGAGCGTCGACCCCGTCGTGCGCGACCTCGACCCGACCGTCACCGACCGGCTGCTGGCGTTGCTTGGCCTCGCGCACGCCGACCTCGACGAGCGTCGTCCGGTGCGGGAGTCCTTCGCGGGCAACCGGCACCCCGTGGTGGCGGTCCGCGACCAGCGGGCGTTCGACGACTTCGGTTTCGATCCGATCGCCGTGAGGGCACTGATGGACGAGCAGGGCTGGGCCGGCACGATCACGGTGATCCACGCCCGGGGCGTCGACGAGTCCGGGACTACCGTGGTCGAGGCGCGCAACCTGTTCCCCGTCGGCTCACTCACGGAGGACCCGGCGACGGGGTCGGCGGCCGCCTCGCTGGGCGGGTACCTCCGAGCGCTCGAGCTGATCGCGCCTCCTGCCCGTGTCGTGGTGAGGCAGGGGCGGCACGTCGGGCGGCCGAGCCTCCTCGTGGTCGACGTCCCGGTCGAGGGCGGCATCACGGTCACCGGCACGGCGACGCCGCTGACCCGCTGACCCGCTGACCCGCTGACGCGCCGACCCGTCGGCCGCCGCCCGGCCGCCGCCCGGCCGCCGCACGACGATGAACCCCGTTCCGAACGATGAACCCGGAAGCTTCCGGGTTCATCGTTCGGAACGGGGTTCGCGGGGCGTCGTTCCTCAGTCGCGGGTGGGGCGACGGCGACGGGCGATCAGGGTGCCCGCCCCGGCGAGCACGAGCAGCAGGGCCGCGGCCGCCGCCCACCGGGCGTCCGAACCGGCGAAGGCGAGCTGCCCGTCGACCGTCGCCGGGCCCGAGCCCTGACCGATCGGCGTCACGCCCGTGCCGGGATCGGCGGGAGAACCGGGGCCGCCGGGCGTCCCGGGTGCACCGGGGGTGCCGGGAGTCCCGGGAGTCCCGGGGTCGCCGGGGTCGCCGGGCGTCCCGGGCTCGGCCGCCACGCCGGGGAACGTCCCGGCGCGCAGCGAGAACCCGTCGGTGTCGTTGTCGTCCGCGTAGAACGTCTGACGGGACCCGTCGACGCTCGTCGCCGCCGGGGCGATCGCGAAGCCTTCGTTGGCGAGCCCCCGGTCGGCGTTCGCCGGTGCCTCGTGGACGACGTCCTCGGCGAACGCCCCCGACTCGTCGACCGAGAACAGCGCCGTGCGGCCCGAGCAGGCCTCGTCGCAGACGACCCAGAGCGCGTCGAGGTCGGCGTCGAACTGCAGGTCGGCGACCAGGGCGAACGACGTCGCGATCGTCGCGACGCGCTCGAACGAACCGTCGTCCATCAGGGCGTAGGCGTAGACGCTCGCGGTGCCCTCGACGCCGACGAAGAAGAGCCCGTCACCGTGGCCGGCGTAGGTGGCCGGATCGTAGGAGGCGCCGGTCGCCTCGTCGACGAACCCCGCCTCGGTCAGCCACGCGTCGGGCACCCAGGTGATGCCCTCGAGGCCCGCGTTGGCCCCCAGGCCGGGGAAGTCCGCGGCGAGGTTCCACTCGTCGGTGGCGACCAGGGTCGTGGCCGGGCTCGCGGTCGCGGCGTCGTACCGCAGCACCGAGGGGCGGCTGACGGAGCCCGAGGCGTTGTTGCGCTCGGTCGACACGTAGACGCCCCCGGCGGACGAGTCGTCGGCGACCGTGACGCCCTCGGCGTCCACGATGTCGGTCGCGACCCCGCTCGGGTACAGCAGCTTCTTGCCGGCGACCCAGCCGTCGGTCGTCTGCGGAGCCCAGCCGCCGGCGCCGTCCGGGACGATGCGGTAGAGCAGGCCGTCGCCGTTCTGCACCGCCCAGAGCGTGCCGGCGGTGGCCGTGCCGGTCGGCTCGTAGTCGAGACCGCTCAGGTCGCCCGTGAAGGTGCCCTCGTCGTCCAGGGGGACCTCGTCGGGTCCGCCGGGCCAGGCCGTCGGCACGGAGACGCCGGCGAAGGTGTTGGCCGAGCCCTTGGTCGGGGCCGACGTGACGGCGAAGTCGCCCGTGCCGTCGGGGCCGCGGCCGTAGGTGGTGGCGGCGTGCGAGGTCCACGAGTACTCGTCGGCGAGGGTCGATCCGTCGGCCGCCGTCGTGCCGTCCGGCAGCAGCAGGCGCACCGAGTCGGCACCGCCCAGCCCGAAGTCGAAGCCGGCCGAGGTCGGGGTCTGCTCGTCGAGGACGACGAAGCCACCGGGGGCGACGACGGTCCCGGCCGGGATCACGTAGCGGTGCGTCGGGTCGGAGTCGGTCAGCACGTAGCCGCCGAGGTCGACCGACGAGGTGCCCACGGTGGTGAGCTCGACCCAGTCGCCGGGCGCGCCTCCCTGGCTCTCGACCTCGTTGATGCGCACGGGCGACGAGCAGTCGTTCGCCGCGCCCTTCGTGGTCGAGGTCGTCGTGGTCAGCTCGCCGGTGCCGTCGGGGCAGCGGCCGTAGCTGACCGTGCTGTGGACGCTCCAGGCGGACGACGCGACGAGCGTGCCCGCGGTGTCGAACAGGCGCGCCGAGTCGGGCTGGCCGAGACCGAAGTCGAAGCCGACCGGGTTCGAGCCCGAGGCCTGGTCGATCACGAAGAACGCACCGGGCTGCACGACCGAACCGGCGGGCAGGGTGAAGGGGGTGCGGACGTCGTCCTCGTCGCGGAAGGTGTAGCCCGAGACGTCGACGGGCACCGTGCCGACGTTCGTCAGCTCGACCCAGTCGGTGTCGTCGCCGTTGGACTCGACCTCGTTGATCACGACGTCGGTGGTGGCGGGCACGGCGGGGGTCGTCGGGTCGGTCGGGGCGGGGTCCGTCGGGTCGGTCGGCGCCGGTGTCGTCGCGCACTCGTTGGCGGTGCCCCGGGTTCCCGCGGCCGTCGTCGTGAACTCGCCGGTGCCGTCGGCGCAGCGGCCGTAGGTCGTGGTCGGGAACTGCGTCCAGGCGTACGAGTCGAGCAGCGTCGTGCCGTCGGCCGCGTAGAGCCGGACGGCGTCGGCGCGTCCGAGCCCGTAGGCGGCGGCGCCCCACACGGCGTCGTCGGCGACGTCGACGACCAGGCGCTCGCCGGCGGCGAGGACCGTACCCGCGGGCAGGGCGAGGGTCCGCGTGTCGTTGCTGTCGCGCAGCACGAAGCCCGACACGTCGGTGGGGGTGGCGGCGGTGTTGAGCAGCTCGACCCAGTCGTCGGTCGTGTCGATCTCGTTGACGACGACGTCGGCGTCGGCCGCGAGGGCGGGCAGGGCGCTCGTGGCCACGAGCCCGGCGGCGGCGATCGAGCCGGCCAGGGTCAGGGCGCCGAGGCGGAGCAAGGGCGTGCGCATTCGGGTGTCCGTTTCGTCGGGTGTGGACCGAACCATCTCGGACGGAAGCGACGCCCGGGTGAACACCCCGTGAACGCCGGCACCTCGTGCCCCGGCGGCGCGACGGGACTAGCGTCACGCACATGGCATCCGAGGCGACGACCCTGCGGGTGGGCGACCGCGACGTCCGCATCAGCAGTCCGTAGCGCGTGCTCTGGCCCGACCTCGGCGTGACGAAGCTCGACCTGGCCCGGTACCTGGCCGAGGTCGGCACGCCCTTCGTCGCGGCCAACGGCGACCGTCCGATCTCGCTGCAGCGCTTCGGCGGCGACGTCGACGGCGACCAGTACTTCTCGAAGAACCCGCCCCGCGGCACCCCCGACTACGTGCGAGCCGTCGACGTCACCTACCCGAGCGGTCGCGTGCACCCGCAGCTCGTGGTCGACGAGCCCGCCGCCGCGGTCTGGGCGGCCCAGATGAACACCCTGGTCTTCCACCCGTGGGCCTCGCGCGCCGAGCAGCCCGACCTGCCCGACCAGCTGCGCATCGACCTCGACCCGCAGCCGGGCACTTGCTTCGCGGACGCCGTGACGGCCGCGCTCGACCTCCGGGCCGTGCTCGACGAGGCGGGGCTCACCGCGTTCGTCAAGACGAGCGGCAACCGGGGCCTGCACGTCTTCGCGCCGATCGAGCCGACGCACGAGTTCCTCGAGGTGCGGCACGCCGTGATCGCCGCCGCCCGCGAGCTCGAACGCCGCACCCCCGACCGCGTCACCACCGCGTGGTGGAAGGAGGAACGCGGCGACCGCCTCTTCGTCGACTACAACCAGGCCAATCGCGACCGCACCATGGCGGGGGCGTGGTCTCCCCGGGCGCTGCCCCGCGCCTCCGTGTCCCTGCCGGTCACGTGGGACGACCTGCCCGGAATCGACCCGGCCGAGCACACCGTGCTGACGGTGCCCGAGCGACTGCAGACCCACGGCGACCCGTGGGGCTCGATGCACGAGTCGCCGGGGCGCATCGACACACTGCTCGCCTGGTGGGAGCGCGACGTCGCCGACGGTCTCGGCGAGCTGCCCTTCCCGCCCGACTTCCCGAAGATGCCCGGCGAGCCGCCCCGCGTGCAACCCAGCCGGGCGCGGAAGCCCGCCGCCGACTGAGCCGGCGGGGCCGAGGAGGCGCGGCTCACCACCGCCAGCCCCGCGCGGTCACCGACACCCGCCTAGGCGAGCACCTCGCCCAGGTCGTACGCCGCCGGCACCTCGAGCTGGTCGAACCCGCACGAGCGGGCCTCGCGGTCGTCGCGCCACCGTTCGACCTGCACGGTGTGGCGGAACCGGGAGCCCTCCATCTGGTCGTACCGCACCTCGACCACGCGCTCGGGGCGCAGCGGGACGAACGACACGTCCTTGCCCGACGAGAAGCGGCTGCGCTCGGTCTCGGCGTGACGCACCTCGCCGTCGTCGTCGCGGTCGACGAACGGTGCCAACTCGTCGACCAGCTCGAGGCGACGGGCGTCCGAGAACGCGGACGCGCCTCCGACGTTGCGCAGTTCGCCCTCGTCGTCGTAGAGCCCGAGCAGCAGCGACCCCACGCCCGAGCCGCTCTTGTGGACGCGGTAGCCGAGCACCACGACGTCCGCGGTGCGGTGGTGCTTGACCTTGAGCATCGTCCGCTTGCCCGGAGCGTAGGAGGCGCGGGTCGGCTTCGCGACGACCCCGTCGAGCCCGGCGCCCTCGAACTCGGTCAGCCACCGACGTGCGGTCGCTACGTCGTCGGTGGCCTGGCTGACGTGCAGGGGGTGGTCCGCGCCTCCTGCCGTGCCGGTGGCACCTCTGCCGGTGCCTCCCTCGGGGCCGACCGTCTCGAGCAGCAGCGCGCGGCGCTCGGCGAACGGGGCGCCGAGCAGGTCGCGGTCGCCCAGGGCGAGCAGGTCGAACGCGACGAACATCGCGGGGGTCTCGACGCTGAGCTTCGCGACGCGCGACGCGGCCGGGTGGATGCGCTGGCCCAGCGCGTCCCAGTCGAGTCGTTCGTGACCGGGCTCGCCGGTGCGCACGACGATCTCGCCGTCGAGCACGCAGGGCCCTGGCAGGAGGCGCGCGAGGGCATCGACCAGCTCGGGGAAGTACCGGGTCAGCATCTTCGAGCCGCGGCTGCCGATCTCGATCGTGAGCGGGGCGCCGTCGGAGTCGTCGGTGCCGGCGGCCGCGCGCTCGGCGTACACGATGCCGCGGAACCCGTCCCACTTGGGTTCGTAGACGAGCCCGCCCTCGACGGAGTCGGGCTCGGGCACGTCGGCCACGGCCTTCGCGAGCATGGGGACGATCGGTTCGGCGGCGGTCGGGATCATGCGCCGAGTCTGCTCTCGCCGGGCGAGCGTGCGGCCAGACCCCGGGAAACCGCCGAGACCCCCGTGCGCGACGACGGGTGTCGGCGACGTCCTGGGGTGTGAACGCTCGACGTGACCCGCCCCGACCGGGTTGGATGGGCGAGTGCGTGTCTGTGTCGTCGTCCCCGTCCGAGACGACGGAGCCCTGCTCGACGCGTGCCTCCGGTCGCTCGCGCGGCAGACGCGCGTGCCCGACGAGGTGATCGTCGTCGACAACGGCAGCACGGACGACACCGTCGAGGTCGCCCTGCGGCACGGTGCCCGCGTGGTCGCCGAGGCCGAGGTCGGCATCGCCGCGGCCGCCAGCACGGGCTACGACGCCGCCGCCGGGGTGGGTGCCGAGGCGGGCGCCCCCGCGCCCGCCGACCTCATCGGCCGGGTCGACGCCGACAGCGTCCTGCCCCGCACCTGGGTCGCCGATCTGCTCGGCACCCTCGTCGACGAGCCGGACGTGCTCGCCGTGAGCACGAACGCCCGCTTCTACGACGCGCCCGTCGGCGTCGAACGCCTGCTCTCCGCTCTCTACGTCGGCGCGTACCACCTCGTGATCGGGGCCGCCCTGGCGCACTGGCCGCTGTTCGGCTCGACGATGATGATGCGCCGCACCGCCTGGCTCGACGTCCGCGACGAGGTGCATCGGCACGAGACCCTGCTGCACGACGACATGGACCTCGCCCTGCACCTCGGCGACCGCCAACTCGCCGGTCGGGGCCGCATCGCCTACCGCCGCGACGTCGTCACGGGCATCTCGGCCCGGCCGCTCGACCCGGGCAACGCCCCGTGGCTGCGGACGTACCGGGCGCTGCACTCGTTCACGGTCCACGGCACCGACGGCCTGCCGTGGTCGCGCTGGTTGCGCGCCGATCCGGCCGGCGTCTTCACGCGGCTCGGCTGGGCGCCCTCAGCGGTGGTGGACGCGCGGGCGGCCGTGGCCGACGGCGTCGCCCCCGTGTCCGTCGGCACCCGCGCCGGCACCGGCTCCGGACGAGGAGGCGCGCGCGGCCCGGCCGCGGACGTCGCCCCCCACGAGGAACGGCAGCGCCAGCCCGGCCAGCAGCGAGCCGAGGCCGCCCGCGGCGAGGTCGCCGATCGTGTCGTCGTAGCCGACGAAGATCGCCGAGTCGACGAGGGTGTGGCCCGCCCACTCGCCCATCTCCCACAGGGTGCCGGCCGCCAGGCCGAACGCGACCGTCAGCAGGACTGAGCCGACGCGGGCGGAGCGACCCGCGCCTCCTCGTCCGTCACGGCGGCCCGGCGACACGATCCAGCCGGCGCGGTGGGCCAGGACGACGAACACCGCGGCGAGCAGGCCGTTGAGCACGAAGTGCACGACCGTGTCGTAGCCCGTGACCCGGGTGTAGAGCTCGAAGACGCTGCTCCAGGCGGCGCCCAGCGCGGCGACGCCGACCATCAGGTCGAACGTCGCCCGGAGGCCGAGCATGCGGGGCACGAGGGTGCCGAGCAGGGCCAGCATCAGCACGGCGATCTCGACGACGCCCCAGCCGACGCCGACCACGACGACGCTCAGCGCGGCGACCACGCGGACGGCGTCGGCGACGTACTCGAGGACTCCGTGCGGGCGGCGGAGGAAGGTCTCGGCGACGGTGGGCATCTCAGGACTCCTCGGGGTGGTGCTCTGCGGGACGGTGCTCGGCGGGACGGTGTCCGGCGTGCCCGGACGGCCAGCGCACGACGGCGTGCACCGGGTCGTGGTCGGAGGGGGCGACGCCGCCGGGACGGACCCCGCCGACGCCGGCCCGCTCGACGTGGGCCCCGGTGTCGACGAGCAGCCAGTCCAGGCGGCGGCCGCCGGTGCGGGGCGGGCCGTAGTTCGAGTACGAGCCCCAGCCCGGGTCGAGCCGCACGTCGGCCACCACGCGGCTGTCGACCAGCCTGCCGCGGGTCAGTTCGCGGTGCGCGGGGGAGTCGACCACGGCGTTGAAGTCGCCCATCACGACGACGGGCCCGTCGAGGGCGTCGGTGAAGGTGCGCAGCTGCACGGCGGAGTGTCGCCGCGAGCGGGCCGAGAGGTGGTCGAAGTGCGTCACGACCACGTGCAGTCGGGCTCCGGTCGCGAGGTCCTCGAGCTCGGCGTGGACGGCCGTGCGGGGGATCATGTTGCCGTACGAGCGCGACCCCGGCACCGTGGGGGTGGCCGAGAGCCAGAGCGCCTCGTGGCGGACGATCCTCAGCCGGGCGGTGTCGACGTACAGCTCGACGCGCTCGCCGCCGCGGTCGCGGTCGCGACCCGTGCCGACCGAGGCGTAGTCGGCGCCGAGGGCGTCCGCGAGCTGCGCGGACTGGTCGGGTAGCGCCTCCTGGATGCCCAGCACCGAGGGTCGCTCGGCCTCGAGCAGGAGGCGCAGCGCCGGCAGCCGGGACGACCACCGGTCGGCCAGCGCGTGACGGGTGGTCAGCACCTGCGGCATGCGCCGCCGCACGTTGTAGGTCATGAGGTGCAGGTCCGGGGCGGCCACCGGGCCGACCGTGGGTACGACCCGGTGGTCACCCGGACCGGCGGTGGCGGGGGTGGCGGCGGAGGTGTCGGTCGGGGGCGTCATGGCGTGTGCGACGGTAGGCCGTCGCAC
>NZ_LMLG01000001.1:66788-68227 GCF_001421865.1 Frigoribacterium sp. Leaf44
TGACGGCCAGGGCGCCGAGGATCGCCGCGACGCCGGCGGCCCAGAGCATCAGGGTGTAGTTGCCCGAGCCGGTGTTGCCGATGCCGAGGAAGAACAGCGCGATCGCCGGGGCGAGAGACTGCGGCAGGGCGTTGGCGATGTTGATGACGCCGAGGTCCTTGCCCGGACGGTCGGCGTTCGGCAGCACGTCGACGACGAGGGCGGTGTCGACGGCGGCGTAGATGCCGTAGGCGAAGCCCATGACGACCTCGGCGACGTAGAAGCCGGTGACGGTCTCGGCATGGGCCAGCAGGATCAGGCCGACCGCGAAGAGGGCGGTCGAGCCTCCGACGAAGACCTTGCGCATCTTGAGCCTGTCGCTCAGCCAGCCCGAGAGCGCGGCACTCGCCATCAACGCGATCGTGTAGAGCAGGACGCCGAAGGCGACCGCGGCCGTGGCGTCGGCGACGTCCGAGATGCCGAGGTGCTCCTGCATGTAGAGCAGTCGATAGGTCGTGAACATGAACGTCGCGAGGATGATCAGGAACCGCGACCACCAGGCGAAGGCGAAGTCGCGGTGCTCGAGGGGGTTCGTCCAGAAGGAGCTGACCAGGTTGACGAAGGTGAACGGCTTGAGCTCGTACTCGGGCAGGTCGTCGCGGGCGACGACCGCGTAGACGAGGATCAGCACGATCGCGAGGACGCCCGGCGCGATGAAGAGCACCGGCAGGTTCGCGACGAACAGCACGGCGAGGTAGGTGCCCGCGAGGACGGCGATGTTCTGTGCCAGGGCGATGACGCTCGAGGCCTTGCCGCGCTGGAACTGCGGCACGTTGTCGGCGAAGCTCGCGGTCAGGGCGGCGAGCACGGCGTTGGCCGCGATCTGGGCGATCACCCACGCGATGCCGAGCTGCAGCACGGTGGGGGCGAACGCGAGCCAGGCGAGGGCGAGCGTGAAGACGACGATGCCGCCGACGAGGTAGGGGCGGCGGCGGCCCCACCGGGTGCGCGTGCGGTCGCTCAGGGCGCCGACGAGCGGGTTCGCGAGCAGTGCACCGAAGGCGCCGAACGGCAGGACGAGCCCGATGATGCTCGCCGGGTCGTCGGGGTTCAGCTGCTGGGCCTTGAGTTGCATGCTCACGTACACCGGCGAGAGCAGAGCGGCGAACAGGCCGAACTGGGCGAGCCCCAGCGCGATCATGTAGCCCCGCGACACCCTCACGGTGCTGACGGGTTGGGTGAGCACGCCCTGCGTGCCGGTGGGGCCTGGGTTGGCCATGACGCCTCCTCGAGTCAAAACCTAGTCGCGCTAGGTGTTCGCAGAATACACAGCAGGTGTCGCCCGGGCAAGCGAATGCGTCGATTTCGGACGAACTTTTGTCATCCGTCGACATAAGTGACAGAGTTGTGCGCAGACCACCGGAACCCTCACGACAAAGGAGTCATCCCATGACCTCGTC
>NZ_LMLG01000001.1:68268-70211 GCF_001421865.1 Frigoribacterium sp. Leaf44
CGCATCGCCGAGATCGGCTTCACCCAGGTCGAGCCCTACTCGTTCGTCGAGCGTGCCGACGAGTTCGAGAAGGCCTTCGCCGCCTCCGGCGTCACCGCCCCCTCGGGCCACGCCCCCGTCATCGACTCCGACGAGCCCGAGCGCGCCTTCGCCGCCGCGGCCCAGCTCGGCATCGGCACCGTCATCGACCCGTTCATCCCGAGCGACCGCTGGCAGACCGCCGACGACGCCCGGAAGATCGCCGACCGCGTCAACGAGCTGCAGGTGCTCGCCGCGGCATCGGGCCTGAGGTTCGGCTACCACAACCACCAGTGGGAGTTCGCGAACAAGGCCGACGGCCGTCCCGTCTACGACTTCTTCCTCGAGCGCCTGAACGACGACGTCGTCCTCGAGATCGACACCTTCTGGTCGACCGTCGGCGGCATGGACACCCCGGTGCTGCTGCGCTCGCTGGGTGACCGTGTGCAGTTCCTCCACGTCAAGGACGGCAAGATCTCGGGCGACATCGCGACCGCCCTGCCCAGCAGCGAGAGCGCCCTCGAGGTGCCCGACGCGCTCGCCGCCGCCTTCAAGAACCAGACCCCGGCCGGCCAGGGCGACGTCGACGTCGCCGCCGTGCTCGCCGCCGCGCCGCACGCGCTGCGCGTCGTCGAGTTCGACGACTACGCGAAGGACGTCTTCGACGGCGTCGCCGAGTCCTTCGCCTGGCTGCAGGAGAACGACAAGTGAGCGGCGTCGACACGACCGCCGGCCGCACGGGACGCGTCGGCGTCGGCGTCATCGGCGCGGGCGTCATCAGCGGCACCTACCTCGAGAACATGACGCAGTTCGCCGACCTCGAGGTGCTCTTCGTCGCCGACCTCGACCTCGACCGTGCCAAGGCGCAGGCCGAGACGTACGGCGTCCCGGGTCACGGCACGGTCGACGAACTGCTCGCGATCGACGAGATCGAGATCGTCGTCAACCTGACGATCCCGGCCGTGCACGCCGAGGTCGGACGTCAGATCATCGCCGCCGGCAAGAACGTCTGGAGCGAGAAGCCCCTCGCCCTCGACCACGAGTCCGCGCGCGACCTGCTCGCCGCTGCCGAGGCGGCCGGCGTCCGCGTGGCCTGTGCGCCCGACACCGTGCTCGGCGCCGGCATCCAGACCGCGATGCGCGCGATCGCCCGCGGCGACATCGGCCAGCCCCTGACGGCGACCACGATGTTCCACGTGCCCGGGCCCGAGTCGTGGCACCCCAACCCCGATTTCCTGTTCGCACTCGGGGCCGGTCCGCTCTTCGACATGGGGCCGTACTACGTGACGACCCTGGTGCACGCGTTCGGCTCGGCCAGCCGCGTCAGCGCGGTCTCGTCGAAGTCGTTCGACACGCGCACCATCGGCAGCGGCCCGCGCGCGGGCCAGACCTTCCCGGTCGAGGTGCCGACGCACCACGCGGCGCTCATCGAGTTCGCGGGCGGGCAGTCGGCGCAGTCGACGTTCTCGTTCCAGAACGCGCTGCCCCGCATGGGCTTCGTCGAGATCAGCGGCACCGAGGGCACCCTCGTGCTGCCCGACCCCAACACGTTCGAGGGCGACTCGAGCCTGTGGCGCTTCGGCCAGGACGAGCCCGAGACGCTCGCCGCCGTGGGGTCGACCTACGGACGCGGGTCGGGCGTGCTCGACCTGGCGCGGGCGATCCGCGGTGGCGACGCCGAGCGTGCCAGCGGGGCCGTCGCCTCGCACGTGCTCGACGTGCTGCTGGCGATCTCGTCGGCCGCCGAGCAGGGTGCGCCGGTCTCCGTCGAGTCCGCCGTGCAGCAGCCGGTGCCGCTCGACGAGAGCTGGGACCCCTCGGCCGCGACGCTCTAGTCCGGTCGGCTGCCGGGTCGGGCCTGGCCTGGCCTGGCCTGGCCACAGGGATGTCACGACGTGCCGCTCACCTTCGCAGGTGAGCGGCAC
>NZ_LMLG01000001.1:70231-109395 GCF_001421865.1 Frigoribacterium sp. Leaf44
TCAGGTCGCGCGGCGGGCCCGGGTCTGGTGGGGCAGCCCGGACGGGCCGCCCGGGCGGGACGGTCGGGGTGAGGCGACCCCGACCGGTGACGACTACGCGGTGCGGATCGAACCGGTCGCGGTGTGGATCGTGCCCGTGGCCGTGCGGACGGATGCCGTGGCCGACGAGAGGCGACGCAGCACGCTGGCGGTGTAGCGGCCGATCGACAGGTCTCGGCGAGCCGAGGTGCTGACGTACGAACCGGGGGCGACGTCGGCGGCGAGCGAGCCGACGTAGGAGCCGACCGTCGGGGCGGCGGGCGTGCTGACGTAGCGGCCGCCGAGCGGGGTGGCGGGGGTGCGGGTGGTCGTGGCGGTGGTGTCCATGGTGACTCCTCGAGGCTTGGCGGGTCGTGTCGGTCGGGGGCCCGCGATCGGGGGATCGAGCGGGCGGCCACCGGCGGGGAGGGCTGCGCCGAGATGCTCGACGGTGGCCCTGGCCTCCGTCGGTGTTGCCACCACCATACGCCTTCTTTTGAATGATTCAAAACAACTCGTGTTCGCTCCTCGTTTTTCGGCCAGGACGCCGCACCCCGACCTCTCTCAGAGCGAGGCGCCGCCGCAGACGACGAGCGCCTGCCCCGTGATGCTCCGTCCGTGTGGCCCGAGCACGAACGCCACGAGCGCGGCCACGTCGACCGGGTCGACGAGCGCGCCCAGCGGCGGCACGACCGGAGCCGAGGAGGCGCGGGCCGGGTCGGCGAGCATCGGCGTGTCGGTGGGCCCCGGCGCCACGACGTTGGCGGTGACGCCCCGCGGCGCCAGTTCGGCCGCCCAGCTGCGGGCCAGCGCGACCTGGGCCGCCTTCGTCGCCGCGTACTGGCTCTTGCCGGCGACCCCGACGGCGGTACGGCTGCCGATCAGCACGATGCGACCGCCGTCGGACAGCCGGTCGACGAGCGAGTCGACGAGGGCGGCCGCGGCCCCCACGTGCACGGCAAACATGCCCTCGAGGGCGGTGGGGTCGAGCCGCCCGAGCGGGGCGGCGACCTGGAACCCGGCCGCGTGGACGATCGCGTCGACCGGCTCGACGTCGGCGACCGCCGCCGCGACGTCACCGGGTACCGACAGGTCGCAGCCGACCCACGAGAACGCTTCGCCCAGGTCGACCGCGCGCCGGCTGAGCCCGGTCACCCGCCACCCCTCGGCCAACAGGAACCCGGCGATCGCCCGCCCGATGCCCGAGCTGCAGCCCGTGACGACGGCGTGCCGGTCGGTGCCCGGCCCGCGCTGTGTCTCGTCGTCGGCCACGGCTCAGTCCCCGACGTCCGCACCGGACGGGTCGCGCACGCCGGGCAGGTCGGGCCCGCCGGGAAGGTCGGCGGGCGACAGGCGCACGTGGCGGATCGCCCGGCGGTGCCAGGTGTAGGCCACGTGCACGGCACCGTCGCTCGTCTGCGTGATGCTCGGGTACGACAGCTCGCGGTTCAGCCCGTCGCGGGAGTTGTTCGAGAGGCACCACCCGTCGCCGTCCTCGAGGTCGACGCGGTGCGGCCAGCTGCGCCCACCGTCCGTCGACACCGCCAGCGACATCGGAGCCCGGGGCGTGCCCCAGAACGCCGTCCGGCCCCCCTCCGCAGGCGACCCGGCCCGCGCCTCCTGGTCGGCGTCCGCGTCCGAGCCGAGCAGCGCGGCCTGCTCGACGATGCCGGACTCGTCGATCTCGTCGTAGAGCCCGAGCCGGCGCTCGGTCGTGGCGTCGGCCCGGCGGTGGTTGTACACGATCGCGAGGCGGCCGTCGGCGAGCGGCACCCACTGCACCGACGAGTTGTTGTTGGGCAGCTCGGTCGGCACGGGCGCCGTCCAGGTGCGGCCGCCGTCGGTCGAGCGGGACTCGTGGACGGCGTCGGCCCAGCGGCTGCGGAAGAGCGCGAGCAGCGAGGTGTCCGGCAGCTCGTGCACGTTCATGTGCACGGCCCCCGTGCTGCCCGGGACGGCGACTTCACCCCACGTGGCGCCGCCGTCCCGGGAGGTCATCACCGAGCTCGTGTCGTGGTCGCCCACCCACGCCTGCCCGGGGGTCGTCACGCAGCGGAACACCGGCACGAGCAGGTCGCCTGCCCGGGTGACGAGCGGCGGCTGCCGGACGAACACACCGCCGGTCTCGTCGGCCGGGAAGAGCGTCGACGGCTCGCCCCAGGTCGCCCCGCCGTCGGTCGAGACCCGGCGGCGCACCTCGGCCGAGTCCTGGTTGCCCGCCCGCTGTGCCGTGTAGAGCAGCCAGACGTCGCCCGAGGGGGCCGTGAAGAGCACCGGGTTCTGCTCGGAGCGCGCGGGGTCGTCGCTGAGCCGCACGGGCTCGGACCAGACCTCGTAGTCGAGGGTCGAGAACCAGACGTGGATGTCCGAGACGCCCTCCTGCGTGCCGCCGAACCAGACGCAGGCCAGGCGACCGTCGGGCAGTTCGGCGAGGTTGGCCGCGTGCGACTGGACCGTCGCCGTGGGCAGGTACGACCAGGAGCGTCCCGCCGCGTCGGGCCGCAGCCGGCCGTCGGCGACGACGCCGTCCGCGTCGTCCGCCCCGTCGACGCCCACAGCCCCGACCGGGACCGCGGCGCCTTGATCCGCCGTTGTGTCCTGCCTGCTCACGCCGCGCCTCCTGCGGTCGCGTCGGCGTCGTCCGTCGCGGTCGCCCGCCGCAGGTGGTCGCGTGCGGCGGCCTCGAGGTGGTTGAGGTCACCGGCCACGGTCGCGAACGTGTAACCCGCCGCGAGGCGTTGCCGGGCGACGTCGCCGTGCGGCGTGTGGATGCCCGCCGCGATGCCCGCCGCCTCGGCCGCCGCCGCCACGCGGACGAGGGCGGCGTCGAAGGCCTCCTGCACGGCCGGGTCGCCCGGGTACGCCCCGCCCACCGCGATGCAGAGGTCGCTCGGGCCGACGTAGAGGCCGTCGAGCCCGGGGGTGGCCGCGATCGCCTCGACGTTCGCGAGCCCGTCGGGCGTCTCGATCATGGCGAGCACGATCGTCGTGTCGTTCGCGTCGGCCGGCACGGGGCCGATGCGCAGGCTCGACCGCATGGGGCCGTACGAGCGGCGGCCGTGCGGCGGGTACTTCGCGCTGCGCACCGCCGCGGCGGCGTCCTCGGCCGTGTCGACGAGCGGCACGATGATGCCGGCCGCCCCGGCGTCGAGGGCCTTGCCGATGGGCGTGATGTCGTTCGCCTCGACCCGCACCAGGCCGGCCGAGGTCTGCCCCGCGTCGATCGCGAGCAGGCCGGTCATCATGCCCTGGTAGCCGAACAGGCCGTGCTGCGCGTCGAGGCAGACGTAGTCGTAGCCGAGCCGCGCGATGCGCTCGGTCGCCGGCGGGGCGTCGAGGGTGATCCAGTAGCCGACCGCCCTCTCGCGGCGGCGGATCGTGCGGGCGAAGTCGCTGGCGGTGCTCATGGTGCTCTCTCTCGTGCGGTGTGCGCGGTGCGTGCGGTTCGGTCGGGGGAGGTCAGGAGGCGCGGGTCAGCGCGCGTACGGAGGCATCGGCCCCCGCAACGAGCGTCCGACCTCGTCGCAGGCCGCCACGACCTCGTCGGGCAGCGGCCCGTCGGCGATCGCGGCGACGTTGGCGGTCAGCTGCTCGGGCCGGGAGCCGCCGAGCAGCACCGAACCGACCTCGGGCCGGTACGCCACCCAGCGCAGGGCGAGCTCGACGAGCGTCACCCCGGCCTCGGCCGCGACGCCCGACAGTCGGTCGATCGCGACGAAGAGGTCGGCGTCCCAGTAGCGCTTCGTGTACATCTCGGCGAGGGCCGAGTCGCCGAAGCGCCCGTCGGTCGGCGTCTCGTCGAACCGGTGCCGACCGGTCAGCAGGCCACCGCCGAGCGGGTTGTAGACCATCGTCTCGAGCCCGTGGACGCTCGCGAACTCGAGGTACTCGTCGTCCAGACGGCGGGCCACGAGGTTGCACAGCTGTTGTGCGACGACCGGGCGGGGAGCTCCCACGGCGTCGGCCACGCGTTCGACGTCGCCGATCTGCCAGGCGGCGAAGTTCGAGACGCCGAGCGAGAGCACCTTGCCCTCGGCGACGAGCGCGGCGACCGTCGACAGGGTCTCGTCGAGCGGCGTCATGCGGTCGGGCTGGTGCAGGTAGAACAGGTCGAGCCGGTCGGTGCCGAGGCGGCGCAGGCTGGCCTCGACGCTCGCGCGCAGGGCCACGGCCGAGAGCGGCGGCAGGCCGCCCGCGTCGGCGTGCGGCATGCCGGCCTTCGAGGCGAGCACGATCTCGTCGCGTCGCCCGGCGAGCAGGCGGCCGAGCATCGTCTCGGTCGTGCCGCCGACGTACGCGTTGGCGGTGTCGATCCAGCTGACGCCCGCGTCGCGCGCGGTGTCGAGCATCCGGGCGGCGGTGGCCTCGTCGACGGTGTCGCCGAAGGTCATCGTGCCGAGCACGAGCCGAGGAGGCGCGGGTCGGGTGGCCGCCGCGTCGCCCGTCACGGCGGTGTCGGCGTCGGCGACGGTGTCGGTCCGGGCGGTGTCGGTCCGGCTCATGCGGTGGCTCCCAACGAGAGGCTGCGGACGACGTGGCGGGGCTTCACGCCCGTCATCGTGGCGGGGTCGAGGGCGGCCCGGCGCAGCCGCCGTGTGTAGTCCTCGGTGGGCGAGGTGAGCACCTGCGCCGTGGCGCCCTGCTCGACGACGGCGCCCTGCTTCATGACGAGGACGCTCTCGCTGATCTGCTGCACGACGCCGAGGTTGTGCGAGATGACGACGTAGGTGATGCCGGTGTCGACCTGGATCTCGCGCAGCAGCTCGAGCACTTGCGCCTGCACCGACACGTCGAGCGCGCTGGTCGCCTCGTCGCAGATGAGCAGGTCGGGGCTCGACGCGAGCGCCCGCGCGATGCCGATGCGCTGGCGCTGGCCGCCCGAGAACTCGTGCGGCCGACGGTCGAGCGCGGTCGAGGGCAGGCCGACGCGGTCGATCAGGCGGGCCGCCTCGGTGGCCCGGTCCTGGGCCGAGCGCACGCCCTTCAGCCGGAGCGGTTCGGCGACGATGTCGCGGGCGCTCAGGTGCGGGTCGAGCGAGCCGTACGGGTCCTGGAAGACCATCTGGAAGCGGTGCCTCAGGGGCCGCAGCCGCGCCTCCGACAGGGTCGCCAGGTCGGTGCCGTCGAGCACGATGCGCCCGCTGGTCGGCTGCAACAGCCGCATGACCGCCTTGGCGATCGTGGACTTGCCGCAGCCCGACTCGCCCACGATGGCGAAGGTGCTGCCGCGGCGCACCGAGAACGACACGTGGTCGACGGCGCGGTGCGCGGTCGAGCCGCTGCCGTAGTCGACGACCAGGTCGTCGACCTCGAGGATGGTGTCAGACACGGGTGGCCTCCGGTCGGTCGGTGCTGGTCGTGGCGGGTGTGGACGGGGTCTCGTCCCAGGCACCCAGGGTGGGCACCGCGGCGAGCAGCCCCTGCGTGTACGGCTCGGCGGGGTGCTCGACGATCTGTCGCACGTCGCCCGACTCGACGAAGACGCCGGCCTTCATGACGTGGATGCGGTCGGACACCAGGCGGGCGACCCCGAGGTCGTGGGTGATCATCAGCAGGCCGATGCCGCGCTGCTCCTGCAGTTCGAGCAGCAGGTCGAGGATGCCGGCCTGCACCGTGACGTCGAGGGCGCTGGTCGGCTCGTCGGCGACGATGAGCTGCGGCTCGCAGGCCAGGGCGATGGCGATCAGCACGCGCTGCAGCATGCCGCCCGAGAGCTGGTGCGGGAACTTCCGCAGCTGGGCGTCGGGTTCGGGGATGTGCACCTGTTCGAGGAGGCGCACGGCCCGCGCGGTCACGGCGGCCCGACCGCTGGCGGCCCCGGCGATGCGGATCGCCTCACCGACCTGCGAGCCGATCGACCGCACCGGGCTGAGCGCCGTCATGGGGTCCTGCGGGATCAGCGCGACCGCCCGGCCGCGCACCGTCCGCACGGCCGAGGCGGAGGCGAGCACGTCGAGTCCGGTGATGCGCACGTGGCCCGAGACCACGGCGAGGTCGGCGGGCAGCAGCTGCAGCACGCCCATCGCGGTGGTCGACTTGCCCGACCCCGATTCGCCGATGATCGTGACGGTCTCGCCGCGGGCGATGTGGAACGAGACGCCGTCGACGGCGCGCACGATGCCGTTCGTCGTCATCAGCTCGATCTGCAGGTCGCGCACCTCGAGCAGCAGGTCGGGGTCGACGGAGTCGTCGGTCACGGGGGTCATGCGATCGTTCCCTTCTTCGGGGTCGAGGTCGGCGCCGAGGTCGACGCCGAGGTCGACGGGCGCAGCCCGACGAACCGACGGAGGCGCGAGGCCGCCGACCGGCGCGGCCGGTCCCGCAGGGCGTCGCCCAGCAGGTTCACCCCGACGACGAGCAACACGATGAACAGGCCGGGGATGGTGACCATCCACCAGGCCGTGGTGACGTAGTCCTGGCCGTCCGAGATGATGCGGCCCCAGGTGGCGAACGGTCGCTGCGGACCCGCCCCGAGGAAGCTCAGGGCGCTCTCGAGCAGCACGGCCTGGGCGAGCAGCAGCAGCACGACGAGCGTCGCCTGCTTGATGACGTTGGGCACGACGTGGCGCAGCAGGATGGTGAAGCGGTTCAGGCCGAGCGTCCGGGCCGACGAGACGTACGGCTTCTCGCGTTCGACGAGCACGAGCGAGCGGGTCAGCCGGGCCACCTCGGGCCACTGCGCGATCGCGATCACGAAGGTGATCACGGGGATCGACGGGCCGAACAGCGCCACGACGAGCAGCAGCATCATGAGCAGCGGCAGCGACATCTGCGCCTCGAGCAGGCGGCTGATCAGCGTGTCGGCCCAGCGCCCGTAGAACCCGGCGATCGAGCCGAGCACCACGCCGATGGCACCCGAGACGAGGACGGCGAGCACGCCGATCGCGAGCGAGACCTGGCCGCCGTGCAGCACCCGCGAGAGCAGGTCGCGACCCAGTTGGTCGGTGCCGAACAGGTGACCGGCGGTGAACGGAGGCGCGAGGCGGTTGCCGAGGTCCTGGCCGTTCGCGTCGGGCAGCGGCAGGGCCTGCGCCAGCACGATCGGGATGATGACCACGAGGGCGCAGATCGCCCCGACCCAGAGCTTGACGCGGGCGGCGGAGGTCCGTCGGGCCGCTTCGGACCTCTTCAGCAGGCGGGGCGTGACCGCGGTGGGTCGCGCCTCCTCGGGGGTCCGGCCGGACGGGCCGGCGGTCGCCGGGCCGGACGGGCGTCCGGTGGTGTCGGTGCGGGTCATGCGGCACTCGCCTTTCCGAGCCGCACGCGCGGATCGAGCAGGGGATAGGCGAGGTCGATCAGCAGCTGGACGCCGACGGCGAGCAGCGACGTGACCAGCACGGTCGCCTGGATGAGGGGGTAGTCGCGGGTCTCGAGTGCCCGCACGATGAGCGACCCGACGCCGGGCCAGGCGAACACGACCTCGACCACGACGACGCCGTTGAGCATCGCCGCGAACCGGGTGCCGAGGGCCGTGAAGACCGGGATCGCCGAGTTGCCCATGGCGTAGCGCCAGGTGAGGGCGCGCTCCGAGACCCCACGCGACCGGGCCACGGTCAGGTAGGGCGCCGAGAAGTTGGTCGCCATCTCGCGTCGGACGAGTCGGGAGATGAGCGCCACCTGCAGGATGGCGATCGTCACGGTCGGCAGGACGAGGCCGCCCCAGGTCGCGAAGCCCGAGGCCGGGAAGATCGGGATCACGACGGCGAAGGCGCTGAGCAGCAGGATGCCGGTCCAGAAGTCGGGCATCGACTGGCCGGCGATCGCGACGACGTTGACGCCGGTCTCGCTGCGGGTGTCGGTGCGGCGGGCCATCCAGACGCCGAGCGGGATCGACACGACGGCCGCCAGCAGGATCGCCGCGAACGAGAGCGTCAACGTGTACGGCAGTCGTTCGAGGACGACCTGCACGGCCGGTGCCTGGAACGAGTACGAGGTGCCCAGGTTGCCCGTGAACAGCTGCTGCAGGAACACGCCGTACTGCTGCAGCAGCGGGTCGTCGAGCCCGAACTGCTCGCGCACGGCGGCGAGCTGCTCGTTCGTCGCGAGCGGCCCGGCGTAGGCCACGGCCGGGTCGCCGGGGGCGAGGCGGATCAGCACGAAGACCGTCGACACCGTGAGGAACACGGTGAGCAGGCCCTGGCCGAGGCGCTTGAGGATGTAGGTCGCCATGGTCAGGCCCCCAGTCGGACGTCGGCGAGCGGATACGTGTTGGACGACGCGAGGGCGAGGCGCTCGACCCGCTCGCGACGGGCGAGCACCGACTTGGGCACGAAGGCCCAGGCACAGGGCCAGGTGTCCCACGCCGCCTGCTGCGCCTCGGCGAGCCGCTGCTGGCGCAGCGTCGCGTCGGGTTCGGTGGACGCGCGGGCGATCGCCTCGGCCACGTCGGGCTGCACGTAGCCCTGGTAGGTGTCGCGGGTCTGCTCCTTCTCGGCGGTGCCCGCGTACATGCCCTGCAAGATGGTCAGCGCGAGGCCGGTGGGGGCCGAGAAGCCGTTGCCGAGCAGGTCCCAGTCGCCGGCCTTGCCCTGGCGCCACTGCAGGATGTCGCCACCGGGCTCGAACTGCTGCAGCGTGGTCCGCACGCCGATCGCGCCGAACATCTCGACGAGGGCCTCCATGATGAAGGTGTCGCCGGCGAACTCGCCGGTCTCCCAGATGATGCGCAAGGTCAGGTCGCTCGCCCCGAGCTCGGCGAGCGTGCGCCGGGCGAGGTCGGGGTCGTAGGTGTACTCGCCCGTTTTCGCGTAGCCGAGCAGGCTCGGCGGCACGACGCCGTCCGCCTGCGTCACCGAGTCGGTCAGCACGTCGCGCACGAGGGCGCGGCCGTCGATCGCGTGGCTGAGCGCCTCGCGCACCCGGGCGTCGGCCAGCGGGTGCCCCTCGGGCTTGCGGAAGTTGTAGAAGATCTGGTTGATGCGCAGACTCGAGGCCTCGTCGAGGGCGATCCCGGGCAGTCCCTGCAGCTGCGTCGCCGAGTCGGGCGTGATCGAGTCGATGACGTCGACCTCGCCGCTGCGCAGCGCGATCACCCGGCTCGACTCCTCGGGCAGGAACCGCACCTCGACCCGGTCGACGCCGGGGGCCTCGCCCCAGTACTGCTCGTTGCGGGTCAGGCTGTAGGTGCCGGCGCCGCGGTTGAAGCGCGTGACGACGAACGGGCCGCTGCCCACGCCGTCCTGCAGCTCTTCCGGTTTGTTGGCCGCGGCCGGGGTGATCAGGATGTTGCTCATCAAGGCGTCGAGCACCGGGATCGGCTGCGACGAGTCGAGCGTGAAGGTGCGCTCGTCGATCGCGGTCACGGTCGGGAACTCGGGGAAGAAGCTGGCGACGAACGAGCCCTGCACCTGCTCGTACATCTGCAGTGCGGTGGCGACGTCGGCGACCGTGACGGGCGTGCCGTCCGAGTAGCGGACGCCCTCGCGCAGCCGGACCGTCCACTGCGTGTCGCTCGTCGGCTCGAAGCTCTCGGCGAGCACGAGCTCGGGCGTGATGTCGGGGCCGATGCGCGTGAGCGCCTGGCGCACCGCCCGCTGCACCGTGACGGCCGCGTCGAACTGGTTCAGCTTGTTGTCGAGGCTGACCAGCGAGCGGTTGAGGGCCAGGGTCAGCGTGCCGGGCCCGGGCAGCCCGGTCGGACCGGCGCAGCCGGCGAGGCTGGTGGCGGTCACGAAGAGTCCGGCGGCGGCACCCCAGCGGAGCAGGGTACGGCGCGACATCTCGTGGTCCGCGAACGGAACGGTCATCATCGACCTCTCGATCCAGGGGTTCGACGAGGTCGACGGCGCCCGGTCCCGTAGCGCTGCGACGCCCTCGTCCGGGCTGGATGACACTGTGCCAGGGCTGCGCGTTTCGCGCAAGACCATTGGCGCACAACGCGCAGTCGTGTCAGGATGGCCGCATCATGACCCCGATCACCGTCATCGCCGACGACCTGTCCGGCGCCGCCGAGACCGCCGAGCAGTTCCGGCTGCGCGGTCACGAGACCTCGGTCTCGCTCGGCGTGCCGTCCGGGCCGGCCACCGGGGTCACGGTCGTCGACGTCGGCACCCGCGCCGGCACCGCCGAGGAGGCGCGGGTCGCCATCGACACGCTGCCCCTGCCGGTCGGCACCCTCGTCCTGAAGAAGACGGACTCGCTCTGGCGCGGTCACGTCGGGCCCGAGCTCGAGGCCCTGACCGGCCGAGGCTACGACGTGGTCGTGGCGGGGGCGTTGCCCGCTCTCGGGCGCACGGTCGTCGGCGGGCGGCCCCTCGTCGACGGGCGACCGTTGGCCGAGACGCCCCTCTGGCACCTCGAACCGCGCGACGCCCCCGCGACCCTCGCCGAACTGGTCGACCACCCGTCGGCCCTCGTCGGCCTCGACGTCGTTCGCTCGGGTCCGGTCGCCTTCGCCGCTCGCCTCGACGACGCACTCGTCGGGGGAGCCCTCGCCCTCGTCGACGCCGAGACCGACGACGACCTCGCGGCCGTGGTCGCGGCCGTTCTCCGGCTGTCCGACCGCCCCGGGGTCCGTCGGCCCGTCGCCCTCGCGGGCAGCGCCGCGCTCGCCGCCGCCCTCGCCGACGCGGTGGCTCCGGGCGTGGACCCGGCGGTGGCTCCGGGCGGCCACGCTCTCGCGTCCGACGACGTCGCGCACCGTGGTGGGGCCGGGCCCGTGCGACCCGTCCTCGTCGTGGTCGGCTCGGCCGCCGAGGTGGCCCGCGGCCACGCCGACGTGCTCGCCGCGACCGGTGCGGACGTGCACGTGCTCGACCCGGCGGACGACGCGGGTGACCTCGTCGAGGTGACCCGCGCCTCCTTGTCCCGGTCGTCCGTCGCCGTGCTGACGGTGACCGCACGGCGCCTGCCCGACCCGCTCGTCGGGTCGGCGGCCCTCGCCGAGGTCGTCGCCCGGGTCGGCGTCGACCTCGACCTCGACCTCGTGCTGACCGGCGGCGAGACCGCCCGCGCGGTGCTCGACCGGCTCGCCACGACCACCCTGCGGCCGCTCGCGCAGGTCGAGCACGGTGCCGTCCTCAGCCTCGCGGCCGACGGGCGGGGCACCGCGGGCGACGGCCGGCTCGTCGCCACGAAGCCCGGCAGCTTCGGCGGCCCCACCGTGCTCGCCGACCTCGTCGACCTGGTGCGCCGCACGCGCGCCGGCGCCGACCCCCATGACCTCACCGCGTCGGCCGCGTCCGGCGCCCCCACGAAACGGAGAACCCCCATGACCACGACGACACCCGACACGCGGCCGTTCATCGCCGTCACCATGGGCGACGGCGCCGGCGTCGGACCCGAGGTGACCGTCGGCGCGCTGCTCGACGAGGCCGCCTACCGCGACGCCCGCCCGGTCGTCGTCGGCGACGCCCACCGACTGCGGCTGGGGGCCGCCGCGCTCGGCGTCGAGGCCGAGATCGTCGAGGTCGACGGCCCCGCCGACGCCGTCTTCAGCCCCGGCCGCATCAACGTCGTCGACCCGCACCTGCTCTCGGCCGACCTGCCCTGGGGTGCCGTCTCGGCCGAGGCCGGCCACGCCGCGTACGAGTACATCCGCATCGCGTGCGAGCTCGGCATGGCCGGCCTCGTGCAGGGCATCTGCACCGCACCGCTGAACAAGGCGGCGTTGCACGAGGCCGGTCACGTGTTCCCCGGTCACACCGAGCTGCTGGCCCACTTCATGGGCGTCGGCGAGGTGTCGATGATGCTCTCGACGCCCAAGATCAAGGTGATCCACGTGACCACCCACATCGGGTTGATCGACGCCATCGCGAAGATCGAGCCCGGCCTGGTCGAGCGCACGGTGCGCCGCGGCTGGGAGGCCCTGCGCCGCGCGGGCGTCGACGACCCCCGCATCGGCGTCTGCGCGATCAACCCGCACGCCGGCGAGAACGGCCTGTTCGGCTACGGGGAGGAGGCCGAGAAGATCACCCCCGCCATCGAGGTGCTGCAGGCCGACGGCATCCGCGCCGTCGGACCGCTGCCGGCCGACACCGCGTTCTTCCTCGGCGGTCGCGGCGACTACGACCTCATCGTGGCGATGTACCACGACCAGGGCCACGGGCCGGTGAAGGTGCTCGGCATCGAGGCCGGTGTCAACATCACCGTCGGGCTGCCCGTGATCCGCACCTCGGTCGACCACGGCACCGCGTTCGACATCGCCGGCACCGGGGTCGTGGCCGTCGGTAGCATGATCGAGGCGCTGCGCCAGGCGGTCGAGATGTCGCCCAGCCCGGCCGACGCCGTCGAGGTCGGTGCACCGTCGGCGTGACGCCGCCCGCCCCACCGAACAGGACGGCCATCGCATGAGCACCACGGCACGGGAGCGACGCCGCGACATCGTCGAGCTCGCCCACACCACCGGGCTGGCGAGCGTCGACGAGCTGAGCCGCCGCTTCGAGGTGACCCCGTCGACGATCCGCCGCGACCTCGCCGAGCTCACCCGGCGCGGCGAGATCGCGCGCACCTACGGCGGGGCCATGCCGCTCGGCGCCCCCGGGGCCGAGCCGACCTTCCGGCAGCGCAACAGCGAGGCCGGGGTGGCCAAGGCCGAGATCGCCCGGTACGCCCGCACGCTCGTCCACGACGGCGAGACGCTGCTGCTGGACGCCGGGTCGTCGGTCGCGGCCCTCGCCCGGGAGGCGCGCTCGGGTCTGGTCGCGACGGTCGCCACCACCTCGATCGCCGTCATCCAGCAGCTCGCCGACTCGGACGGCATCCACCTCGAGTGCCTCGGTGGCACGCTGCGTCCGGCCAGCCAGGGCTTCGTCGGACCGCTGGCCGAGGCCGCGCTCGAGCGCCTGACCTTCGACCGGGTGTTCCTCGGCGCCGACGGCGTGCTCGCCTCGGGGCACGTGGTCGAGGCGGACCTCGTGCAGACCCGGCTCAAAGAGCTGATGTGCCGCCAGTCCGAGCGCGTCTACGTGCTGGCGGACGGCTCGAAGCTCGGTCGCGCGACGTTCCACGCCCGGGCGGCGCTGCCCGAGGGCTGGACGCTCGTCACCGACGCCACGGCCGCGCCCGAGGCCCTGGCCGAGTTCGCGGCCGCCGGCGTCGACGTGGTCGTCGCGCCCGTCGGCTGACGCCGACCGGCCGGCCGACGCTGCGCCCGCTGGGCCCCGCCCCGCGCCTCCTGCCGGAGGTCGCACCACCGATGCGTCGTCGAACCACCCCGTCGCGTGGTTCGACGACGCATCGGTGGTGCGACCCCGTCGGAGAGCCGGCACCCCGTCGGGCAGGATGGACGGCATGCCCGCACCCACCGCGTCCCTGCCCACCGCTCTCGTCACCGGCGCCTCCGGCGGCATCGGCGCCGAGTTCGCCCGGCGGCTCGCGCCCGACCACGACGTGGTGATCGTGGCACGGAGCGGCGACCGCCTCGAGCAGGTGAGGGCCGAGCTCGAGGCGACCCGCGCCTCCGGGTCGTTCACGGCCGTGGTCGCCGATCTGTCGACGCCCGGCGGGGTCGAGACCGTGCTGGCCGCGGTCGGCGACCGCACGATCGACGTGCTGGTGAACAATGCCGGCGTCGGCTCGCACGGGGCGTTCGCCGAGTCCGACCCCGCCGCCGTCCAGGCGCAGCTGCACCTCAACTGCTCACAGGTGGTCGCGCTGACGCGCGCGCTGCTGCCCGGCATGGTGGCCCGCCGACGCGGCACGGTGGTCAACGTCGCGTCGACGGCGGCGTTCCAGCCGATCCCGACGATGGCGGTCTACGGGGCGACGAAGGCGTTCGTGCTCTCGTTCAGCGAGGCGCTGCACGCCGAGGTGCGCGGGTCGGGCGTCACCGTCACGGCCCTCTGCCCGGGGGCGACCGAGACCGGGTTCTTCGCCGCGACCGGCAGCGACTTCCTCACGAGCGGTCGCCAGACGCCCGAGCAGGTCGTCACCGCGGCACTGCGGGCCGTCCGCCGTCGCCGCGCCGTGGTGGTCAGCGGGCTCGGCAACGCGATCGGTGCCCAGGCGCACCGCTTCCTGCCCCGCCGACTCGTGACCGCGGCCTCGGCCCTGATCGTCCGCGAGCGCTAGGCGCCGGGCCCGGGTCGTCGGCCGCGCTTGGCCCGCACGGCGAACGCGTCGAGGGCGACGAGCACGTCGGGCGCCTCGTACAGGCGTCCGCGGCGTGCCTCACCGATCGGCCGCACGATGCCGTCGTCGACGAGTCGTTCGATGCCGGCCCGGGCGTTGTTCGTCGCGACCCCGAGTTCGCGGGCGACCGACGGCACGTCGACGACGGGCTGGCGTTGCAGCACGTCGAGCAGACGTCGACCGACCGACCCCGCGCGGGCGGTCGTGAGTTCGTCCCACTGCAGGCGGAGCCGGGTCAGGTCGGCAACGAGCGAACGGCCGTTGTCGACCGCCTCGACGGTCGCGCGGGTGAAGGCGCGGACGATCGGCTCGACGTCGCCGTCGCGATACGCCCCGAGTGCGTCGAAGTACCCCGAGGCGTCCCGCAGGAGGCCGGCCGAGACCGGCACCGTCACCTGACGCATGACGCCCAGCCGTCTCAGCATCGAGTGGACGATCGCGCGACCCGTCCGGCCGTTGCCGTCGGGGAAGGGGTGAATGGTCTCGAACTGCGCGTGGGTCAGCGCGACGTGCACGAGGGCCGGCAGGTCGTCACGACGGGCGAAGGCGAGCACGTCGTCCATGGCTCGCGGCACCCTCTCGGCGCGGGGCGGCACGAAGTCCGCCGTGTGCGGGCTCGTTCCCGTGCCGCCGATCCACACCTGCTGATCGCGCCAGCGGCCCGTGTGATGCGGTTGCTCGTCGCCCAGGAGGGCCGCGTGCATCGCGATCACGGCAGCGTCGTCGAGGTCGTCGGCGAGGGCGACGGCGGCCTCCATCGCGTGCGCGTTGGCGATGACGAGCCGGGCGTTCGTCCCGGCCTTCCGGCCGAGGGCGGCGAGGGCGATGCCACGGGGCATGGCCGTGAGGTTCTCGATCTCGGAGCTCGACGCGCTCTCGCTCCGCAGCAGGATCGCCGCGAAAGGGGCGGTGAACGCGCCCACCTCGGCGTCGAAGCGGGCCAGCTCGGCGACGGCGTCCTCGCAGTCGACCACGAGGTCCGCGGGCAGGTTCGGCGCGGCCGCCCCGGCGATGGCCGGGGTGACGGCGGCCTCGTACGGGCCGCGTGACCGCAGTCGAGCCCGGCGGGAGAGCGGGGCGTCCTCGTCGTCGTCCCAGGGGTGGCTCTCGTACTCGACCCGCGGCCACGAGGGCGGGGGAATCAGGGGCATGCCACCCACCTTAGCCATGGTTAGCGGATCAAACGTCCTCTCGACGAACCAGGGCGGCGTCGCGCGCCGCCACGAGCAGGTCGGTCAGCACCGTGCCGGTGGCCCCGCGGTCCTCGGGGTGCCACTGGACGCACCACACCGGCGCCGTGTCGTGCTCGACGGCCTCGACCGTGCCGTCGTCGGCCCAGGCCACCGCGCGCAGCCCCTCGCCCAAGCGCCCCACCGCCTGGTGGTGCGAGCTGCGCACGACCAGCGACGTCGTGCCGAGCATCGTCGCGAGCGTGCTGCCGTCGGCGAGCCGGACCGGGTGGTCGACCATGCTGTCCGAGGCGTCGTCGGGGTTCACGTGGCCCGGGTGGTCGAGGTGCTGCACGAGGTCGCCGCCGAGGGCGACGTCGACCACCTGCATGCCGCGACAGATGCCGACCAGCGGCACCCGCGCCTCCACGGACCCGCGCACCACCTCGAACTGCACCCGGTCGGCGTCGGCGAAGGTCTGGCCGCGCCCCGGGTAGTCGAACGGCCCGCCGTAGTGGCTCGGGTCGACGTCCTCACCGCCGGTGACGAGCACCGCGTCGGCCTCGGCGAGGGCGGTGCGCACGTCGCCGAGCCGGTTCGCGGGCACCCGGCGCACCGCGAAGCCGACCTGTTCGGCGGCGGCGACCACCGAGGTCGACAACTCGTCGAGCTCGCGCTCGAACGCCGGGTCGTCGCGGGCCTCGTCGGTGACGTCGAGGACCAACAGGTTCAGGAGGCGCGGTGCGGCCGAGTCGCTCATCTCGCCATCCTGGCAGCGCGGCCCGCCCCCGTGCGCGACGCTAGTCGGTGCCGTCGATCCCGCCGAGTCGTTCGAGCACGCCCGTGAGGATCGTGCCGGCCGCGTCGGGCAGCACGTGGTGGTTCATGTAGATCGCCTCGAGCCAGGGCAGCACCTCGTCGCGACCCCAGCCGACGGCGTCCCAGTCGATGCCGGGCAGGGCCTTCGTGAGGGGCTGGTCGGTCCGCGGATCGAGCCAGGCCTCGGCGATCGGCACGGCGTCGGACGACCCCTGGGGCGTCCAGCTCAGCGCGATGGGGTGGTCGTCTCCCTCGATGTGGTCGTGCTCGACGGCGCCCGAGCCGAGCCACGGCAGGGTGAGCAGCTCGCCCTCGATGTCGACCTCGATCAGGTCGAGCTTGCGGGGCTCCTCGACCTCGCAGACGTAGAGGTCGAAGCCGGCGTCGTGCCAGGCGGCGGCCTCGTCGACCTCGTCGAGCAGGTCGGGCATGCGGCGGTGCAGGTCGACGATCAGCCGGGTCGACCACTCGACGAGCACCCGCGTGTCGGCGACGCCGAAGGGGCTGAGGTCGCTGTCGTCGCCGTTCGCGAGGTGGAAGTGGTGCTCGACGTCGCCCGAGGGCGTGGTCTCGAGGTGCACCTGACCGGTCTCGTAGCCGACGTACAGCGCCGTGATCAGGTCGTCGTCGTCGTACTCGGCGTAGAGGTTCGGCTTGCCGAGCGCGGTCGGCAGCGGCGTCTGCGCGGCCGGGCGCTGGCCCAGGTCGAGCACGGCACGGAAATGGGTGGTGGGGAGCCTCAGGCTCATGTCGGTCACGGCGTGGGGTCCAATCGGTTGCTCACGCCAGGGTAGAGGACGCGGCCGCCCGTCCGCGGCCCGTCCACAGCGAAGGAGGCGCGCTCCGGGACTCCCCGGAGCGCGCCTCCTCGTGTGGTCGCCTCGACGGCGTCGGTGCGGGGCGGTGTCGCTGCTACGCGGCGACCGGGCTGCGCTGGCCGACGACCGATCCGGCCTCGGCGGCCTCGGCCGACGCGTCGGCCCCGGCGGCCGCACCGCGGCGGGCGAACTTCTTCAGCAGGACGAGCACGAACGCGCTCACCACGGTGCCGGCGACGATCGCCAGCGCCCACATGCCCAGGTTGCCGATCGCGAAGAACACGAAGATGCCACCGTGGGGGGCCTGCGACGTGACGCCGGCGGCCATCGAGATGGCGCCGGTCACCGCGCCTCCGACCATGCTCGCGGGGATGACGCGCAGCGGGTCGGCCGCGGCGAAGGGGATCGCGCCCTCCGAGATGAACGAGGCGCCCAGCAGCCAGGCGGCCGTGCCGTTGGAGCGCTCGACCTGCGAGAAGCCCTTGCGGTAGAGGACGGTCGACGCGAGGGCCATGGCCAGCGGCGGGACCATGCCGGCGCCCATGACGGCGGCCATGATCATCAGCGGTGCGGGGTTGTCGCTGATGGAGCCCGCCGACAGGCCGGCGACGGCGAACGAGTACGCGACCTTGTTGACCGGACCACCGAGGTCGATGCACATCATGAGGCCGAGGATGACGCCGAGGACGATCGCCCCGGTGCCGCTGAGGCCGTTGAGGAAGTCGGTCAGGGCGACGGTCAGGGCGGCGATCGGGCCGCCGAGCACGAGCACGAGCAGACCCGAGGCGAAGATCGACGCGAGCAGCGGGATGATCACGACGGGCATCAGGCCGCGCAGCCAGCGGGGCACGTCGGGCTTGCCGATCCAGTAGGCGGCGAAACCGGCGAGCAGGCCACCGACGAGACCGCCGATGAAGCCGGCACCCATGAAGACGGCGACGGCACCGGCGACGAAACCAGGGGCGATGCCGGGTCGATCGGCGATCGCGTAGGCGATGTAACCGGCCAGGGCGGCGACGAGGAAGCCCATCGACAGGTTGCCGATCTGGAACGCGGCGGCACCGAGGAAGTAGATCAGGCCCTCGGGCGGCAGGTTCACGAGCGAGTAGTCGGTCAGCACGGTCGCGGCGTTGCCGGCGATCTCGTAGCCCGAGAGCAGGAAGCCCAGGGCGAGCAGCAGGCCGCCACCGGCGACGAACGGGATCATGTACGAGACGCCGGTCAGCAACCAGCGCTTGAGCGACGAGCCGAAGCCCTGCTTCTCGGTGGCGGAGCCCGCGGCGGTACCGGCGGCACCGGCCGTGCCGCCCACGCGGGCGGCGTTCGGGTCCTTGGCGGCGGCCAGCGCCTCCTTCACCATGGCGTCGGGAGCGTCGACGCCGCGCTTGACCGGTCCGCGGACGACGGGCTTGCCGGCGAAGCGGCCCTGGTCGCGCACGTCGACGTCGACGGCGAAGATCACGGCGTCGGCCTCGGCGATGACGGCCGGGTCGAGGGGAGTGACCGTGCCCGAGCCCTGCGGCTCGATCTGCAGGTCGGCGCCGAGGCGCTTCGCCGCGGCGACGAGGGCGTCGGCAGCCATGAAGGTGTGGGCGATGCCGGTGGGGCAGGCGGTGACGCCGACCAGCTTCGGGCGACGTGCGCCGTCACCCGTGGCGTCGGCCGCGGACGAGGAGGCGCTGGTCGCCCCGGCCGCGGAGGTGGCGGTGGCGCCGCGCGTCTCGGCGACCTCGCCGCTGACCTCGTCGTCGACGAGCTGCACGATGTCGGCGGGCGTCTTCGCGGCGCGGAGGGCGGCGGTGAAGTCGTCGCGGATGAGGGCGCGGGCGAGGGTCGAGAGGACCGTCATGTGGTCGCCGTCGGCGCCCTCGGGCACCGCGATCATGAAGACGATGTCGGCGTCGCCGTCGGGGGCGCCGAAGCCGACCGTGCGGGCGAGCCGCGAGAAGGCGAGGGTGGGTTCGGTGACCGAGGCCGACCGCGCGTGGGGGATCGCGATGCCGCCGGGGACGCCGGTGCCGACCGAGGCCTCACGCTTGATGGCGTCGTCGGCGAGCGAGTCGGCCGAGCCGGCACGGCCCGAGGCGGCGACGCGCGCGGCCAGGGTGCGGATGACGTCGGTCGACGTGCCGCCCAGGTCTTCGTCGAGACCGACGAGGTCGGTGCTGATGAGGGATGACATGCTGTTCTGCTCCTTGGGGTTGGGCGACGCTGCTCAGAGGTGCCCGACGGCCGCGGGGGCCACCGGGACGACGTCGATGTCGTCAGGGAAGGTCTGGTCGAGGCGGGGGACGATGCTGCCGGGCAGGGCCGCGGCGGCGGCCCCGGACGCGACGGCCTGGGCGAGGCGGGCCGGGGCGGGGGCCCCGGCCGTCTCGGCGAGCAGGTAGCCCGACAGCGACGAGTCGCCGGCGCCCACCGTGCTCAGGGCGGTGATGACGGGGGCGGCGGCGAACCACGAGCCCTCGTCGTCGATCAACAGGGCGCCCGCGCTGCCGAGGGTGAGCAGCACGGTCTCGACGCCGAGTTCGCGCAGGCGTCGGGCTCCGGCGACGGCCGAGGCCGGGTCGGCCTCGTACGCCTCGGGGTCGCCGCCGACGATCTCGGCGAGCTCGTCGGCGTTGGGCTTGACGAGGTCGATGCCGACGCCCGACGCGATCAGGGCAGCGAAGGGCTCGCCCGACGAGTCGACCGCGATGCGCGGGGCGGCGTCACCGCAGGAGGCGCGCACGGCCCGGACGACGTCGGCCAGCCAGGTCGTCGGCAGGCCGGGCGGCAGCGAGCCCGCGAGCACCAACCACGAGGCGAGGGCCGCGTGCTCGACGACGAGCGCGGTGAGCTCGTCCACGTGGGCGCCGAGGTCGGGGCCGAGCTCGTTGATCTTGGTGGTCGTGCCGCCGGGCTCGGTCAGGGTGACGTTGGCCCGGAGGCGCTGGTCGATCGGCAGGTTGACGGTCGGCACGCCCCGCTCGCGCAGGGCGACGAGGACCGGGTCGTCGAGGGCGCCGGGCAGCAGGGCCACCGTCTCGGCACCCGACGCCGCGAGGGCCCGGGACACGTTGACGCCCTTGCCGCCGGGCTCGTCGGTCGTGCTGACCGAGCGCTGCACCGCACCCCGCTGCAGGGTGCCCGGCAGCTCGATCGTGCGGTCGAGCGAGGGGTTCGCGGTGACGGTGAGGATCATGCGGGTGCCTCCTGGCAGAGGTGCGGGGTCGAGCGGGGCCACGACGGGGCGGGGCGCGGGGGTCGAGGCGCTCATGCGACGATCACCTCGACGTCGGCGAGCTCGAGGGCCTCGCCCAGGTCGGGCGCGGGGGGCGCGTCGGTGACCACGGTGTCGATCTCGGCCAGGCGCGCGAACCGCACCAGCGCCTCCTCGCCGTGTTTGGTCTGGTCGACCACGGCCACGACGCGGCGTCCGGCACGGACGTAGGCCGACTTGACGGCGCCTTCGAACTCGTCGGGGGTCGACAGGCCGAAGCCGGCGCTGACGCCGTTCGCGCCGACGAAGACGATGTCGGGGCGGAGCGCCTGGATCTGCTCGACCGTGCTGGTGCCGACGGCGGCGCTGGTCAGCCCGCGGACGCGTCCGCCGAGCAGGTGCAGGTCGACGTGGGGGCTGTGCTGCAGCAGCGCGGCGATCGGGACGGCGTTGGTGATGACGGTGAGGACGGTGCCGGGCGTCGCCGGCGTCCAGCGGGCGAGTTCGGCGGCGACGGCGGCGGTGGTGGTGCCGGCGTCGAGGGCGATCGAGCCCGTGAAGGTCGGCGGCACGAGGTGCGCGGCGGCCTGGGCCACCGAGGTCTTCTCGGGGCTGTGCCGGGTCTCGCGCTCGCTCAGGCTGAGTTCGCTGACGCTGGAGCGGCCGGCGACGACGGCACCGCCGTGCACGCGCTGCAGCAGACCGGCCTGCTCGAGGGCGTCGAGGTCGCGGCGGACCGTCTCGGCCGTGACGTCGAGGCGCAGGGCGAGGTCGCTGACCGACACCCGGCCCGCCGAGCGCAGGGCTTCGGCGATCGACTCGTGCCGTTCGGTGGCGTACATGCGACCTCCTCGTCGTCTCGCGGTGCTTCCGGCATGCGTGCTGCCGGCGTGGGCCGACTGTACGTCGCTTCCACAGAGAAAACAAGACAAAAGCAGAAAAACGAAGAAGAACGCAGATCGCGCAGGCGAGGACCGAGCCATGTCCGCAATGCGCACTCTTCCCGATCTGGCTAGTTCATCTAGCAATCGGCCTGCCACAGTGGTGCACGTACCGGTTCACGGCGGTACGGGCACCGACTTCACGGGCGGTGCCGCAGTTCCAGCAGGTTCCTCAGGTGACGCAGGGTCGCCAGAAATGAGAAGAACATGAACACCAGCAGCGCCTCGCTCCAGGGCCTCGGCCACGAGCAACTCGTCTCCCTCGTCCGCGGAACGGTCGCTTCGGCCCGCCCGGCGACGACCCGCCCGACCACCGGTCGCGTCGACGCCGGTCTCTATCGCCGCGACCCGCGCGTGCCGGCCGTCCGCATCGAGACCTACCCCCGTCGCCGTCGGGCGCGTGTCGCGGCCGTCGCCCTCGCCGCCCCGATCTCGGCAGCCGTCTCGGCCGTCCCCCGGGTCGACGAGCCCACCTACGCCGACTTCCTCGTGGCCGCCCCGGCCCACGCGATGTCGGCCTGAGGCGGGCACGATGACGTTCGCACAGCGCATCCTCGCCGATCAGGTCGGCGACCACGTGTCCTACTTCGACACGGCACTCGACGACACCGACGACCTCGACTGAACGGCCCGACCATGACCTCCTCGCTTCCCTCGCTCGACACCCTCGTCCACCCCGACCTCCACGAGTACGTGGCCGACCGTTACCCCTTCGTGGCCGGCCTGGTGGACGACGACCAGATCTGACCGTCCCGGGCCACGGCCCGGTGCACGACTTCGGACGGGCTGACGCCCGGCCCGTCGACGGTGCGTACCAGCGGCCCGCAGCGCGGGACGCCGACGAGCACCCCACGACAGCCCCCTCGCCCCCGGCGAGGGGGCTCTCGCGTGTCCGGGGACGCGACCCGCGGGGGAGGCGGGTGGTCCTCGGGGCGGACGCCGCGCCTCCTCGGGGTTCGTAGCGTGGACGAGGTCGCACCCGTCGGGGCGACGGTGCGGCCACCCGGCCGGCACCGACGACGAACCGAGGAGGCGCGGTGTCCGCCGCCGAGATCGTCCCTCGTCGCCGCCTGGGTCGCGCCGCCCGCGCGCGCGAGTCCCTGCTCGACCTGCTGGCCTTCGGCCGCGCCCAGGCCCTCTCGTGCGCGTTCGCCGTCGCGATCTTCGCGGGGCTCGCCGTGACCCGCGTGGTGGACGTGGGCATCCCGCGCTACGACGCCCTGCTGATCTGGTGCCTGCTCGTGCAGGTCGCGCTCGTCGTGACGCGGCTCGAGACCCGGGACGAACTGCTCGTCATCTGCGTCTTCCACGTCCTGGGTCTCGGGCTCGAGGTGTTCAAGGTGGCGATCGGATCGTGGTCGTACCCGGAGCCCGGCGTGCTGCGCCTGGGAGACGTGCCGCTCTACAGCGGCTTCATGTACGCGGCGGTCGCGAGCTACATCTGCCAGGCGTGGCGCCGGCTCGACCTCCGCGTCGACCCCGTGCCGATGGTGGCGACCATGGCCGTCGCGGTCGGCTTCTACGTCAACTTCTTCACGAACCACTGGATCACCGACCTGCGCTGGGTGCTGCTCGGCGTCGCCGCGCTGCTGATCGCCCCGCGGTCGGTGACGTTCCGCGTGCGGGGCGTCGACCGTCGCATGCCGTTGCTCGTGTCGTTCGCCCTGATCGGGCTGTTCATCTGGGTCGCCGAGAACGCCGCGACCCTGCTCGGCGCCTGGACCTACGCCTCGCAGGCCGACGGCTGGAGCCTCGTGCACCCGAGCAAGATCGGCTCGTGGATGGTGCTCGTGATCTTCAGCTTCGTGCTCGTGCTGTGGCTGAAGCAGCGGAAGGGGCCGCGGCGACCCTGACGGCGTGACGGTCGCACCACCGTCGCGCCGTCGAACCACGCACTCGGGTGGTTCGACGACGCGGACGTGGTGCGTCCTCGCCCACGGGTCGCGGTCAGGGGGCGGCGTGGCGCCCGACGCGCGTGGGGGCCGGGGTGGCCGGTGCGGCAGCAGCCGCCGCGGCGACGGGTACCGCGCCGGCGGCGTCGGCCACTCCCTGGGCCAGGGCGGCCGCCTGCGGGGCGCGACCCGACACGGCCGCCGCGACCGCCGCCTCCCGGGTCTCGTACATCGTCGGCAGGTCGTGACCGCCCTCGGCCGTCTCGTAGCTCTGCAGCTCGAGTTCGGCGAGCCGGGCGAACTCGGCCAGCTTCTCGGACGACACGCTCTTCGCCTTGCGGGGCCGCGTGTTGTGCAGGCAGAAGGTGCCGATCGCCTCGCCGGACGACGAGTGGATCGGGTGCCCGGCGTAGAAGTACCCGTGGTTGAGGTCGAGGTAGGGGTTGTCCTTGAACCGGTCGTCCTTGCGGGCGTCCTCGACGATCACGGGTGCGTCGGCCGCGACGGTCACGTCGCAGAACGTCAGCTCGCGCGGGATCGAGACCGGCAGCAGCTCGGTGTTGACCGCGTAGTAGAGCTTCTTGCCGTCGAGCAGCGAGACGACCGCGACGTCGACGCCGAACTCCTTCTCGGCTCGGCGGGCGAGGTCCTGCAGGGTGTCCGAGCCGCCGCTGCTCGCGAGCTCGACCAGCTTCTCGGCTCCCGACCACTCGAAGGTCGGCTCGGGCAGGGCCCGACGCGGACGGGCAGGAGGCGCGGTGTCGGTCGGCGGCGCGGGCACGGTTCCGAGGGCGGTCACGGGCGCCGGCGTCGGCGCCGCGGCCGGCGTCGCCGGCGGTCCGGCTACGGCTACGGGCGCGGCTGCGGCCGCGGAGCGTGCCGCGACGGCCTGCTCGGCCTCGAGTCGGGCGACGGCCGCCCGTGCGGCCTCGAGCTGCGCGACGACCGGATCGACCGGGGCCGGTGCGGCCACCGATGCCGCCAGACGGGCCACCTCGAGCTGGGCGGCGACCCGCTCGGGCACGACGGGCGCGACGGACGTGCGGCCGATGTGCTCGACGGTCTCGCCGCGGCGCACCACGTCGAGGGTCGGGGCCACCCGGTCGGCGACCACGGTGCCCCACTGCCGGTACATCGTCTCGCAGCCGTGCGGTCGACCGGGCTGCAGCTCTCCCGGGGGCAGCCGGAAGTACGAGGCCGACGGGTGCTGCGCGGCGATCCGCTCGGTGATGTCGTTCATCCGGGCGGCGTGCCGGTCGGCGACCGATCCGAACGGGTTGTCGAACCGCGTGACCGAGCGCACGGGCTGCACGCCGACCAGGACGATGCGGGCGGTCGGGTGGACGCGTCGCGTCAGGTCGGTGACGAGCGTCGTCACGTCGCGCTGCCAGCCGTCGAGCGGGGTGAGCATGACGGCGTCGTTGAGGCCGAGCATCACGACGACCGTGTCGTACAGGCTGAGGTCGTGGTCGCCGATCCACGAGCGGGCCGAACCGGCGTTCATCATCTCGTCGCCGATGTAGTCGACCGAGCAGGCGCGACCGGTGCTCTTCGAGGTCTCCTTGGCGATCTGGCCGGTGAGCGCCTGCTCGTGGCTCGTCACGCCGAAGCCGTGGGTCGGACCCGTGCCGATCAGCAGCACGGTGTCGGGGTCGGGGGAGTCCGCCCGGTAGGTCGGCCGACCGCGCGGGGAGGGCACGTGGCGCGAGCGCGAGAGCGTCCACAGGTAGAACAGGCGCATGGCAGGCCTCAGCCGCTCGTAGCTGCGCGTCGGGTGCGCGGGTGTCTCGACCGTCCTGGTCACGTGGTGCTCCTCGGGTGTCTCTCGGTGTGTCGTCCCCCCGTCCCAGGCTAGGCAGCGGGCGGGCACCGGGCTGCCCCCAGTGCGGGTCCGCGGTGGCCCCTCTTCTGGTCGCAGCCTTGTCGTTCCGGGGCGTCCACCCGAACCTGGACGCAGGAGGCGCGGGGCGAGCAGGCTGGTACGCGTGACTCCCGCAGACAGCACGTCCCCCGACGACGACCACGGTTCCGTCGCCACCGCCCTCGAGCTCGTGGCGGACGAGGTCGACGCCGCCGTCTCGGCGGTGCTCGACGCCGACGCCGGGAGCGACGACTCGTCCGACACGTCCGGGCAGCTCGACGCCTTCGCCGACCTCGTCGACGACGCCGAGCGCGTCTTCGTCCACGGCGCCGGTCGCTCGGGTCTCGCCCTGCGCATGACCGCGATGCGGCTGATGCACCTCGGTCTCGAGGTGCACGTCGTCGGCGAGGTGACGACTCCCGCGATCGCCGACGGAGACGTCCTGCTCACCGCGAGCGGCTCGGGCACGACGTCCGGCATCGTCGCCGCGGCCCGCACGGCTGTCGACGCCGGGGCCCGGGTGGCCGCGATCACCACCGCCGCCGACTCGCCGCTGGCCGACCTCGCCGAGGCCGTGCTCGTGGTCCCCGCCGCCGACAAGCAGGACCGCTCGGGGGCCGCCTCGTCGCAGTACGCCGGCGGGCTGTTCGAGCAGACCGTCGTGCTGCTCGGCGACGCCGTCTTCCACGCGCTGTGGAAGCGCTCGGGTGCCGATGCCGACGAGCTCTGGCCCCGCCACGCCAACCTCGAGTAGCCGCCCCGCACCGCACCGCCTGCTGAACGTCGCACCGCCGAATTGGGCGGTGCGACGTTCAGTTCGTGGTGCGACAGCGGCCCTGTGGACAACTTTCGAGGCATGCGGGCGATCTCGGGCACAGTGTCGGGGTGGACGAACTTCCCCTCCCTCCCCTGCTCCACATCGACTCCGTCGGCCACCAGACGCGTGAAGCCGCCGCGCTGCGTCGACGCGCAGCGCGGGGAGAACTCCTGCGTCTGGCGACCGGCACGTACGTCGCAGCCGACCTCTGGCAGGCGTCGACTCCTCGACGGCGTCACGTCCTCCGTGCGCTGGCCGTCGTCGATCGCCTCGACGCACGAGTCGTCGTCTCGCACCGGTCGGCGGCAGCCGTGCACGACGTCCCCGTCATCGGCGAGTGGCCCGAGCGGGTGCACGTCACCGACCCGGCTCGGAGGTCGACCCAGACGTCGACCGGAGTCGTCCGCCACGCAGCACCGCTCACACCCGAGGAGGCGCGGGTCGTCCGTTCCCTGCGGGTCACGTCCCCGGCGCGCACCGCAGTCGATCTCGCCCTGACGTCGTCCTTCCGCGACGGTGTCGCCGCTCTCGACGGTGTCCTGCACTCGCGATCGTCCACCCGTGACGAGTTGACGGCCGTTCTCGATGCCCGGCCGACGGCTCGCGGGCGAGTCGGTGCCCGGCGAGCGCTGTCCTTCGCCGACGCCGGAGCCGAGTCGGCGGGCGAGTCCTGGTGTCGAGTGCTCCTCCGTCAGCTCGGGGCCCCGCCGCCCGTGCTGCAGCAGGCGTTCCCCTGGGCCGGAGGCCGCGACGTCGTCGACTTCTGGTGGCCCGAGTTCGGCATCGTGCTCGAGTTCGACGGCCTGTCGAAGTACACGCAGGCACGGTGGCTCAAGGGACGGACCCCGTCTCGGGTCGTGGTCGACGAGAAGATCCGTGAGGACCGCATCCGTGATCGGCCGGAGGTCCGGGGCTTCGGCCGGACGGTCTGGGACGAACTCGAGCACCCGGTGAAGCTCCGCGCCGAGCTCCTGCGCGTCGGCCTTCCGCTTCGCACCGCCTACTGAACGTCGCACCGCACAAACAGGCGGTGCGACGTTCAGTAGGCGGTGCGTCTCGAGCCGCGACGGCGCCCGGCGCCCGGCGGGTGGCGAGCCCGCGTGACGTTTTACCCGCGCGAAACAATTCGTATACAAAACTGGGGCGTGCGGCAGGATTGTATGCAATCCACGCCGCACAGACCGATACCACCCGAGCATCGGAGGCCCGATGGCCCGCCCACCCCGCCCGACCCGCGCCGCGAGCGCGAGCGCGAGCACGGCCCGCGCCGCGAGCGCGAGCACGACCCGCGCCGCGAGCGCTCCGGCCGGCCGTCGCCGCCTGCGCCGAGCCCTCGCGCTCCCGGCCCTCGCCGCGGCCGCGACGCTCGCGCTGACGGCCTGCGTCCCGCAGCAGCCCGCCGGCACGAACCCGCCCGACAAGACCGACGTCACCACCGCCCCCATCGGCGACAAGACGATCGTCGAGGGGGGCGACCTGGTCATGGCGCTGTCGGCCGAGCCGGACGCCCTCGACCCCACCACGTCGTCGTCGCTCTACACGCGCTACGTCATGGAGACGGTGTGCCAGAAGCTGTACGACATCGACGCCGAGGGTGACCTCGTGCCGTTGCTGGCGACCGAGCTGCCGACGCTGTCGGACGGCGGGCTCACGGTCGACATCCCCGTGCGCACCGACGCCGTGTTCGCCGACGGGACCCCACTCGACGCCGAGGCCGTGGTCACCACGCTGCGCCGCCACCTCGACAAGCCCGACTCGTCGCGGGCCAGCGAGCTCGGCCCCGTCACCGGGGTCGTAGCCCTCGACGACGACACGGTGCGCCTGACCTACGAGCGACCCTTCGCCCCGCTCACCGCGGCACTCGCGGACCGGGCCGGCATGATCATGTCGCCGACGGCGCTCGAGGCCGAGGGTGACGACTTCGGTGACGCCCCGGTCTGCGTCGGCCCGTTCAAGTTCGTCGACCGTGTGCCGCAGACCTCGATCTCGGTCGAGCGCGACCCGCTCTACTACGACGCCGAGGACGTGCACCTCGACACGATCACCTACCGCATCATCACCGACGCGAGCATCCGTGCGGCGAACGTCCGCGCGGGTGACGTGCAGGTCGCCGACTCGATGTCGACGATGGACGTCGACTCCCTCATGGCCGACGACGGCCTGACGGTGCTGCAGGTCGGCTCGTTCGGCTACCAGGGCATCACGGTGAACATCGGCAACCAGGACGGCGTCGGAACCGACCCCGTGCAGATCGACACCCCTCTGGCGAGCGACGTGCGCGTCCGTCAGGCGCTGGCCATGTCGATCGACCGCGACGCGCTCGTCCAGAGCGTGTTCGGCGGGTGGAACGACACCGCCTGCTCGCCGATCCCGCCGACGAGTCCGTTCGCCACGGACGCCAGCGACGCCTGTCCGGGCTACGACCCCGAGGGGGCGAAGCGCCTCCTCGACGAGGCGGGCGTGGCCACGCCCTACGACATCGAGATCCAGGCCAGCAACAACGCCGACACGTTGCGGCTCGCCCAGGCGTTGCAGGCCCAGGTGGCGGACGGCGGGTTCCGCCTGTCGATCACCCCGGTCGAGTACTCGACCCTGCTCGACGTGCAGTCGCGGGGGGACTTCGACGCGCTGCAGCTCGGCTGGTCCGGTCGCGTCGACCCGAACGGCAACATGGTGAACTTCCTGCGCACCGGCGGCGGCAACAACTACTCGGGCTACAGCAACCCCCGGGTCGACGAGCTGCTCGCCGACGCCGCCGCGTCCATCGACGTCGACGAGCGTGCCGCGCTCTACGGCGAGGCCGTGACGCAGGTGCAAGAGGACGAACCGCTCATCTACCTGTACCGCACCCGCAGCCTGACCGCGCTGACGAACGAGGTCGCCGGGGTGTCCACCTACGCCGACGGCGTCGTGCGCCTCAGCAACGCCGCCTTCGTCGAGGGGGAGTGACCCGATGACCCGTTACCTGATCACCCGGCTCTGGCAGTCGGCCGTCACGCTCGTGATCGCCTCGATCGTCGTGTTCTGGGGCGTGCGCCAGCTGCCGGGCGACCCGGCCCTGGCCCTGGCCGGAGAAGAGGCGACGCCCGAGCGCGTCGCCGCCATCCGGGCCGACCTCGGCCTCGACGACTCGCTGCTCGTGCAGTACGGCCGGTTCGTCGGCAACTTCGTCCGCGGCGACTTCGGCGAGTCCACCCGCACCGGCACACCGGTCACCGAGCTGATCGGTGCCACCCTGCCGGTCACGCTCTGGCTCGCCCTCTACGCGATCGTCGTCGCCGTCGTCGTGGGCGTCGCCCTGGGCGTCGTCGCCGAGCGGTACCGGGGCCGCTGGCCCGAGTGGATGGCCAACGCCGCCGCCCTGGTGGGGCTCTCGGTGCCGAACTTCTGGCTCGGAATCCTCGCGATCCTCTGGCTCGCGGCCGGTCTCGGCCTGTTCCCGGCGTCGGGATACGTGCCGGTGGCCGAGAACCCGGCGAGCGCGTTCTACCACCTGACCCTGCCCGCGCTGATCCTCGGCACGAGCCTCGCCGCGGTCATCATGCGGCAGACCCGCGCCTCGATGATCGAGACGATGAAGACCGACTACGTGCGCACCGCGCGGGCCAAGGGCCTCGGTCGTGGTCGGGTGCTGATGCGCTACGGCCTGCGCAACTCGATGATCGTGGTCGTCACGATCGTCGGCCTGCAACTCGGCGGCCTGATCTCGGGCGCCGTGGTCACCGAGCGCATCTTTGCGCTGCCGGGCTTCGGCAAGCTCACGCTCGACTCGGTCTTCACCCGCGACTACCCGGTGATCCAGGCCGTCGTGCTGATCATCACGGTCGGCTACATCGTGATCAACCTGGCGGTGGACGTCCTGTACTCCGTCATCAACCCGCGCATCAGGGTAGGAGGCGCATCGTGACCGTCATCGAGACACCCACCGCCGCAGGGGCGGGGCTCGGCTCGGCGCGGGGACGCGTCTGGCGCGGCCTCGTCCGCAACAAGCTGGGCGTCACCGGCGGCGTCATGCTGCTCGTCGTCCTCGTCGCCGGCCTGGCCGCGCCGCTCATCGCCCCGTACGACCCGACGCGGGTGAACTTCGAACTGCCGTTCCAGGTGCCCGGCACCGTGGGCTACGTGCTCGGTACCGACGACCTCGGCCGCGACATCCTGTCGCGCACCGTGTACGGCATCCGCGTCTCGCTGCAGGTGGGCGTGTTGTCGGTGATGCTGGCCGTCGTGGTCGGCACGCCCCTCGGGTTGCTCGCCGGCTACTGGCGCTGGCTCGACGGCGTCATCTCGCGCCTCACCGACGTCATGCTGGCGTTCCCGTTCCTGATCATCGCCGTGGCGCTGGCCGCGATCAGCGGTCCGAGCCTGACGAACGCCGTGGTCGCCCTCGGCATCGCCCAGGTGCCGACGATGATCCGCGTGGTGCGCGGTGAGACGCTGCGCGTCAAGTCGACCGACTTCGTCCTCGCCGCGACGACGATGGACGCCACGGGACTGCGGGTGATCTTCCAGCACGTCCTGCCCAACTGCGTCTCGGCGATCATCGTGCAGGCGACGGTCATCATGCCGGTCGCCGTGATCGGCGAGGCCCTGCTGTCGTTCCTCGGGCTGGGCATCCAGCCGCCGACGGCCAGTCTGGGCATCATGCTCAGCGACGCGCAGCAGTACCTGGCCAAGGCGCCTTTCGCGGCCGTCGTGCCGGGACTGGCGATCGCCGTGATCTGCCTGGGCTTCAACCTGTTCGGCGACGCCCTGCGCGACGCCCTCGACCCCACCGCCAGCGACCGGAAGTGACCCCCTCGTGACCTACACCACCCCCGACGAGTTCGTCACCCGTCCCGACCTGCGCGGCACCTTCGGCATGACGTCGTCGACGCACTGGCTGGCGACGGCCTCGGCCCAGTCGGTCCTCGAGCGCGGCGGCAACGCCTTCGACGCTGCCGTCGCGGGCGCCTTCGTCCTGCACGTCGTGGAGCCGCACCTCAACGGTCCCGGCGGCGACCTCACGGCGATCTACGCGACGGCCGAGGCCCCCGACGACCCGACCGTGCTCGTCGGCCAGGGCCCCGCCCCGGCCGGGGCCACCCGCGAGCACTACCTGGCCGAGGGCCTCGAGCTCGTGCCCGGGTCGGGAGCCCTCGCGGCCGCCGTCCCCGGTGCGGTCGACGCCTGGCTGAAGCTGCTGGCCGAGCACGGCACCTGGTCGCTCGCCGACGTCCTCGCCTACGCGATCGGCTACGCCCGCGACGGCCACCCGATCGTGGCGCGCGTGGCGTCCACGATCGAGACCGTCGCCGACCTCTTCACCGAGCACTGGCCCACCTCGGCGGCGCAGTGGATGCCCGGTGGCGAGGTGCCACGCGAGGGCGACCTGCTGACGAACCCGGCCTACGCGGCCGTCCTCGACGAGCTGGTCGCGGCCGGCGAGGCCCTCGGCCCCGACGCGTCCCGCGAGGCGAAGATCGAGGAGGCGCGGGTCGAGTGGGGCAGCGGACACGTCGCGCAGGCGATCGACGAGTTCGTCCGCACTCCGCACCGTCACTCGTCGGGCACCGACCACGCGGGTGTCGTCACGGCCGCGGACCTCGCCGCGTTCCGCGCCACGACCGAGCCGGCGACCACGATCGAGTTCCGCGGCCACACGATCGCCAAGACCGGCGCCTGGGGCCAGGGTCCCGCGCTGCTGCAGGTGCTGGCGCTGCTCGAACCGCTCGACGACGAGCTGCTCGACCCGTCGACCGCGGTCGGCGCCCACACCGTCGTCGAGGCGCAGAAGCTCGCGATGGCCGATCGCGAGGCCTGGTACGGCCCCGGTGACGTGCCCCTCGCGACCCTCTTGTCCGCGGACTACGCCGACGAGCGTCGCGCGCTGATCGGCGACCGGGCGTCGCACGAACTGCGACCTGGCGACGTCCCCGGTCGCGAGCCGTTCGCCCTGCCCACGATGCGCACCGAGTACCTGCCGCCCGCGCTCAGCGAGGCACCCGCCGGCGTCGGTGAGCCCACGGTCGCCGCCCCCGGGCGGGCACCGGCATCCGCCGCCGCGCCCGTCGCACCGGCCGAGGACGCCCCGGCGACCGGCACCGCGCCTCCTGCCGACCGTCTGGCCGAGCCGTTCACCGAGCCGACCGGCGAGACGCGCGGCGACACCTGCCATCTCGACGTCGTCGACCGCTGGGGCAACATCGTCTCGGCGACCCCGTCGGGCGGCTGGCTGCAGTCGTCGCCGACGATCCCCGAGCTCGGCTTCTGCCTCGGCAGCCGGCTGCAGATGTCGTGGCTGGACGAGGGCACGGCGTCGACCCTCGAGCCCGGCACCCGCCCGCGCACGACGCTGACGCCCACGCTCGTGCTGAAGGACGGCGAGCCCGTCGTCGCGCTCGGCTCGCCCGGCGGCGACCAGCAGGACCAGTGGCAGCTGCTCTACCTGCTGCGCACGATCGTCGGCGGCTACACCCCGCAGCAGGCGATCGACGCCCCCGCGCTGCACACCACGTCGTTCCCCGGCAGCTTCTGGCCCCGCACCTGGGAGCCCGGGGGAGTCGTCGTCGAGGACCGTCTGGGCGACGACGTCATCGACGCGCTGGTCGCCCGCGGCCACGTCGTCACCCGCGCCGGCGGCTGGTCCCTGGGCCGGCTGTCGAGCGTCTCGCGAGACCCCGAGACCGGCGTGCTCTCCGCCGCCGCCAACCCCCGAGGAGCCCAGGCCTATGCCGCAGGACGCTGAGAACCCGACCTCCCCCTTGCTGAGCGTGCGCGACCTGCGCGTCTCGTTCGGCGACACCCCCGCCGTGCACGGCGTCGACCTCGACGTCCTGCCGGGCGAGCGGGTGGCGATCGTCGGCCAGTCCGGCTCGGGCAAGTCGACGGTGGTCGCGGCCATCCTGCGCCTGCTGCCCGGGGCCGGCCACATCACGGGCGGCACGATCGAGCTCGCGGGCCCCGACGGCAGCACCCTCGACCTCGCGCAGGCCACCGAGGCGCCCATGCGCCAGGTGCGCGGCGCGCGCATCGGCCTCGTGCCGCAGGACCCGTCCACCAACCTGAACCCGTCGATGAAGGTCGGTGCCCAGATCGCCGACGCCCTGCGCACCCACGGGCTCCGCGGCCACGACGAGGTGCAGCGTCGCGTCGTCGCGTTGATGACCGAGGCGGGCATCCCCGAGGCCGAGCGCCGGGCGGGGCAGTTCCCCCACGAGTTCTCGGGCGGCATGCGCCAGCGCGTGCTCATCGCGATCGCCCTGGCCCGCGAGCCGCAGCTGCTGATCGCCGACGAGCCGACCAGTGCGCTCGACGTGACGGTGCAGCGGCAGATCCTCAACCACCTGCAGACGCTGGTCGAGAGTCGCGGCACGTCCCTGCTCTTCATCACCCACGACCTGGGGCTCGCCGCCGACCGCACCGACCGCATCGTCGTGATGCTCGAGGGTCGCGTCGTCGAGCAGGGCACGCCCGAGCAGATCCTGCGTCGCCCGCAGCACGAGTACACGAAGCGCCTCGTCGCGGCCGCGCCGACGCTGGCCTCGGCCACCGCCCTCCGTCGCGGCGAGGCCGTCCTCGACGACACGACGGACGCGAAGGAGGCGCGGGTCGACCCGATCCTGACCGTCACCGACCTGGTCAAGGAGTTCCGCCTCCGTGGTCGCCGTGGCGAGCAGGTGCGGGCCGTCGACCACGTCTCGTTCGAGGTGCCGCGCGGCACCACGACGGCGATCGTGGGGGAGTCCGGCTCGGGCAAGACGACCGTGGCCCGCATCGTGCTCGGCCTCGAGTCGGCGACGAGCGGGTCGGCCCTGATCGACGGCGAGAGCATCACGGCGAGCCGGGGTGCGTCCCGTCGAGCACTGCGTCGCCGCGTGCAGCCCGTCTTCCAGGACCCCTACGGTTCGCTCGACCCGTCGTACAGCGTCGAGCGGTTGATCGACGAGCCCTTGCGCATCTTCGGCGTCGGCGACCGGGCCTCCCGCAGGCAGCGGGTCGCCGAGCTGCTCGACCAGGTCGCCCTGCCCCGATCGGTCGCCCAGAGCCGGCCGAACGAGCTGTCGGGTGGCCAGCGCCAACGGGTGGCCATCGCGCGGGCGCTCGCGCTGGAGCCCGAGCTGCTCATCTGCGACGAGGCCGTCTCGGCGCTCGACGTGCTCGTCCAGGAGCAGATCCTCGAGTTGCTCGGCGACCTGCAGCGTCGACTCGGCCTCAGCTACCTGTTCATCACGCACGACCTGGCCGTCGTGCGCCAGATCGCCCACGACGTGGTGGTGATGCGCAAGGGCGCCGTGGTCGAGCGCGGTAGCGTCGACGACATCTTCTTGTCGCCCCGTGCCGAGTACACGACCGAACTGTTGGGAGCCATCCCCGGTGCCAGCCTCGCCCTCTGAGGGCCCGCCGCCCGTCGTCCTCGTCGACGCTCTGCGTCGCGAGATCGTCGAGGGCACCCTCGTGCCGGGGACGCGCATCACCGAGGCCTCGGTCGCCCGCCGCCACGGCGTCTCGCGCGTCCCGGTGCGCGAGGCGCTGCGTGCGCTCGAGGCCGAGGGGTTCGTCGAGTCGACGCCCCACGTGGGCAGTCGGGTCGCGGCGATCCCGGTCGACGAGGCCGACGACCTCTTCGCCGTCCGCGAGGCCCTCGAGATCTCGACCGCGCGTCGGGCCGCCCTGCGGGCGCGCGAGCTGTTCGGCGAGCCGCGCCCGCCCGAGGACTGGTGGCGGACACGGCGCGTGCTCGGCCAGCTGCTCGACGACGGGGACGCCGCCGTCGAGGCCGGCGACCTCGACCGTCTCGTCGAGCTCAACGACCGGTTCCACGTCGGCGTGGCGCAGCTGAGCGGGAGCGCCACCCTGGCGACCCTGCTGCGCCAGCTGTCGAACAAGATCGAGTGGCTGTACGCACTCGACACCTTCTCGCGAGGCAAGCGGCTCTGGCCCGACCACCGCCGCATCCTCGCGGCGATCGACGCGGGCGACGAGGCCGGGGCCGCCGAGCTGATGGGGTGGCACGTCCGCGAGTCGCGCATCGGGTTCCTCGCCCGCACCGAGCCCGCCGACCGCGTGGCCGATCTGCGGGCCACGCCGCCCGCCCTGCCGCCGACCATCCCGACGCCGACGCTCCCGGCGACCTGACCCGCGCCTCCTCGGCTCGCCCGCTCAGGCGACCGGGCGGTGGCCGGGCAGGGCGTGCAGGTCTTCGGCGGCGAGTTCGGCGGCGATGGGGTCGCCGGCCTCGGTCGCCTCGCGCAGGGCGGCGAACGAGTCGGCCATCGAGTCCCACTGCAGCACCTGGACGATGTTCGGCACGCGCAGTTTGTAGGCGAGGCCGTCGGTGACGTCGGTGCACACCTTGACCAGTGACGGGTTGCCGCAGTGGTCGACGTAGGTCGAGAAGAGCGCGATGGCGTGGGCGTTCAGCGCCGGGGCGTCCTCACGGTCGAGATCACCGAGGCAGACGTCGATCGCCCGCACGATCTCGCGCTTGACGGCGGCCGGCAGGTTCGGGACGGCCAGGCGGACGGCGCCGCCGAAGAGCACGCCGAGGGTCTGGACCGCCTGGACGGCCTCTTCGGCCTTCGGCGTCGCGACCTTCGTGTAGCGGTTCGGCGCCATCTCGACGAGGCCGGCACGCACGAGGTCGCCGAGTGCCTCGCGGATCGGGGTGCGCGACACCTGCAGCCAGGCGATCAGCTCGTCGTCGTGCAGGCGTTCGCCCGGTTCGAGCGTGCCGTCGATGATCGCGTCACGGATGCGGCTGCGGACCGTGTCGCGCAGCAGCTGTCGCTCGGCGGCAGGGGGAGTGACGGGAATCGGCATGCGGCCTCCTAGATCCTCACGGGCGTGTGCCCGGCCAGCATCCTAATACGGAAACGTCACATTTTGCCCGATGGGCAGCGAAGTCCACATGTCAATGCCAGTGGGCGGGCTCGGTCCCGGGTACGACGAAACCCCGCCTCCACGACCGGGGCGGGGCTTCGTGACTCGGGTCGGTGCGGCTACTGGGCGGCGGCGGGGGTCGCTGCGGGCACGTGCTGCGAGGCGACTTCGACGCCGTGCGAGTCGCGCAGGGTCGTCAGGGTCTGCTCGATCTCGTCGTCGCGCTGCTCGGTCGTCCAGCCGAGCGAGCCGGCCATGACGTCGGCGATCTCGGTGAGCAGCTCGATGGTGACGCCACCGACGAACGCGAGGTTCGTGCGGCGCAACACGACGTCGGCCAGGTGGACGGCGTCCTCGTGCTCGGCGAAGTAGGCGATCTCGGCCGTGGTCAGCGTCGAGTCGGCCTCGAGGGCCTGCGACGGCTGGTCGAGCAGCACCTCGATGACGTCCGAGGCGCGGGTGCCGTACCGGGTCAGCAGGCGGTCGACCTGGTCGCGGTCGAGCCCGTCGGCGTGGGCCGCCACCCAGGTGGTGCGGGCGCCGTCGGTGGTCGGGAAGCCCTTGCCGCCGCCGATCGCCATGCCCGTCGTGTCCACCGACCGCTTCACGCCGAGCTTCGTCGTCGCCTCGGTCGAGAGGTGGGCCGACAGGGCGCGGAACGTGGTCCACTTGCCGCCGACGAGGCTGAGGACGGTCGTGCCGGGCAGCTCGGCGACCTCGGTCTCGACGATGCGGTAGTCACGGGACACGAAGCCCGCGGCGAGGTCGTCGTGCTTCGGCAGCGGGCGGACGCCCGAGTAGCGGTAGACGATGTGGCCGCGGTCGAGCTCGATGTCGGGGTAGACGTGCTTGACCAGGTCGAAGAAGTAGTCGACCTCTTCTTCGGTGCAGACGGCCGGCTCGGCCATGTCGGCCTCCAGGTCGGTCGTGCCGATCAGCACGCGTCCCTTGAGCGGGTAGATCAGGACGATGCGGCCGTCGTTGTTCTCGAAGAAGATCTCGCGACCGTTCGTGGCCTCGAGCAGCTCGGGGCTGTCGACGACGATGTGCGAGCCCTTGGTGCCGCCCATGTACTGCGACTCGGCGCCGAAGGCCTTGTTGGTGAGGTCGGTCCAGGGGCCAGACGCGTTGATGACGACGTCGGCCTTCACCGTGAACTCGGTCCCGCTGACGACGTCGCGCAGGGTCACGCCGCCGTCGGCGGTGCCGACGGCCTCGAGGTAGTTGGCGCTGCGGGCGTTGTCGCCGGCGGCCAGGCCGTCCTTCAGCACGTCGAGCGCGAGGCGCTCGGGCTCGTGGACCGACGCGTCGTAGTAGGTGCCCGTGTACTTGAGGGCCTTGTTGAGGTGCGGCATCTCGGCCAGGGCCTTCTTGCGCCCGAGGAACTTGTGACGGGGCACCGAGCCGCCGTCACGCGAGAACGAGTCGTACATGGTCATGCCGACCTTGATCAGCAGGGCGCCGCGCTCCTTCGTGGAGCGCTGCTTGTGCGTCAGCATGCGCAGCGGGGCGTTCATGATGCCGCTGAACGTCGAGAAGATCGGCATCGTGGTCTGCAGCGGCTTGACGTAGTGCGGGGCGATCTTCAGCAGGCCGTTGCGCTCTTCGACGCTCTCGCGGACGAGGCGGAACTCGCCGTTCTCGAGGTAGCGGATGCCGCCGTGGATCATGTGCGACGACGCGGCGGACGCCCCCGACGCGTAGTCGGCGCGTTCGACCAGCACGACGTCGACGCCCTGGAGGGCGAGGTCGCGGAAGGTCGCGATGCCGTTGATGCCACCGCCGACGACGAGCACCTGTGCCGTCGGGCGGTCGACGATGCGCTGCACGTTGGGACGGATCGAGTCTGTCTTCTTCGACATGGTCACTGCTTCTTTCGAGATGCGATGTCAGGTGGTGGTGACCGACTCGTCCTGCGGGCCGGTAGATTCATCGTCGTCCCGATGCACACAAGGTGCAACGGATCTGCACGAACGTGCAAGGAGGTCCCGTTGGTCGCTGGCGACACGTCCGAACGCACGCAGGAGGCCCTGCGCGCTGCGCACCTCTACTACATGCAGGACCTCACGATGGAGGCGATCGCGCACGAACTGCAGACGTCCCGCTCGTCGGTCTCGCGCCTCCTGAAGTCGGCTCGCGAGACGGGCCTCGTCGACATCCAGATCAAGTCACCCCTCGACCAGCCGACAGCCGTGGGCGAGGGTCTGCACCGACGCTTCGGCGTGGTCGCGCACGTGGTCCCGGTGCCCGACCAGACGAGCGACGTCGACCGGCTCGACCGCGTCGCGCTGTCGGCTGCACGAACGCTCACGCAGTACGTCGACTCGAACATGGTCGTCGGCGTCGCCTGGGGCTCCACCGTCAGTGCGGTCAGCCGGTACCTGGTGCCCAAGACCACGCACAACACCGTCTTCGTCCAGCTCAACGGTGCGGCGAACACCCGCACGACGGGCATCGAGTACGCCAGCGAGATCCTGCGGCGGTTCGGTCACGCGTACGGCGCCCTGATCCAGCAGTTCCCCGTGCCCGCGTTCTTCGACGACCCCGCCACCAAGAGCGCCCTGTGGCGGGAGCGCAGCACCCGACGCGTCCTCTCGTTGCAGGGCGCCATGGACCTCGTCGTCTTCGGCGTCGGCTCGCGCGAGGCGCACGTGCCGAGCCACGTCTACTCGGGCGGTTACCTCGAGCAGAGCGACCACGACAGCCTCGGCCACGACCACGTGGTGGGCGACGTCGCGACCGTGTTCTTCCGCGAGGACGGCTCGTCGGCCGACATCGAGCTCAACCAGCGCGCCACGGGGCCCGACCTGGCGACCATCCGGCGCACGCCGCGTCGCGTCTGCGTCGTCGCCGGCGAGGCCAAGGTCGTCAGCGTCCGCGGTGCGCTCGCCGCGGGCCTGGTCACCGACCTGATCCTCGACGAGGGGACCGCCAGGGCGCTGCTGGCCAGCTGAGCCGACGAGGCCGTGGTCCGGAGGCGCGGGTGGGGTACACCGGGCCAGCCGCGACCCAGCCCGCCCGCGTAGACGGGAGGGGTCGCACACCGGGCCCCGACCGGCCCCGAGAGGAGCATCACCATGGCAAGCACCGAACTCACCGGACGCCGCGTTCTCGCGATCGTCACCAACTACGGCGTCGAGCAGGACGAGCTCGTCGTCCCCGTCGCGAAGCTGCGCGAGCAGGGCGCCACCGTCGTCGTCGCCGGCGTCTCCACCGAGCCGATCCAGACGCTCGTCGGCGACAAGGACCCGGGTCAGACCGTCCGTCCCGACACGACCATCGCCGAGGTCGACGCCGCCGACCACGACCTCCTGCTCGTGCCCGGTGGCACCATCAACGCCGACACCCTGCGAACCGAGAGCGACGCCGTCGACCTCGTCACGGCCTTCGCCACGGCGGGCAAGCCGATCGCCGCGATCTGCCACGGCCCGTGGGCACTCATCGAGGCCGGCCTCGTGACGGGCAAGGAGCTCACCTCCTACGCCTCGCTGCAGACCGACGTCCGCAACGCCGGAGGTACCTGGGTCGACCGCTCGGTGGTGACCGACGTCGAGCAGGGCTTCACGCTCGTCACGTCGCGTGACCCCGGCGACCTCGACGACTTCGTCCGCGAGACCTCGACGGCCCTGGCCGCCACGGCCTGATCCGTCGTCCCCGTCGCGGCGGGGTCCGTCGTCCCGTTCCGGGGCGACGGACCCC
>NZ_LMLG01000001.1:109430-121940 GCF_001421865.1 Frigoribacterium sp. Leaf44
CACCGTCGGTCCGTCACCCGGCGCTCCGGCGCCACCCGGTCGAGAGAGAGGCGCGATGAAGTTCGGCAAGACGCGCGGGGCCCCCTCCGAACCGGCGACGCCCGATCCCGCCGCGCTCGAGCGTGCCGTCGCCGAGGGCGTGCTCATCTCGCGCGCGGCCGCCGTCGTCTCGGTGGCCAACTCGATCGTCATCCGTGCCCTCCGCGACGACGAGCACTTCGACCACGAGCGCACCCGCGAGGCCGTGCGCACCATCCTCGGTCGCCTCGCGGCGGAACAGCGCGAGCAGAACGAACGGATCGGCGGCGAACGGGCGAAGGCCCTCAAGGCCAAGGGACGGTCGCGACACCAGCACGACTACCGGCGCGGGGACGACGACACCCTCTGGTTCCGGGAGAAGACCTACACGGCCGTGGCCGACCGGCTGGACGAGCTGCAGTCCGACGACGACTTCGTGGGCGACATCGTCGCGGCGGCGGTCGACCGGGCCTGGGGCGACGTCGGGGCCGCGATCGTCACGAAGGTGTCGGCCGTCGAGGCGGTCGACCCGGCGTATCCCGACGAACGCGACCAGCGCCTCCGTGATCTCGTCGAGGTCGACCTCGCCGACCTGCTCGCGCAGCCGCCGCAGCGGTCGGACGCTCCGCACTCGACCTGACGGGTGCGTTCGTCCGTCGGCCCCCGACCTGGGGCTGGCCCGCCCGGTACCCGGGCGAGAGCATGGAGGGACACCGCTCGGCCCTCACCACGCGGAGCCCTCGTCGATCAGGCCACCGCTGTGGGAGGAACCCGGCATGAACCGTTTCGTCAGTCCGCTCGTGCGCGGGATGATCCGCCAGCGCAACCGCTGGTTCGACCGACGTCTGGGGTTGCCCCGGCCCGAGGGCGTCGCACGGACGCACGCTCCGGGTGTCAGCCCCGATCGCGTGCTGCTGTTCGGTAGCGGTCCCGCCGTCGGGTGGGGCGTCCGCAGCCACGACCTGGGGCTCGCGGGTCATCTCGCGCGGGCGGTCTCGCAGGCGACGGGGCGCGGGGTCGACGTCGACGTCGTGGCCGACCCCTCGATGGGGACGGTGTCCGCCCGGCAGGTGCTCGGACACCGTGACCTCACGCGCTACGACGCCGTGGTCGTGGTGACGGGCATCAACGACGCCCTCGCCATGACCGACGTCACGAAGTGGCGGCGTGCGTTCGTCGACCTGCTCGTGCACATCGAGACCGAGACCGGGGGCGCGAGCAGCCCCGTGCTCGTCACGGGCGTCCAGTCGCCCAGCGAGGTGACGGTGTTCCGCATCGCCGGTGGCGGCCTCGTCGACCGACACGCGGCCGAGCTGAACGAGACCATCCGGGACGTCTGCTCGACCCACCCCCGCGTGCACGTGCTCATGCCGCCGTCGCCGCTCTCGGGCCACGACGACCGGGACAAGCTGATCGCCAAGTACGCCCGCTGGGGCGAGGCGCAGGCCGAGATGCTCGCGCCCATGCTCGACGCGCAGATGTCCGCCGGCGGCGGCGTGGCCCGGGCGCGCCGACACGCTCCACAGGCCGAGGTCGACCGCATCGAGGCGATCCGGGCTCTCGGCCTCCTCGACACCGATCCCGAGGAACGCTTCGACGACATCGTCGAACGGGCGCGGACCCTGCTCGGCGCGAGCGGGGCCGCGTTCTCCCTCGTCACCGCCGACCGACACTGGAACAAGGCCCTCGCCGGAGGCGGTGACCGCGAGCTGCCGATGGCGCTCTCGTTCTGCGCCCACACGGTCGCCGGCGGCCAGCCGTTCATCGTCGAGGACGCCTGGGCCGACGAACGGTTCGGCGTCGAGGCGCCGGCGCGGTTCTACGCCGGCTACCCGGTCGAGAGCCCCGACGGCGTCCGCATCGGTGCGCTCTGCGTCGCCGACCCCGAGCCCCGCACGGTCGAGAGCGTCGACCTCGTCATGCTGCGCGAGCTCGCCCTCAGCGTGCAGCGCGAGCTCGCGAAGCAGGCCGTCGCGCGGGCCTGAGAACAGATGTACAGAAAGATGTACACCATGAGGGGCTCCGCGCTAGCATCGTCTCCGTGGAGACCTCCATCCGAAGCGCCGACGTCCTCGCCGTGGCTGATGCCCGCAGCGGCTTCAGTCGCCTCATGAGGGACTTCAGGCTCGACCCCGACCGTCCGGCCGTCGCCGTGGGTCCCCACCGACGCCCCGAGGTCGCCATCGTGCCGTGGAGCCGCTTCCTCGAGATGTCCGAGCGCCGGACGTCGGGTCGCGCGGTCGCCTCACTGCTGGACGAGATCACCTCGCGTGCCGGTCTCGTGCGGCGCCTGGCTGGCCTGAGCCACATCGACGCCGTCAGCGTCTTCGGGTCGGTCGCCCGCGGGACCGAGACCGACGACAGCGACATCGACCTCCTGGTCGACCCGGGGGCCGAGGCGACCTACTTCGACTTCGCCCAGTTCGAGCTCGACATGGAAGCCGTGTTCCAGCGTCAGGTCGACGTCGTGTCCCGGCGGGCGCTCGACCCCGAGACCGATCGCGAGATCTTGGCTCAAGCGGTGCCCGTGTGATCCCCCCTCCGGACCGCGCCCAACGCTGGCTGGCCGACCTCGACGCGACCCTCACGGCCTCGGCCGAGCTCGTGTCCCGGGGTCGCGAGGCGTTCGACGGCGACCCCGCGCTTCCGTTGGCGTTCGAGGCGCTGGCCAACCGGGCCGGTGACCTGAGCAAACGCTTGGTCGCGTACGACGGCACGAGGTTCCACGAGGTCGAGTTCTCCCTAGCCGCCAAGAACCGCGACTTCGTCGTCCATCACGACGACCGCCTCGACCGTGAGACCCTCTGGCAGACCGTGACCCGGAGCTTTCCCCTCCTTCACTCCCTCGTGCAGCGTCACCGCCGCGACGGATGAGCGCCGAACCGCTGGTCACGCCCGACGGCCGGTACCTCGTGGTCCGCGGCCGGCTGTGGCGCCGGACCGATCCCCGCCTCGACGAGGCGACCCGCGCCTCCTTGGTCCACGACCTGATGGAGGCGCGGCGCGCGAAGAAGACGGCGCTGGCCGCCGACGACGCTGCCGCCGTCGAGGACGCCCGGGCCCGGGTCGACGCCGCCAAGACGTCGCTGGGCGAACGCGGCCCGGTGTGGTGGGACGACGACGCCCCCGACGAGACCCGCCGCATGGCACGGAACACGCGGTACGCCGACTGGTTCGCCGACGTCGAGGCCGACGCCGCCACGAACTGACCACCGCACCACGCGGTCCGATGGCGCAGGGTCCCTCTCGTGGCGGGCTCCGGGCCTAGCGGCCCTGGCGCTTCTTGAACGGCTTGGGCTGGCCCTTGACCGCGGGCGTGCGGCCCTTGCCCTTGGACGCCTTGGCCTTGCCTCCGGCCGGCGGGGGTGGTGGCGGCGTCGGGGTGGACGGGCTCGCCAGTTCGTCCTCGGCGACGACCACCGCGGCCTTGCCGGCCTTGGTCAACCGGTAGGGCGTGACGTCACGGTCGAACAGCTTCGCACCGAACTCGAGCTCGAGCGCCTCGATGGACGACTCGAGCTTCTGTCGCGAGATGCCGAGCTTGTCGGCCGCGACCGGGAAGTGCAGCACGTCGGCCGCGACGAGGAAGTGCCTCAGGTGGCTCGTCTTCACGCCGTGGCGACCGAACCGGCGGAGGAGCCGCCGACCGAGTCCGCGCGGATGCCGAGGCCGTCGAGGGCCTTCTGGAAGATCGTGAGGCCGCTCATGCCCGGCAGGTTCGAGATGTTCTGGTCGAGCTTGACGGCGGCCTTGCGGCCGTCTTCGCCGCTCATCAGCTGGCCGAAGACGAACTTGACGTCGTCGACCTCCATGATCGACGAGCCGACGGGGGCCCAGACCTTCGACAACAGGAAGCGCGTCAGCTTCTGCGCCTTCTTGCTCGCGAGCAGACGCTCACGGGCCTGCGAGACGTAGAACGCGACGTGGCGGGCCTCTTGCTTGGCGATGCGCTTCAGCAGCTCGGCGAGCACCGGGTCCTGCTCGAGCTCGGCCATGCGCTTGTACGCCGACACGGCCGAGTACTCGTTGGCGGCGCCCCACGACATGTGGACGGCGACGAAGTCGGAGCCGACGATCTTGCCGAGCAGGCCCTGCTTGACCGGGTCGAGGCGCTCGCGCCAGCCGAGCTTGAGGCGGTTGGCCCGCAGCTGGTCGTAGTCGACCGTGATGCCGTGCACCTCGAGGATGGCGGCGAGGGCCTCGCCGTGCCAGAACTCCTCGCGGTTCCACATCGTCATGAACGTGGTCATCTCGTTCTCTTTGTGAGAAGGAGTCGTGAGCAGGTCACGGGTGTAGCAGACCGTGTGGTACTCGACGTCGGCCATGTAGCGCAGCGTCCGCAGCGAGTCCGCCGACAGCGGGTTCTTGCGGAAGTGGTCGAGGTCGAGGTCGTCCCAGCTCAGTCGTTCGGAGGTCGCGGCGAACTTGTCGATGTCGAAGGCCATGTGATGTCAGGAGGCGCGGGTTCAGACCCTGCCTCCGTCTCCTTTCGCTGTGGTGCTGCTGGTGCCGCTCGTGGTGCTGGTGCCGCTTCTGCCGTGGGGGCCGCTGCGAGTCCAATCGCGGATGCTCCATCTTCTTCGGAGCGCCTCACGTGCCAGATTGCTGTCGGGGTTGACCGCGTTCGGGTGGCCGACCATCTCGAGCCAGGCGAGGTCGGCGAACGAGTCACCATAACCGTACGACCCCGAGAGATCGATGTCGTTCGCCTGGGCGTACTGGCGCAGCCAGGCGGCGCGGGCCTCGTCGACCAGCGGGGGCTGCGCGAGGTAGCCGGTGTAGACGCCGCTGCGTTGGTGCATCGTGCTGGCGACGACGTCGTCGAAGAGGTGCGCCAGGGGAGTCGTCAGGGTGTCGATCGAGCCCGTGACCAGCACGGTGCGGTGCCCGGCGGCGCGGTGCTCGGCGAGGCGGGCGAGCGCGTCGGGGAGGGTGTGGCGCAGGACCGTGTCGGCGTAGCCGCGCGACCGCACGACGCCCGAGAGCCGCGCGACGGGCATGCCCTCGTACCGCCGCGAGAAGGTGCGGATGAACTCGCCACGGTCGCGACCCTCGGCCCGCAGGTACCGCGGCAGCGAGGTGAGCAGGCTGGCGACCTCGCCGGGCCAGGCGGCCTTGCGGAACCCGGCCGAGCGCACCCAGAGGTACTGCTCCACGATGTTGCTGTCGAGCACCGTGCCCTCGAGGTCGAACACGGCGACGACGTCGTCGCGTCGCGGCAGGGCCCGCGTGTCGGCGACGGCGGCCGACGCGGCGGGTCGCACCGAGAACGCCCGGGTCATCGAGGTGATCGACGGGAAGTGCACCTCTTGGAAGTAGGCCTCCCAGTCGACGTCGGTCACGTCGAAGCCGATGTCGGCGGGGGAGCCCGCCGGGAGACCGGCGTGCAGGGCCCGCGTGCGGCGGTCGTCGAAGATGATCTCGGACTGCACGTAGTGGCGGTAGAGGTCGGTCAGGCTCTGGAGCGACTCGAGGTCGGCCCGACGAGTCTGCACCCCGGCCAGCGCCGTGCGGGTGCGCAGCGTGCTCGGCAGCCGGGTGAGCACGGCCTCGCGGACGTCGTTGACGCGGTTCGCGGTGCGGATGGCGCCCTCGACCTTGCGCACGCCCGGGAAGTTCCAGTGCGGCGCCTCGATCGACGAGTGCTCGTCGCGGGGGAGCGGGTTCGCCGTGAAGAACGCCTTGAGGTTCTCGAACATGCGCAGGATCGAGAACGGGTTGCTGCCGCCCGAACTGGCGTGGAAGTACTGGGGGCTCCCGGCCTCGACCGGGTTCGCGGCGACCGCCAGGATGACGTTGACGACGTAGTCGACCGGGATCACGTCGAGCACGCTGTCGGGCACCCCGGGGAACTCGGGCAGCAGTCCGCGGGCGTACGACATGATCAGCGGGTCGGCGACCTTGAAGCCGTCGATCCAGCCGGGGTAGGGGTGCCGGTGGGCGCTCTCGACGATCGCCGGTCGGACCACCGACAGGCGGTGCCCGGCCTCGGCCCAGAGTTCTTCGGCGGCGCGTTCCGCGAAGGCCTTGGTCAGGGTGTAGACGTCGGTCCAGCCGAGCGTCTCGGCCCGGGTGCGCCCGTAGTCGACGAGACGGGCCTTGACCCACGCGACCCGCGCCTCCTCGGCGGCCGCGGCGACCGCCTGCGGACCGGTCTTGCCGTGTGCCGCACGGCCCTGCGCGAGGAACGTGCGCAGCGTCTCGGGCTGCCGCGAGGCCGCCTCGACGCGGGCGCGGGCGTCGGCCGCGGCGGCGCGCTCGACGCGCCAGTCGACGGTGTGGCCGAGCGACGCCTCGGGGAACACGCCCTTGCGGATGCCGCCGACGTAGGCCGTCGACACGTGCACGACGTGCGGGTCGGTGCCCGTCTTCCGTAGGGCCTCGTACAGCCCGACCGCTCCGCCGACGTTGGTCTCGAAGGCCTGGTCGATCGGCGGGTCGAACGACACCGTGGACGCGCTGTGGATGACGACGTCGAGGTCGTCGGGCAGGTCGGGCAGGTCGCCGAGACCGCTCTCGATCACCCGGAGCCGCTCGGTGAGGGCCTTCTCGACGCCCTCGGCCCCGACGGCCTCGCGCCACGAGGCGAAGACCGGCTTCTTCAGCAGGTGCCGCAGACGCCCCTCGGCCGACGTGCCGGCCTTCGGACGGATGAGGAGCGTGACCGTCGTGCCGGGGTGCGACGAGAGCAGACGCTCGAGGATCGCCTGACCGACGAAGCCGGTGCCGCCGGTCAGCAGGACGTGCGATCCGCCGAGGTCGACGCGGGTGGCACCCGGGGTCTGGTCGGGCAGCGCGAGGCCGGGGACGGAGCTCATGCGGTCAGCTTTCTGGTCACGGTCGCCCCGACGGAGGCGTCCAGGCCCGGCAGGTCGGCGACCTGCGCGCCCACGCGGTCGGCACGCAGATGGCCCTCGGCCCCGCCGAACACGGTGGCGTCGAAGAACGTGCGCTCGGAGTCGGCACGCTCGACGGCGCCGATCGGCCAGACGGCCGTCAGCAAGGAGGCACGGGTCATCTTCACCGAGCGGCGCGAGTCGCGCAGTCGCCAGTCGGCCTCGCTCGAGAAGAACTGCTCGTGACGGCCCTTCACGACCCTCGCACGGTCGATCACGGTGGTCAGCGTGGGGTGTCCCGCGAGCTCGTCGAGGCGGTCGTATGCCTCTCGGAGCACCCACTCGTCGACGGCCCCCGTCGTCGTGTGCACGGCGACGATGGGGGACCCGACGGTGATGGCCTGCAGGGCTCTGGTGATCGGGCCACGGCGCTCGACGGCTTCGGAGGCGGCGTGCCGCTTCGGGCCCTCGGGCACGTCGCGGTTGCGGGGCTCGCCGTGGGCCTCGAGGACGGCGTCGAGGGCGTCGGCCAGCCAGAACTTCTCGAACGCCCACGTCACGAGGAACGCGGTGACCCTCGTGTCCTTGTGGGTGGCCGTGACCAGCAGGTTGCGCAGGTTCTCCATCGTGGCGCTCTCGAGACGGCCGAGGTGACGGACGAGGCGCAGGGCGTCGGGGCCGAGGGGTGCGTCGGCGAAGCCGGACAGGTCGAGGTCGGGACGCCAGTTGCCCTGGGCCGTCTTGGTGAACTCGCGGATGTCGAAGTCGGGGTCGGCGCGCGGGGCATCTCTGGTCGTCATGACAGGGGGTCCTCCGGGGCAGAAGTGGACGAGGCGAGAAGGGCCTCGAACGTGTCTCGATGCGCGCAGTCTGCTCTCAGCACCGTATCGTAAGCGGCATGGCTGTAGCGCTCGTCACCGGGGGCACGTCCGGCATCGGAGCCGAATTCGCCCGCCAACTCTCCATGCGCGGCTGGGACATCGTCCTGGTCGCGCGTGACCTCACCCGACTCGACGAGACGGCGACCGCTCTGCGCGCGCTGGGCCGTGACGTCGAGGTGCTCGCGGCCGACCTCGGCGACCGTGGTGACGTCGACCGGGTGGCCGAGCGGCTGGCCGATCCGACCCGCCCCGTCGACCTGCTGGTGAACAATGCCGGTTTCGGCATGCACACCCCGTTGACCTCCACCGACGTCGCTGCACACGACCTCGCGTTCGAGGTCATGTGCCGGGCCGTGCTCGTCCTCTCGGGTGCGGCGGCGAGGTCCATGCGCGAGCGCGGCCGGGGTCGCATCGTCAACGTGTCGAGCACCGCGGGGCTGATGGCCATGGGCAGCTACTCGGCGATCAAGGCGTGGGTGACCTCGTACAGCGAAGGTCTCTCGGTCGAGCTCAAGGGCACCGGGGTGGGCGTCACGGCCCTGCTGCCGGGCTGGGTGCGGACGGAGTTCCATCAGCGGGCCGGCATAAAGTCGTCGTCCATACCCAACGCCCTGTGGCTCAGCACCGAACAACTCGTCGTCGCCTGTCTGCGCGACGTCGACAAAGGCAAGGTGATCTCCATGCCCACGCTTCGGTACAAGGTGCTGATGGGATTGGTCCGGCACGCTCCCAAGGGCGCCGTCCGGGCCGCGTCCGGCGCGATCTCGTCGAGCCGCCGCAAGCCGGTGGGGCAGTGAGCGTGAAGGACGACGGAGAACGCCGCCGCGACCACGCGCGCCTCGACGCCGTGGCCCAGCGGGTCGACGACGTCAGGGCCGACGTCGCCCAGCGAGCCGGAGACGTCGCCCAGCGTGCGGGTGACGTCGCGAGCGACGTCCGCGACCGCTTCAGCTCGCGGCGACACGCGATGGCCCGCTACGTCGCGCAGCGCATGGTGCTCAAGCCCACGATCTGGTCGATCACCGACGTGACGGTCATCGACCGCGACCGGGTCGAGGGCCTCACCGGGGGCTTCATCGTCGTCGCGAACCACTCGAGCCACCTGGACGCCCCGCTCATCCTCGGTGCCCTGCCCCGCAAGCTCGCGCGCTACCTGGCCACGGGCGCCGCGGCCGACTACTTCTTCGACGTGCCCTGGCGGCGTCAGCTGACCGAACTGTTCTTCAACGCGTTCCCGGTGCAGCGGGGCTCGGGGACGCCGGCCTCCGCGGTCGACGCGACCCGCGCCTCCTCGTCCGGTGCGTCCGCCGGGTCGACGCCGCAGAGCTCGGCCCGCCGGCGTGCCGCGGCGAAGGCGGCCGCCCGCGGGCGCCAGGGGCAGCCCACCGTCAGCGCGCGCTCCCTGCTCCAGCGCGGCTACCCCGTGCTGGTGTTCCCCGAGGGCACCCGCTCGAAGGACGGCACGGTCGCCGCCTTCAAGCCCGGTGCCGCCGCGCTCGCGTCCGCCTGCGGCGTGCCGGTCGTGCCCCTCGCCCTGATCGGCGCGAACATCGCCCAGCCCCGAGGGCGCAGTTGGCCCCGGCCCGGTCGACTTCCCGTCGGCGTCGCGTTCGGCGACCCGATGCGGCCCCACGACGGCGAGTCCGTCACCGACTTCTCGACGCGCGTGCGCACCGAGATCCTGCGTCTGAAGGACGCCAACACCGCCCGCATCCTGGGCCCGTCAGACCCGCACGAAGGAGAACGCCCGTGACCGACGTCCAGCAGAAGAAGAGTGACGCCGTCGACGGCGTCAAGCACATGAAGTGGTGGGGCTGGGGCGTCGAGGGCGTCGCCTTCCACCACGACGACAAGCCCGCCTTCGCCCCCTTCGTCAAGAAGATCGTGGGCGTCGAGCTGTCGCAGGGTCACGACACCGGCCTCTCGTTCGACGACCTCGACGTCCCCGCCTCGCGGGCCGGTGCCGAAGTCCTCGACTCGCTCGTCCAGATCGTGGGCGACGGCCAGGTCGTCACCGACGACCACGACCGGGTCGTCCACACCTACGGCAAGAGCATCCGCGACCTGATCCGCATCCGTGCGGGGCGTCTCGACCGCGTGCCCGACGTCGTCGTGTACCCGGCCGACGAGGACGAGATCCAGCAGATCGTCGACCTGGCCGTCGCCAGCGACGTCGTGCTCATCCCGTTCGGCGGCGGCAGCAACATCGTCGGCAGCCTCGAGCCCCTGCCCGCCGAAGAGCGCACGGTCGTCTCGCTCGACATGGGCCGCCTCGACAAGGTGCTCGACATCGACGAGGACGGTGGGCTGGCGCGCATCCAGGCCGGCGGTCAGGGCCCCGACCTCGAGGAGCAGCTGAACGCCCGCGGTTGGACCCTCGGTCACTTCCCGGACAGCTTCACCCACTCGACCATGGGCGGCTGGGTCGCCACCCGCTCGTCGGGCATGCAGAGCGACAAGTACGGCGACATCGCCGACATCACCAAGGGCCTGCGGGTCGTGCGCCCCGGTGGCGTGCTCTCGATCCGCGCCGTGCCGAGCGCGTCGACGGGTCCGTCGCTGCGCGAGATGATCATCGGCAGCGAGGGACGTCTCGGCGTCATCACCGAGGTCACCGCCCAGGTGCACCGGCTGCCCGAGAAGCGCGAGATCCTCGCCTACCTGTTCCCGTCGTGGCACGACGGCCTCGCCGCCATGCAGGCCATCGCCGAGAGCGACGTGAGCCCGTCGGTCACCCGCGTCAGCGACGCCCACGAGACCGCCTTCTCGTTCGCCACGTCGAAGCCGGGCAAGGGCATCTCGCAGAAGGTCACCGACCTGTTGCCGACCATCCTGAAGGCCAAGGGCTGGGACGTCGACGCCATGTGCCTGTCGTTCATCGGCTACGAGGGCAGCCCCGAGCACGTCGCCCACACCCAGAAGGCCGTCGCCAAGATCGTCAAGGCGAACAAGGGCATGAGCGTCGGCAAGGGGCCGGGCAAGCTCTACGACCAGAAGAAGTTCGACACGCCCTACCTGCGCGACTTCTTCATGGACCACGGAGGCGCGGCGGACGTCTCCGAGACCGCCGCCCCCTGGTCGAAGCTGCGCCTCGTGTCGTCGCGCGTCTACGCCGCGGCGAACCAGGCGTTCGACAGCATCGGCAAGCAGGGCTGGATCATGGGCCACCTGTCGCACTCGTACCACTCGGGCGCGTGCCTGTACTTCACCTTCGCCTTCGAGCACGGTGACGACGCCGAAGCCGAGTACGACGTGGTCAAGCACGCCATCCAGCAAGCGTTCATCGACACCGGGGCGACCGTCTCGCACCACCACGGCGTGGGGCTCGAGCACCAGCCGTGGCTCGCGCAGGACGTCTCGCCCGAGGGCGTGGCCGTCATGCAGGGGCTGTTCGACTCGGCCGACCCGGGACGCGTGTTCAACCCCGGGAAGGTGACGGGCGCGTAGTCCGACGCCGCGCCTCCCGCGCTGCCGCTGCCGCTGCCGCCGCCGCCTCGCAGGGCCGGCCACCCCGCCACGAGATGGTCACAGCACCGCGATTAGTCCTGGTGCTGTGACCATCTCACGGTGCTTTCCGACCGAACGTGCCTCGTGCACAGGGGTGACGACGTGAACCCTGTCCACAGGGAGGCGCTGGTCGGGCCTCGAGGGCGGTGGGCGCGGACAGGGTGGGGGTGTGACCACTGCGCTTCCACCCCTCGTCTTCTCTGCGACCTACGGTTCCCAGAGCAGGCACGGCACCGCTCTGAGGCGTGACGCGAGACGGGGCCTGCTGCATCGGGTGCACCCTGGGGCCTACGTGGAAGCCGCCGACTGGGCGCGTCTCGACAGACGTGGACGACACGTCTTGACGACGCGGGCGGTCGTGGCCGGCTTGTCACCGCGGGTCGTCGTGTCGCACGGCTCGGCCGTCGCCCTCCACCGTCTGCCGAGCGTCGACTGGCCGCGAGGGCCGGTGCATGTCATCGATCCCGGCCGCGACCGGACACAGGCGACCGCACGAGTCGTTCGCCACCCGGGGCCGATCGATGCACACGACACGGTCGAGATCGACGGGCTCGTCGTGACGAGCGAGGGGCGGACTGCCGTCGACAGGTCGAGGACCGCGTCCTTCGCCGACGGGGTGCTCTGTGTCGACGCCGTCCTTCGCCGCGCCGCGGCTCGGACGGGGTGTTTCGAGGCGTCGGACCGACGCGATCCGCGTCGGTCCGCTGGTCACCGGTCGCTCGTGGACGCCGCGGCCGACGGAATGCGCCGGCTGCTGTTCGAGCGGCTTGACCGCGAACCCGGCACGCGGGGGCTGTCGACGGCGCGTGGGGTCATGGCGTTCGCCACTCCGTGGGCGGAGAACGGCGGCGAATCCCTCTGTCGCCTGGCGCTGCTCGAGCTCGGCGCTCCTGAGCCCGCCATGCAGGTCGAGTTCTTCGACGACGAGGGGCTGGCCGGACGATGTGACTTCGTGATCGGTGACGCGGCGCTCGAGTTCGACGGCAAGGCCAAGTACGACGATGCTGCGATGCGTGCGGGCCAGGTGCCGTCTGCCGTGGTGAAGGCCGAGAAGGCTCGTGAACGGCGTCTCGTGCGATCTGGTGGAATCTCGGCGATCGGTCGATGCGACGCCGAGGACGTCGCGCTGCGCCTTCCGCTCGCCAGGATTCTCCGTGACCTCGACGTCGAGCTCAGACCACGGCAGAACGCCAGGATGTGGCCACACCGCCAGGTTTAGGCATGGTGCTGTGACCACATCATGGCGGCTTGCTCCTATCGTGGCGGGG
>NZ_LMLG01000001.1:122002-130384 GCF_001421865.1 Frigoribacterium sp. Leaf44
ATTCGTCCGCACAGACCCCGTTCACGGAAGAGACCCGCGCATGCCCGGAATCCACGCCGACATCACCTCGGCCTTCGGCAACACCCCGCTCGTCAAGCTCAACTCGCTGCCCGCCGAGGGCGGGGCCGAGGTGCTGGCCAAGCTCGAGTTCTACAACCCGGGTGCCAGCGTCAAGGACCGCCTCGGCGTCGCCATCGTCGACGCGGCCGAGGCGTCCGGCGACCTGAAGCCCGGCGGGACGATCGTCGAGGGGTCGAGCGGCAACACCGGCATCTCGTTGGCCCTCGTCGGTGCCGCCCGCGGCTACCGGGTGATCGTCACGATGCCCGAGACGATGAGCGTCGAACGACGCACCGTCATGAAGGCCTACGGCGCGAAGATCGTCCTGACCCCCGGCCCCGAGGGCATGAAGGGCGCCGTCGAGCGAGCGAAGCAGATCGCGGCCGAGACCGAGAACGCGATCTGGGCGCAGCAGTTCGAGACGCAGGCCAACGCCGAGATCCACCGCCGCACGACCGCGCCCGAGATCCTGCGCGACACCGACGGGAAGATCGACTTCTTCGTCGCGGGCGTCGGCACCGGCGGCACGATCACGGGCGTGGGTCAGGTGCTGCACGAGAAGGTCCCCGGCGTGAAGGTCGTCGCCGTCGAGCCCGCCGACTCGCCCCTGCTGAGCGAGGGCAAGGCCGGGCCGCACAAGATCCAGGGCATCGGCGCGAACTTCGTGCCCGAGGTGCTCGACCGGTCGCAGATCGACGAGGTCTTCCCCGTCCAGCTCGACGACGCCCTGCGCGTCGCGCGCGACCTCGCCACGAAGGAGGGCATCCTCTCGGGCATCTCGTCCGGCGCGATCATCCACGCCGCGCTCGAGATCGCGAAACGGCCCGAGAACGCCGGCAAGCGCATCGTCGCGATCGTCTGCGACACCGGAGAGCGCTACCTGTCGACCGTGCTGTTCCAGGACCTCGCGGACGCCTAGGGTGCGGTTGGTCGCCCGCCTCCGCGAAGACCTCGACACCGTCCGGAGGCGCGACCCGGCTGCCCGAGGACGCGTCGAGACCGCGCTGGTCTACTCGGGCCTGCACGCGGTGTGGGCGCACCGCGTGACCTCGCGACTGTGGCGTGCGGGGCCGGCACCGCGCCTCCTCGGGTCACGGTTCGTCGCGCGCCTGCTGTCGCAGGCGGTCCGATCGCTGACCGGCGTCGAGATCCACCCCGGGGCCCGCCTCGGAGCCCGCCTGTTCATCGACCACGGCATGGGCGTCGTGATCGGCGAGACGGCGGTGGTCGGTGACGACTGCACGATCTTCCACGGCGTGACCCTCGGGGGCAAGGGACGCGGAGGCGCGCTCGGCCGCCGGCACCCCACCGTCGGTGACGGCGTGATGATCGGTGCCGGGGCCGCCGTGCTCGGTGGCGTCACCGTGGGCAGCGGCAGCGTCGTCGGGGCCAACGCGGTCGTGACCAAGGACGTCCCGGCCGGGTCGGTCGCGGTGGGCGTGCCCGCCGTCGCCCGGCCGCGTCGGCCCTGACGAAGCCGCGTCGGCCCTGACGAGGCCGCGTCGGCCCTGACGAAGCCACGACGGCCCCGGGCCGGGGTCGGGGCCGGGTGGATCAGCGGCGGGGCTCCCAGCGGAAGGCCTTCGTGGCCGCGAGGGCGCCGAGGGCCGCCCAGACCAGTGTCGGGGCCAACAGCACGGACACGAGCGACAGGTCACCGCCGTTCCAGGCCAAGGTGATCAGTTCCATGAGCCCGCCGCCGGGCAGGATGCGTTTGAGCCAGAGCAGGTCGTCGGCGCCCGTGATCGTCCACCAGATCGCCACCCCGAGCGTGATCAGGTAGAGCGGCATGGTCGTGTACTGGGCGTGCTCGGGCGAGGTGCTGAACCCGGCCGTGGCCAGGGCGAAGCCGGCGAACATGGCCTCGGCGATCAGGACGGCCGCGATCAGCAGCCCGGCGTGCACCGGGGGCTCGCGGAGCGCGAGCACGCCGAGCACGATGACGAGTTGCGCGACGCTGACCGCCACGACGGGCAGCACGAGCCCGGCGATGATCCCCGCGTCGCCGACGGACCCGCTGCGCAGGCGCTTCAGGTACAGGGACTGACGACGGGCCGCGAGGGTGGTCGTCGCGGTGACGTAGACGCCGAGGCCCACCATGCCGATGATCTGCACGCCGGCGAGCATGCCGGCGGTGCCGTACGAGTCGAAGGCGTAGGTGAGGGCCCCGAAGCCGAGGGGCAGCAGCAGGGCGCAGAGGGCGACGGTGCGGTTGCGCACGAGCATGCGCAGTTCGGCGAGGGCGATGGCGAGCGGGCCGGTACGACGTCGCGAGCCTGCCGACCGGGTGGGGGAGGGACGGGTCACGGTGGTCATGGGATGTCCTTTCGGAGGGGGACGGGGGAGGGGAGCGGAGTCCGGTGACGGCCGACGCTCAGGAGGCGCGGCTGAGGTCGCGGAACACGTCGTCGAGTCCCGACTCGTGCACCGTGAGACGGGCCAACGGGCGATCGGCGTCGGCCGCCCAGCCGAGCAACGCTCCGAGGTCGCGCTGGGCGTCGTCGGTCTCGATCACGACGAGGTCGTTCTCGGTCCGGGCGACCTCCAGCGGGAGGCCGTCGAGCGGGCCGGGGGCGACGAAGCGGATGGAGGTCGTGCTGCCGGCGGTGAGGTCGGCGACGGTCCCTTCGCGGCGGATGCGCCCCCGGTGCATCAGACCGATGCGGTCGGCGTTCTCGGCGGCTTCCTCGAGGTAGTGGGTGGTCAGGACGAACGTGACCCCCGCCTCCCGCAGTTCGGCGACGACCGCCCAGAGCGCGTCACGTGCCGCAGGGTCGAGCCCCGTGGTGGGTTCGTCGAGGAAGACGAGCTCGGGGGTGCCCCAGACCGCGGCCGCGAAGTCGACGCGGCGGCGCTCGCCGCCCGACAGCTGGGCGACCCGGGCCCGGGCCTTGTGGTCGACGCCGACCAGGCCGAGCACCCGGTCGACGTCGTCGTCGCGACCCGAGACGGCGCCCGACAGCAGGACGCTCTCGCGCACGGTGAGCTCGGGGGCGAGGCCGGAGTCCTGCAGCATCGTGCCGATCCGCGGGCGGATGCGCCCCCGGTCGGTCGGATCGCCGCCGAGCACCTCGACCCGGCCCGCGTCGGCCGTGCGGTGCCCTTCGAGGACCTCGAGCGTGGTGGTCTTGCCGGCACCGTTCGTGCCGAGGAGCGCGTACAGCTCGCCGCGGTGGACGGTCAGGTCGAGGCCGTCGACGGCGGTGAACGAGCCGTACGAACAGCGGAGGCCGTGCGTCGAGATGACGGCGTCGCCGCGCTCGGCGGAGCCGGGTGCGACGGCCGGTCGGGGCGTGGTGTCGATGGAGTTCGTCATGACCTCGACGATCTCGCGCCGAGCGGACGACGGGTAGTGCCGGCGTGCCATCCGTGCCGCGTGACATCGGTCATGCTCGGCCATGACATCGGGCACCTCCGTGCGTCGGCGGGCTCCGTTAGCGTGGTCTCATGCCCCACCTCCCGCTGGCCGTGCGTCCCCGACCGGACGGCCACCTGCCCCCGCTCGCGCGCATGCGGCGGTACGTCACGTGGTCGTTCGTGGCGCTCGCGGTCTTCACCACCCTCGTCCTCGTCGTGACGCTGCTGGCCGAGGGCACCTCCTGGTGGCTGGTGGCGGCCTCCGGCGTCGCAGGGGCGCTCGTCACGGCCCACTCGTTCTTCTGGGAGCGCCGCCCACCCGTCCCGTTGGCGGTCGCCGGCCTCGTGGTCTCGTACCTCGTCTGGCTGGCGGTCCCGCTCGGCGGGCAGAACGCCCTGCTGCTCTTCCCCTTCGGCCTCACCGTCGGGTACCTGGCGACGACGCCCCCGCTCGCCTCCTGGCGATGGGTCGCCGCCGCCGTGGTCGCCGCGCTCGTACCCGTGGTGGTCGTCGAGGTCGACGCGGCCGCACCGCTCGTGGGGCTGTCGACGGCGGTCGTGATCGGCCTGCTGTCGCTCTACGGGATCTGTCGGCTGAACCGGTACGGGTTCGACCTGTACCTCGAGATCGACGCGGCCCGCGAGACCCAGTCCGAGCTCGCCGTGATGCGCGAGCGGTACCGGTTCTCGGTCGACCTGCACGACATCCAGGGGCAGGCCCTGCACGTCGGTCGCCTGCAGCTGCAGCTGGCCGACAAGACCCTGGACCGCGACCCGGCCGCCGCGCGACGGCACCTCCGCGAGGCCGAGCAGCTGATCGTGCAGACGATCGCCGAGACCCGTCGGTTGGCCTACGGCGAACGCACGCTCACGCTCGCCGGCGAACTGGCCAACTCGGCCGAGCTCATCCGCGCGGCGGGCATCGAGCTCGAGGTCACGGGTGCCCCTCCCGTCGGGCACCCGGCCGACGACCTGTTCGGTCACGTCGTGCGCGAGGCCACCACGAACCTGCTGCGCCACGCCCAGGCCGAGCGGGTCACCATCGTGCTCGGCCTCGAGTTCGTCCAGGTGGTCAACGACGGCGCGGCCGAACCGATGCGCGGCCTCAGCGGCCTCGCCCGCCTCGGCGAACGGTTCGCCGCGGTCGGAGGCACGGTGACCACCCGGCACGAAAACGGCCGGTTCCGGGTCGAGGCGAGGGCAGCAGCGACAAGAGCCGGGGGAGCGCCCCGGACGACGGCGACACGGGCCGGGGCGGCCCCCGCGGCGGCCCCCGTGGCGTCGAGCGGGGCGTCGACCGGCACGAGGCCCGCGTGATCCGGGTGCTGCTCGCCGACGACGAGACCTTGCTGCGTCGATCGATCGCCGCCCTGCTCGACCTGAGCGACACCGTCGAGGTCGTCGCCCAGGCCGCCGACGGCACCGAGGCCGTGGCCCTCGCCGCGCTCCACGAGCCCGACGTCGTGCTGCTCGACCTCGAGATGCCCGGCATGGACGGCATCGAGGCGGCGATCGCGATCCTGGGTCGACGACCCGAGCAGGCGGTCGTGCTGCTGACCCGTCACGGCCGCCCCGGCGTGCTCCGACGTGCCCTCCGTGCCGGAGTACGGGGCTTCCTGCCGAAGTCGGTCGACCCCGACGAGCTCGAACGGGTGATCGTGCAGGTGCACGACGGCCGCCGCTACATCGACGCCGACATCTCGGCCTCGGCGATGATGGACGACTGCCCGCTCACCGAGCGCGAGCTCGACACGCTGCGCCTCACGACCGACGGGTTCTCGGTCCGAGAGATCAGCGCCCGGCTGCACCTCGCCTCCGGAACGGTGCGCAACTACCTCTCGTCGGCCATGCAGAAGACCGGCAGTTCGTCCCGGCACACCGCGGCCCGCGTCGCGCGCGAGCGCGGCTGGCTCTGACGCCCGGTCCGCCCGGGCCTCCCCGGTCGTCCGGCGTCAGGCGTTCGTCAGCTCGCGGTCCCGCGCGACGGACGAGGAGGCGCGGCGCGGCTCCCGGGGCTCGAAGCGCCCCTTGAGCTTCAGGGCGGGCTTCTCCACGAAGTGGTGCGAGAGCACCGACGTGCCGATCGCCGCGGCGAGCACGAGGACGACGCCGAGAGCACCCTGCACGTACGGCTCGACGAGCGCGATGAAGACGACGTGCCAGAGGTAGAGCGGGTATGAGATGGCTCGTCCGAACCAGGCGACCGGGGCGAGGGACAGCACCCAGGCGACCGGCGACGACGCCGTGACGAGCCCGCCGATCAAGAGCATCGACGCGAGGCCCACCGCGGGCAAGGCGACCGCGAAGGTCAGGACGCTCTGCTGCCAGCCCGATCCGATGACGAACAACGAACCGACGACCCCGCCGATCCCGAGCCAGGTGGCCAGCGCGCCCCAGCGGCCGGCCAGGGCGGCCCGAACGCGGTCGGACCGCAGGACGATCGCCAGCGCGCAGCCCATCAAGAGGGGGGCGACGTTGAGGACGGGGCTGAAGTAGATGTCGGGGGTCGCGCTGCCGGACGGGCGGTCGTAGAGGAACCAGGTCGCGACGGCCGAGGCGACGACGACGACCGACAGGCCGGCGACGAGGGCCTTGCGCTTGACCGCGACGGCGAGCAGCAGCACGAGTACGGGCGGCCAGACGAGGTAGAACTGCTCCTCCATCGACAGGCTCCACATCGGGGCGAAGACGCCCTGCGAGGTGTCGAAGAAGGCCCGGGCGATGTTGCCTGAGTAGGTCAAGGCGATCACGGCGGCCCCGACGGGGCCGAGCGTCGACCCCTGGTAGTCGCCGACGAGCCACCACAGCGAGACGCCGACCACGACGACGGCGAGCAGCGTCGGGTAGAGCCGCAGCAGGCGGCGGACCCAGAACCTGCCGAGCCGGATGCGTCCCGTCGACGCGTGCTCGCGCAGCAGCAACGTGGTGATCAGGTAGCCCGACAGCACGAAGAAGACGTTGACGCCCACGAACCCGCTGCCGAAGCCCGGCACGTGCAGGTGGTAGAGCACGACGAGGGCGATGGCCAGCGTGCGCAGGCCGTCGAGCGGCAGCACCCGGTCTCGACGGGTGGTCGAGACGGGGCGGACGGTCGGCTCTGTGGTCGGCAGGGCTGAGGGCATCGTTGCAGTGTGCCTCACGTTTCTTGGTGCCGCCCGAACGAGGAGGCCGGGTTCGCATCCCGGCCCCACCCGTTCGTGGGCAGCGCCCCGAGGGGGCTAGCCGCGCTGCTGCGGGACGCGGCGCGGCAGGGCGAACACCAGCACGAACGACGCCAGGGCGAAGATCGCGCTGACGAGCATCGCGTGCGCCGCCGCGTCCGTGAAGCCGGTGGCGACGTCGGCCGGCGTCCGGCCCGAGATGGTCAGCGTCCCGAAGAGCACGCTGCCGATGATCGCGATGCCGACGGCCGAGCCGATGCGCTGGATGGCCGAGATGACGGCGCTGGCCGAGCCGGCGTCCTGCCGGTCGACCGTGGCCACGATGAACTGCACGTTCGGCGCGATGAAGAAGCCGTTGCCGAGGCCGGCGAGCAGCAGCGGCACCAGCAGCATCCAGTTGGTCAGGTCGGAGGCGTCGACCGTGACGAGCACGAGCCACATCCAGGTGAGGCCGATCGTGACGAGTGCCGTACCGAGGATCAACACGCCGCGCCCGAGCCGGGCGGCGATGCGGTTGCTCTGCGACGAGCTGATGATGCTGCCGACCGCGAACGGGATCGCCACGGCGCCCGAGGCCAGCGCGCTGTGGCCGAGCCCCGACTGCCAGAGCAGCGAGATCGTGAAGAAGATGCTGGTGAAGGCTGCGAAGTAGACGAGCGCGAGCACGACGCCGCCGGTGAACGACGGGTGCGCGAACAGCTTCGGCGGGACGAGCGGGGTCTTGCCGCGTTTGGTGTACGCGACCTCCCACAGCCCGAACAGGGCGAGCAGCACGACGCCGGCGGCGATGGTCAGGTAGGTCCAGAGCGGCCAGCCCTCGTCCTGCCCCTGGATCAGCGGGACGAGCAGGGCGACGAAGGCGCCCGAGACCAGGACGAGGCCGATCCAGTCGAGCCCGCGGTCGGGCCGGGGCACCGACTCGTCGCGCTTGGGCAGCAGGACGGCGGCGGCGATCAGGGTGATGATGCCGAACGGCAGGTTGACGTAGAAGACGAGACGCCAGCCGTTCTCGTCGCCGAAGGCCTGGATGATCAGGCCGCCGATGATCGGGCCGAGCGCCGACGAGACGCCGATGACGGCGCCCATGATGGCGAAGGCCTTGCCGCGCGAGCGACCGGGGAACAGCAACTGGATGAACGCGGTGACGGCGGGCACGAAGATGCCGCCCGCCAGGCCTTGGACGACGCGGAACACGACGAGCTGGGTGTCGTCCTGGGCGAGGCCACAGGCGAGCGACGCGAGGGTGAAGAGCAACACGCCCGTGAAGTAGACCCACTTGTGGCCGATGCGGTCGCCGATGCGTCCCGCGGGGATCAGTGCGAGGCCGAAGGCGAGGGCGTACCCCGAGATGATCCACGACAGGGTCGACTCGGAGGCGTCGAGCGTCGTGCGGATCGTCGGCAGGGCGACGTTGACGATCGTGGTGTCGAGCAGGGCGATGAACATGCCGAGCAGCAGGGCGACGAGGGCGTACCAGGCGTGACGCGGCACGCCGGCGGGCTGGCCGGGGCCGGCCCCCGGGGAGGACGCCGAGGAGGCGCGGGTCGAGTGGGCGGCGGAGGCGTCGGTCATGGGGGAGCCTTTCGGGCAGCGGCACGGGCCGTGAGGCGAGGCGAGGGGCGTGGGCGGCACGAGGCCGGAGCGCGTGACGGCGGCGTCGGGGCGTGCGCAGGACGCAGGAGGCGCCGGTCACCGACCAGCGCCTCCTGATTTTTGCACGTTCTGCACTCGAGCGCGCACCATCGTCCCCGCGGACGCCGAAGGGCCCCGCCGATGTGGCGGGGCCCCTCGGGATGTCGTGGTG
>NZ_LMLG01000001.1:130431-133604 GCF_001421865.1 Frigoribacterium sp. Leaf44
TCGCTCGCCGGCCGCGCCGGTCTGGTACACCAGGCCGTAGTGCTCGAACACGGCGGGCTCGCGGGCGGCCTCGAGCTCGCCGTCGGTCTCGATCGACGGGGCGTCCTTGACGAGCTTCTTGGCGAACTGCACCTTGAGGTGCTTGGGGGCGACGACCGCGCCCTGCAACGGCACGAAGACCAGACGCGAGCGGCCGAGCAGGCCGGCCGTCACCGTGGCGAAGGCGGGCTGGTCGGCGGCGGTGTCGAAGTAGATGCTCTCGAGCGAGCCGACCTTGTCGCCGTCGGGGTCGACGACGGGCATGCCGATCCAGTCACGGATGTTCTCGGCTTCGAACATGGGGTGCCTCCTCTGGCGCGGGCCCCGTCCGGGCCCTATTCGTCGAGGCTAGTGGAGCGGGTCCGTCCGTGCTCAGGCGGGGACGCGCCCTCGCAGGGCCTTCTCGGCGAAGCCCCGGACCTCGTCGGTGAGTCTCAGGCGGTCGGGCCCGTCGACGGCTGCGAGCAGGGCCTCGGCCCGGTCCGGCTCGAGCCCCGTGAAGGCCTCTCCGATCGTCACCCCGTGCGACGGCCGCGACAGCACGGTGACCCCGTCGCCCGCCTGGACGGGCCCCGCCTTCACCACCCGCAGGTAGGTGCCGGGGCGGCCCTCGGCGTAGAACCGCTTGACCCACATGGCTTCGCCGAGTCGGCGGGCGAACGTGCCGCACGGGACGCGAGGTTTCGTGACCTCGAGCACGAGGGTCTCGCCCACGGCCCAGCGTTCGCCGATCACGGCGCCGGTGACGTCGACCCCGGACGTCCGCAGGTTCTCACCGAACAGCCCGGGCGCCACCTCGCGGCCGAGCAGCTCGGCGAAGTGGGCGGCGTCCTCGTCGGCGAAGACGTACACCGCCTGGTCGAGACCGCCGTGGTGCTTGCGGTCGGCCTGTACGTCCGCGCGGAGGCCGAGCGGGCGGACGTGCACGGGCCCGTCGACGGGGCGCTTGTCGATCGCGGTCACGCCGATCGTGCCCGAGTCGGGCAGCAGGGCGGACACCCGGCAGACGGCCGTGACGGAGGCGGCCGGAGCCGTGGCGGAGGCGGTCGCGGCGGTGACGGAGGCAGGGGCGGCGGTCATGCCCTCCATCGTGGCGGACGACGCGACCGACGGGAAGCGCCGAGCCGCGCCTCCGGACCCCGCGTCCCCCCACCGCCCCACGACGGGTGTCACCCGATTGCGGGCTGGATGCCCATCGGGCAACCTGCCAGGCTCGCCCCGACGAAAGGGATGACATGGTTCACGGCGGCTACGCGGTCATCGACGTCGAGACGACGGGTCTCTGGCCCGGGCGACACCACCGGGTCATCGAGATCGGCATCGTGCACCTCGACGCCCACGGTGAGGTCGAGGCGTCGTTCGAGACCGTCGTCGACCCCTCGCGAGACCTCGGGCCCATCCACGTGCACGGCCTCCGCAGCGCCGACGTGCGCGGGGCGCCCCGGTTCGAGCACGTCGTCGACGAGCTCTGCGACCGGCTGCGCGGACGGGTCGTCGTCGCGCACAACGCCCGCTTCGAGGCGCAGTTCCTGGCGGCCGAGTTCGCGCGCCTCGGACTGGTCTCGCCGCTCGGGCCCGACGGCGCGGGCGCCCTCTGCACGATGAAGCTCGCCCCCACCTACCTGCCCGGTGCCGGACGGACGCTCGCCGACTGCTGCGCGGCCATCGACGTCGACCTCACCGTCGCCCACGAGTCCTTGGCGGACGCGACCGCGACGGCCCGCCTGCTGTCCGCCTACCTGCGCATGGGTGACGCCCAGTCGGCCTGGTGGCAGGACTGGGGCCGCTACGCCGCCCTGCAGCAGTGGCCGACGGCCGAGACCCCGCGGTCCACCCCTCACCCCCGGTACGCAGGAGGCGCGGGCGGCGCCGACGACGGAGGCCACGGTCCCGGCCGCGCGGCCTGGCGGTCCCGGCGCCGCGTCGCCCGGGTGCCCGAGTTCGCCCCGGTCCCCTCGGCGGGCTCGGTCCTCTCGGCGTCCGGCGCCGTGACGCCGAGCGCTCCCGCGGCGGTGCCCCCGGCGAGTCCCACCGGCAGCACGCACCTGACGGGCCCCGTGGGGCTCGACCTGGACCGCGACGTGTACGGCCTGTCCGTCGAGCCGGCGCCCGTCGAGCCGAGGTTCCTCGAGCGGGCGACCGAACTGCTGCCCCGGCTCGACCTCGGTCGTCGGCAGGACCAGTACGCGGCCATGCTCGACAAGGCCCTGTCCCACGGGTACCTGTCGACGGCCGAAGAGGGCAACTTGACGACCCTGGCCGCGGAGCTCGGCCTCGACGGGTCGACGCGGGCCGTGCTGCACGACCGCTACTTCGCCTCGCTCGTCTCGACCGTCTGGGCGCACGACGTGCTCTCGGACGACGAGCGGCGGCAGGTGGACGCGGTGGCCGAGATGCTCGGCATCGCCCCGCACCGACGAGACGCGGCCCTGGTGCCGTCGGTGCTCGAGCGCGCGCCCCGGCCGGCGGACGACGACGAGCTCGACGAGTTCGAGGTCATCGAGGGCCTCGACGAGTCGCTCGGGGCCCCGTCCGCGCCCCGGACGCCGACCCTCGCCCGCCCCGACGTGGGTCCGTTGGCCCCCGGCGCGCACGTCGCGCTCACCGGTTCGCTCAGCCAGGGGCGGGACGCCCTCGCGCGGACGCTCGAGCGGGCCGGGCTCGTGGTCTGGCCGGCGGTCACGACCGAGACGTCGTTGGTCGTCGCGGCGGACGTCGCGTGCCCGTCGGGCAAGGTGCGGAAGGCCCTCCGGTACGGGGTGCCCGTCGTGGACGAGACGCAGTTGCCGTTCGTGCTGGCCCGATCGCGGCGGTCACGCACGGCGGCCTGACGCCGAGGAGGCACAGGACGCCCCGTGGGGGATCGCTCCTAGAGGGCGGGATCGTCCGTGAAGTGGTCGTCGCTGTCGAGCGACGGCCACTCGGTCAGTGGCTCGGGTGCGGTCTCGGGGAGGGTGGTGCGTGCCATGGGGTCCGTCGGGTCGGGGTGCTCGGTGCCTCCGGTCGGACCACCTCCCGAGGTGCGGGAGGACGGCGACCGGGAGCTGGGGCTGCCTGGGCCCACCGTACGCGCCTCGCGGGGCTGCGCCTAGCGGAACGGTCGGTCCCGGCGGTGGTGAGCACCGAGCCCCCCC
>NZ_LMLG01000001.1:133651-204512 GCF_001421865.1 Frigoribacterium sp. Leaf44
GGCCTAGCGTCGCAGCGGGGCGATCGTGCCGCGGTCACCGGTCGGTGACCGGCGGTCGTCCCGGAGGGCGGTACCGATGGACGTGTTCGTCACCGTGGTGCTGGTGATCGTGATCGCGCTGGTCTTCGACTTCACGAACGGTTTCCACGACACGGCCAACGCCATGGCGACCTCGGTCGCCACCGGCGCCCTGAAGCCGAAGGTCGCCGTCCTCATCTCGGCCGTCCTCAACCTGGTGGGCGCCTTCCTCTCGACCGAGGTCGCGAGCACCGTCTCGAACGGCATCATCCGCGAGGGAGACGGCGGGGTCCAGGTGACACCGGTCATGATCTTCGCGGGTCTCGTGGGTGCCGTCATCTGGAACCTCGCCACCTGGTACCTCGGGCTGCCCTCCAGCTCGTCGCACGCCCTCTTCGGCGGCCTCATCGGTGCGGCGGTGATCGGTGCCGGCGTGGGCGCCGTCGACTTCGGCGTGGTCCTGTCGAAGGTCGTGCTGCCGGCCCTCATCTCGCCCGTCGTGGCCGGCGTGGTCGCGCTCGTCGCCACGTACGCGGCCTACCGGGTCACCCGGCAGGCCACCCTGCGGGGGTCGACGGCGGGATTCCGGCACGGTCAGACGGTCAGCGCCTCCCTGGTCTCGCTGGCCCACGGCACGAACGACGCCCAGAAGACGATGGGTGTCATCACGCTGACCCTGATCGCCGCGGGCTACCAGGGAGCCGGCACCGCCCCGCCCCTCTGGGTGGTCCTCGCCTGCGGCCTCGCCATCGCACTCGGCACCTATCTCGGAGGCTGGCGCATCATGCGGACCGTGGGCAAGCGGATCACCGACGTCCAGGCTCCCCAGGGGTTCGCGGCCGAGACGAGCTCGGCCGCGACCATCCTGATCTCGTCCCACCTCGGGTTCGCCCTGTCGACGACCCAGGTGACGTCGGGGTCCATCGTCGGGGCAGGGCTGGGCAAGAAGCTCGCCACGGTGCACTGGGGCGTCGTGGGCAAGATCGCCTCGGCCTGGCTGGTGACCCTGCCGGCCGCCGCGCTGGTCGGAGGGGTCTCGGCCTGGCTCGCCAGTTCGAGCACGGCGGGCCTGGTGGTCGTCGCGGTGCTCGCCCTGGCCGGCGGACTCGCCTTCGCCCTTCTCGCCCGGCGGCACCCCGTGACCCACGAGACCGTCAACGACAGCGACGAGGCCCCGGCCGCCGAACAGGTCGGCGCGAGCCGCGGAAGAGGGGAGTGACCATGTTCTTGGGAGTCGACTGGGGCGCCTTCGTGGTGGTGTTCGCGACCGCGCTCGCCGCCACCGCCGTCATCGTCACCTCGTTCGCGCTGGGCATCCGTCTGTTCGCCGACGGCGCCGTCGAGTCCGACGGCGGGTCCGGGGCCGTCGCCGCGGGCGCGAGCGCGAGCGCGAGCGCGAGGCGATCGAGGCCGTTGGCGGCGACGGTCGCCGGCGGGCTGTGTTTCGCCGTGGGGACGGCTGCCGTGCTCTTCGGACTGTGGATGATCGTTCCCCAGTTCCACTGACGGTCCGGACGGCGGGCTCGGCGAGTAGCGTGCGGGCATGACCAACGACAACGGCATCCCCGACGGCTCGACCGACATCACCGAGGACGACAAGAAGTACACCGAAGACCTGGCCGACGGGTCGAAGCAGGGCCTCGTCGACGACTCCGAGCAGAGCGACGACAGCGAGGTCTCGGACGGCAAGGACAGCTAGTCGCCAGGGCTCCGGCCCCGACAGGTCACGACATGCCGCTCACGTGCGAACGTGGGCGGCATGTCGCGTTTCCCCGACACGATCCGTCCCGATCACGACCCTTCCGGCCGGCCCGTGTCAACCCCCCGTCGCGTTTTCACCATGTGCGATCACCGCCCCCCCCGAGAGGGGGACAGAGTGACAGGTCCTACCCCGATCACGACCGTCACCCGGACGGTCGCCGACGATCCGAGAGGCACGACATGAGCGACGACAAGCGGTACGACGGAGATCCGTCCACCCCGGTCTACGACACCACCTCCGAGGGGCAGCCGCTTCGTGGCGCCGCCTCCGGGCACGACCACCTGCGCCGCGACGACGCCGTGACCGACCTGGGCGACCAGGTCGGCGCGTACGCCGACATCACCGACCCCGACGCGACGGCGAGCGACTTCAGCGCGACCGCGGCCCCGGTCGTCGAGGAGCACCTCGGGCACGACCACGCTGGCACCGGCACCGGCACCGGCACCGGCATCGGCTCGGGCGCCGACGCCGGTTCCGGCACCGGCGCGGCCGACACCGCGAAGGCCAAGGCCGGCGCCGCGAAGGACGAGGCGGCAGGCGTCGCGGACGACGCGAAGTCCGCGGCCTCCGACGTCGCCGGCAGCGCCAAGGAGCAGGCCTCGAAGGTCGCCTCCGAGGCCACCGGCCAGGCCAAGCAGCTCTTCGGCCAGGCGACCGGCGAGCTCAAGGAGCAGGCCGGCGCCCAGCAGGAGAAGGCCGCGGCCGGCCTCCGCCAGGTCGGCGAGCAGCTCGGCACGATGGCCGACTCGGCCGACAGCGGTGTCGCGGGCGAGCTCGTCCGCAACCTGCCCGGTCGCGCCCACGGCGTCGCCGGCTGGCTCGAGGGTCGCGACCCGGGCAGCCTGCTCGACGACGTGAAGTCGTACGCCGCCCGCAAACCCGGCACCTCATCGCCATCGCCGCGATCTCGGGCCTGCTCGCCGGACGCGTCGTGAAGTCGCTGACGGCCGAGGCCAAGGACGAGCACGCCGCCACGACCGAGACGGCAGGAGGCGCGGCGAGCCGGCCCGCGCCTCCTGCGTCCGATCCCGTGCCGAGCCGGCCCGCGCCTCCTGCGTCCGATCCCGTGCCGAGCCGTCTCGTCGGTGACGTCATTCCCGTGGCCGGTGAGTACGACGTCGTCACCGAGGGCGACGTCCCCGGCTTCGGCGGGCAGACGCCGGACGCCGGCGTGCCCACCACGTGGCCCGACACCTCGGGGACGCGCGCGTGAGCGACCCGTTCCGCGAGCCCGGGTCGACGCCGCCCGCACCGGAGGAGAAGGCCGCGACGACGTCGCTCGGCGACCTGCTCACCGGCGTGACCGGCGACATCTCGACGCTGTTCCGCCAGGAGGTCGAGCTGGCCAATGCCGAGCTGACCGAGTCGGCCAAGAAGGCCGGCAAGGGTGCGGGCATGTTCGGCGGGGCCGGGCTCACCGCCCTCTTCGCCCTGCTGTTCGTCTCGCTGGCCGCCATGTGGGGCCTCGGCGAGCTGATCGGCCTCGGCTGGTCGTCGTTGATCCTCGCGGTCGTCTACGCGATCGTCGCCCTCGTGCTGTTCCTGCGCGGGCGGAAGGAACTGAAGAGCATCAAGGGGGCGCCGAAGACGGTCGACTCCCTCAAGAAGATCCCCGAGACCGTCACGCCTGGAGGCACCGCATGAGCACCACCGACCAGAACGGCAGCAGCCGCACGCCCGACGAGATCCGCGCCGAGATCGAGCGCACGCGCGCCGGCCTCGGCTACGACGTCGACGCGCTCGCCGACAAGGTGAACCCGTCGAGCATCGCCCACCGCCAGACCGAGAAGGTGAAGAGCCGCTTCTCGGGCGTCAAGGAGTCCGTCATGGGTGCGGCGCACGACGCGGCCTCGAACACCCAGGGTGCCGGCCACGACGCCGCGGGCAGCGTCTCGGACGCCTCGTCGGCGGCCGTGCGGAAGGCGAAGGGCAACCCGCTCGCCGTCGGCCTGATCGCCTTCGGCGCCGGCTGGCTCGTGTCGTCGCTGATCCCCGCCTCGGACAAGGAGAAGGAGCTCGTCGCCGACGCCAAGGACGCGGCGGGCCCGGCACTCGACTCGGTCAAGGGTGCGGCGCAGGACGTGGCGTCGAACCTGAAGGAGCCCGCCCAGGAGGCGTTCGCCTCGGTCAAGGGCACGGCGCAGGACGCCGCCTCGACCGTGAAGGACGACGCCTCGAGCGCCGCGGGCGACGTGAAGGACAGCGCCCAGCAGTCGAAGGAGAACGTGCAGGGGGCCTGACCTCACCCCGCACGCGTCGGCCCGGACGCAGGAAGGCCCGCCCCGACGAGAGTCGGGGCGGGCCTTCGCACGTGACGGGTCGGCGGAGCTCCCTCCCGACGGGGCGATCGTGCGACTCGAACCCCCGCCGACCGGGACCGGCGTGGCCTGGATCGGCTCGAGCAGGTCAGGATGGTCGGATGCCCTCGTCACCCCGCGCCCGTCTCGTGCGTCGATCGGCCGGAACGGCCACGCAGACCGCCACGCCCCCCAGCCCGATGCAGCGCCCCGGCGCCTTCCGGTTCGGCCTCATCGCGACCCTCGGCGGAGGGCTCGGCGTCGGCATCATCGTCGCCCTCATGGCCCTGTCGACGATCCTCGTCTACATCGGCCTGGCGTTCTTCCTCGCACTGGCCTTCGAACCGGTCGTCCGACGCCTCGCACGCGCCGGTGCCCCGCGCTGGGTCGGCGTCATCGTCGCCGTCGTGCTGGTCGTCGGGGTCGTCGTGGGCATCGTCGCCGCCGTGGTGCCCGCGCTGATCGAGCAGATCGGACACGTCGTGCGGACGGCACCCGCCACCCTGCAGGAGCTCTCGCGCCAGCCCTGGGTGCAGCAGGCCGTCGAGACCGTCGGGTTCGACGTCGACGTCGACGACGCGGTCGGTGCCGTCACCTCGTACCTGCTCGACCCCGACCAGCTGCTCGCCCTCGGGGGTGGCCTGCTCGCCGTCGGTCAGGGGATCACCAACGCCATCACCGCGGTGATCGTGGTCGCGATCCTCACCCTCTACTTCGCGATCACCCTCCCGCAGATGCTGCGCTCGCTCAGCCGCGCCGTGCCCCGCAGCCACCGCGAGAACGTCATGAGCATCTCGGACGAGATCTTCCTGGCGGTCGGCCGCTACGTCGCCGGGCAGGTGGCGCTCGCCGCCGTCAACGCCGTGTTCGTCTTCGTCGTGCTGACGATCGCCGGCGGGCCGGTGCCCGTGCTCTTCGCGACCCTCGCCTTCCTGGGCGCACTGATCCCCGTGGTCGGCACGGTCGTGGCCTACGCGATCATCATCGCCGCGACGATCACCGTCTCGCCGGTCACCGCGATCGTCGTCGGCATCGTGCTGCTCGTCTACGCGCAGGTCGAGGCCTACGTGCTGACCCCACGGGTGATGTCCAAGGCCGTGGCGGTGCCCGGCGCCCTCGTCATCGTGGCCGCCTTCGGGGGCGGGGCGCTCGGCGGCGTCCTGGGTGCCCTCGTGGCGATCCCGATCGCGACGGCCGGGGTGGTCGTCTTCGAGCGGGTCGTCGTGCCGCGGCAGCAGCGGGTCTAGACGGTCCGGGTCTAGACCGTCCGGGTCGTCCGGGTCGTCCGGGCCGTCGGGCCGTCAGGTCGTCCGAGCGGCGGCACGCGGGTCTGGGCAACGGCACGGCGGGGCGCTACCGTGGCCGACATGAGCGGCGAACGCGCGGACGTGACCTTGTCGGACGGCACCGCCCTGGCGGCCACCCGGTGGCGGGGCGACGGCCCGACCGTGGTGCTGTTGCACGCCGGCGTCGCCGACCGCCGGAGCTGGACGGGCGTCGCCGACGAACTCGCGGCCGACGGGCTCGACCTGGTGGCCCACGACCGCCGGGGGTTCGGCGAGAGCCCGGCCTCCGCGGCCGACGGCGACGCCACGCACCTGGCCGACCTCGTCGAGCTGCTCGACCGACTGGGCGTCGGGCGGGCGTTCGTCGTCGGGAACTCGATGGGCGGTGCGCTCGCCCTCGACCTGGCCGTGACCGCACCCGAGCGCGTGGCGGGCGTGCTGCTGATCGGTGCCGCGGTCAGCGGCATGACCGACGACGACACTCCGTTCGACTGGACCCCCGACCCGGCGTCGGGCCCGCTGATGGAGGCCCTTGACGAGGCGTCCGGCAGCGGCGACGTCGAGGCGCAGGTCCGTCTGCTGGCCCACCTCTGGCTCGACGGTCCTGCGGCGCGGAGCGGCCGAGTCACGGGTGCCCCCCGCGAACTCTTCGAGCGGATGAACGCCCGCATCCTCGAGGTCGCCGCACCGGACGGGGCCGGAGACGCCGGGCTCGACACGTGGAGCCGCCTCGGCGAGGTCGCGACGCCGGTCCTGGCGACCTGGGGCGAGCTCGACATCCCCGCCGACGAGCCGTTCTACGCCGAGACGGCTCGACGTCTCGGGCAGGGACCGGGCCGGGTGCTGCCGGGCGTCGCCCATCTGCCGGGTCTCGAACGGCCCGGGCTGGTGGCCGACCTCGTCCGCGAGGTCGTCGCGGGCGTCGGGAACTGAACCCGCGCCTCCTGGTCGTCAGATCGCGGGACCGCCGGGTGCCGGCGGGCCTGCCGGGTCGTCGTCACCGGCGAGCAGCAGGTCGATGCGGAGTTCTCGTTCTCGCGTGTAGGCCGCCAGTGCCCGGATCACCCAGAGCAGGGTCCTGATCAGGAGAACGCCCAGCGTGACGGCCAGGGCGAACACGACCACGAAGAAGACGGGGTAGAGGACGCCGACGAGGGAGAAGCCGTTGGAGTACATCCCTCGACGCTAGGTCACGACCGGGGCCGGAGGGCTCCACCTCGCGATGGAGCCCCGGGACTCACTCCTCGGCGTCTGCCGGGCTCTCGTCGGCCTGTGCGGTCTCGTCCATGCGGTCGCGGAGGTGGTCGGCCATCGAGGCCGCGCCCTCGTCGCCGTGGTCGGCCTCGACCTGTTCGATCAGGCCACTCAGCTTCTCGTGGTCGGTCGCCTCGGTGGCCCCGTCCATGACGGGTTCGGTCTGCTTCTCGTCGCTCATGCACCGGACGCTACGCCCACGGGGTCCGCGACGGCTGGACCCGCGCCTCCGCTCGTGACGGGCGGCGCGGGGCCGGTCCGCGGGAGGTGCGACGGGAGGCGCGACGGGAGGCGCGACGGACGGCGCGACGGGCCCACCGAGGGGTACCATGCGCGACCCGCGGCGGGTGGGGTACGCAGGGCCGGGCATCGCCTGGCAGCCCTGCGCGTGTCGCCCCGCACGCGCCTGGGATGGACCTCTGCCCCACCGGAACGAGGACCACATGAGCACGACGACGCGCCCCGCACGCACCCGCACGAGCACCGCCCGCACGAGCACCGCTCGCACCGACGACATCACCCGTGCCGCCGCCGACCTCTTCGGTTGGACCGACCTGCACCCCGCCCAGCTCGGGGCCCTGGAGGCGGTGGTCGCCGGCCGGGACACCCTCGCGGTCATGCCCACCGGCTTCGGCAAGTCCGCGATCTACCAGGTGGCCGGTGCCGTGCTCGACGGGCCGACGGTCGTCGTCTCGCCCCTGATCGCGTTGCAGGCGGACCAGGTCGCGGGACTCGTCGGACGCCCCGACGCCCCGCCCGCCGTCGCGATCAATTCGGGCCACACCGACGCCGAGAACGACGAGGGCTGGGGGCGCCTCGCCGCCGGAGAGGTCACGTACGTCTTCCTCGCCCCCGAGCAGCTCGCCCGGGACGAGACCGTCGACCGCCTGCGCGACGCCGGGGTCGCCCTCGTCGTCGTCGACGAGGCGCACTGCGTGTCGTCGTGGGGGCACGACTTCCGGCCCGACTACCTGCACCTCGGCGAGGTCGTCGAGCGCCTGGGCGGCCCGACCGTGCTGGCGCTGACGGCGACCGGGTCGGGTCCGGTGCGCGACGAGATCGTCGAGCGCCTGCGCCTCGACGACCCGCTCGTCCTGAGCCACGGCTTCGACCGGCCGAACCTCTCCCTCGAGGTCGTGCGGCACGAGGACGACGACGAGAAGGCCCGTGCCGTGGTCGAGCAGGTGGCCGCCTCGACGACCCCCGGCATCGTCTACGTCGCCACCCGCAAGGCGACCGAGGACTACGCCGCCGCGATCGCCGAGCGCTGCCCCGACCGCACCGTCGTCGGCTACCACGGCGGCCAGCGGTCGGCCGAGCGGGGTGAGCTGCACGAGCGGTTCCACGCGGGCGAGGTCGACGTGGTCGTGGCGACGAGCGCGTTCGGCATGGGCATCGACAAGCCCGACGTCCGGTTCGTCGTGCACGCCGACGTGCCCGACTCGCTCGACTCGTACTACCAGGAGATCGGTCGGGCCGGGCGGGACGGCGACCCCGCCACCGCGACCCTGCACTACCGGCCCGAGGATCTCTCCCTGCGGTCGTTCTTCGCGTCGGGCCTGCCCGGGCGAGCAGACCTGCGAGGCGTCTTCACCGCGCTCTCGGCCGCGGGCCGGCCGGTCCGGCGATCGGAGGTGTCGGACCAGCTGGCCCTCGGCGCCCGGACGGTCTCGCGCCTCATCGACCTGCTGCTCGAGGGCGGTGCGCTGTCCGAGTCGTCGAAGGGGTTCGAGCCGGTCGACGGCTTCGACGCCCGCAGCGCGGCCGAGGCGGCGCGCGGGGTCGCCGAGACGCGTGACCGGGTCGAGCGCTCGCGCATCGAGATGATGTGCACCTTCGCCGAGGCTCCCGGCTGCCGACGGCACTTCCTGCTCGGCTACTTCGGCGAGGAGTCGCCCGAACGCTGCGGCAACTGCGACGGCTGCCGGACCGCCGAGAAGGCCGGGGAACCCCAGGAGGCGCGCGAAGGCGCGCAGGACGGCGTCACCGACACCGCGCCTCCTGCGTTCGCGCCCGACGCCCGCGTCGTGCACGCGACCTGGGGTGAGGGCACCGTGATGAGCACGGACGCCGACCGCATGACGGTGTTCTTCGAGAGCGAGGGCTACAAGGTGTTGGCCGTCGCCGACGTGCTCGCGCGCGAACTGCTCACACCGGCCTGACCGGCTCGACGGGCTCGCCCGCGGCGGCGAGCACGGTCGCGATCGTGCGGGGGTGGGCCAGCACCCGGAAGTGCCCGCCCGCGTGGAGGCGGACGTTCACGGCGCCGGGCAGTTCGCTGCCCTCGGGGATGTGCGGATCGAACTCGCCGAAGACCGAGGTGATGCGGCCGTTGACCGATTCGTCGCGGGCGAGCAGCATCGTCGTCGCGTCCCGGGGCGAGAAGGCCCGGAGGGCGGGCAGCACCAGCCAGGTGGCGTAGCGCGACCCCGAGAACGGCGAGCAGACGGCCACCATCGACCGCACGCGGTGGGTCTCGTCGAGCAGCGCCATGACGTACTTGCCGATCAGGCCGCCCTTGCTGTGGGCGACGATCACGACGTCGGTGAGTCCGTGGGTGAGAAGGTACGCGGCGACGTCGCGCGCGGTGGCCTCGACCGGACGGCTGTTCCACCGCAGGTCGTCCAGCACGTGCACGGGATGGCCCTCGGCGTGCAGGCGTTCGATCATCGGTCGCAGGAACGACCAGGTCTCCCATACGCCCGGGATCACCAGCACGGGGCGACCCGTGCCGCCGAGGTAGCGATCGGGGTCTCGCGGACTCGTGACGGCGCGCACCTGCCAGACGGCGGCGTAGGCGTAGTCCTGCACCCACCACACGGCGTGACGGACGAGCCGGCCGGGGGCGAGGTGGGGTCTCACCACTCGACCCTAGGCGTCGCCGTGCGGGACGTCCCGGGTCAGACGCTGTCGGGGTCGAGGACGAGCGTCGTGCCCTCGAACAGGTGCTGCGCGTCGTCGATGACCTGGAGGCCCTGGTTCATGTAGAGGAGCGCCGAGACCGAGATGCCGAAGCGCTGGGCGACGACGTCGATGAGGTCGTCGGGTGCGACGGTGTACCGCTTGGGGGCCCCGGACGCCGTGGTCGCCTCGAGTGCCCCCGAGGCGAAGGCCACCGCACCCGAGTCGACCGGGACGATGTTCGTCTGCCGCGGCGGCACCGACCACGCGACCGGGGCGACGGCGAGCACCTTGCCGGCCGAGATCTCGACGGGGACGTCCGAGGAGGTGCTGGTCGAGTGGACGACGAGCGTCGAGAGGTACGAGGGCTGGCTGATCGAGCCGAAGCTGCCCGAGGCCGCCGTCGGGGTCGTGACGGACGCCCCGAGCTCGACGCCCCCGTCGCCGCCGTACGTCACGCCGTCGCCGACGGACGGGGCCACCTGGTAGAACGCGACGCCCACCGGGACGGGCAGGCTCGAGGTGGCGTCTGTTAGCTCGGTCGCGTAGGTGTCGTCACCCCCGGCCACCACGCGGTAGTGCAGGTGGATGCTGCCCTTGGGCGAGGCGAGGTCGCCCTCGGCGACCACCGTGCCGGCCGCGACCGGGGTGATGAAGGGCGCCGGCACGGCGGCGTCCTGCGGCGGAGGGGTGGCCGCCCGGGGCGAGGGCGTCGCGGGGGCGGTCGGCGTCGGCGACGGGGTCGCGCTGGGGGTGGGCGTCGAGGTGCGGGTGACCGTGGTCGGGCTCGCGGACTCGGTCGGGGCACCGGCCGCGAGCGGGGCCGAACCGCTCGTGAAGAGGACCGCGCTCACGACGACGGAGACGAGGGCCGTGGCGGCGACGACGCCACCGACGATCGCGAGGCGGCGACGGCCGGACCGGGGTGCGGGTTCGTCGTCGGCCTCGTCGGCCTCGGTCGCGCTCGCCGGGTCGGCCGATGCCGCGGCACCGGCCGTGCCTGCGGCGCCGCGGTGCGACCACGCGACGAGCCGGGGCTCGGTGCCGTCGGGCGCGACCTCCGCCGCGGGGGCGTCGCCGGTGTCGGACGCGCGGGGCGCGAAGGGTTCGTGACCGGGCGTGACGTCGTCGCCGCCCGCCCCTGGTGCGTGTCGTGCCATGGTGCCCCCTCGGCGTTGATCCTAGGGGACGGCGTGGGTCGGGTCGAGACCGATCGGTCCGGTCCCGGTCCGGGTACGAACCTGGAACAGCCTGTGAACCCCGGCGGCCCGCCGACACCCGGCCTACCGTCACAGACGTACCGGGTCAGTCCGGTCGACCCACAACCAGGAGGTACGTCATGTCCGTTGGTGACAAGGCAAAAGATTTCGTCCAGAAGGCTGCAGGCAAGGCCGAAGAGGCCGTCGGCAAGCGCACGGACGACGAAGAGCTCACGAAGCAGGGCCACAAGGACCAGCACATGAGCGAAGAGCGTCTCGAGACCGAGAAGGCCAAGGACGACCTCGGCCAGAGCTGATCGTCCCGTCGACCTCGGTCGGCACCCCGGAGGGCCCGGCATCCGCGGATGTCGGGCCCTTCGTCGTCCGGTCGGAGGCCGCGGAACGAGCGACCAACGGTGCAGACTGTGCAAAAACCTAGCCGGGCGTGATTCGGTGGAGGCGTGAAGCGTCCGTTCCGTTCCCTCGTCCCCGCCGCGGTCGTCGTGGCGTCCTTCGCCGTCGTGCTCTCGGGCTGTTCGGCCTCGGACGGCCCCGAGACGACGGCGGCCCCCACCGTCACCGTCACGGCCTCACCGACGTCCGGCTCGTCGGTGACCGACTCGCCGACCAGCGCCTCCTCTGCCACGGCGACGCCGGGTCCCGACGGGGCGTCCGGCGGCGGTGGCGACCTGGGCGACGGTGCCCCGGGCGACGCCTCCTCGCGGTGCACGGTGGGCGAGCTCACCGCCGAGATCGCCGACGGAGGCGGGGGTGCGGCCGGCAGCTACGGCGTCGCCATCATCCTGACCAACGGCGGTCAGCGCTCGTGCACCCTCCAGGGCTGGCCCGGCGTCTCGTTCGTCGGCGACGGGAACGGAACCCAGATCGGCGCCTCGGCCGCGCTCGATCGCTCGTCGCCGCACGAGGCCCACACGCTCGCCCCCGGTGCCGAGGTGCAGACGATCGTTCAGATCGCCCAGACGGGGAACTACGACGCCGCCGAGTGCCGGCCGCAGGCGACCGACGGGTTCCGCGTCTACCCGCCCGGCTCGCTCGAGTCGATCTTCGTGCCCGCCTCGGGGTCCAGCTTCGAGGCGTGTGCGAACGCCCGGGTGCAGCAGATGACGGTCAGCGCGCTCGCCACCTTCTGACGGCGCGCGGGTCCGGCCGGCGTCCCGGTTCGACGGGCGAGGTGGGCGAGGTCATCCTCGGGGGGCACGGGCTGCGACCCGCGGAGGACGCGTGACGACGCCGGTCGTTCGTACGCTGGCACCTCCTCGAAGGAGAGCTGCCATGACCGAGACCCGACTCGACCGCCCCACCACGCCGGCCGCCCGACGGCAGGGGTCCCGGGCCGTGACGATCGTCCTCGGCGCCGGTCGGGTCGCCGTGGTGGCTGCCGGAGCACTGGTGCTCGGCGGCCTGACGAGCCCGGCGCAAGGCTTCCTGCCCGAGTGGCTCGGAGGGTTCGCGAACTCGTCCGGTGGCTGGTCGGTCCTCGTCTTCGCGCTCGTCCTGGCCGTGCGCGCCCGCCCGGCCCTGTCGGCCGTCCTGGGCGCCGTGGCGTTCGTGCTGCTGGTCGAGGGCTACCGGATCGTGTCGGGGTGGCGCGGCTTCCCCTACGACGAGCCGTTCCAGAACGTCTTCACGATCCTCGGGCTCCTCGTGGGGCCGGTCATCGGTGTCAGCGCCGCACTCCTCCGTGCGTCGTCGCCGACCTGGCGGACCCTGGCGGTCGTGCCGCTCTCGACGGTGCTCGTGGGGGAGGGGCTCTACGGGCTCGTCGTCCTCGACCAGGGACCGGGCGACGTCTACTGGGTGCTCCAGATGGTCCTCGGCGCGGCGTTCCTCGCCTGGGGCACGATGCGCACCCGGTCGTCCGCCCGGACATGGGTGCCCGTCGTCACGGCGGGGTCGGTGGTCGCCCTGTCGATCGTGTTCGTCGTCGCGTACACGGCCCTCCCTGGCCTGCTGATGTGACCGGCCGGGTCGTTCCTCCGCCGGGACTCGATCCGCCCGTCCGGGCCGGCCGACGACGCCGAGGCCCGGGTTCCATGCCGATGCCGATGCCGATGCCGGTGCCGAGGCCGACGCCGGTGCGGATGCCGGTCTCGTTCCGTGTTCGGTGCCGGTGCCGGCAATTCCTGGCCGGTGCGGCGGTGGGGTGCCGTGATCGGCGTGGGACGGGTGCGGCGGTGACGGGAGTCAGGACTTGCCGACAGGGGGTGACGCCGACCCCGGGGCGGGGCGGGGCGGCGCGGGGCGGGGTGGGCTCGCGACCACGCTGCGCCACGTGGTCCGACCGGCACGGCCCGCGGCCTAGAGGCGGGCCTCGGTGCGTCTCGGCTTCAGCCGGGCCGGCGCGTCGGATGCGGCGACCCACTCGCAGGTGAAGGTGCCGCGGTAGCCGAAGAGGAACCCGAAGCGCTGGTTGTGCACCTCGAGGTCGACGTGGAACGACTCGTCGTCGTCGGACCACCACTCGTGCAGCTCGGCCCGACCGCTGAACAGCATCGGGAAGCGGAACGAGACGGGGCCCTCGTGGAAGCGCTGCGCCTCCGAGCGGAGCACGAGGCCGCCGCGGTCGTCGACCGTCAGGTCGAGGTCGACCGCGAGGTGCTGGTGGGTGCCGAGGTAGTCGAGCACCCGCCCGCGGTCGAGCACCATCGTCGCGTCGAAGCGGACCGGGCGTCGGCCCACCCGGCGGTGTCGCACGGTGTACGAGCGGACGAAGGTGACGGTCTCGCGTCCGAGCCCGTCGCGGTACGGATAGTTCTCGATGACGAAGGGCACGTCGTCACCGACGTCGGGCACCAGGATGTTGCGCAACCGCCCGATCTGCAAGAACGGCACGGTCCACCACGGGCCCCGCCGGATCGACGACATGACGCCCCGGCCCACGCAGGCCTCGCCCGAGTCCAGACCGACGCCGAAGCGGCGCTGCATCATCGGGTGCAGGCGGACGAACTCGTCGCCGAGGGCCTGCTCGAAGATCGACGTCATCGGGGTGACCGCCTCGCGGGGTCGGGCAGCGCGGCCAGGGTGACCGGCGCCTCCTGCAGGTGGTCGCCCGCCCGCGTGCCGCCCGCGGGCGCGCGGAGGGTGCGGGAGGCGCGGGGCCGGTCCGGACGCCAGAACGCGAGGGCGCTGGTGAGCGGCCACCGCTCGGGTTCGCGGCCGGTCTCGAGCCAGAGGCGCAGGCGGTCGAAGCTGAACGCCGTCGCCCACCCGAGCAGCGGACGCACGACCAGGTCGAGCGGACCCCAGCCCGAGACGTAGTCGTAGCCGGTCACGAAGCGCGTCCGTCCGTCGGCGGTGGGCAGGTAGCGCCAGTACCCGCGCCCGGCCCGGATCGGTGAGAGGGCGTCGTCGGTCGCGAAGCGCAGGGCGGACGTGCGCGAACCGTCCTGGCCGTGGCGCTCGCCGATGCTGACGCCCGTGCCCTCGACGGTGTGGACGGGCGTGCGACGGACGTAGCGGAACGGTGTCGACCCGTCGGCGTCCGGCGGCCCGGGGGTGATGCGCGAGAAGCGGACGTCCCAGCGGACGTGCTGGGCGGGGTCCTGCGTGGCGGCCCACACCCGATCGAGGTCGGCGTCGATGACGGTCTCGACGTAGATCTGACGTTTCCCCACGACGGCGAGGCTAGGGCATGGTGGCGGCCGACGGAACGCCCCGGAACGCGGGTCGTCGCCGGATCTAGGCTCACCCCATGGACGAGAACTTCCGGACGGTCCGCGACGCGTTCGGGGCCGCGGCGCGGTGGTTCGCCGAGACGGTGCACGAGCTCGACCGGCCGCCGGCCCCCTGGGAGGCCCCGGCGCTCGGCGAGTGGAGCCGTCGTGACCTCGTCGGCCACACGTCGAGGGCCCTGCTCACGGTCGAGCAGTACCTGCGGCCGGGGCCGTCGGATTCTGACCGCCGCACCGTCGACTACTACCGGGCGGTCAGGGGCGGCCGCGCCGATCCGGACGAGGTCGCCGAGCGGGGGCGGCAAGCGGGACGGGACCTCGGTGCCGACCTGCCCGAGAGCGTCGACATCGTCGTGCGACGGGTGACCGGCATGGTGGCCGGACGGACCGCGGACGCACGGGTGGAGACTCCGGTCGGCGAGTGGCGGCTCGAGGCGTACCTGCCGACGCGCGTCGTCGAGCTCGTCGTCCACACCGGCGACCTGCGGACGGCCGGCGGGCTCGACGGGCAGGCGCCCGAGACCGCGGTTCGTCAGGCGCTGGTCGTGCTCGGCGCCCTCGTGGCCGACGCTCCGTCGGATGATGCGCCGCACCTCCTGACGGCCCTGACGGGGCGCTCGGCGCTCGACGCCGGGTACACGGTGCTCTGACGGGGTTGCCGGTCTGCCGCGGGTGCCTGTCATCCCTTCCGACCACGCCCCCGGGCCCCGCCGGCTCTGGCTCTGGCTCTGCCTCTGGCTCTGGCTCTGGTGTCGGCAATTCCGGGCTGGTGCTGCGGCGGGGTGCCGGGATCACTGGGGGAGGAGAGCGACCACGGCAGGAGTCAGGACTTGCCGACGGGGGTCGGCGCCGGTGCCGGTGTCGGCAACTGCGGGCCGGTGTCGCGGCGGGTGTCCGGATCGACGGGATGGCGGGGTCACACCCTCGAAGGGACCGGCTCGGCCAGACCTGGACGGATCACCGTCCGGTCGAGTCGTCGATCCGCTGGAAGAGGACGTGGTCCTGCCAGCGGCCCGCGATCTCGAGGTAGGACGGGGCGATGCCGTACTGCTCGAAGCCGGCCTTCACGAGAACCCGTTGCGAGGCGACGTTGTGGCGGAGCGTCCCCGCCTGGACGCGGTGGAGGCCGGCCTCGCCGAACGCCCAGTCGACGGCCTCGCCGACGGCCGACGTCATGATGCCGCGCCCGTTGCGGTCCTCCGACAGCCAGTAGCCGAGGTCGCAGGACCGGAAGGGGCCACGGGCGATCCCGCTGAGGGTCAGCCGGCCCACCACGGCACCCTCGTCGACGATGACGAACGGCTGCGCCTCGCCGCGTGACCGTTGTGCCAGCAGCGACGAGATCACCGACAGCTGCCCCTCGGGCGTGAAGTAGGCGTCACCGCGCACGGGGTCCCAGGGAGCCAGGAACTCGCGGTTCCGCGTCAACGCCCGTGCCAGCTCGGGGGCGTCTCGCGGCTCGATCAGGCGGAGATGGGAGGACACGGGTTCACGGTACCGCCGGAGATGCCCCTCGAAGCCGTCGTGGTCGTCGCGCTACGAGCGTTCGTCAGGCCACGGCCCCACGGCATCCAGTCGGGCGAGGAACTCCTCGAACCGGGCCGGCTCCGTGCGACCGCTCAGCGTCTCGCCGAACCACGCGGTCCAGATCGCGTCGACCTGGTCGCCGGTGATGCCCCCGGCCCGGATCAGTTCACGCACCATCGGGACGGCTTCGAGTTCGTACTCGTCCCAGGGGGCGCCGTCCTCGGTGCCGGGCTCCAGTCCATAGGGGTCGAGGGCGTTGAGCTCGACCAGCACCCGGTCGACGAGATCCCGCCAGGCCTGGCTGCGGCGTGGTTCGCCGACGTTCGCCTCTCGTCGACGGAGGAATCCGCCGACGTGCCTCACCGTGCCTCCGGACGCCCGGCCTCGTCGAGCGCGCGCAGCAGCGCCTCGCCGTCGCGCACGTCCACGAAGGTCATCGGCAGCGGGGCCATGACGCCGTCGAGGCCCGTGTTGGTCAGGCCACGCTGCCGTGCGCCGAACGGGGTGTTCCCCGTGATCGAGTCGGTCCAGTCGACGCTGACGTGGGTGCGGTCCCGGGACCACGACACCTCTTGGTTCTGCTGCTTCGCCGGCGCCTGGTGGACGGTCGACCCGACGACCAGGAACGACCGCTGGTCGGTGACCGCGTAACCCGTCTTCGCCTTCCGTGCCCGCTTGAGCAGGAATCGGCCGACCACGAAGAAGAGGCCGATCGCCACGAAGACCCCACCGAAGGCGACGAAGAACCACGATGCCCCGTCGCGCAGGGCGGAGACCTCCCAGAAGATCGCGAACCCGCACCACAGCAGGCTGAACGGCACGAGGAACAGGTCGTTGCGACCGAAGGTCACGCTCTCGTCCGGGCCGCCCGACCAGAGCAGGCGCTCGCCGGGGCGTAGCTCCGGCTGGACGAGGGCACGTCGGTCGTCGGGCACGCGGGCGTCGGGAGCGCTCATGGTCGAGAAACTACCGTGACGCGTCCGCCGCCGTCACCGCGTTCGGACTGGTGTGCCGTCACGCCCTCGGTCGGTCGAAGCGGGCACCGCCGGGCTTCGGGCCGAGCAGCGACAGGATGAAGATGACGAATGCGCCGAGGTACGGGAACAGGTTGATCAGCAGCAACCACCCGCTGAGGTCGATGTCGTGGAGTCGCCGCGCTCCGAGGGAGAGGAACGGGACGATCGTCCCGAAGAGCAAGACCGCGAGAACGAAGCCGAAGGGGATGAAGCCCGGTCCGGGCTCGAGGGTGCCGTCGTAGTCCGTCGTACTCCCCGGGAGGCCCGCGAGGAACCCGACGATGCTGAGCACGAACCAGACCACCGTGTTCGCGAGGACCACCCACCAGTACTCGCTGCGGCTCGCGCGCCCCGTGAAGTCGGCGTACTTGAGGAAGAACCGCTTCACCGCGACGACCGGACCCGCCCCGTACAGAGGCGCCCAGAGGGGGACCGGTCCACCTGGGGCGAAGGGCGACCCCTGCGGCGGCTGGCCGTACGAGGGCTGTGCATACGAGGGCTGTGCATACGAGGGTTGCCCGAACGAGGGCTGTCCGTACGAGGGCTGCCCGTACCCGGGCTGCGGCTGCGGGTGGCCGGAGGGCTGCTGCCCGTACGGCGGCGGCATGGGCGACCCGTACGGCGCCTGCTGCCCGTACGGCGAAGGCGTCGGCTGCCCGGCGGACGGCTGCTGGGGCTGCCCACCCTGGGGCTGTCCGCCCTGGGGCTGCCCACCCTGGGGCTGTCCGCCCTGCGCCTGCTGCCCGTACGGTGGCACCGCCCCGCCCTGCTGGTCCGCCCCGTCGTTCCGGTCTGTCATGAGATCCCCCTCGTCCGCGCCGCCCACCGCGACCCCGCCACCCTACCGAGGCACCACCAGGCCCCGCCCTCCGGACGACGACGGCATGCCAGAGGACCAGGAGGCGCGGTCCGGCACCGAGGACGGCCCCCGTCGTACGATCGGACCGTGCAGACCCCGGCCGTCCTCCGCGACCACTCGCCCGAGGCCGCCGCGCTCCTCGGTGAGGGGTGGACCGTCGCCGCTCGGTCGTTCGGTGCCCGGCTCCACACCGGTGACGTCGACCGCGATCGCCTCCGCGCCCTCGCCACCGGCAAGGCCGCCGACGTCACGATCCGCGAGCTCGGTCCGCACGACGTCGACGCCGTCCTCGCCCTCGACGCGCAGACCCTCGACGACTACCCGGGCAGCGTGGCCACACGGCACGAGCCCTTCGACCGGTCGTCGGCGACACTCGGACCGACCCGCAGGGCCTGGGGTGCCTTCACCCCGACGGGTCGCCTCGTCGGCCTGACCGTCGTCGACCTCGACGGTCCCGCCGCCGAGACGGACGTCACCGTCGTCCACTCCGATCACCGCGGTCGAGGTCTCGCCGCAGCGATCAAGGCGGCGTCGGTGCTGGCCCTCCTCGATGCCGGCGTCCTCCGCTTCCGCACGGGAGGTTCCGCCGACAACCCCGCGATCGTCGCCACGAACGCCTCCCTCGGCTACGTCGTCGACGAGGGCTGGCTCACCCTGGTCGCACCCGCCCCCTGAGCGACGGTCGAGTGGTCCCGAACCGTCCCTCGTCGGTCGACGAACGACGGAACGGGACCACTCGACGCGGCACGCGGCACGCGGCACGCGGACGGGTGCGAGCCCGCGGTCAGCCCCAGCCGCCGAGGTAGGCGGCGACGCTGGGCTCGCCCGTCACGGGCGTGAGCCAGTCCACGGAGGCGCGGTGCGAGACGAACGCGACGCCCGCCCCCCAGCGTCGGGCGCGCAGGGCGGCGCGACGCGACTCGACCGTCACGAGCACCCGGCCCGACGGGTCCACCAACTCGAGGGTGCCGAGCGACCCCACGCCGACCGCGTCCGTCGCCGTCCGCAGGTCGCGTGCGACGTCGTCCCCGAGGCCTGCCGCAGCGGCCAGCGCCTGCACCCGGGCGTCGTCCGAGCCACCGGCCTCCACCGCCGGCAGCACCCGCACGGCACCGTCGAGCGTCACGACCACCCGGGCACCGCCCCGCGCCGCGGCGGCAGCCGCCGACGAGCGGCCCAGCACCCGCTGGTCCGCCTCGAAGACCGGGGCCACGTCGTCCGGCACCACGACCGTCACGTCCGGCATCGCCGCCAGCACGCTGTCCACCGCCACGAACGCCGCACCGGCCGAGATCGACGTCCCGACGGCGGCGGCCAGTTCGACGCAGACGTCCACGGCGCGACTCCGCACTCCGAACCCCCGGGAGCCGCGCACGGCGATCAGGTCGGCGAGGCGCAGGGTCTCGCCGTTCTTCTCGGCCTGGCGCCGCGCCTCCTCGACCTCGCGAGCAGCCTCCGAGGCCTCCGAGGCCGCCGAGCCCGCCGAGCCCGCCGAGCCCGCCGAGGCCACTGAGCCCGCCGATCCCGCCGACCCCGCCGAACCGACGCCCGCACCCGTCGCCCGCCCCGCCCAGTCCGGCCCGTCGTGCCACGCCACGGCGCCCGGCACGTGGGCGAACACGCCGCCGGCGAGCCACGCGCGGTGTGCCCACTCCCAGTCCTCGCCGCCGTAGCTGGTGAACGACTCGTCGAAGCCGCCGACCTGGTCGAAGAACCAGCGGGTGCAGCAGGTGACCGCCCCGATCAGGTGGCGGTACGACCGGTCGTCGGCGTGCAGCAGGTCGGCCGACCAGCCGTACGCCTGCTGCAGCCAGCGCGGCTGCTCGAGTTCGTGGGCCGGCCCGGCCACCTCGACCGGCTCCGACACCGGCACGGCGCCGCCGTCACCACCCAGCACGCCCGCGAAGTCCGCGTGCTTCCGCTGTCCGACCGTCACCGCCTCGGGGACGAGCGCCGGCAACCGCGTCAGCCGCAGGACGTAGTCCGGCTCGGGTGACGTGTCGGCGTCGACGAAGCACAGCACCGACCCCGACGACGCGGCGACGCCGACGTTGCGGGCGGCCGAGAGCCGGAACCCGAGGTCCTCCTGCACGATCAGCCGCACTCCTTCGGGCACGGTGGGTGGCGTCGGCGATCCGTCGTCGACGACGATCACCTCGAGCCGTTCGGCCGGGTAGCTCTGACGCGCGAGCGCCGCCAGCGTCCGGTCGAGCTCGGCCTGCTGCCGGTAGTGGACGACGACCACCGACACGAGCGGCGGCAGGTCGGGCCACGTCCCGTCGAGGGCGTCCCACGCGTTGCCGACGACGAACCGCCCGCCCGCAGGAGGCGCGGTGTCGGTCGCGTCGGACACCGGCGACCCGGCGTCGCGGCTCACCAGCGCACCCCCTCGGCCCACCACGCCGCGTAGGCGTCGGCGACCTCGTCGAGGCCGGGCAGGGTGCGGGCGTCGTCGTCGAGCCAGGTCGACTCCGGGTCGGCCAGGGCCGTGGCGATCGCGGCCGCCAGCCCGCCGTCGGGGTAGAGCGTGAGCGTGCCCGGCCGCAGCGCCGCCATCTCGCGCGAGTACCTCGTGTCGGGGACGAGCGGTCGTCGCCCGGCCGCGATCCAGGTCGCGATCGATCCGGAGGCCGACACGTGTTGGTGCGCCGCCACGGGCACCGATGCGCGTCGCGCCCGGTCGAGCAGCGTCGCGTCGTCGAGGTAGCCCGTCGCGCCGAACGGCACGCCGAGGGCGGCGGCCTCGTCGACCAGCTGCTGCAGCTCGGCCTCGTGACCCGAGGAGGCGCGGCCCAGCGCCACGACGCCCGTCGCCCGCGCGTCCGGTCGCGTCGCCCCGCTTCCGTCCCGGTCACCGTCGACGCGATGCCGTGCGGCCGTGAGTCCGGCCACGGCCGCCACGACCTCGGCGTGCCCCTTGCCCGGGTAGAAGAACCCGATGATCGCCACGTCGCCGTCGGGCTCCGGCCGGGTGCCCGTCAGCGGATGCCGTTCGACCGGCAGGGGGATGACCTCGACCGGGCCGTCGAAGCCGACCCACTCGTGCAGGAGGGCGCGCTCGTGCTCGCTGTTGACGACGACGCCCCGTGCGGCGGCGACCACGCGACCGTAGGCCTCCCCGCGCCTCCTCAGGTTGCGCTCGCCGTCCGACGGCTGGGGCAGGTCGTGCAGGGTGACGGTGAGCGCCGTCGTGTCGGCCAGGTGCTCGACGACGTCGGCCGCGGCCGACGGAGAAGGGCCCCACAGCCGGTCGGTGAACTGCAGGTGCGCCCGGGGCAGGGTGACGTCGACGGAGTCGTCGTCCGGCACGTCGAGCAGGTCGGCGACGTCGAGGGCGAGGTGCCGCCCGGTGCGGGCCTCGACCGTCGCGGCGATCTGGGCCGCGTAGGTCGCGACGCCGTGTTGCGGATCGTGGTGCGTGACCACCACGGGCAGCTCGGCGAGGTCGATCGTCGCCGCCGCACCGTCCCGCGCGCTCGAGCGGGCCGAGTCGCGCGCGGTCGCCTCGCGGGCCGAGGGGTCGACCGCCGCCCCGTTCACGCCGCGCCCCACAGGGCGAACGTGTCGGCGTGCCGGGCCAGCGCGGCCTCGACCGCGTCCGGGTGCTCGGCGTACCAGGCGAGGTGCGCACGACGGACCTCGTCGGCGTCGACGCGCTCGCCGCCGACGACCCAGTGGTCGGTCGGCTCGGCGTCGAGGCCCCAGGCGTCGATCACCGCCTGCTCGCGCGGAGCGTGCACGCTCGACAGCACGGGTCGGCCCGGGTCGACGACGTGCTCGGGCAGGCCGAGGCGATCGCGGACGCGCGAGGCGAGGGCCGTCCAGACCGGGTTGCCGGGGTGGTTCAGGGTGCGCATCTGGTCGAAGCGCGGCGTGCCGGCCCCGTCGGTACCCGCACCGACCTCGAACAGGTCCGAGGCGACGACCGTGTCGTGGGCGACCTCTCGCCTGCGCAGTTCGGCCAGCGACAGCTCGGCGACGGACCGCACGACGGCGGGTGTCAGGGCGTCGGCCGGGAGCGGCCGTCCGGCGGCCTCGGCGATCAGTCGGACGTCGTGGTACTCGACCACGGGCGGCACGAGCGAGACCTCGCTCGGCGGGCGCACGATGACGTGCGCGGGGTAGAGGCCCGCGAACCGGACGACGGGCACCCGGACGACCCGCGCCTCCCGGGGCAGCATCGCGGCCAGCTGGGCCGTGCCGAGCGGGAGGTCGTGGTAGTCGTCGCGCACCGGCTGCGAGACGAGCAGGCCGGCCCGGCCGATCCACCGCTCGAGCTGCGGCAGGTCGGCGGCCGTGAGCTCGTGCACCGGTGGCATGCGGACGGCCGTGAGCCCCGCGCCGTCGAGGAAGATGCGCAGCGACTCGGCCTGGCAATTGCCCACCACGAGGGCGATCGCGCCGTCGCCCTCCGGCTCGCTCAGACCGTAGAAGTCGCCGTAGTGACGGGTGCGGCCGTCGGGTTCGGTTCGCTGTTCGGACATGCTTCCCTCCGGCCCGCGCTCGGAACGGACAAAGGGGGTCGCGCGGGCCTATGTTGAGTCAACAGCGACTTCCCCGGTCGCGTCATCCTTTCCCGCCGCCAGCCCCGGCACACCTCACCCGCATCGTCGCGGGTGCTCGTCGTCCCGCGAGACAGGCCCCGCGCCGGTCCGGCACGGCGAGCGACCTGATCACGCCGAGGAGGCCCCGATGACCCATCACGCCCCGACGTCGCCGTCGACCCTGGCCCGCGCCGTCGTCGCCCCGGTCGCCCCGATCCGCGTCGCGTCGGTCCCGGCCGGCCACCCGTACGTCCGTTCGCTGCTCGACCCCCTCGACACGTCGGGACGCGTCGTGCACCTCGCCGACCCGCTTCCCGACCCCGCGGAGCCGGCCCGCTGGTGGCCCCCGGTCGTGCTCGACGCCGCCTGGCTGCGGGCGCACGCCCACGAGGTCGACCTCCTGCACGTGCACTTCGGCACGGAGTCGTACCCGACCGAGCACCTCGTCGCCGTCGTCGAGACCCTGCGCGACCTGCGCCTGCCGCTCGTGTACACGGTGCACGACCTGACCAACCCGCAGCTCGTCGACCAGGCGCCCCACCTCGAACACCTCGACGTGCTGGTCCCGGCCGCCGACGAGTTGATCACCCTCACCGACGCGGCCGCCGACGAGGTCGAGGCCCGGTGGGGGCGTCGCCCGACCGTCGTCGCGCACCCCGCCATCGCCGACCCCGAGGCCGAGCTGCCCGTCGGCACGCCGGGTGACACGGTCGTCGTCGGGGTCCACCTCCGCGACCTGCGCCCGAACGTCGCGGGCGTCGAGACCGTCCGCACCCTGCTGGCGGCGGTCGACGCCCTGCGCGCCACCGGCGCCGCCGTGGAGGCGCGGGTCGACCTGAACGAGCGCGTGCGCGACCCCGAGCAGGCCGAGCGCATCCGCGAGCTCGTCCGCGCCGCCGGCCCGTCGGCGACCCTCGCCGAGCACCCGCGCCTGACCGATCCCCAGCTCGAACGGTCGCTCGCCGACCTGGACGTGTCGGTGCTGCCCTACCGCCACGGCACGCACTCCGGCTGGGTCGAGCTGTGCTGGGACCTCGCCGTCCCGGTCGCCGCGCCCCGCGTCGGCCACGTCGCAGCGCAGCACCCCGAGGCCGGCACGACCGCCTCGTTCGACCTCGACGACCCCGCGTCGCTCGCCGCCGCCGTGATCGCCCTGGTCAGCCCGCACGCCGTCGACGGGACCGCCGACGCGCACGACGACGCGACCCGCGTGCCGGCCTCGCGCCGCGGCACCCCGCAGCGCGCCGCCCTGCAGCGGCAGCGTCGGTCCGTGCGGCGACGACAACGCCACGACGTGGCCGCCGCCCATCTCGCGGTGTACGAGCGCGCCCTCGCGACGGTCGCGGCGGTGACGGCGTGATCCGCGCCTCCCGGCCCCTGCGCATCGTCGTCGTGGCGCCGTTGCGCTACCCGATCCGCGAGCCGTTCGCCGGCGGCCTCGAGTCGTCGGTCCACCACCAGGTGCGCACCCTGCGCGAGCGCGGTCACCGCGTCTCGCTGATCGCGACCGAGGGGTCCGACCACCTCGACCAGAGCCCGCCCGAGTTCGTCCTGCCCGCCGTGGTGTTCGACGACCCGGCCGAGGCGACGGACACGACCTACCCGGACGGCTACCTCGAGCGCGCGCTGCCGGCCCTCGAACGCGCTCTGCAGTTCGTCGCCGACCACGCCGACGACTACGACCTCGTCGACAACCACAGCCTGCACGGCGTCCCGCTCGCCCGGGCCGACCGCATCGGCGTGCCGATGGTCAGCACGCTGCACACGCCGACCCTGCCCGACATGCTCGCCGCGCATCGCTCGTCCACCGGGCCGCGCAGCCGCTTCGTCGCCGTCAGCGGTCACACCGCCGCCGCCTGGGCGCGGGAAGGCGTCGAGGCGGGCGTCCTGCCGAACGGCGTCGACACCGAGCGCTGGGGCTTCGGACCCGGGGGCGACGACCTCGTCTGGTCGGGACGCATCGTCCCCGAGAAGGGGTTGCACCTCGCCCTCGAGGTGGCCCGTCGCGCCGGGCGCCGCCTCGTCATCGCCGGTCGCATCGGCGACGTCGACTACTTCGAGACCGAGGTCGCCCCGCACCTCGGCGTCACCGCCCATTACGTCGGCGAGCTGCGCCAGCCCGAGCTCGCGGCCCTCGTCGGCCACAGCGGCTGCGCCCTCGTCACGCCCGTGTGGGAGGAGCCCTTCGGTCTCGTCATCGCGGAGGCGCTGGTCACCGGCACGCCGGTCGTCTCGTTCGCCGTCGGGGGAGTCCCCGAGGTCGTGGCGGGTTCGGTCGGGGCCGCCCTGGTCCCCGCCGGCGACCTCGACGGCATGGCGCGCGCCGCCGACGACCTGCTGCGCCGGGTCGGGACGGACGCCGACGCCCGTCGCACGGTGCGGCAGGACGCCGTCGACCGGTTCTCGCTGCGAGCCCGGGCCGCCGTGCTCGAGCGGCTGTACTCCGACGTCGTCGCCTCCGACGAGCGCGTGCCGGGCACGTCCGCCGGCGCCGCGACGAAGGCGACCGGCGTGGGTGGCCGGCACCGTGCCTCCTCGTCCCTCACCGGCGGCCTGTCGGCCGTCCGCCCGGCCGGCACCGGCCGACGGGTCGTGACGGCGTGACCTCGACGGTCGCCCGCCCACTCGTCGGCTGGTACGTGCACCACCACGGTGCCGGGCACCGCACCCGCTTCTCGGCCGTCCGGCCGCACCTCGACGCCGACGTCGTCGTCTTCAGTTCGCTGAGCGCTCCCGTCGACCTGCCGGCCGACACCACCTGGATCGAACTCGAGCGGGACGACGCCCCGACCACGGGATCGGACGGCGTGGTCCGGCACCCCGCCGACGCGTCGCCGACCGTGGGCGGTCTGCTGCACTGGGCTCCGGTGGGGCACCCCGGGCACACCTCCCGCCTGGGCCGCATCGCCCGGGAGATCGCCGGGGCCGCGGCCGACGGGCGTCCGTTCGACGCGATGGTCGTCGACGTCTCGGTCGAGGTGACGCTGTTCGTCCGGTTGCTCGGCGTCGAGGTCGTCGTGGTCTCGCAACCCGGCGACCGCACCGACGAACCCCATCGACTCGCCTACGACGCCGCCTCGCGCGTGATCGCCCCGTGGCCCGCCGGGACCCACGACTCGTCGGCGCTCGACCGGGTGGCCGAGAAGGTGCGCTGGGTCGGTGGGATCTCGCGACAGGACGGGCGTCGGGTCCCGGTGCCCACGCCGACCGTCGTGCCCGGCAACGTCCTCTTCGTCGGCGGTGCCGGCGGCAGCGACCACGACGACCTCGCTGCCGCGGTCGCCCGTGCCGACCGGGCCACACCCGGCACGAGCTGGTCGGCCCTCGGCCTCGACACCTGGGTCGACGACCCGTGGGCGGCCATGACCGCGGCCGAGGTGGTCGTGACCTGGGCCGGTCAGAACACCGTCGCCGACCTGGCCGCCCTCGGTGCCCGTGCCGTGGTCGTGCCGCAGACCCGACCCTTCGAGGAGCAGCTGACGACCGCCCGGGCGCTCGACCGGGCCGGCCTCGCCGTCGTCGCGTCGTCCTGGCCGGAGGACGACGAGTGGCCGGCGCTGATCGAGCGGGCACGCGGTCTGCGGCCCGACTGGTCGGCGTGGCAGGTCGAGGGGGCTGCCGCCCGCGCCGCCGCGGTGGTCGCCGAGGTCGCCGTGCCGACAGCCGGGGCAGGAGCCGCGTCGTGACCGTCGTCGTCGTGACCCTCGCGTCCGCCACCCGCATGAAGCACGTCGCGAACCAGCTGCGGTTCGTCCGGCAGGTCGCGCCCGACGCCGGCCACGTGGTCGTCTGGCTCGACGAGACCCCGGCCCCCGACGTGCCCGCCCTGGCCGGCGTGACGACCCTGCACGTCCCGCCCGGCCCCGACGGCCTGCGCCTCGCCGCGGGGCGCAACCGCGGAGCCGACGCGGCCGTCGGTCACGGCGCGACGCTGATCGTGTTCCTCGACGCCGACTGCGTCCCGGGTGCCGACCTCTTCCGTCACTACGAGCAGGCGGCGCTCGACCACCCGGGGGCCCTCTTGAGCGGACCCGTCACCTACCTGCCCGACGGGTTCGTGCTCGGTGGCGGCGAGGGACTCGAGGCGGCGACCGCTCCGCACGCGGCGCGACCCGCGCCTCCCGCCGGGACGACGCTCGTCGCGGGCGCCGCGGACTACCCGCTGTTCTGGTCGCTCTCGTTCGCGGTGACGCCGGACACCTGGGCGCGGCTCGGCGGCTTCGACGAACGGTACGAGGGCTACGGCGGCGAGGACACCGACTTCGCGTTCACCGCGCGCTCGCTCGACGTCCCGCTCGTCTGGGTCGGCGGCGCCCACGCATACCACCAGTACCACCCGACCTCGTCCCCGCCGTGGCGGCACCTGGCCGACGTCGTGCGCAACGGTGGCTTGTTCGCCGAACGCTGGGGTGAGTGGCCGATGGGTGGCTGGCTCGACGCGTTCGAGCGGGCCGGGGCGGTGCGCCGCACGACCGACGGCGGCTGGGCGCTCGTCGAGGGTGCGGCCGTCCCGAGCTGAGCCGCCCCGGCCTGACCCGCCCCGAGTCGACGGGCCGGAATCGCACCGCCGACTGAGCATCGCACCGTCGATGTGGGCGGTGCGACGCCCGGTCGGCGGTGCGACACCACCCCGAGGAGGCGCGGCGCGGCCGGGTCAGTCGAGCGTGCCCTGGTCGGACGACTTCTTGTGGGCGATGGCGTCGCGTTCGGCGGCGAGCGACGCGACGGTGGCCGGGTCGAGGGCGTCGTAGTCGACGAACGGGTCGGGCTGGCCCGTCTTGTCGGCGACGACCGCCGAGTAGGCCGAGACGGCGAGTCGCAGCTTGGCGGTCGCCCGCCCGGCGCGCTTGCTCGACAGCGGTTTCTCCTGCATGACCTTGCGGTGGTGGTCGAGCGCCTCGACGAGGTCGCGGTGGGCCGTCTTGAGCTTTTTCGCCATGTGACGATCATGCCCACCCGGGGCCGATCTGCCAACACGGTCGTGCCCGCGGGGGACCCGACGGGGGACAAGGCGCCGCAGGGGACGAGGCGAGGCCCGGGTGCTTTCACAGCGGGTGGCCACACTGCCGTAACCTCCCGGGCGGACCATCAGGCATGATCTCGCTGACCGGAGTGATCCACCCCACCGACGAAGTGGCCGTGCTGCACGTCGTCGAGCAGAAGCTCCGGCGGCACTTCCCGGCGTTGAGCGCCGCGTCCGAGGTGCTCGTGCTGCAGGCCTGGGGCCTCCCCGTCCGCGTCACCGAGCAGTTGGCGCGGCTGCGGCTCGACGTCGTCGTGGGCGACCGCGACGAGGCGGCCACCTTCCGGGACACGGTCGGTGCCGAGTTGCGTGGCTGGTCGGGGTCCGGGTCCCTGCGGGTCGACTGGACCGAGGACGTCCTGCCCGCCGTCGCGCCGGCCACGCTCGGCGAGAGCGCCTGACCGGGACGGCCGGGGACGCCGACGGGGCGACCTCCGGGGTTTCCCGGCCCGCGCCTCCTATGCTTCGTCCCGACGAGGGCCGCCCGAGCCCTCTCTCGCCGAGGGGGCGCGCATGAGCGACGACGGACGCACCGAGCGAGCACTCGACGACGCCGACGGCTCGACGAGCCGAGGAGGCGCGGTGCGCGAAGGCGGGATCGCCCGCCACGGTCGCCTCCGCCGTGGCCACCCCGTGGCGTTCGCGGCGAAGATCACGGCGGCCGCGCTGGCCGTCGTGCTCGTCAGCACGACCTCGGTCGCGGCCATCGCCACGTGGCAGGTGCTGCAGGGCGCGAGGCCCACGGTGCCGCTCGCCGGACCCGACGGGTCGTCCGCCTCGCCCGTACCGCAGCTGACGGCACAGACCGGCGAGGTGAACCTGCTGCTGATCGGCACCGACACCCGCGAGGGGTTGGGCACCGGGTTCGACGACGCCGCCAACCAGCAGGCCAGCTCGGGGGCGGGCAAGAACGACTCGACGGTGCTCGTGCACATCTCCGAGGACCACACGAACATGGCGGTCGTCAGCTTCCCGCGCGACCTGATCGTGCCGATGCCCGCGTGCCCGAACGACGACGGCACGGTCAGCCCGGCGACCTCGGGCGCGATGCTGAACACCGCGCTGGGTCGTGGCGGACCGAAGAACGGGCTCTCGTGCGTGGCGCAGACGATCGGCCAGCTGACCGGGCTGCAGATCGACTACGCCGGGTCGATCACCTTCGAGGGGGTCGTGTCGATGGCCGACGCCATCGGCGGCGTCGACGTGTGCCTGGCGACGCCGATCCGCGACACCGAGGTCCAGCCCGCCCTCGACCTGCCCGCCGGCACGCGGACGTTGTCGGGGGCCGAGGCCGGGGCGTTCCTCCGGTCGCGCTACGGGGTCGGCGACTCGAGTGACCTCGGGCGCATCAGCAACCAGCAGACGTTCCTCTCGGCGCTCGCCCGGCAGACGGTGTCGGCGGGGACGCTGACCGACCCGACCAAGGTGCTGGCCATCGCGCGGGTGGCGTTCGCGAACATGACGCTGAGCGACACGCTGGCCGACGCGTCGACCCTCGCCAAGCTCGCCCTCGCCGTGAACACGGTCGGGCTGTCGAACATGGTCTTCGTGCAGTACCCGGCGGTGGACGACCCCGCGGACCGCAACCGCGTCCTGGTCGACGAGGCGTCGGCGTCGGTCCTGGACGAGGCGCTGCAGCGCGACCTGCCGCTGACCCTGTCGACGGACAGCCTCGGGCGGTCGGCGGTGCTCGACCCGGACGCACCGGCGCCGAGCACGTCGACCGACCCGTCCGCCGAGGCGACGGGCGAGCCGTCCGCGCCCGCGCCCGACGTCGCTCCGGCCGACGGGTCGACGACCGGTGTGGCGCCGACGCCCGAGCCGGCGCCGACGTCGGCCGAGCTCCCGAGCAGCGTGACGGGCCAGTCCGCCGATCAGGTCACCTGCGCCAAGCGCGACTGACGATCGGGTCGCACCGTCGGCTTTTCGCGGGTTCCGCCCGGGGTCGACCGCGCCCTAGGATGACAGCCGACATGTGATCTCGAACATGTCACCTTCCGGGTGACCTGTCGCGATCCAGGAGAGGCGCACACGATGAACACGACCACAGGCATCCGAGGGGTCGGTGCGACGGTGGCCCTGGCGATGGTGACCGCGGTCCTCGCGGCGACACCTGCTGCGGCGACGCCCGCCGCCACCGCTCCGGCCTCCGCTTCGCCCACCGCACCGGCCCCCGGCTCCACCGCGCCCGCCGTACCGGCCTCGGCCGCGACCGTCGACCTCGAGATCGAGCGCCGTGCCGACGGCAGCGGCCCCTTCACGCCTGCCGACGGGCCCGGTGCCGACGCCGGCGCCTCCAACGGCATCGTCCGCACCTTCGACGCCATCACCTACCGTGTCACCGTCAGTGCCAACGGCGGTTCGGTGACGAACGAGCGGTTCACCGTCACCGCACCCGCCGGCACCACCTGGGCCGGTCTGCCGAACACCTGCCAGGCCGACGGCTCCGCGATCGTCGGCGCCGAGCTCACCTGCAACGTCGGCATGGTCGGCGAGGGGCAGGTCCTCGCCACCCCGGTCGTCCTGACCGTCGACTCGCAGGCGGGCGGTGGCACCGTCGCGATCACGGGCACCGTGACCGGTGACGACGTCGCCGCCCCGGCCGGCCCCGTCACCTCGGTGTCGACGACCGTGTCCGCCGCGCCTCGCTTCGATCTCAGCAAATCCGTCGCGAACTCCAACTTCCACCCCGGCGTCGTCGGTCCCGACGGCACCGAGGGCACGGTCGTCCAGTACCCCGTGGCCGTCGCCTGGGAGCCCGTCGTCCCCGGGCAGGGGCTCCTCGGCTACGAACGTTCGGCGGGCACCTTCACCTTCCAGGACGACGTCTCCCGCATGTTCGGCGATCTCCCGTCCCCGGCGGTCCTCTTCGGTCACGACGGAAGGGCGGCCTGCGGGCTGAACGACGGACGCACGTTCCCGGTCCTCCCCGGCGGCAGCGGTGGCAGGTCCACGGCGGTCCTGCACTCGGGCCGGTTCGACTGCACCCAATCCGCCCCGGGGCAGCCCGTCGACGTCACGATCACGGGCACCGACACCGACATCACGCCGTCGCGGGGCATCCCTTCGCAGAGCGCCACCGGCCAGCCGATCCAGGGGGGCGTCAAGCCCTACGTGATCAGCGGCTACATCAGCATCTGGGTTCCCGGCCTCGACGCCGGCCAGTCCCTGATCGCGACCAACACCTACACGCCCCTGCAGACCACGGGCATCAGCGGTGCCTCCAACTTCCCGGGTTCGACCGAGCCGCTGACGAACAACTCCGTCGACCGCAACCTGTCGTACTTCGTCCCGGGAGGGGGCTTCAAGCACCTCGGCCAGACCCGGGACGACGGCTCCACCGCCGTCGGTTCGGCCAAGTCCGGTGACCCCTACGTCACACCCGGGACGCGCATCCGGTCCCAGGTGAACCTCGCGAACAAGGGTGTCTCGGACTACGTCGGGGCGATCGCCTGCGACGTCTACGACAACCGATTCCAGAAACTGACGACCCTGTTCGGCAACCACGCCGCCACCAACGGGTGGAACGACGGCGTCCGCGTCGAGTACGCGGCGTTCTCCTTCACCGACCCCTCCGTCGGTCGTGACGCCACGTGCGACGACTCCGACGGGCCCTGGTACGACAGCCCCGAGGACGTCCCCGGCGGTGTCGACGCGATCGGCAAGATCCGCGCCGTCGGGACGGTCGCCGGCGGGAGGGCGGGCAACCTCTTCAGCTACTTCGAGGTGCAGGCCGCGCCGAACGACACCCGCCTCTACGACTTCGGCTCGATCTTCGACGGCACGAGTGCCTGGGTCCACGACACGGCGCCTGCGGTCAACGGCGCGGGGCCCCTGGCCGACAGCGTCATCGTCACCCAGGTCAGGGCCAGGATCGTGAAGAAGATCGTCGACCCCGGCACCAGCGCCGCGACCACTCCCGACAAGACCGCGTTCGTCGTCGCCGGGACGAGCGTCGACTACGCCCTCTACCCGACCCTCACGAACGCCACGGAGGGGGGCCGCCCCCAGGTCCTCACGGTGACCGACGTCCTGCCCCCGCACACCACGTACCAGCGTGGTTCGAGTTCCCTCGAACCGACGAGCGTCGAGACCACGACGATCGACGGTGAGGTCCACGAGACCATCGTCTGGACCCTCGAGGACGTCGTCCCCAACCGTCCGATCGCTGCCCTCACCTACCGGCTCGACGTGTCCGGCACCGCCCCGGCGGGGTCGGTGAACAACACCGCCCGCGTCTTCTCCGAGGACGACCTGTCGCCCGAGGAACGGCGTACCGCGCTCCGTGGTGTCCGAGTCGAGTCCTCGAGCGGCATCGGGGTCCAGAAGACCGCCGAGGAGCCCACCGTGGTCGTCGGCGACCCGCTCGTCTGGGCCCTCGAGTACCGGAACACCGACGCCGTCCCCATCGCGGCCGTCGACCTGATCGACGTCCTGCCGTTCGTCGGCCCCGGCGGTGGACAGGTCGACCTCGCCGCCCCGGTCGCCGTCGACCCCGCCGCCGGTGAACGCGTCAGCTACACCACGGCCACCCCGGGCAGCATCTCCCTGGACGGTGACGATCCGAGCAACGCACCCGGTGGAGACACCGCCTGGTTCGACGGGTCCCGCATCGGAACGGGGGGCGACGGGGTGGCGCTCGAGGACGTCACCGCCGTCCGCATCCAGCGGACCACGGCCGTCGACGTCGGCGAGGTCGTCACCCACGACCTGACCGCGACGACGACGGAGGCGCGTGACGGAGACGTCGTCACGAACCGGTTCGGCCTGCGCGCGACGAACCTCGCGCTCCCCGCTTTCTCGAACAGGGCCTCCATCACCGTCGTCGCCGGCGCCGTCGGTGACCTCGTGTGGGACGACGCGGACGCCGACGGGCTCCAGGGACCTGCCGAGAGCGGCACTCCGTCCCTCCCGGTGACCCTCGTCGGCGCCGACGACCGGGGCCGTCCGGTCGAACGCCACACCACGACCGACATCGGGGGCACGTACGTCTTCGACGGGCTCCGCCCGGGGGCCTACACCGTCGCGTTCTCCTCGCTGCCCGACAGGGCCTGGACCGCACGCCATCAGGGTGATGACGAGACCGTCGACTCCGACGTCGCGGCCGACGGCACCGCGTCGGTGGTGCTCTCGACCGTCCTCGAGGGAGACGAGCTCGTCGGGGTCGACAGGGACCGAAGCATCGACGCGGGCCTGCTGGCGGCCGTCGATCCCGGGGCGCCCGTCGACCCGGGGGCTCCCGTCGACCCGGGGACTCCCGTCGACCCGGGGGCGCCCTTCGACCCTGAGGCACCCGTCGGCGCCGAGGACACGCTTTCGAATCCGTCGGCCGGTCCCGGTGCGCCACGGGTGGATCGTCTGCTCGCTTTCACGGGCACCGAACCGGCCGTCATCGGCATCGCCGCGCTCGGCCTCCTCGTCCTCGGAGCGCTTCTCGCTCTCGCGGCGCACCGCCGACGGAACTCCTGACCGTGTCCCGCCGCTGCCGCAGGCCGCCGATCGTGACCGGCCCAGGCCCAGGCCCAGGCTCGGGCCTGGGCCTGGGCCTGGGCCTCGGTCAGGCGGCAGAGCCGAGGAGGCGCCCGGTCCAGTCCCGCAGGGCCGCGACGGCCCGTCGCGAGAGGGTCGCCTGCGGCAGCATGCTGGCCGAGCCGTGGAAGGCCCCCGGCCACACGTGTAGTTCGGCCTGCACGCCGGCCGCCCAGAGCGCGCCGGCGTAGGCGACGGCCTCGTCACGGAACACCTCGGCGCTGCCGCAGTCGACGTACGCCGGCGGCAGACCGGCCAGGTCGGTCGCGCGGCCGGGGGCCGCGTGGATCGACACGCCGTCGCCGCCTCGACGGTCGCCGAGGTAGGCGTCCCAGCCGAACCGGGTCATCTCGCGGTCGGCGACGCCCACCCCGTCGAACTGCCGGGCGGAGAGGGTCGCGTCGCGGTCGTCGAGCATGGGGCTGACGAGCACCTGGCCGGCGACGGCCGGACCCTGTCGGTCCCGGGCGAGGAGCGCCGTGCCCGCGGCGAGTCCGGCTCCGGCGCTCTGGCCGACGAGGACGATCCGCGCGGGGTCGACGCCGAGCTCGTCGACGTGCTCGGCGACCCAGGCCAGGCCGGCGTAGCAGTCTTCGACCGGGTACGGGTCGGGGTGCTCCGGGGCGAGACGGTAGTCAGGGCTGACGAGGACGACGTCGTGCACGAGCAGCCAGTCGTCGTACGAGTCGAGGTTGCCGAGGTGGTGGCCGAACATCATGCCGCCCCCGTGGATCGCGTAAGCGCAGGCCGCCGTCCCGGTGCGGCCGATCCGCTGGACGACCGCGAGGGCGATCGGGGCGCCGAGGTGCCCGGGGACGGTGATGCTGCGCCTCTCGAGACCGCGGGCGTGCAGTCCTTCGTCGAGCTGCGCCTCCGTCATCTCGAGCTGTCGCATCCGCGGCAGCATCTCGGTCTCGAGACGGAAGCGGCCGCGGGCGTCCATCGCCTCCAGGAAGGGGACGAACTCGGGGTCGAACGGCGGGCGGGGCAGGGTGGTGGTGTCAGGCACGGGTGGTCTCCTCGGTGGGGGTGGTCGAACGGGCAGGGGTCGAGAGGTGTGTGGGAGGGGGTTCCGTACGGCCGCGGTCGGCACCGCCGTCGTCGGCCCGGGCCCGGAGCATCCCGAGCACGACGAGCGCGGCGGCCACGACGCAGAGTCCGAGGCCCGCGACCGTCAGAGCGTCCTGGAACGTGGCCAGACGCGCGGCCGTCCAGGTGGTCGTGGTGATGCTGCCGTCGACGAGGACGGCGACGACCGTCCCGGCCGCCGTGACGGCGGCACCGCTCGCGAGCTCGCTCGACGCGTCGACGAGGGCGGCGCCGACCGAGGTGCGGTCGGCGGGCAGGCCGGTGAGCACCGAGGCGCCCGCGACGACCCCGACCACGCGCATCCCCGCCGCGACCAGCACGAGCGCGACGAGCACCCAGACGTACCCGTGGCGACTCAGGGCGCCGAAGACCGCGAGACCCGCGACGACGGCCGCCGCGCTGATCCCGGCCGCGCGGCCCAGGCCCACCCGCCGGACGAACGGCCCGACGAGTCGGCCGCCGGCGAGCAGCACGACGACCTGCGGAAGCGTGCCCACGGCGGCCAGGGCCGGAGGCCAGCCCCAGGCGAACTGCAGTTGCAGCGTCACCAGGTACGAGAGCCCGGCGACGGCGAGGCCCGACGCCGCCTTGAACGCCAGGCCGCTCGACACCAGCGGACGGGCGAGCAGCGGGAGATCGACCACCGGGTGTCGGGCCGACCGCTCCCGGGCCACGAACCCGACGGCGCCGACGACGGTCACGGCGACGCCGAGCCACCCCCACCCGGAGGCGCCACCCGACTCCACGAGGACGGTCGGCGTCACGAGGGCCGCGGACACGGTCACCGTGCCGAGAAGCGCCCCGACGACGTCGACCGGGTCGCGTCGGAGCCCTGCGGGGTCGTCCCGGGCGATGCCCGACCGGATGCCGACCAGGGCCAGCACGGCGATCGGCGCGTCGGCGAGCAGCAGCACCTGCCAGGGTGCGACCGCCAGCACGAACCCGCCGAGCGTCGGTCCGACGGCGAGGCCGACGAGGCCCGCGGTCGAGACGACGGTGAGCGCACGGACGCGCAGGCGCTCGTCGTCGAAGAGGCGGAACGCCAGCGCCATCGACCCCGGTGTGGTCATCGCGGCGGCGGCCCCCATGAGCACGCGGACGGCGACGAGTTCTCCGGTCGTCGTGACCGCCGCGGTGGCGAGGCTCGCCGCGGCCAGCAGGACGAGGCCCGTCAGCATCACGCGGCGGCGGCCGACGCGGTCGGCGACGGCGCCGAACAGCAGCATGAGCCCGCCGAAGGCGACCGAGTAGGCAGCGGACACCCACTGCAGGCCCGTCGTCGACGCGTCCAGCTCGCGGCCGATCGTCGGCAGCGCGACGTTCAGCACCGAGTTGTCGAGCATCTCGAACAGGAACACCGCGGACAACCCGGCGAGGGCGATCCAGGCGTCCGAGAGGCGAGGAGGCGCGTCGCCGGTACGCAGACCGGCGCGGCGGATGAGGTGGGGGCTGGGCGACACGAGGGCGCACTCCTTCGAGGGAAGAAGTGGCGGATCGTCCGATGCCGCGTGCGGGTGCGTCGCGGATCGCGACGCCTTTTACCTCAGTGAGGGAGACGATACACGGACCGGAGGCGACGACGGAACCCTGGCCGTCGTCCGCTCAGCGCGCGAGGGTGTCCTTCGGGTGCTCGCCGAAGCGGGCCAGGTACGCAGCCGAGAACCGGCCCATGTTCCCGAAGCCCCAGCGGCCGGCGACCTCCGAGACGAGGGTCGTCCCCGGGTCGCCCGCGACGAGGTCCTGGCGCACCCGGTCGAGGCGGACGTGTCTGAGGTACTTCGACGGACTGGAACCCAGGTGCTCGTTCATCAGTTGCTGCAGGGTCCGGGTGTGCATGCCGGCGGCCGTGGCGATGTCCGCCGACGAGATCGCCTGGTCGGCGTAGGCGTGCACGTACTCGGCGGCCAGTCGCAGGCGTTTCGTCCGTTCGGTGCGCAGGGTGTCGGGGACGTCGACCGCTCGCCAGGGGAACACGTCCAGCAGCGTCCTGACGATCGCCGTCTGGGCACTGTGTCGGGCGAGGGGAGGGGTCCGCGGGTCGACGATCGTCGGGGTGGCCGTGCCGAGGGTGCGCTGCCAGGCGGCGAGGGCGACGTCGCTCGGGACGGCGGCGTAGTCGAAGACGATCCGTTGCGCCGGCCCGGCGTGGCGTTCGGTGGCGACCTCCTCGAAGAAGGCTCCGTCGATCTGGACGATGCCGTGCCGGTGGGGGGTCATGACGAAGGAGAAGGACGTCTCGGTCGGGGTCAGGAACGGCCGGGTGCCCACGCTGGTGAGTTGCCCGGTGGGGTGGTCGATGGTCACGGAGCCCTGCTGGAACCAGGACACGACGTAGTCACGGGACCACGGGATCGTGCCCTGCAGGTGACCGGTGAAGGTGCCGGTCTGCAGCGCCAGACGGGCGTCACCGGCGGAGGCGAAGCGGAACGCGAACGGCTCCGGGCCGACGCGAGCACGGAAGTCCCGGCCGGCGAGGACCGTCTGCAGACTGTCGCGCGCCTCCTCGATGTCGTCGCTCGACCAGGCGTCCCGACGGAACTCGTCCGGTGCGCGCTCGTCGGGTGCGCGCTCGTCGGGTGCCGGTCCGGTCGCGGGCATGTAGGTGCTGGGCATGGTGATCTCCTGGTCCTCCTCTCGTCCGGGGCGCACGTTGGTGGGACGTGGCCTCAGCAATGGGGACGAGGGTCGAGCAGGTTTCGTCACGAATCGCCGACGGGAGGTCTGACGGACACGATGCCGCATCCACCGGCAGCTGTCCCTACCCCAGAAGACGTGTCCCGCCCCGGGGCGGCGTCCCGTCGCGGGTCGGGAGGCCGCCGGCGGGTCGACGGGATGCCGCGGCCACGGCTCAGACGTCGCGGGCGAAGCAGACCGACTCGGCCGATCCGACGTACGAGCCGAAGGGCGGGATGCTCTCGTAGCCCTCCCGTTCGTAGAAGCGGATGGCGTCCGGCTGGAGGATGCCCGTCTCGAGCACGATGCGGCGGGTGCCCAGGTCGCGAGCGGCGTCCTCGAGGGCTCGGAGGACGGCGGTCGCCACCCCCGACCCTCTCGCCTCGGGCGAGACGTACATGCGTTTGACCTCGACCGTGGCCGGGCCGAGCACCGTGTCGGCCAGGGGGCGCAGCCCACCGCAGGCGATCGGCCGGCCGTCGTCCGCGCGGGCGACGAGGAACACGGGGACGTCGGCCGCCGACGGCGGCGTGCCGGGCTCGTGGTCGTCGCTGCCGTACCGGGCGTCGAGTTCGACTCGTTGCGCGCGGCGGAGTCCGCCGGCGTCGGGGTGGTCGAAGGGGGTCCGGGTGATCGTCCAGCTCATGGGGGTCCTTTCGTGACGACCGTTACGGTAACAGACGTTACGATATCGGGATGAGCAGGACGCGAGATGTGACCGACACCCGGAGGCGCCTCTCGGACGCCGTGTTCACGACCCTCGCCGAGCGGGGGGCGACGGGACTCACCCTCCGCGCGGTCGCCGAACGGGCGGGATGCACGACGGGCCTCGTCCTGCACACCTTCCCGGACAAGCAGGCCCTGCTGCTCCACGCTCGAGACGTGCTCCACGAGCGCACCCGCGAGCGATCGGACGCGCTCGAGCGCGATGCCGGCGACGCGATCGCCGCCGTACGTGCCGTCGTCCTGGGCACCCTGCCGACCGACGACGAGCGTCTCGCCGAGGCCCGCGTGTGGGTCGGCTTCCTGGCGGCGGCGCTCGACGATCCCGTCCTGGCCGAGCGGCACGCGCGCAACGGTCGCGCCTTCGCCGATCGTCTGACCCGGTTGCTCGAGGCCGGTGATCCCGGGGTCCGAGACGAGGCGGCCACCCGGGCGGCGGCCCTCGTCGCGGCCGTGGAAGGGGTCTCGAGCCTCGCGGCGGGCGACCCTGGCCGATGGACCACGGCGCGTCAGCTGCAGGCGCTCGAGTTCGTCCTCGCCGCCGCCCTGCCGTCGAGCCCGCCGCGATGACCGGTCAGCGTCGTCGGTACCGGCTGCCGTCGGAGGTGTGGACGGCCGAATCGTCCGAGAGCATGCGCAGATTGTAGGTCGCGCAGTCGACGAACGTCCCGATGCTGATGATCGAGGACGAGCGGTGCAGCTCTCCCTTGGAGGGGCCGTCGGAGCCGATGCCCGCCCGGTGGACCATCCACTCGACGTCACGGGCGTCCTCGTCGAGGTAGCGCATGACGGCCTCGTTGTCCTCGTGCTGCCCGATGTACTCGCGGGCGATCGTGCGGCGGACGATCCGCAACGCCGGCGCGAGGGGCTTGCCCGGTGCCGCGCTCAGGCCTCCGGCCTGGTAGAGGAGTCGTCGCGTGCCGCTGCGGCGCATGGCGGGGACGAGCGATCGGACGAAGATCGTGTTCACCTGCCGATCGCGCTGGGCGGCCGCGTCCCCGAGCATCATCACGACGGCGTCGACGCCGTCGAGCAGGGCGTCGAGGTCGAGGTCGTCGTCGAGGGAGCCCTGGACGACCTCGAGGTCGTCGTGCTCGATCGCGAGCTTGCCGGGCGTCCGCGCGAGGGCGCGGAGCCGATGCCCGGCGTCGAGGGCCAGTCGCGTGAAGTGTTGCCCGGTCTGGCCCGTGGCGCCGAGCACGAGGAGGGTTCGTGGAGTGGTCATGGTTTTAATCTAGGCGGTGTCTAGTATCTAGTCAATGACTAGTCGGGGATTAGGATCGAGGCATGACGCAGCGGCCCTTCCACCACGGGAACCTCCGCGCGGTGCTGCTGGACGAGGCGATCGAGGTCGTGCGCGAGTCCGGTGTCGACGGCCTCTCGCTCCGCGACCTCGCCCGGCGGGCCGGGGTCAGTCACGGTGCCCCCCGGAGCCACTTCGTCGACCGTCAGGCGCTGCTCGACGCGCTCGCCGGAGCCGGGTTCGAGCGGCTCACCACCGCGATCCGGCGCGCACTCGACGGCGGGGGAGGTCGGACGGAACGCCTGCACCGCGTCGCCCGCGCCTACGTCGACTTCGCCGTCGACGACGCCGCGCTCATGGAGCTGATGTTCCAGGCCAAGGTCACGACGAAGCCCGAGGCCGTGCACGAGGCGGCCGGCACCCTCTTCGCCGTGCTCGACGGAGCCCTGGGGCCGGCGGAGTCCGAGGCGTCCGGCGACGAGTCGCGCGACCACTTCAAGATGCTCTTCGCGGCGACGATGCAGGGGATCGCGGCGCTCGTCGCCTCGGGCCGCGTCGAACGACCCCTCGGGGACCGCCTGGTGGGCACGGCCATGGACACGATGCTCGACTCCGACCTTGGACGGCGCGTGGTCACGGCCCGTTGATCGGCGGGGGAGTCCTCCTCCTCGGGCGGTGCCCGGCGGGAGGCACCGTCTACGCTCGGCGGCATGCTGTCGTTGACCCGCGTGCGGGAGTCGTTCTGGTTCCTGCCCGCCGTGTTCGGGCTCGTCGCCGTCGTCCTCGCCGAGGTGCTGGTGACGGTCGACCGGTCCCTGCCGACGACGGTGACCGAGGGGCTGCCGCTGCTGGGTGCCCTCAGCGCCTCCGGGGGACGGTCGTTGCTGTCGGGCATCGGGACGTCCATGCTGACCGTGGCCGGCACGTCGTTCTCGATCACGATCTCGGTGCTCGCCACGACGTCGTCGACCTACGGCCCGCGACTCGTCCGCAACTTCATGGCCGACCGTGCGAACCAGTTCGTGCTGGCGACCTTCACCTCGACCTTCCTCTACTGCATCGTCGTCATGCGCACCGTCCACACCGAGGTCGACGACACCAGCGCCTTCGTCCCGGTGATCGCCGTCCACGTCGCGGTCCTGCTCAGCGTGTTCGACGTCGGGGTGCTGGTCTTCTTCATCCACCACATCGCCGGCTCGGTGCAGATCACCTCGTTGCAGGCACGCGTGCTCGACGACCTCCGGGCCGTGACCGACGTCGTCTACCCCACGAGCCCGGCCGACGACGTCAGTCAGGAGGCGCGGGTGGGGTCCTCGGCGGACGGTCCGCTCCCGGCCGACGCGGCCGTCGTCCGGGCCGACGCCGACGGCTACGTGCAGACCGTCGCGTGGGAGGCGCTCCGCCGCGTCGCCGTGCGCGAAGGCCTCGTCGTCGAGGTCGTGGCGATGCCCGGCCGGTACGTGATCGTGGGGGACCCGCTCGTGGTGACCAGCGCCTCCCCGGGGTCCGACACGTTCCGTGAGCTGCGACGGGCGGCCACCCTGGGACCCGCCCGGACCCCTCACCAGGACGTCGGGTTCGCCCTGCAACAACTCGTCGAGATCGCCGTGCGCGGTCTCGCCTCGGGGAGCAACGACCCGTACACCGCGGTGAGTGCGCTCGACATGTCGGCCGGGGTGCTCGTCCCGCTCTGGCGTCGGGGCGAGCCCGTCACGGCCCTGCTGGACGACCGGGGTGAGCCGGTCGTCCTCGTCACGTGGCCGACGGTGGACGCGCTCGTCGACTCGCTCTTCCACACCGTCCGCACCTACGCCCTCGACCAACCGGCCGTGCTGGCAGCGGCGCTGCACCTCGCCGAGCGGCTCGACGAGGTGGCGTCGTCGGCCCGCGCCGGTCGACTGGTCGATCACGAGACCGCCCTGCGGGACGCCCTCGCCGGCTGAGGCGTCCGCTGCCGCCGACCGCACGCGTCCGCAGGCAGCCGGGTGGATCGAGGGGCAGGGTCCGGCATCGCCGAGGTGCACGTCGCGCCGGGAACGTGCCGCGCGCGACGTCGCCCCCGGCCCCGGCCCCGGCCTCGACCCCGGCCTCGACCTCGACCCCGGCCTCGACCCCGGCCCCGAGTTCGTGGGTGCCGTGCGTTCGTGTCGGCAACTCCGGGCTGGTGCCGCAGCGCCGGATGCCGGGCCCGGAAACCCCGGGGCCCGTGCCGGTCGGTGCACCCGGGAGGCAGGAATTACCCGCATCGGGAGTCCACGCGCAGGGCGGGGTGGCGGGGTGGCGGGGTGGCGGGGTGGCGTGCCGGGGGTGCGCGTCGAATCGGATCGGGTCCGGTCGTGACGGCGCATCGCCACGGTGCCCGTCGGCAACTCCGGACCGGTGCAGCCTCGCGAACCCCCGGGCCCGGAAGCTCAGGGGCGCCGCGGAACGACTCCGCACGAAGCAGGAGTTGCCGACCACGCGGCGGGGCGGGCGGTCGGGCGGCGGGGCGGCCTTCCGGAGAGGGGCGCGGTGTCGGTGGTCTGTCGTAACGTCCTCGGTGGGAGGCGTGATGAGAGACCACGGGCAGCCGACCGCGCGAACCGGCGCGCGCCTCTTCGACGACCCTCGGGCCGGGCGCGAGGGCGCACGGTGACCGCCGTCATCGGTCCCGTCGGCGGCGACGAACGTCCCGACCACCTGCTGCCGCAGCAAGCCGCCGAAGCCGTCCACGCCGGATTCCCCTCGCCGGCACAGGGGTACTACAACGGGCCGGTCGACCTCAACCGGCACCTGATGCGCGACCCGACCGCGACGTTCCTGGTCCGCGTCAGCGGCGACAGCATGACCGGCGCCGGCATCTTCGACGGTGACGAGCTCGTCGTCGACCGGGGCCTCGACGCGCACGACGGGCACGTGGTCGTCGCCGTCGTCAACGCCGAGCTGACGGTCAAGCGCCTCTCGTACCGGCAGGGGCAGATGGTGCTCAGCCCCGAGAACCCGGCCTACCCAGAGATCGTGCTGTCCGAGCTCGACGAGGCGACGATCTGGGGCGTCGTGACGAGGTGCCTGCACCGTGTCTGAGTCCGTCACGACCTCCAGGTCCGCCACGTCCGAGCGCAGCGTCGCCATCGTCGACGCCAACAACTTCTACGTGTCGTGCGAGCGCGTGTTCAACCCGGCCCTCGAGGGCCGACCGGTGGTCGTGCTGTCGAACAACGACGGCTGCGTCATCGCGCGCTCGCAAGAGGCGAAGGCGCTGAACGTCGACATGGCCGCACCGTGGCACAGCATCGCGCCGATCGCGGCGATGCAGGGCGTGGTCGCGGTGTCGAGCAACTACGAGCTCTACGGCGACATGTCGGCGCGGTCGGCCGAGATCCTCAGCCGGTACACCAGCGACCAAGAGGTGTACTCGATCGACGAGTCGTTCATCGAGTTGACGGGTTCGCTCGACGACACGATCGCGCAGGCCCGCGAGATCCGCCGGGCCCTGCGCAAACTCATCGGTCTGCCGGTCAGCATCGGCATCGCGCCGACCAAGACCCTGGCCAAGTTGGCCAACCGCGGCTCCAAGCAGAACGCCGCCCTCGCCGGCGTCTGCCACCTGGGCAGCTACGCCCCCGAGCAGCAGACCGCCATCCTCGCGAGCGTCGACGTCGGCGACGTCTGGGGCATCGGCCGACGTACGGCGAAGAAGCTCGCGCTGCTCGGCATCCACACCGCGGCCGACCTCCGCGACGCCGACGCGGCCCGCATCCGCTCGCGCTTCGGCGTCGTGCAGGCCCGGGTGGTGCACGAGCTGCGCGGCGTCGACTGCCTGCCGATCGAGCAGGTGCAGCCCGAGCGCGAGCAGATCTACCACTCGCGGTCGTTCGCAGTGCCCATCACGACCGTCACCGAACTCGAAGAGGTGCTGTCGGTGTACACGCAGCGCGCGGCGGCCCGGTTGCGACAGCAGGGCTCGTTGACGCGCATGATGCGGTGCTTCACCGCGACCTCGCCGTTCTCCGACAGCGCCGCCCACACGAACCACTCGGTGTCGGTGGCGTTCCCCGAGCCGACCGACGACGCCGCCCTGTTGTACCGCTCGGCCATCGCCGCCCTCGGCCCGCAGCTCGAACCCGGCAAGCGTTACGTCCGAGCCGGCGTCACCCTGATGGAGCTCACCCCGCGCGACGAACACGCGAGCCTCGACGTCTTCGGAGAGGCCGACGCGGCACCGCCCGCCTACGGGGCCGTCATCGACCGGATCGCCGGCAAGTTCGGCGAAGACACCCTGGGGCTCGGCATCGCGGGTCTCCGGCACCGCCGCGGGTGGTCGATGAAGCGCGACATGGTCTCGCCGCGCGCGACCACCCACTGGGACGAACTCGCGACCGTCACGGCCCGATAGCCCGGTAGGTCGTGGCTCCGGTCGTCACCTCGGTCGTCAGTCGGCGGACGCCCGGCGTCGCCACGGCCGCCAGGGTCGCCGTGACGATGATCGCGGCACAGACGAGCAGCGTCGGTCGCGTGCCGAAATGGTGTGCCGCCGGCCCGGCGAACACCTCGCCGAGCGGCACGGCCACGAACGAGCCGACCATGTCGTACGAGTAGACCCGGGCCAGGGAGGCGCGGGGAACGTTGCCCTGCAACGACTGGTCCCACGAGATGGCGAAGACTTCGAGGGCGACGCCGCCCAGCAGGAACGCCACCACCAGCGTGGGCACCGCCGGCGCCAGTCCGAGCGTCGCCACCGGCATCGCCGTCACGGCCATCAGCCCCACGCCCACGGCGAGGCCGTGCCGGGGTCGCCAGCGCAGGGCGACGACGGCCCCGAGGCCGAGGCCGACGGTCTGGGCCGCGACGACGAGTCCCCAGGCCGCCCGCCCGAACGTCCCGTCCGCCACGACGGGCCCGAGCACCGTCGTCGCCCCCACGAACGCGGCGTTCAGCACCGCGAACTGCGCCACCACGATCCAGACCCACGAGCGCCGGGTGAACTCCTGCCACCCCTCGCGCAGGTCGGCGAGCACCGACGAGCTCGCGCCTGTGCCCGAGCCCGTGCCCGCGCCCGTGCCCGTGCCCGTGCCCGTGCCCGTGCCCGAGCCCGAGCCCGAGCCCGCGTCTGCCTCGCCGGTCGCCGGGGTTCCCGGCCGGACGGGCAGCCGCAGCCGCGAGTACAGCACGCCCGCGAGCGCGAACCCCGCGGCGTCGATCACCAGACCCCACCCCGGCCCGACCACCGCCACGATGCCCGCCCCGGCCGAGGCCCCGACGACGCTGCCTCCGTTCAGGCCGAGGCGCAGCAGCGCGTTGGCGGGCCGCAGCAGGCCGTCGGGCACCGTCTCGGGCACGAGGGCCGCCGCCGCGGGCAGGCTCACCGCGGCGACCGCCCCGTTCAGCACGCCCAACACGACGAGCAGCGGGATCGTCGCCGACCCCGTGACGACGAGCGTCGCGACCACGGCCTGCGTCCCGGCCGCGGCCAGCGACGTCCCGACGAGCACGACGTCGCGCCGCAGCCGGTCGGCGATCACGCCTCCGAAGAGCAGCACCGCGACGTTGGCGATCGATCGGGCGGCCACCACGAGTCCGAGGTCCGCCGCCGACCTGGTCAGGTCGAGCACGGCGAACGCGAGCGCGATCGGGGCGACGGCGTTGCCGAGCACGCCCGTCGTGCGCGCCGCGAGCAGCCAGCGGAACGTGCCGTGCGCGAGGGGGCCGCGGTGGTCGCGAGGTGCCCGGGGGGCCGAGGAGGCGCCTCCTGCGTCCCCGGTCACGGTCGCCTCATCGGGAACAGCGCGGCCGTCATCGACACCGGGTTCGTGCCCGGTGTCCGGGGGCGCTGCGCGGCCGCGTGCAGGAGGGCGGAGGCGTGACCCACGTGGCGCACGACCCGCTGCCAGGTCTCGGGGTCGACCCAGAGCTCGGCGTCGGTCGAGATCTGGGGGCCGTCCGCCCGCCGGGGGGAGCGGCGACGGAGCTCGTCGGCCAGGGCGTCGACGTAGCGGGCGCGCTCGGCGTCGGTGTCGGCGTCGGTCCCGTCGGCGGTGGGCGGGACGACGGGGAACGGCTGCGCCGACGACAGGTGCCGGTAGCGCTTGGCCTCGCCGCCGCGGATGGTGACGACCTCGACGACCTCGACGAGACCCACGCGCTCGAGCACGCGCAGGTGGTAGCTCGCGGTGGCCTGCGACAGCCCGAGCTCGCGACCGGCCTCGGCGGCGCTCATCGCGACGCCGGTCAGGAGCGACAGGAGGCGCAGACGGATCGGGTGGGCCGTGGCGCGGAGTTCGTCGAGTGCGGACATGTGGCCATGGTGCAGGCCACCCGGGCCGACCGTCAAACGGGTCTTTGGGGGTCGTCTCCGCACCCCCTGCGGAGGTCGCGAGCCCGCGCGAGCAGGGGCTAGCGGTCGAGGTCCCAGACCTGCTCGGCGTAGGACTGCGACCATCCGGCCCGGAGGCGCGTGACGGCCCGGTCGTACGAGGCCAGGAGGTCCATGCGCGGCCGGACCATGGACTGCATCTGCAGGCCCTCGTAGAGGGCGATGAGTTGCTCGGCCCCGCGGTCCGGTTGCATGGTCGCCGGTTCACGACCGACGGCGACGTCCTGGGTGAGGCCTCGCAGGACGAGAGCGTGGAACTTCTGCCATTCGTGCTGCAGGGTCGGGGCCATCGGGTGGCCCGGTGTCGCCGCCACGTTCAGCAGCGACGTGAGGAGGCGCATGAGAGAGGGGTCGAGGACGTTCTGCTCGACGATGCCCCGGAGGAACCTCACGGTGCCGTGACTCTGCAGGAGGGGGATCACCGGCTCCATGCGCTCGGCGTTCCAACGGTCGACCGCGGCCATGACGAGGCCGTCCCACCGGGGGAAGTGGCGCTCGACCGTGTCGACCGGCAGGTCGGCGATCTCGGCGACGACGGCGTACGTGGTCTCGTGGAAGGCCCGCGTACGGAACGCCGTGACGACGGCCCTCACGATGCGGACCCGGGTCTCGGTGTCGTGGCTCGGGCGGACGGTGTCGTGCGGGGCGTCGGGTGTTTCCATCACTGCCTCATCCGACCATCCCCGGGGTCGGGTCGTCCAGACCCCGTTCGGGCGGTACCGGCGGTGGTTACTTCGAGGTGGCGAGGCCCACGAGCGCGGCCGAGATCAGGCCGGCGCCGACGACCGAGATGGCGATGATGAGGACGTGGAAGAACAGGACCATGGGGGCGTCGGTCTCTCTGTGAGCAGGTGGGGCGGGGTCTGGGCGGAACAGGTGTCCATCGTACCGAGGGCCCCTGGGCGCGGCACGTCCGGCGGAGCGTGGGTGTCGGCGTCGCGGCCTACGCTCGGACGATGACGACCCACCGCCTCGACCCCAGCACCGACACCGCCCACGAGGTCTTCTCGCGCGACCACGCCCCCGTGCTGACGATCGACCCCGGCGACACCGTCGTCGTGCGCTCGCTCGACGCCTCGGGTCACCTCGAGCCGCAGACCGTGCCCGGCGAGGTCACGCCGTACCTCTTCCCGACGCGGCGGGGTCACGCCCTGACCGGTCCGATCGCCGTCCGCGGGGCCCGTCCGGGCGACATGCTCCAGCTCGACCTGCTCTCGCTCACCCCCGACGACTGGGGATTCACGGTCGCCGCGGCCGCCGACACCCCGATCACCCGCCACCTCGGCCTGGTCGACGCCGAGGCCGCCTGGCTGCTCTGGAGCATCGACCGCGAGGCGGGCACCGCCACCGAGAGCCGGGGTCTGCGTCGACCGATCGCGCCCTTCCTCGGCGTCATGGGACTCGCCCCCGCCGAGGCCGGAGAACACTCGACCATCCCGCCCCGCACCTCCGTGGGCGGCAACATCGACTGCCGTGACCTCGTCGCGGGCACGACGCTCTGGTTGCCGGTGGCGGTCGACGACGCCCTGCTCTACCTCGGCGACGGGCACGCGGCCCAGGGCGACGGCGAGGTCGGTGGCACCGCGATCGAGACCGGCATGACGACGGAGGCGCGGGTCGGTCTCGCCACGGACCGCCCGCTCACGACGATCCACGCCGAGACCCCCGAGGCGCGCATCACCTTCGGCTTCGACGCCGATCTCAACGTCGCCAGCGGCGACGCGCTCGCCGCGATGGTCGAGTGGATGCGTCAGCTCTACTCGCTCGACGCGGCCACGGCGCTGGCCTTCGCCAGCACGGTAGTCGACCTGCGCGTCACCCAGGTCGCCAACCGCACCTGGGGCGTGCACGCCGTGCTGCCCCGTGACGTGCTCGTCCCCGCCTGAGCGGCGCCGCGCCTCCTGACCGTCGACCGGCGGAGGCGTTCGGCGCACGACGCCCCGCGCGACGGTTCGCCGACACCGCGGATTCGGTGTGCCGAATACCTCTGATCAGCACTTTTCCGGTCGAGGAGGCGCGCTCGGCATGCCAGGATCGTCAGGTTCCGAGACACCGGCGTCTCCACCCGACCGTCTCGAAAGGCGCTGCCCCCATGTCGTTCTGGGCCCTCTTCCTCATCGCGCTCGGCGTCTCCGCGGACGCCTTCGCCGTCGCCCTCGGCAAGGGGCTGCACATGACGCGCTTCAACGCGCGCCACGCGGTCGTCATCGCGATCACCTTCGGGGCGTTCCAGGCGCTGATGCCGCTCCTGGGCTGGCTGCTCGGTTCGACCTTCGCGCAGTACATCGCGCCCTTCGACCACTGGGTCGCCCTCGGCCTGCTCGCCCTGATCGGCGGCAAGATGCTCTACGAGGCGTTCTCGGCGGGCGAGGACGACGAGAAGGACACCGACCGGCTCGACCTCCGCGAGCTCGCCGTGCTCGCGATCGCCACGAGCATCGACGCCCTCGCGGTCGGCGTGACCCTGGCGTTCCTGCCGGTGTCGATCGGCTGGGCGATCCTGCTGATCGGTGTGACGACCGCCGTGCTGACCTTCGTCGGCGTGCTCGTCGGGCGCCGGGTGGGTGCGAGGTTCGGCAAGCCGGCCGAGATCGCCGGTGGCGTGATCCTGATCCTGATCGGCGTGAACGTCGTGTTCGAGCACACCGGCGTCCTCGGCTGAGGCGCGCGCCGCGTCAGTCGCGCGGCATGCGCAGCTGCGTCAGCGCGGGCGCGTGCAGTGGCTGGGTCTCCCACAGGGCCGTGAAGGTCGCGTCCGCCTCGTCGAGCGTGAGGTGCAGGCGGTGCGGCGTCTCGACGAAGACGAGGTCGACGTGCAGCAGGTCGGCCGACCGGGTGGCGCTCGCGGCGACCGGAGCCGCGACGGAACCGGTGCCGGTGCCGGTGCCGGTGCCGGAGCCGGGGTCGGCGCCGGCACCGTCGCCGGAGCCGTCGGTGACGACCCAGTCCTCGGCCTCGACGCGGGCCACGAGGCGGGAGTCGCCCTCGACGAGGGTGAGCGTGGTCGCGGCGTCGGCCGAGGCGCGCAGTTCGACGAGGGTGAGGCCGGGCTGGTCGTTGCCCTCGGCCGCGGTGAACGAGACGAGGCGCTCGGTGCCGGGGGAGTGCCGGTCGCCGACCCGTGCCTCCTCGTCCGCCGGTCGGACCGGTGCGGCGTCGTGCTCGGTCGGACCGGCCACCCCGGGCAGCGTCAGGTCGGCGAGGCGGGCCGCCAGCGAGTCGTCGGCCGCGGCGTCACCGACGCGGATCGTGTCCGTGCCGAACGCGGGCAGCAGGTGCGTCCACGCGGCGTCGAGCACGGCCTGCATGTCGAGCGACTGGCCGGTCAGGGCGAGCACGACGTCGTGCTCGGGCAACACGACGGAGAACTGCCCGTAGGCGCCGTCGCCGCGGTAGCCGTGGCGGGCCATCCAGAACTGGAAGCCGTAGCCCTGGGCCCAGTCGGGGTTCGACTCGCCCGCGTTCGAGACGTGCGAGCGCGTGGCCTCGGCGACCCACTCGCGCGGCAGCAGCTGCACGCCGTCCCACTCGCCCTGCTGCAGGTACAGCTGACCGAGGGCGGCGATCGCGTGGGTGGTGGCGTGCAACCCGCTGAAGCCGAGCTCACGGCCGGACGCGTCACGCTGCCACCCGACCTCGCCGATGCCGAGCGGGTCGAGCAGGCGCGGGCGCAGGTACTCGCTCAGCGACTGGCCCGTGACGCGTTGCACGATCGCGCCGGCGGCGAAGGTGCAGGGCTGGTTGTAGGCGAAGACGGTGCCGGGCTCGTCGTCGGGCGGCGTGAGCAGGAAGCCCCGGACGACGTCGACCGGGTCGACGGCGAGCGCACGGTCGAGGGTCTCGGCGCGGTGCCCGCTGGCCATCGCGAGCACGTGGCGCACGAGCATCGAGCGGCTGCGCGGGTCGGTGACCTCGTCGTCGAGTTCGGGGAAGTGGCCGAGCACGGTGTCGTCGAGCCCCATCAGCCCCCCGGCGACGGCGAACCCGACCGCGGACGAGGTGAAGCTCTTGCTGAGCGAGTAGAGGAGGTGGGCGCGGTCGGCCGAGTACGGAGCCCACCAGCCCTCGGCGACGACCTGCCCGTGGCGCAGCAGCATGATGCTGTGCGGCTCGACGCCGGCGGTGGTCTCGAGGGCGTCGACGAACGCGGCGATGCCCGCCGCGTCGACGTTCTGGGCGGAGGGCGTGCTGCGCGGCAGCGTCGTCGGAGTCACCCCCCGACCCTATGCCCGCCCCCGGTTCGCTCGGCCTCGCCCAGCCCCCGTGTGCAATTCGCGACGACTGCCGGCGCGAGCCTCGTCGTGGACGGTCGTGAGCGGCGTGTCGCACGGGTTCTGTCGGGTTCGGTACGCCGTTCGGACTCTGGCAGGTCGGGTTCGGCCCGCCGAGCGCCCCCCGGGTAGGTCGAACCCGACGCCCTGCCGTCGAGCGCCCGCGGGTGGCGGTGGGGGAGGGAAGCCGAGGAGGCGCGGGTCAGGTCGCGAGGGACGCCAACCGCAGGTCGACCAGCGGCACGAGGTCCCGCGGCAGCACCACGAGCACGATCGAGCCGTCGACCTCGGTGCCCCAGCCGACCAGGTCGGGATCGGTGTCGATCAGCACGGCGTCGTGTTCGACCCCGTCGACGACGAGCACCGCTCCCGGCTGCGCATGCCGGACGGTCACGGGGGCGTCCACCACGGGCACGGCGCCGTCGGGGCGGGTGCTCCGCCCCTCGGCCGTGTTGATCAGCACGTGGTTCACGTGCCGAGCGAGATGCTCCGCCACGGGATCGCGTCCGCCCGACCGTTCCGGTTCGTCGGGTACGACCGTGGTGGCCACCGCCTCCCACAGCATCGGGTACCGGAACGCCCGCAGTCCGGCCAGGAACCACTCGGGCTGTCCGGCGTCCACCGCGTTCGCCAGGTGATGGTCGATCTCGGCGACGTTCTCGACCAGGTTGGACGGGGCACCGGGGTCGGACGGGTCGGCGACGAACACGTAGTTCAGGGCAACGGTGTCCAGCACGTCGTCGTGCGCGATCGTGCTGGGCTGCGTGAGGTCCAGGCGGGGCTGCTCGACGAACGTGTACACGGGGCGACCGAACGTCGCCGCGATCTCGGAAGCCGTGCCCGGGCGGGGGAGGTCGTGCAGGCTGGCGTTCTCGACGGGGTCCATCACCTCATGGTCGCACCCCGGCCCTCGGCCACCGCGTCGGCGAGGGGCGTCTCGGCCACCGCGTCGGCCACGACCTCGGCCTCGCGGGTGCGCTCGGCCCGCACGAAGCCGATGCCGACGACGATCAGCAGGCCGCCGCCGAGTTGCAGCGGGGTGAGGGCCTCGCCGAGCAGCAGCCAGGCGTAGAGCGCGGCGGCCGCGACCTCGAGCAGGCCGACGAACGACGCCAGGCGCGAGCCGAGCATGCTGCTGGCCGTGATGCTCGTGGCGTAGGCGACCGCCGTGGCGACGACGCCGACCACGAGCATCGGCACCCACCACGGCACGATCGCGTCGAACAGGGGCACGTCGGCCGCGGAGGTCGTGAACGGCACCAGACCGGTCAGGCCGAGCAGGCCGAGCAGTCCGGCGCCGACGAGCAGGCCCGACGCCGCCAGCGCGACCGGGGGCAGGTCGCCGCTCGGTCGGGCGGCGATCACGAAGTAAGCCGCACAGCAGACCATGGCCGCCCCGGCCAGGGCGAGCCCGACGGGGTCGAGCGCCACGCCGCCACTCGGGGCGACGACCAGCAGGAGGCCCGCGAAGGCGATCGCGGAGCCCACGAGCACCACGACCTGCGGCACACGCCGCGTGGTCGCCCAGGCCACCCCGACGAGCAGCAGCGGGGCGAGGTACTCGACGAGGATCGCGGTGCCGACCGGGATGCGCACCACCGCCGCGAAGTAGAAGACCTGCGTGCCGGCGACGCCGATCACGGCCATGCCGAGCACGCGCCGGCGGGCCCGCCAGATCGGGCCGAGCCGACCGCGGAGGGCGACCAGGGCGACGGGTGCGAGGACCACCCCGCCGATCAGGGCGCGGACGGTGACGGCCGCCACGGGGCTCCACCCCGACTCGAGCAGCGGCTTGACGAAGGGCCCCGAGAAGCCGAACGAGGCCGCGGCGAGCAGCGCGACGAGCAGGCCTGCGGTCGTCGAGGCGGGGCGCCCGGCGGCGAGGGGCGTCGTCGTGGGCGGGGTCGTGGTCGCACCGGTGCTCACGGGGACTCCTTCTGTCAGGGCCGTCGTGCACAATGGGTGATGACGCGCCGCTTCTGTCGCGAGCGTACGACCGCCTCTCACAAGGAGTCAACTTGCATTTCGCCCCTGACACCGAAGACGTCCTCGAGTTCAACGTCGCCCTGGTCAACACCGGCGCCGGCGCGAGTCGGTCCGGTGACGACGAGCTCTCGAGCCGCGCCGAGCTGAAGGACCTGCTCGACTCGTTCGCCTTCTCGGGCCGCTTCGACCGGGACGACGCGGAACTGGCCTCGGTGCAGGGCGTCCGGGCCGAACTGCGACGGATCTGGACGCTCGAGCGCGATCTGCTCGCCGCCGAGGTCAACCGCATGCTGGCCGACAGCGTCTCGTCGCCCCGGCTCGTGCGACACGACGCCCTCGACTGGCACCTGCACGCGACGAGCGACGACGCGCCCCTCGCCGACCGCATCCGAGTCGAGTCCGCGCTCGCCCTGGTCGACGTGATCCGCACCGACGAGACCGGCCGGCTGCGAGCCTGTGCCGCGGACTACTGCGACGGGGTCTTCGTCGACCTGTCGCGCAACGGCTCGAAGCGGTTCTGCAGCGTCCGCTGCGGCAACCGCGTGAACATGATCGCCTTCCGCGAGCGCCGGGCCGACGTCGACTGAGGCGGGTTCGTCGCCGCCCGCCCCGCGTCACGCTCGGTGCGACTCGGTTGTGCACAACCAAATGGTGCACGACGTGCTACAGTCGACGACATGACGACAGCAGCCGAGACGACGACTCCGGGCCCGGCGCCCGTGCTCGACGAGCAGATCTGCTTCGCGCTCTACAACGCCTCGCGTGCCGTCACGGCGCGGTACCGCGACCTGCTCGCCCCGCTCGGCCTCACCTACCCGCAGTACCTCGTGCTGCTGGTCCTCTGGCAGGGCGGCCCGACGACCGTCTCCGAGCTCGGCCACCAGCTGCAGCTCGAGTCGGGCACGTTGTCGCCCCTGCTCAAGCGGCTCGAGGCCCACGGCCTGGTCACGCGCACGCGCTCGGCCGCCGACGAGCGCACCGTCGACGTCGCCTTGACCGACGCCGGGGTCGCGCTCCGCGAGCAGGCCGTCGGCTTCGCCGACCAGATCTGCGGCGCCACCGGTCTCGAGCTGACCGACCTGCAGACGCTGCGAGCCGACATCGCCGCGCTCGCCGCCGCCGTCCGGGCGAACACGGCCGCCCTCACCGACCAGCACCTCTGACCCGCCTCACCGACCGACCAGAACACCCCGAACACCCCATCCCGGGCCGACCCCGACGTCGGCCCCCTCCACGAAAGAAGGCACCACATGCCCACTCGCACCTCACGCACCGCCTGGAACGGCAGCCTCGAGACCGGCGAAGGCCAGGTCGAACTGTCGAGCTCCAAGCTCGGCACCTACGACGTCTCGTTCCCCAAGCGTGCGGCCGACGACGCCAACGGCGCGACCAGCCCCGAAGAGCTGCTCGCCGCCGCCCACTCGGCCTGCTACGCCATGCAGTTCTCGGCCGTCCTCGGCCAGGCCGGCGGCACCGTCGAGGCGCTCGACGTCAAGGCCGACGTCTCGCTCGGCCCGGACTCGGCCGGCGGCTTCAAGCTCACCGGCATCGCCCTCACCGTCCGCGGCGAGGTCTCCGGCATCGACGAGGCCGGCTTCCTCGAGGCCGCCCAGAACGCCAAAGAGACGTGCCCCGTCTCGAAGGCCCTCACCGGCGTCGAGATCACGCTCGACGCCGCGCTCGAGGCCTAGGCCCCGACCGCAGCACCGCACCGCCTCGTGGACGCAGGAGGCGCGGGTCACCCAACCCGCGCCTCCTGCGTTCTCCGCGTCACCGGCCCGACCGCGTCAGAGCCACTTCTTCCACTTGAAGACGCCCCAGATGCTCGCGCCGACCGCGACCATCGCGGCGACCGCCATCGGGTAGCCGAACTGCCAGTGCAGCTCGGGCATGTGGTCGAAGTTCATGCCGTAGACGCCGCCGACCAGGGTCGGGGCGAACAGGATGGCCGCCCAGCCCGAGATCTTCTTGACCTCGTCGTTCTGCTGCAGGCCGACCTCCGACAGTCGCCGGGTCTCCTCGTTCTGGGCGAGCCCGGCCTCGGACAGGCGGCGCATCTCGTCGTTCTGCGCCTGGGTGACGAGCGTCGAGTGCACCGTCAGCGCGTTCTCGAGCAGCGCGCGGAAGGTGTCGGCGCGCTCGCCGATGCGCAGCACGTGGTCGAGCACGTCGCGCAGCGAGCGCTGCAGTTCGACGTCGACGCCGTACTTGTCGGACCCGCGCAGCAGGTTCTCGAGCATGCCGCGCAGCGGGCTCGTCGCGCGCTGGAAGCTGATGACCTCGCGCAGCAGCTCGTAGATGCGTCGGGAGACCTCGGGGTCGCCGCCGAAGAGCTCGTCCTCGATCTCGTCGATGTCCTTCTCGATGCCGGCGACGACCGGGCCGTAGCCGTCGACCACCTGGTCGAGCACGGCGTAGAGCACCGCTTCGGGACCGAGTGCGAGCAGCTCGGGGTTCGACTCGAGGCGACGGCGCACCCGGCCGAGGTCGGGGTTCTCGGCGTGCCGGATCGTGATGACGAAGCCCGGGCCGACGAACACGTGGACCTCGCCGAACTCGACCGTCTCCTCGGCGTCGAGGTAGCGGGCCGAGCGCAGCACGACGAAGAGGGTCTCGCCGAAGCGCTCGAGCTTCGCGCGCTGGTGCCCCTTGAGCGCGTCCTCGACGGCGAGCGGGTGCAGCTCGAACTCCTGGGCGATCGCGCGCACCTCGTCGGGGTCGGCGCGGTACAGGCCGATCCAGGCCATGCCCTGGTGCTCGTGCAGCAACTCGAACGTCTCGTCGAGGTTCGCCGGGCTGTCGGTGCGGTGCCCCGCGACGTAGATGCCGTTGTCGATGAGTGCCACGGTCTGCGCTCCTGCCGTTCGGGGTGCGACGACCGCCCGTCGAGGGGCGATGTCGTACCGGTGGTGGTCACGACAGCCGTGCGGACGACGGGTGTGCGGTGGGGGCCGGGGCGACGCACACGGGCGACGAGACGACACCGGGGTGTCGGGTCGTCGACGACGTGCGTCGACAGGAGACGTCGGTGCCCGTGGGCATCGCTCGTGGTCGGTCGGGCCCGCAGCTCAGACGAGCGGGGCGGACGGCGCGATCACGGAGCGATGCCGCGGGGCGCCAGTACTGTCACCAGCCATCGCCGCTCACCTGCCTTCCGTCGTGCTGCCGCCGGGCCCGGTGGGGCCGTGGGCCCGCCTGGGCCGTGGGACAGCGTACCCCTGCCCGCAGGGGCGGTCGACCGTCGCCGGGCGAGGTCGGAGGGAAGGAGGCGCGTGTCGCCGTTGACCCGTGCCTCCCGCGTCCACGATCGGGTTTCGCGACCGGCAGACGGCGTCACTCTGCCACCGGTCCGACCAAGACACGAGCCTGAGTCGCTTTCGTGACCTGATCGATACGGTGGACGGATGAGCACCGTCGCCGTCACCGTCCTCCCCGCCGCCTCCGCCACCGCCGACTCCGAGGGGTCGTCGGGCGACACGTGGGGCGTCGCGCCCGCGAAGCGGGCGGTGGACGCGACCGACGCCCGCCTCGTCGAGCTCGGCGACGAGACCGAGATGATCGTCGTCGGCGGCCGCATCGACCAGGGCGAGTTGCGATCCGCGATCGAGCAGCACCCCGGCGTCCGCATCGTGCAGCTCCCGAGCGCGGGCGTCGACGCCCACGTCGAGACCATGCAGGCCACCGCCCGGGACGGTCTCGTCTTCACGAGCGCCAAGGGGGCCTACAGCGCACCCGTGGCCGAGCACGCCCTGGCGCTGACGCTGGCGACCCTGCGCTCCTTGCAGATCAGGGCCCGCGCCTCCTCGTGGGAACGCGAGCAGCGGGGCATCTCGCTGAACGGGGCGAGCGTCACCATCGTCGGCGCCGGCGGCATCGGGACCGAGCTGCTGCGCCTGCTGCAGCCGTTCGACGTCGAGGTGACGATGGTGCGCCGTACCGACGAGGACGTCCCGGGCGCGGCCCGCACCATCACGGTCGACCGCCTGGCCGAGGTGCTCCCGACGAGCGACGTCGTCGTCGTCGCCGCGGCGCTCACCGGCGGCACCCGCAGCCTGCTCGGAGCCGACGAGTTCGCCGCCATGAAGGACACGGCCGTGCTCGTCAACATCGCCCGCGGTCCGCTCGTCGACACCGACGCCCTCGTCGCGGCGCTCGCCGAGGGGCGGATCGGGGCGGCGGGCCTCGACGTCGTCGACCCCGAGCCGCTGCCCGACGGTCACCCGCTGTGGGCCGAACCCCGTGCCCTGCTCACCCCGCACCAGGCCAACACGAACGCGATGACCGAGCCGCTCTTCCAGGCCCGGGTCGAGGCGAACATCCGGGCGCTGGCCGACGGCGGTGACCCCGAGGGCGTCGTCGACGTCGAGCAGGGCTACTGATCGTCCACCTGGGAACGAACCCGACCCCGACGCGTTAGACCTGGGTAGTCGCCGCGCCGACCCGACGCGACGTTCGCGAAAGGAACCCCCGCATGCCCCTCATCGGAACATCCGACCTCGACGTCTTCCCCCTCGCCCTCGGCGGCAACACCTTCGGCTGGACGAGCGACGAGGCCGAGTCGCACTCGGTGCTCGACGCCTTCGTCGCCGGCGGCGGCAACTTCGTCGACACGGCCGACGTCTACTCGGCCTGGGCCGACGGCAACTCGGGCGGCGAGTCCGAGACGGTCATCGGCACCTGGCTCGCCCAGGGTGGCGCCTCGCGTCGTGACCAGATCGTCCTCGGCACGAAGGTCAGCCAGCACCCCGAGTTCCCCGGGCTCGGTGCCGCCAACGTCGCGGCCGCCGCCGACGCCTCGCTCACCCGTCTGCAGACCGACCACATCGACCTGTACTGGGCGCACTTCGACACCGGCGACGACCTCGTCGAGACCCTCGGCGCCTTCGACGCCCTGCAGAAGGCCGGCAAGGTGCGGCACGTCGGCATCTCGAACTTCTCGCCCGAGCGCATCACCGAGTGGGTCGAGATCGCGCGCCGTGAGGGGTTCGCGGCCCCGGTCGCCCTGCAGCCGCACTACAACCTCGTGACCCGGAAGGCCTACGAGCGCGACCTGGCCCCGCTCGCCGCCACGAACCAGCTCGGCGTCACGCCGTACTTCTCGCTCGCCGCGGGCTTCCTGACCGGCAAGTACCAGACCCGTGACGACATCGCCGGGGCCCGCAGTGGCAACATCGAGGGCTACTTCAGCGACGAGGGGCTCGACGTCGTGGCGGCCCTGCGAGACATCGCGAGTGCCCACCAGGTCGAGATCGCCACGATCGCCCTCGCCTGGCTGCAGGCCCAGCCCCGCGTCGTCGCCCCCATCGCCAGCGCTCGCACCCTCGAGCAGCTGCCCGCGTTGCTGGCCAGCGCGAGCGTCGCCCTCAGCGCCGACGAGCTCGCCGCCCTCGAGACCGTCTCGGCCCGGGTGGCCGAGTAGCGACGATGAGCAGCCTGCCCCCCGACCAGCGGTTCCACGGACGCATCGCCGGCTTCGGCACCGAGTCCGGGACGCGCGTGGTCGTCGGGCTGTGGAACCGTTCGCCGCTCGGTCGCTTCGTCGACGTCATGGTCGAGGACACCGACGGCCACCGCACCCTGCTGGCACCGTCGCAGGCCGTCGCCGACTACGTCTCGTCGACCTACACGTTCGACGAGGTGCGGGTTCAGCCCGTCTCGTGGCACGGCGTCGACCGGACGATGCGGGTCTCGGCCGGCCCGGACGACGCGGGCGGCGACGTGCTCGACCTGTCGCTCGAGATCGGGCCCGTGTCGCCGCTCGGGTGGCTGCTGCGGCTCGTGCCCCGGGCGTTCGCGACCCGGCCCGGCTGGCTCACGCTGATCGATCCGGTGGCCCGGCTGATCGTGCGGGGTGCCCGTACGGCGGGCACGGCCGGCGGCGGTCGTCGCGAGTACTACGGCGTGACGCTGGCCCGGCGCATCGTCGCGGTCGACGCCCGTCTCGACGGCCGCCCGCTCGGGGCGCTGGCCCCGCTCGACCCGCCCGTGCGGTTCGGCTTCGGCTCGGCGCCCGCCGACCCCAGCCTCGTCGACGTGACGACCACGATCCGCGAGCGCTGACCCGCCGCACCGTCCCGAACTGCACCGCACCGCACCGCACCGCGTTCCGTGCACCGCACCTCGTCTCGTCTTGCCGCGGTGTCGTGCACGAAACGCGGTGCGATGGGGTGCCGCCCGGTCTTCCCGTCGTGCAACACGGCGTCACCGCCCGGTGGACGAGGAGGCGCGGTGCGGCACAGTAGGACGCGTGAGCACCGCAGACATCCCCGCGCCCGACCCGTCCGCCACCGTCTCGTCCGTCGCCGTCGACGCCCCCACCACCAAGAAGAAGCTGATCCTCAACCTCTTCGAGATGAACTGCGTCGGGCACATCACGCACGGCCTCTGGAGGCTGCCGCACAACCATCGCAGCGAGTACAAAGACCTGGCGTACTGGCTCGAGCTGGCCCGCCTGGCTGAACGCGGCGGTTTCGACGCCATCTTCATCGCCGACGTGCTGGGTGCCTACGACGTCTTCGGCGACAGCCCGGCGCCGGCCCTGCTCGAGGGGATCCAGGCGCCGAACAACGACCCGATGATGGTCGTGCCGGCGATGGCGGCCGTGACCGAGCACCTCGGCTTCGGCATCACGTTCTCGACGAGCTACGAGCCGCCGTTCGCCTTCGCGCGGCGCATGTCGACCCTCGACCACCTCACGAAGGGACGCGTGGGCTGGAACGTCGTCACGTCGTACCTGCCGAACGCCGCGCGCAACTTCGGCCTCGACGCCGAGATCCCCAAGGCCGAGCGCTACGCCCGCGCCGCCGAGTACCTCGACGTGCTCTACAAGTTGTGGGAGGGCTCGTGGGAGGACGACGCCGTCGTCGCCGACCCCACCGCCGACGGCCTCGAACCCGGCTCGGGCGTCTACACCGACCCCGCGAAGGTGCACGCGATCGACCACGTCGGCGAGCACTTCCGGGTCGCCGGTCCGCACCTCAGCGAGCCGTCGCCGCAGCGCACGCCCGTGCTCTTCCTCGCGACCGCGTCGCCCAAGGGCGTCGAGCAGGCGGCCCGCAACGCCGAGGTCGTCTTCACCGGCGGTCCCGCCGTCAAGGCGGTCGGCGCCGCCACGCGCGAGGCGGCCGTCGCGGCCGGGCGCTCCGCCGACGACGTGTCGTTCATCGTGCAGGCCGGCGTCATCACGGGCGAGACCGACGAGGTCGTCGCCGAGAAGCTCGCGCTCTACCGCTCGTTCGCCAGCGAGCAGGGCAAACTGATCCACCGCAGCGTCCCGTTCGACGCCCCGTCGCACCCCCGCGACCGCACCGTGCGCGAGGCGCTCGAGGCCGAGGGTCGGCTCGACCACCCGGGAGCCGCCGCGCTGCCGCTCGACATCACGGTGGGCCAGCTGATCGACTCGGTCGACGAGGCCTGGGGCGGCACGTTCTTCGTCGCCGGTACACCGACGGTCGTGGCGGACGCCGTCGAGCGCTGGCTCGACGACGAGGGGATCGACGGCATCAACCTGCGCCAGTACCACTCGTTCGACACGCTGACCGACTTCGTCGAGCTGATCGTGCCCGAGCTGCGTCGACGCGGTCGACTGCGCGAGGCGTACGTGCCCGGCGAGACGCTGCGCGAGCGGCTGACCGGCGGTGGGCCCCGGCTGCCCGGGACACACCCGGCGGCGGCCTACCGCCGCTGAGCCCGGGAGGCGCGGCGCGGCTCGATGCGCCGTTCGCGTCCGTTCGGTGAGCGACCGGGCTCGGGTCGACGCGCCGGTGTGGTCAGCGAGCGGCGGGGCTGCGGTACCGCGTCGGCACCGGCGGGACGCGGAGCCACGTGGTCCGGCTGACGCCCCGGCCGTCCGACCACTCGACGAAGACGGTGCCGAGGGCGACCACCGCGTCGAGCTCGACGGGGGTCGCGATGCCGAGCGGAGCCCCGGGGCGCAGCTTGTCGCGACCCCGGACGGGCCCGCCGGGCAGATCGACGAGCACGTCGCGCGCGGGGCGTCCGACCGTGCGGAGCACCAGGCAGGTGCCGAGGGGCAGCGTGGGGTCGCTGCCGTCGTTCGGCAGGTCGAGCCAGGACAGCACGAAGGTGGCGGGTCGACGCAGGCGGGTGGCGCGTTCGCGGCGGAGGCGCGTCGGACGGGTCGAGGTCGCCGGGGCGGCCCCGACGGTGGTGACGGGGCCGAGCGTGGTCGCGGCGTCCGACGGGTCGGTCGTGCCCGGGCGTCCGGTGTCGGGCTCTGCGGTGTCCATCGTGTTCTGTTCCCCTGAAGTCGTGGTGGCGTCCGTGGTCCTGTCGTCGTCGACGTGACTCTCGAACGGCTCCGTCCAGCGAACCGCACGCGGGCCCGGGGGACAACGGGGCACGGCCACCCAGTACGGGGGTGGGCCGGTCCCCAGTCCGGGGGACGCGGATCGGGGGACGCGAGCGGGGGACGCGAGCCGGGGGAGGCGGTCCGGGGACACGGGCCGGGGCGTCGAGTCGTCTGGCTAGGCTCGACCGGTGACCACCGCCTCCTCGTCGCCCGCCCCGTCCGCCGCCGCGAGGCCGCTGCGCCGTCTCGGCTTCCTCACCATCGGCGCCTTCGAGGGCGACGACCCGACCGCCGGTCTCGAGCAGGGGCTCGAGCTGTTCGAGCGGGCCGAGGCGCTGGGCCTCGACGGCGGCTGGACGCGGACGCGGCACCTCCAGTTCGGCATCTCGTCGCCCGTCGCGTTCCTCTCGGCCGCGGCGCAGCGCACCTCGCGCCTCACCCTCGGCACGGCCGTGATGCCGCTCGGCTGGGAGAACCCGTTCCGCCTGGCCGAGGACTGGGGCACGGTCGACGTGCTGTCGCGTGGACGGCTGCAGCTGGGGGTCAGCGTCGGCGAGCCCCGCGGTTACGACGAGATCGCCCCGCACCTCTACGGCGACGCCTCCGATCACCAGGACTTCTCGTACGGTCGGGTCGAGAAGTTCCTCTCGCTCGTGCGTGGCGAGCAGGTCAGTGCGTTCGAGGGCACCGAGGGCATCGAGGTCTACACCGGGCGGGTGCAGCCGCAGAGCCCCGGTCTCGCCGACCGCGTCTGGTACGGCGCGGGCAGCCCGCGGTCCGCCGAGTGGGCGGGCCGGCAGGGCCTCGGCATGCTCATCAGCAACGTCAGCTTCGCGGGCGCGCCCGGGCCGATCGAGCCGACCCGCTTCGCCGCGTCGCAGCTCGACCAGATCCGCGCCTTCCGCGCGGTCCACCCCGCGGGTCAGGAGGCGCGGGTCGCCAAGGGCGCGGTCGTCCTGCCCACCGACACGGCCACCGCCGAGCAGCGTGCGGCGTACGAGGCCTACGCGTCCTCCCGTCGCGACCGCACGACCGTGGCCCACGGTCCCCGGGGCATGATGTTCGACCGCGACCTCGTCGGCCCGTCCGAGTGGATCGCCGAGCAGCTCCACGAGAACGCCGCGATGCGCGAGGTCGACGACCTCATCGTCGAGCTGCCCTTCGACTTCGGCCTCGCCGAGTACACGCAGGTGCTGACCGACACCGCCGAGCGCCTCGGCCCCCTCCTCGGCTGGCAGGCCACCGACGGAGCCGAGTGAGCGCTCACTCACCGTAGGCCGCTCGCCTAGACTCGACGCAGCACCCCGAGCCGAAGGAGTCTCCATGCAGAACTGGGCCGCCAACGTCGAGTACTCGACGACCGACCTGCGTCGCCCCACGAGCCTCGACGAGCTGCGTGACGTCGTCACCGGCAGCCGCCTGGTCAAGGCCCTGGGCTCACGCCACTCGTTCAACCGCGTCGCCGACACCGACGGCACCCTCGTCTCGCTCGACGCGCTCGGCACCCCCGTCGAGATCGACTCGGCCGCCGGCACGGTCCGCGTCGGCGCGGGCACGACGCACGCCGCCCTCGCGGGCGAGCTGCAGCGCCACGGCCTCGCCCTGCACAACCTCGCCTCGCTGCCGCACATCTCGGTCGCCGGTGCGGTCCAGACCGGCACGCACGGTTCGGGGGTCGGCAACCCCGCCCTCTCGGCGGGCGTCCGCGCCGTCGAGCTCGTGCGCGCCGACGGCAGCCTCGAGACCGTCCGCCGGGGTGACGACGCGTTCGGCGCCTCCGTCGTCTCGCTCGGCGCCGTGGGCGTCGTCACGACCCTCGAACTCGACACCGTGCCGACCTTCGACGTCGAGCAGACCATCCACGAGCACCTGCCCTGGGCGGCCGCCCTCGAGCACCTCGACGCCGTGCTCGCCAGCGCCTACAGCCTGAGCTTCTTCACGAGGTACGACGGCGACGGGGTGGACCAGATCTGGTCGAAGCACCGGGTCGGCGACGAGGTCGGTCTCGATCTCCGCGACCTCGGCGCGGTGCGGGCCGACGACACCACGCACATGATCCCCGGCGCCGAGACCGCGGCCGTGACGCAGCAGGGCGGCGTGGCGGGCCCCTGGCTCGAGCGCCTGCCGCACTTCCGGTTCGACTTCACGCCGAGCGCCGGCGAAGAGATCCAGAGCGAGTTCCTGATCCCGGCCGAGCACGCCGCGGCCGCGATCGAGGGCCTGCGGGGCATCGCGCACACCTTCGCCGACGTGTTGATGGTCAGCGAGATCCGCACGATCGCCCCCGACGACGCCTGGATCAGCCCGAGCGGTGGACGTCAGAGCGTGGCCTTCCACTTCACCTGGCACCGGCGTCCCGACGAGGTGCTCGCCGTCCTGCCCGAGATCGAACGGGTGCTCGGAGCGTTCGACGCCCGCCCGCACTGGGGGAAGGTCTCGACCGCCACGCACGCCGAGCTGCGCCGGGTGTTCCCGCGTCTCGGCGACTTCGCCGCCCACGTCGAGTCGGTCGACCCCGAGGGGCGTTTCCGCAACCCGTTCCTGTCCGCGTCCGTCTTCGGAGAGCCCGCGCATGTCTGAGCCCACCCCCGTCGCCTCGGTGCCGCCGGCCGGCACCACGCCCCCCGTCGTCGAGCCCGCACCGGGTGCGCCGCCGACCGCGAGGCTCGTCACGTCGCCGGTGCCGGTCTCGGGTGCGCAGGTCGTGCTCGAGCGCGATGGCTACCGGGCCGAGATCGCCGGGGTCGGGGCCACGCTGCGCACCCTCACCTTCGAGGGCCGCGACCTGGTCGTGCCGTTCGCCGCCGACGAGGTGCGACCGGGCTTCCGCGGGGCGCTGCTCGCCCCGTGGCCCAACCGCGTGACCGACGGCCGATACGAGCGCGACGGGGTCGAGCACCAGCTGCCGCTCAACGAGGTCGAACGCGGCCACGCCCTGCACGGCCTGGCCCACTGGGCCGACTGGACGATCGACCAAGCCCAGGCCGCGAGGGCCTCGGCCTCGTTCGTGCTCGTGCCGAGCGACGGCTACCCGTGGCGACTGGCGCTGTCGGTCGTCTACGAGCTGACCGACGACGGGCTCACCACGACCGTCACGGCCCGCAACGCGGGCACGGGCGTCGCCCCCTATGGCACCGCGCCGCACCCCTACCTCGTCGCCGGCGAGGGCCGCGTCGACGACTGGTCGTTCACGTTGCCCGCCGCGAGCTACCTCGAGGTGACCGACGACCGCCTCGTGCCCGTCGGCACGCGACCGGTCGGCGACCGTGACGGCTTCGACTTCCGCGACGGGCACGCGATCGGCGACCTCTTCGTCGACCACGCCTTCACCGACCTCGCGTTCACCGCGGTCGACGGCGTCGACGGCGCGGGCGGCCCCGCACAGGAGGCGCGGGTCACCGCCACGGTCACCGCGCGCGACGGGCACGGCGTCACCATGTCGTGGGGTGCCGAGTTGCCCTGGGTGCAGGTGCACACCGCCGACCGCCCCGAGCCCGAGAACGACCGGGTCGGGTTGGCCGTCGAGCCGATGACCTGTCCGCCGGACGCCTTCAACTCGGGCGACGACCTCGTGCTGCTCGCGCCGGGCGAGGCCCACACGGCGAGCTGGACCATCACCGCGTTCTAGCGCGGCCCGACACCCCCGAACCGGCACGACACCCCACGAACCCGGGGCGTCGCGCTGGTTCGGGGGTGTCGCGGGGCTGCCCTCAGACGGCGACGGGTTCGGTCTGCCAGCTCATGGCCGACACCGTGCCGGGCAGGCAGCGTTCGAGGGCGGCCTCGAGCGCCCGGCGCGTACGGCGTGCCGTCAGCTCGTCCCGGACGACGACGTCGAACCGCAGCGCCTCGGGCAGCTCGGTGAGCAGCACGGTCCCGGCGTCGGCGAGCTGCACGAGGTACTGGCCCACCTCGACCTTCGCGGCCCGGTGCTCGGCGAGCAGGCGGCGCGACAACCAGAACAGGCCGGCGGCGTCGTGCGCCGTGTGGACGGTCGCGGTCGCGGTGATCATGGGCACACTGTGACGTGACGACCGCTCACGCGCGTGAACGGCGTGTGGCGAACGTGTAAATCCTGTCGCGACACGCCGGGCACCGACCGACTTGACAAGCACCTGGACCTCAATCAGTATTGCCCAGCACCACCGATGTGAGCGCTCACATTCTCAGGTCAGCGCTCGACCGTCCCCGTGACGGACCATCCCGCTCCACTCCGCGACACCCCAGCCACACGTTTCCTGACGAAGAGGTCAACCGTGAACAGCTCCTCCCTCCGCCGCCCGGCCGCCCACCGGGCCGTCCGCACGTCGCCCGCCCCGCGCCTCCTCGCGGTCGCCCCGGCCTGACGTCCCCCTCAGCCCCGACGGGCCGGCCTCGCGCACCCGTCGGCCCGGCGCGTCCCCGGCCACCCGAGCCGTCGAGCGCCCGCACCACAGAGATCCCCTCACAGCACCATCACCCGTCATCGACGACGCCGTCGAGATGACACCTGACACGAATGGAACAACCGTGAAGAAAAAGCTCCTCGTCGGCATCGTCGCCGTCGGCATGGCATTCTCCCTGGCCGCCTGCTCCGGCGGCGGCGGCGGACGCGGCGGTGACGCCGGCGGCAGCAGCAGCGGCGACAACGCCGGTGCGCTGGTCGGCGTCGCGATGCCCACCAAGGTCTCCGAGCGCTGGATCAAGGACGGCGACGCCGTCAAGAGCGCCCTCGAGGACAAGGGCTACAAGGTCGACCTCGAGTACGCCGACAACAAGATCCCCCAGCAGGTCCAGCAGATCAGCAACATGATCACCAAGGGCGCGAAGGTCCTCATCGTTGCCTCGATCGACGGTGGCTCGCTCAGCGACCAGCTCGACTCGGCCGCCAAGGCCGGCATCAAGGTCATCTCGTACGACCGCCTGCTGACGGGCAACAAGAACGTCGACTACTACGTCTCGTTCGACAACTACAAGGTCGGCGTCGACCAGGGCACCAGCCTCCTGACCGGTCTCGGCCTCGCCGACGCCGACGGCAAGAAGGTCGACGGCGCCTCGCCCAAGACCATCGAGGTCTTCGCCGGCAGCCCCGACGACAACAACGCGACCTTCTTCTTCAACGGCGCGATGGACACCCTCAAGCCCTACATCGAAGACGGTTCGCTGACGATCGGCTCCGGTCAGGACCAGTTCACCCAGGCCGCCACGCAGCAGTGGGACCCCGCCACCGCCAAGGCGCGCATGCAGAACCTGATCGCCTCGACCTACTCGGGCGGCACCAAGCTCGACGGCGTGCTCTCGCCCTACGACGGCATCTCGATCGGCATCATCTCGGCGCTCGAGGGTGCTGGCTACGCCAGTGACGCCCTGCCGATCATCACCGGTCAGGACGCCGAGGCCGCTTCGGTCAAGTCGATCATCGAGGGTCAGCAGTACTCGACCATCTACAAGGACACCCGTCAGCTCGCCGACCAGTCCGTGATCATGGCCGACGACCTGCTCACCGGCAAGACGCCCGAGACGAACGACGACAAGACGTACGACAACGGCGAGAAGGTCGTCCCGACCTTCCTGTTCCAGCCGACCATCGTCACCAAGGACAACTACAAAGAGGTCCTGGTCGACAGCGGCTACTACACCGAGGCCGACCTCAAGTAGGTCCCTCCCCTGCGAGAACCGAGGAGGCGCCGGTCGCCGACCAGCGCCTCCTCGCTTCCCTGCTCCCCAGCGGCACCCACCCGACACACGGAAGAAGGAACACGTGGCGAACACGATCCTCGAGATGCGGGAGATCACCAAGACGTTCCCCGGCGTCAAGGCCCTGCAGGACGTCACGCTCGAGGTCGAGCGCGGCCAGGTCCACGCGATCTGCGGCGAGAACGGCGCCGGCAAGTCGACGCTCATGAAGGTGCTCTCGGGCGTCTACCCGCACGGCTCGTTCGACGGCCAGATCCTGCTCGACGGTCAGCCCGTCGACTTCAAGAACATCAACGACTCCGAGGCTGCGGGCGTCGTCATCATCCACCAAGAGCTCGCACTCAGCCCGTTCCTCTCGATCGCCGAGAACATCTTCCTCGGCAACGAGCAGTCCAAGGGCGGCTTCATCGACTGGAACAAGACCAACCTCGACGCCGCCGGCCTCCTGGCCCGCGTCGGCCTGCGCGACAACCCGATCACCAAGGTGGTCGACATCGGAGTCGGCAAGCAGCAGCTGGTCGAGATCGCCAAGGCGCTCTCGAAGCGCGTGAAGATCCTCATCCTCGACGAGCCCACCGCCGCCCTGAACGACGACGACTCGGCCCACCTGCTCGACCTCATCAAGAGCCTGCAGGGGCAGGGCATCACGTCGATCATCATCAGCCACAAGCTCAACGAGATCAAGGCGATCGCCGACAAGGTGACGATCATCCGCGACGGCAAGACCATCGAGACCCTCGACATGCACGCCGGCGAGGTGTCGGAGGACCGCATCATCAAGGGCATGGTCGGCCGTGACCTCGAGAGCCGGTACCCGGCCCACGAGTCGAAGGTCGGCGCCGAGCTGCTCCGCATCGAGGACTGGACCGTCCACCACCCCCTGGACGCGACGCGCGAGATCATCCACCAGGCCAACCTCACCGTCAAGGTCGGCGAGATCGTCGGCATCGCCGGGCTGATGGGTGCCGGACGCACCGAGCTCGCGATGAGCGTCTTCGGCAAGAGCTACGGCACCGGCATCTCGGGCACCGTCTACAAGCGCGGTGAGAAGGTCGACACGTCGACGGTCAGCAAGGCCATCGCGGCCGGCATCGCCTACGCGACGGAGGACCGCAAGAAGTACGGTCTCAACCTGATCGACGACATCACCCGCAACGTCTCGGGTTCGGCGCTCGGCAAGCTCGCGAACTGGGGCTTCGTCAACCGGTCCGAAGAAAGCACGGTCGCCGAGCGCTTCCGCAAGAGCATGAACATCAAGGCGCCCACCGTGGCCGCCGTCACCGGAAAGCTCTCGGGCGGCAACCAGCAGAAGGTCGTGCTGTCCAAGTGGATGTACGCCGACCCCGACGTGCTCATCCTCGACGAGCCCACCCGCGGCATCGACGTCGGCGCCAAGTACGAGATCTACACGATCATCAACCAGCTCGCGGACGCGGGCAAGGGCGTCATCGTCATCTCGTCCGAGCTGCCCGAACTGCTCGGCATCTGCGACCGCATCTACACCCTCTCGGAGGGGCGCATCACGGCCGACGTGCCGATCGCCGAGGCGACCCCCGAATTCCTCCTGAAGTACATGACCCTCGAACGAGAGAGCCCCGTCAATGAGCGCGCCTAGCCCCACCCAGGCCACCGACCCGAAGCCCACGGGCGGGTCGCCCACCTCCCGTCAGCCGCAGTCCGGTTCGGGCGGCAACCCGATCACGAGTGCCGTCTCGTACCTCGGCGGTCAGCTGCGCCAGATCGGCCTGTTCATCGCGCTGATCGTCATCGTGCTGTTCTTCCAGATCACCACGAACGGCATCACCCTGGCACCGATCAACGTGTCGAACCTGGTCGTCCAGAACAGCTACATCCTGATCCTGGCCATCGGCATGGTGATGGTCATCATCGCCGGCCACATCGACCTCTCGGTCGGGTCCATCGTCGCCTTCACGGGTGCGATGGCCGGCGTGATGATCACGCAGTGGGGCCTGCCCTGGCCGCTCGCCGTGGTGCTCTGCCTCGTGCTCGGTGCCCTGGTCGGGGCCTGGCAGGGCTTCTGGATCGCCTACTTCGGGATCCCGGCGTTCATCGTCACCCTGGCCGGCATGCTCGCGTTCCGCGGTGCCGCCCAGATCGCGCTGCAGAGCACGCAGATCTCGTCGTTCCCCCAGGGGTTCCGTGACATCGGTTCGGGCTTCCTGCCCGCCTTCGGCACGACCGGGTACGAGCCGCTGACGCTGATCCTCGGCGCTGTGGCCTCGATCGCCCTGATCGGCACCGGTCTCCGTGGCCGGGCGACGCGTCGCAAGTACCAGCTCGAGGACGAGCCCTTCCTGTGGTTCGTCACCAAGCTCGTCTTCACCGTCGCCCTCGTCATGTACGTCGGGTTCCTGCTCGCCAGCTACTCGGGCACCCCGATCGTGCTGGTCATCCTCGCCGTGCTCGTCGTCGTCTACTCGACCGTGATGAAGAACTCGGTCTTCGGTCGTCACGTCTACGCGATCGGTGGCAACGTGCACGCCGCCGAGCTGTCGGGCGTCAAGACCAAGCGCGTCACGTTCCTGCTCTTCGTCAACATGGGCGTCATCGCCGCTCTCGCCGGCGTCGTCTTCACGGCCCAGCTGAACCTCGCGGCGTCCAGCGCCGGCAGCGGGTTCGAACTCGACGCCATCGCGGCCGTGTTCATCGGTGGCGCCGCCGTCACGGGCGGCATCGGTACGGTCACCGGCGCGATCATCGGTGGTCTGATCATCGGCATCCTGAACAACGGCCTGTCGATCCTCGGTGTCGGCACCGAGTACCAGTCCCTGATCAAGGGCCTCGTGCTGCTCGCCGCGGTCGCGTTCGACGTCTTCAACAAGCGTCGCGCCGCCTCGTCCGGCAAGTAACTAGGCGCCACCATCCGCGAGAGGCGCGGTTCCCGGTCACGGGAGCCGCGCCTCCTCGTCTCCCCGCCCCCGGCGGGCACCGACCAGACCGCAGGAGGCGCGGGCCGGCCGCACACGACGCCACCGTCCCGAAAACCGAACCGAACTAGGATCACCTCGTGGCAACCCTCTTCGACGTCGCGGCCGCAGCCGGCGTCTCGCACCAGACCGTCTCGCGGGTCGTCAACGGCGACCCGACGGTCCGTCCCGCCACCAAGGCCAAGGTCGACGTCGCCATCGACGAGCTCCACTACCGGCCGAGCCTCACCGCCCGGGCGCTGGCCAGCCGCAAGACGAGGTCGCTCGGCGTGATCAGCACGGGGTTCCCGTTCTACGGGCCGTCGAGCACGATGCACGGCTTCAACGGTGCCGCCCGACGAGCCGGTTACCAGGTGTCGATGGCCACCCTCGACGTCGACGACCGGCAGGGCATGCGGCAGGCCCTCGACTCGTTGGTGGGTCAGAACGTGGCGGCCATCGTGCTCATCGCACCCGACGCCGAGGCCCTCGAGGTGCTGCGGCGTTCCGGGGTGTCCGTACCGCTGGTCACCGCCGACAGCGAGGCCGAGGACGGCCACCACACGGTCTCGTTCGACCAGGCCGCCGGGGCCGAGGCGGCCGTCGAGCACCTCGTCTCGCTCGGTCACCGCCGCATCGCCCACGTCGCCGGGCCCGACGGGTGGATGGACGGCCGCGACCGCGAGCGGGGCTGGCGCGAGGCCTGCGAACGGCTCGGCGTCGACTCGACGGTGCTGCTGCGCGGCGACTGGACCCCGGGCTCCGGTCATCGCATCGGCCGAGAGCTGGCCGGGCGCGACGACGTCACCGCCGTGTTCTGCGGCAACGACCAGATGGCGCTCGGCGTCGTGCACGCGTACGTCGACGCCGGTCGGGTCGTGCCGCGCGACGTGAGCATCGTCGGCTTCGACGACATCCCCGAGGCCGAACACTTCGTCCCGCCGCTGACCACCGTGCGGCAGGACTTCGAGGCGCTCGGGCGCCGACTCATGACGACCGTCGAGGCCGTACTCGCCGGCGACGAGGCGCCTGTGGCGGCACTCGACCCCGAGCTCGTCGTCCGCCGCTCGACGGCGGCCCCGGCCCGCTGACCGACCCCGACCCGCCGGTGCGAGATTGCACGGTCCCACTCGCTCATGTGAGAATGTGAGCGCTCACTTTCGCATCAGGACAAGGACGTTCCATGGCTGAGACCGCCATCCCCTCCGACCCGTCGCCCGCGGCTCCCGACCCCGCCGGCACGTCGGCCGACACGTACGTCGTCGGCGTCGACTACGGCACGCTCAGCGGCCGGGCCGTCGTCGTGCGCGTCCGCGACGGCGCCGAACTGGCCAGTGCCACGTTCGAGTACCCGCACGCCGTCGTCGACCGCACCCTCCCCGGCACGGGCGAGCGCCTCCCCGCCGACTGGGCCCTGCAGGTGCCGTCCGACTACGTCGACGTGCTGAAGAACGCAGTGCCCGAGGCCCTTCGCGCGTCGGGCGTCGACCCCTCCGCGGTCGTCGGCATCGGCACCGACTTCACCGCCTGCACCATGGTGCCGACCACCGCCGACGGCACCCCGCTCAACGAGCTCGACCGCTTCGCCGACCGCCCGCACGCGTTCGTCAAGCTGTGGCGTCACCATGCCGCGCAGGGCCAGGCCGACCGCATCAACGAGTTGGCTGCGTCGCGTGGCGAGTCGTGGCTGCCCCGGTACGGCGGGCTCATCTCGAGCGAGTGGGAGTTCGCCAAGGGCCTGCAGCTGCTCGAAGAGGACCCCGAGGTCTACGCCGCGACCGAGCACTGGGTCGAGGCCGCCGACTGGATCGTCTGGCAGCTGAGCGGTCGGTACGTCCGCAACGCCTGCACGGCGGGCTACAAGGGCATCTACCAGGACGGCGAGTACCCCAGCCGCGAGTTCCTCGCCGCACTCAACCCCGACTTCGCCGACTTCGCCGAGACCAAGGTCGTGCACGAGATCGGCGCCCTGGGCGACGTCGCGGGCACGCTGACGGCCGAGGCCGCCGGCTGGACCGGACTGCCCGAGGGCGTCGCCGTCGCCGTCGGCAACGTCGACGCGCACGTCACCGCCCCGGCCGCCAAGGCCACCCAGCCCGGCCAGATGGTCGCGATCATGGGCACGAGCACCTGCCACGTGATGAACGGCGACAAACTGGCCGAGGTGCCCGGCATGTGCGGCGTCGTCGACGGCGGCATCGTCGACGGGCTCTACGGCTACGAGGCCGGTCAGTCCGGCGTCGGCGACATCTTCGCCTGGTACGTGAAGAACCAGGTGCCGCAGTCGTCGGTCGACGCCGCCGCGGCGGCCGGCAAGAGCGTGCACCAGCACCTCACCGACCTCGCCTACGAGCAGCCCGTCGGGGCCCACGGCCTCGTCGCCCTCGACTGGCACAGCGGCAACCGCTCGGTGCTCGTCGACCACGAGCTCAGCGGCGTCATCGTCGGCCAGACGCTCAGCACGACGCCCGAAGAGGGCTACCGCGCGCTGCTCGAGGCCACGGCCTTCGGCACCCGCCGCATCGTGCAGGCCTTCGAGGAGTCCGGCGTGCCGGTCACCGAGTTCATCGCCGCGGGCGGCCTGCTCAAGAACGCCCACCTCATGCAGACCTACAGCGACGTGCTGCGCCTGCCGATCTCGACCATCACGAGCGAGCAGGGCCCGGCCCTCGGCTCGGCCATCCACGCCGCCGTCGCCGCGGG
>NZ_LMLG01000001.1:204552-246911 GCF_001421865.1 Frigoribacterium sp. Leaf44
CCCGACGAGGCGGCCGCCGACGCGTACGACGCGCTCTACGCCGAGTACCTCCTGCTGCACGACTGGTTCGGTCGGGGCGGCAACGACGTGATGCACCGTCTGCGGGCGATGCGTCGCGAGGCGACCCGCGCCTCCTCGGCGACCTCGGCGACGACCGAGGGCGGTGGAGGCACGGATGCCATCGAGCAGGACGCCACCGCCTCCGCCACGAGCGACGCGCAGGTGACCGCATGACCGGCTGGATCGACCGCTCGACGCAGGCGGCCATCGACGCCACCCGAGAAGACGTCGCCACCCTGCACGCCGAGCTCGTGCGCTACGGGCTCGTCGTCTGGACGGGCGGCAACGTGTCGGGTCGCGTGCCCGGCACCGACCTCTTCGTGATCAAGCCCAGCGGGGTGCTCTACGACGACCTCACGGCCGAGAACCAGATCCTCTGCCGCCTCGACGGCACCGTGGTCGAGGGCACGCCGGGCAGCGACCGCAGTCCGTCCAGCGACACCGCCGCCCACGCCTACGTCTACCGCACCATGCCGCACGTCGGCGGAGTCGTGCACACGCACTCGACCTACGCCACGGCCTGGGCCGCGCGCGGCGAGGCGATCCCGTGCGTGATCACGGCGATGGCCGACGAGTTCGGCGGCGAGATCCCCGTAGGGCCGTTCGCGATCATCGGCGACGACTCGATCGGCCGCGGCATCGTCGCGACGCTCGAGGGGCACCGCAGCCGGGCCGTGCTGATGCAGAACCACGGCGTCTTCACGATCGGCAAGGACGCCCGCGACGCGGTCAAGGCCGCCGTCATGACCGAGGACGTGGCCCGCACCGTCCACGTCACCCGCCAGCTCGGCGAACCCATCCCCATCCCGGCAGAGAGCATCGACGCCCTCTTCGACCGGTACCAGAACGTCTATGGACAAGCACCCGCAGGAGAACTGAAGTGACGAACGACACCCTCGACCCCACCGCCTTCCTCGCCTCGCGCGAGGTCTGGTTCCTCACCGGCAGCCAGGGCCTCTACGGCGAAGAGACGCTCCAGCAGGTCGCCGACCAGTCGCGTGCCATCGCCGACGAACTCGCCGCCGCCTCCGACGTGCCCGTGCGCCTCGTCTGGAAGCCCGTCCTGACCGACGCCCACGCGATCCGTCGCACCATGCTCGAGGCGAACCTCGACGACTCGGTCATCGGCGTCACGGCCTGGATGCACACCTTCAGCCCGGCCAAGATGTGGATCGGCGGCCTCGACGCCCTGCGCAAGCCGCTGCTGCACCTGCACACGCAGGCCAACGTTGCGCTGCCCTGGGCCGACATCGACTTCGACTTCATGAACCTCAACCAGGCCGCCCACGGCGACCGCGAGTTCGGCTACATGCAGACCCGTCTCGGGGTGCCCCGCAAGACCGTCGTCGGCCACGTCAGCGACCCGCGCGTGCAGCAGCAGGTCGGCACCTGGATGCGTGCCGCCGCGGGCGCCTCGGCCATGCGCTCGCTCAAGCTGGCACGCTTCGGCGACAACATGCGCTTCGTCGGCGTGACCGAGGGCGACAAGACCGAGGCCGAGCTGGCCTTCGGCGTCCAGGTCAACACCTGGGGCGTCAACGAACTGGCCGAGGCCGTCGCCGCGGCGTCCGAGACTGCGATCGACGAGCTCGTCGCGGTGTACGAGGCCGAGTACGACGTGGTCCCCGCGCTGCGGGCGGGCGGCGAGCGTCACCAGTCGCTGCGAGACGGTGCGGCGATCGAGATCGGTCTGCGCTCGTTCCTCGAAGAGGGCGGGTTCAGCGCCTTCACGACGAACTTCGAAGACCTGGGTGCACTCAAGCAGCTGCCCGGCCTCGCGGTCCAGCGCCTGATGGCCGAGGGCTACGGCTTCGGTGCCGAGGGCGACTGGAAGACCTCGGTGCTGGTGCGTGCGGCCAACGTGATGGGCGCCGGGCTGCCGGGTGGCGCCTCCTTGATGGAGGACTACACGTACCACCTGGTGCCCGGCGAGGAGAAGATCCTCGGGGCGCACATGCTCGAGGTCAGCCCGGCGCTGACGTCGGGGCGCGCCTCGCTCGAGGTGCACGCACTCGGCATCGGCGGCAAGGACGACCCGGTGCGCCTGGTCTTCTCCGCCGACCCCGGCCCGGCCGTCGTCGTCGCGATGAGCGACGTGCGCGACCGGTTCCGCCTCACGGTCAACGTGGTCGACGTGGTCGAGCCCGACGAGGACCTGCCGAACCTGCCGGTGGGGCGCGCGGTGTGGAAGCCCCGCCCGTCGTTCGCCGTGTCGGCCGAGGCGTGGCTGACGGCCGGCGCCGCGCACCACACGGTGATGTCGACCGCGGTCGGGCTCGAGGCCTTCGAGGACCTCGCCCGCATCGTCGAGACCGAGCTGCTCGTGATCGACGAGGACACCCGCATCCGCGACTTCCGTCACGAGGTCGCCTGGAACGCCGCGTACCACCGCCTCGCCCGCGGCCTGTAGGCCTCGCGGCCGGCTCGCGCGGCTCGCGCGGCTCGCGCGGCTCGCGCGGCTCGCGCATCGAGTGGTCCCGGATCGTCCTTCGCCCCATGGCGAACGACGGTTCGGGACCATTCGTCGTCGCGATGGCCGGGCCCGCTCGACCGCGTCTGCCCCGAGGAGGCGCGGGTCTAGATCCAACCGAGATCTCGCGCGTCCGAGGCGGCCCGTCCGCGGTCGGGCGCCCCGACCTTGCGGACGGCGGACGAGATCAGGTTGCGCACCGTGCCCTCGGCGAGGTGCAGCTCGGCGGCGCACCGTCTGGTCGAGAGCGACCGGTCGACGAGGCGCAGGACGTCACGCTCGCGTGCCGTGAGCGGGCACGCCTCGGCGCGGAGGACCGTGGCCGCCAACCTCGGGTCGACGTGGTCTTCTCCGGCAGCCGTTCGCCGGACGACGGCGAGGAGTTCGTCGATGCTCGCCCGCTTCGAGACGACCGCGTCGATGCCCGACTGGACGATCTGACGGACGAGCACGGCGGGCAAGCGGCGACCCAGGACGACGACCGCGTCGTGCCCTTCGCGCAGTCGCCGGGCGGCGTCCACGACGTCGGGGTGGTCGTCGGCGTCGATGACCAGCACGCTCCGCGGGGGTGGCCCTGGTTCGGAGCAGGGCTTCGCGGAATCGTGGATCGCGACAGCTCTCAGCCCTGGCGTCACACGGATGCACGCTTCGATCGCCGACCGCGTCAGCACCTCGTCAGCGACCACGCACACGTCGATCGGCCCGTCGGTCGACATGGCATCCCCCTACTCGTCATCGACTTCGGGACCAGTATGTCTCATGACGTCGACATGACGGATGCGTGGTGACTTCGTGACGGCCGTGACTTTTGAGTCGAGCTGCCGATGCCGAGACTCGGAGGTGTCTTGTCGACTCGACGTGGGAGGAGGGAACGCATGAAGAAAATCGAGAGCACGACGCTCAAGCCGGGTAGCGCAGCACGCTGCAACGGCGGATGCCTCTGCACCTGACATCCGGGGCGGGCCGCCCATCGGGTGGTCCGCTTTCCCCGTCAGTCCGGTGACCGCATCTCCCGAAAGTCGACATGTCCCTTCCCGTCTTCACCCTCTTCGAGGTCGTCCGATACGAACGTCTCTGGTCGGCGCTCCGCGCCGCCGGGCCCGCTGCCGCGTGGCGACTCATGAACGACATCGCCCGGTTCGACCTGCCCGCCTACGACTCGATCGCCGACCCGTCCGACACGAGCGCCGGCATGGCGGCCAAGGCCCGTGCCGCCATGGGGGGCTTGCCAGGTCTCGCCTCCGTCGACATCGACGCTGCAGCGGGGCGATATGGCGACTACGGGCCTCGGATGCAATTCGAGTCGACGTTCGTCACGCTGTGGCTCGACGACCGAGCTCGGCTGGACGAGGTCGTCGAGGTTCGTGGCGGCGAGCACCTCGAGGAGGCGATGGAGCACGGCCGTGGCGCCCTGGCCTTGCCCCTGCACTTCGGGGCGTCCTACGTCGTCCCGCCGATTATCGCGCACCGACACCCCACGCGCTTCGTCTTCAACAGGATGAACTTCGACGAGCTCCGGGATCGGGCGTTTCCCTCTCTCGATGTCGACGCGTTCGGCATCGACGACGACGCGACCTTCCGAAAGGGGCTCCGAGCGCTCAAGGACGGGCTCGTCTTCGCAATGTTCCCCGAATACGATCCCAGAGGCCGAGGCCGTCACCACACCGTCGTCCCGTTCCTGGGGGCTTCCGTCGTCGCACCGGAGGGGCCGGCCCTCATGAGTCGTGCCGCGGGCGCAGCCATGCTGCCGATGCACCTCGACCGGACGGGAGAAGCTCACTTCGTCCTGACGATCCACCCGGCGATTCCCGCCCCGACAGATGACGTCGAGGTCCAGGGGTCGACGGTCGCGTTGTGGCGACTCATCGAGAGGCTCATCCTCGACGGCCGCGCCGGCGACTGGGAGATGTGGACCGACTTCGATCTGATGCGGACGGAGTCGGCGGCATGAGCACGGTTCCGCTGGTCGAGATCCGAGAAGTGTCACGGCTCTTCGAGAGCCGAGGTGGGAGACCGCCCGCCGTCGACCGTGTCTCGTTGGACCTTCACGAGGGCGAGATCGTCGCGATCGTCGGTCGCTCCGGCTCGGGCAAGTCGACTCTGGTGCAGATGGTCGGTGCTCTCGACACCCCCGATCACGGTCAGATCGTCTTCGACGGAATGACACTTTCTTCCCTCTCCGAGGCGGAGCGCACCGTCCTGCGAAGAGATCGCATCGGATTCGTCTTCCAGGACTCCCACCTCGTCCCGACCCTGTCGGTGCTCGAGAATGTCGCGCTCACGTCACTCGTCGCGGGAAGACGCCGCTCGGAATGGGCGGATCGAGCGCACGCGCTGCTCGACGAACTCGGCCTCGACGGTCTCGGATCGGCCCGTCCGGCCACCTTGTCGGGCGGAGAGGCCCAGCGTGTGGCCCTGGCTCGAGCGCTCTTCTCCCGTCCGTCTCTCGTCCTCGCCGACGAGCCGACCGGCGCGCTCGACAGTGCGACCTCACGGGATGTCCTGAGGCTGCTCCGGGGCGTGGTCGTCGACGACCAGGCGTCAGCGGTCGTGGTGGTCACCCATGACCTCGAGACCGCCTGCATCGCCGACAGGATCATCGTCCTGCGAGACGGCCGAGTCATCGCCGACGAACGCTTCACACCGGCGGCCACGATCGACAGCGTCGAGGGGAGGGCCCATGAAGAACGCGTTCGCGCTTGGTTGGCGGAACATCGCTGACGGACGGCGGCGGGCAGGACTCACCGCCCTCACGGCAGCCTTGGGGGTCGCCCTTCTCACGGCCTCACTCGTCACCGGACTGACGGCGCGCCAGACGGTCGTCGACGGAATCGATTCGTTGCTCACGTTCGGGGACGTGGGCATCGTCCCCGAGGTGGATCGTGAGTTCGTCGACGAGGGTCTCGTGGACGCACTCGCCGCCGATCCCGGAGTCGTGTCGTCGCTCCCCACCCTGAGTCGAGAGACGGTCGCGGTCGGCGCGACAGGTGAGGCGGAGACCCTCCTCCTGACGGGCGCCCCGGCCGGGCCGGACTCGCTCGCCTCCCAGGTGGTCACCGACGGTCGAGCTCCTCGACCGGGCTCGGACGAGGTCCTGGTGCCGACCGATGTCGCAGACCGCATGGACGCCTCCCTGGGGAGTCGAATGTCGATGACGACTCCCTCGGGCGTCCGCTCGTTCGACGTGGTGGGGCTCGTCGACCCCCGCTCGTTGGGTGTCTTCGCCCGGGACAACCTCTTCACCGACCTCGAGGTCGTCCAGAGGGCGTTCGGGCTCGAGGGTGACCTCACCCGTCTCGACCTCGAACTCGATCCTGCAGTCGCGTCCACCTGGGCAGCAGAACACCGAGCGGCGCTCCCGTCCGGAGCCGTCTTCCAGGACACGTCGGCCGTGGCCGACGGCCTCGGGCCCATCGAAACGGCCGTGACGGCGGTGATGGCAGGGCTCGCTCTGGTCGCCCTCGCCGTGTCGGCACTGCTCGGTTCACTGGCGAGCACGGCTGCCGTCCGAGCACGGCGCCGCACCTACGGTGTGCTGCGCGCCACGGGCGCGTCCACGCGGTGGTTGGTCTCGTCGGTCGGCGCCGAGATCGCCATCTTCGCAGCGGCCGGAACGGTCGTGGGCGTCGCGGTCGGCGTCGCAGGCGCTGCGGTGGTGATGAGTCGGACGGACGGGGAGACCCCGTCTCTTCCGACCCTCACCCTCTCGGTCGGTCTCGGTGTCCTCGCGGGAGCGACCTCCGCCGTGCTCGGAGCCCGACGAGCCGTCGCCGACGTCCGTCGAATTCCGCCGGCGTTCGTCGTGAGGGGCGTCGAACCCGCAGACGGTTCGCCCGGATCGTGCTCACGGCGACGAACCGTCGTGGTCGCCGTGGTCGCATCGGTCTCAGCGCTGGTGATCTGGGCCCTCGACTCAGGCGCCGTCCTCGATGCTCTTGGCCTGGTCGCTCTGGCGGCCTGTGCGGTGGCCCTCTCCCGCCTCGCGATCGCGCCCCTGGCGGCGTTCGCGGCCAGGCTCCAATGGGCAGCCGACCTGGCGCGTCGCCGACCGACCCGCGGCAGGTCGACGGTGACCGGGGCCCTCACCCTGGTGGTCTTCGGTGCGGTGTCGCTCGCCACCTGCGTCGGTGCCGTCGCCTCCGCGACAGGGGAACAGATCGATCGGCAGTTCGGGGCCGACGTGCAAGTCACGTCGGTCGTGCCCTTGTCGGACGACGCCGAGCCGATCGTCGTCGTCGACGGCGTTCGGGACGTCGCGCGGTCGGTGTCCGGTGAAGCCACCGTCCTGTCGGCGTCCGCCGAACTCGACGTGCCGTTCCAGGCGATCGACCCCGAGACCTGGTTCGACGTGTCGGGGCTCGCGTGGTCCGCCGGTGGCGGATCGAGAGGTGTCGAGTTGCTGAGGGCCGGTGGGGGCATCGCTCTGCCGAGGGGGGTCGCCGAGTCCCTGACTGTGGCCCCGGGCGATGAGGTCGTCGTGTCGGCCGGGGGGACTCAGGTGCCCCTCGAAGTCGTCGGGCTCTTCACCTCGGTGGCCACGGGGCAACAGGTCGTCATCGACCGCAGGACGGCGGGGGAACTCGGTGTCACGGGGGTCTCTCGGTGGGACGTGTCGGCAGACGGAGGGGTCGATGTCGCCGACTTGTCAGACCGCGTCGCCGCGCAGGTGGTCGGTGTCCCCGGTGTCGACGTCATCACCGCCGAGGCGACGAGGGATCGTGCAGCCTCCGAGACGGCAGCCCTCACGGCAGGACTCTTCGCTGCGGTGACGGTGACTCTGGCCCTCGGGGCCCTGGGGGCCAGCAGCACGCTGAGCCTCGACGTCGAATCGCGGCGTGATGAACTCGCCGTGCTCCGCACCGTGGGGTGCCGACGTCGCGGCGTCGGTGCCCTCGTCGCCTGGGACGCCATCGTGATCGCCGTGGCGTCGCTGAGTGCAGGACTGCTCCTCGGCTCGTTCGGGGGAGCACTCGGGACGCGGATCGTCTCGAGGCTCCTCGGCGTGGGGGTCGACCCGGTGGTCGATCCCGTGACGATCGCGGGAATCGTCGGCGTGACGGCGATCGCTCTCGCCTTCGCCGCCGTGGGGCCGGTCCTGCGGGCCTCCCGCACGGAGCCCCTGACGATTCTGAGGGGCACGTCATGAGCGCTGACGCGAGAACGGGCTCAGCCGCCCGCCCCCGTCTGCGAGACAGCATCATCGTCGTCCAGCTCGCAGACGGTCGCCTGCAATTCAGGGCAACGTACGAGCGGGTCGTGTCGACCTTCTCCGTCGAGCCCTGGGTGGCGGACCTCGTCCCGCTGCTCGATGGGACTCGCACGCCAGTGCAGCTCGCCCAGACTCTTTCCTTACGTGATCGCGGAGCGCTCGAGGACGTGCTGGAGGTCCTCGAATCCGAACGCTTCCTGGCGTCGGAGGCATCTTCCACCGACCGTGCCACGAGGCATTCGCGTCAGCTGCAGCTGTTCGACGAGATGATCTCGGCCGATGAACTGTCAGCAGTCGCTCGAGGACACGACGCCTCGACGATCCAGAGCCGACTCACCGGTGCGTGCGTGGTCGTGGTCGGCGTCGGTGGTGCTGGTTCGTGGGTCGTCCAATCGCTGGCCGCGGCTGGGGTGGGGAGGCTCGTGCTCATCGATCCCGACGTCGTCGAACTCTCAAACCTGAACCGGCAGGTGCTCTTCGATTCCGGAGACATCGGACGAGTCAAGGTCGACGCAGCCGCAGAGCGAGTCGCCGAGATCGACAAGGACATCACCGTCGACGTCTGGCGCACTCGGGTGGACACCGCGGAACAGCTCGCGACCCTGATCTCGGGTGCCGATCTCGTCGTGAGTTGCGCAGACCAGCCCTCGGTGCCCGTCGTGGCCGACGTCGTGGCGACGGCGAGCACCGCGGTCGCTGTCCCGCACATCGTCGGAGGCGCGTACGGCGCCCTGCTCGGGGTGCCGGGTGTCACCGTCCTGCCCGGCCGAACGACGTGCTGGTCGTGCATCCGTGCCGCGACAGCCGACGATCACGGACGTGCCGCGCGAACTCTGAAGGGTTCTTCGCCCGGCGGCTCAGCCGCCCCGTTGGCCGGCGTGGTGGGGAACATGACGGCATGGGAGGCGCTCCGGATACTGCTCGGGGCACCACCGGCACTCGCCGGAGGTGTCCGCGAGGTCGATCTCGCCAGTTTCGACAGCGTCTGGCGCCCTATCCCACCACGTCTCGAATGCGGATGCGTTCCATCGTCCGAGACGACCGGTTCGACCTGACGATCGCCGAGACCGGGCATACGGCGACGCCCGTCGTTGTTCACCCCCGCATGAGCATTCCCCTCTCGATCCTCGACCTCGCCCCCGTCGCACCCGGTCAGACCGTGCGCGAGAGCTTCGCGGCCTCCGTGGCCCTGGCGCAGCAGGCCGAGGCGAGTGGGTACCGGCGGGTCTGGTACGCCGAGCACCACAACATGGCCTCCATCGCGTCGAGCGCGACGTCGGTGCTGATCGCCCACATCGCGAGCCAGACCTCGACCATCCGCCTCGGCTCCGGCGGCGTCATGCTGCCGAACCACTCGCCGCTCGCCATCGCCGAGCAGTTCGGCACCCTCGAGACCCTGCACCCGGGCCGCATCGACCTCGGCCTCGGCCGCGCCCCCGGAAGCGACCAGGCCACGTTCCGCGCCATGCGCCGCGACCCCTCGTCGTCCGAGCGCTTCCCGCAGGACGTCGTCGAGCTGCAGGCCTTCCTCGCGGGGGAGTCCCGCGTCGCCGGCGTCCAGGCCGTCCCCGGTGCCGGCACGAACGTGCCGCTGTACATCCTCGGCTCGTCGCTCTTCGGCGCGAAGCTCGCCGCCGCCCTCGGCCTGCCCTACGCGTTCGCCTCCCACTTCGCCCCCGGCGACCTGATCGACGCCGTCTCGGCCTACCGCCGAGAGTTCCAGCCGTCGACCCAGCTCAGCGAGCCGTACGTGCTCGCCGCCGTCAACGCGGTCGTCGCCGACGACGCGGACGAGGCCGACGCCCAGTTCGCCACCATGAAGCGCCAACGTCTGATGATGCTGCTGCGCCAGAGCGGCCAGATCGACCCCACGCGCGAGTTCGGTGACGACGAACTCGACCACCTGCTGCGGACCCCGGTCGGCCAGCACGTCCAGACCATGACGACCTACACCGCCGTCGGCACGCCCGGCGACGCCCGCGAGTACATGGAGCAGTTCGCCCGCACCGCCCAGGCCGACGAGCTGATCGTCGCGCACGCGGCCTCGTCGACGGAGGCGCGCCTCCGTTCGGTCGCGCTCCTCGCCGACGCGATGCAGCTGGCCCCCGCCGCCGCGTAGCCCGCCGGCGCCTCCGGGCGAGACGCGCTGCGCCCCTCCCGCCGGACACCGCCGAGTGGACTGGACACCGACAAATGCGACGGTGTGCTGTCCACTCGGCGGTGTTGTCGTCGTGACAGCTGACAGCGGCCAGGCCGCGACGCCGCGGCGGCCACGCAGCGGCGGCTACGGCGCGGTGAAGAGGAAGACGAACACGACGGCGACCGGCTGCAGGGCCGCCCCGCCGAGCAGCATCGTGCGGCGCAGCCACGGCCGCGACGAGATCGCGGGCGTGCCGAGCATGGGGCTGAGCGGCATGAGCAGCCGGAACAGGCTCTGCTGCGGCAGGAACACCGCGACGAGGTAGGCGAAGAACCCCGCGACGAACCCGACGACCTCGTGGCCGAGGCGCAGGGTCGAGCGGCGGGTCATCCAGAACGTGAACGACACGATGATGGCCAGCACGAGCACGATGCCGCCGATGCCCAACCAGCGGCCGGCCAGCAGGAACCACGGCGTCAAGGGCACGAAGGCCGGGCGGCCGACGTAGTCGACCCACCAGGCCATCTCGGTCTCGAGGTAGGCGTCCGACTGACCCGTGACGACGTGCGCGACGACCGGCCACGCGAGTCCGGCCGCGGCCATCGCGAGCCCCGCCACGACGATCGTCGTCAGTTCACGTGTCGGCATCCGGCCGCCGACGACGAACTCCCGCAGACCGGCCCAGGCGCGGCGGACCGACGTGCGGGCGGCGAGGGCGAGCGCAGGAGGCGCGGTGCCGATCCCGGCGATCCGCTGCGTCCCGGCGTCTGCGGAAGGCCGCGTCGCCGCCCCGGTCGTCGCGGCGGCGGCGGCGGCGGTCGCGGCAGGGGCATGGCCCCCGGACACAGCCGACGGCCGGGCCTCGGGACGCTCTCGCTCGGTGTGCCAGCGCACGATCAGGTGGATGCCGAGCGCCAACGCCAGGGCGAGCGCCCCGGGTCGGACGAACGACGCGAGGATGCCCGCCGACGCCACGAGCGGGTAGTTCCGCCGCTGCATGGCGAGCAGGCCGCCGAACACCAGCAGCAGGAAGAGGCTCTCGGCGTAGCCGACCGACATGACGAACGCCATCGGCCCGAAGCAGAACAGCAGCACGGCCCAGAGGGCGCCGGTGTGTCCGACCTTCGTCACGAGCAGGCGGTGGAGCACGATCGTCGCGCCCGCACCGAACACGGTGGCGAGCAGGGGCGCGGCGACGACGAAGTCCATGCCCGTGGCCACCATCAGCAGGTGGCAGAGGTACGGGAAGACCGGCAGGAACGCCCACTCGTTCGGCAGCACCTCGCCCGCGGCGTCGGTGGGCAGGGTCGACGGGTAGCCATGCAACGCGATGGTGCGGTACCGGTCGGCGTCCCACGACGACGTGAAGTCGAGGAAACTACGGTCGCTGCCCGGCGTGATGAAGGTCGCCCCGGCGAGTTTCGCGACCTCGTAGACGGCGAAGAGGACGCTCGTCGAGAACAGCCGCGACGCGAGGTAGACGACGAGCACGCTGCGCCAGCTGCCCGACAATCGACCGGCCAGATCGACGGACAAAGCGGGTCGGCGCAGCCTCGCCGCCGACGGCGACGCGATCGTCTCGCGGCTCACCGCCCCGCCCCGTGTCCGGTCATCTGGACGACGCTACCAAGAGTCGGCTGGGACGGGGCAAGATCGACCCGTGCCCCTTCCGTCCTTCGCCGCCCTCGGGATCGACGACGTCGCGGTCGCGGTCTACCGTCACGTCGTCGCCGGGGCCGGGGTGGCGGACGCCGCGGGAACGGCGGCCGGGCCGACGCCCGAGGCCGTGGCGCGGGCCGTGCACCTCGACGAGGCGACGGCCCTGGCCGCCCTGGAGCGCCTCCGTTCGCTCGGGCTCGTCCAGCGCTCGGCGGGAGGCGAGGGCTACGGCGCGGTGGACCCGCGCGTGGCCGTGCCGGCCGTCGTCGCCGCCCGTGCCGACGCGCTCGTCGAGGTCCGCGCGGCCGTGCCCGAGCTGGGAGCGCTGTTCGACGAGGGACGTCGCCCGCACGACGCCGACGAGCTGACGCGGGTGGTCGTCGGGCACGAGGCCGTGGGGGACTGGTACTCGAGGCTGGAGCACCGGGCGACCACCGACTTCGTCGCCTTCGACCGTCCGCCCTACGTGGTCGCGTCGAACGAGTCCACCCAGCGGGTCGCCCTCGGGCGTGGGGTGCGGTGGCGGGCGGTGTACACGGTCGCCAGCATCTCGGCCGACGGCAGCTGGCAGGGCGTGCACCGCCTCGGCGCCGACGGCGAGGAGGCCCGCATCACGCACGACCTGCCGGTCAAGCTCGCCGTCGCCGACCGCCGGGTCGCCCTCGTCTCGATCGGCCACGACCCCGACCGGCCCGAGGCCCTCGTGACCGAATCCGAACCGCTCGTCGCCGCCCTCCACGACCTGTTCGAGGCCCGGTGGCGCAGCGCGTTGCCCGTGCCGGGCACCCCGGGGGCCGGTCGTGCCGCGGTCGACTGGGCCTCGGTGGCCGCGCGACTGGCGTCGTCGACGACCGTGACGGCGACGTCGGGAGCCGCCGTGCCGTCGCGGGACCAGGAGGCGCGACTCGCGATGCGACCCCCCACCCCCGCCGAGCGCGACCTCCTCGCCCTCGTGGCGGCGGGGGCCACCGACGAGGTGATCGCGGGTCAGCTCGGCATCTCGTCCCGCACGCTCCGGCGGCGGCTCCACGCCCTCTTCGACGAGCTCGGCGCGAGCAACCGGTTCCACGCCGGAGTCGAGGCGGCCCGTCGTGGCTGGGTCTGACTCGGCCGACGCCCAGCCCCCTCACGGCTCACCCATCGAGTCACCTCGGTAGCGTCCCGGACGTGATCCATCCGCCCCGTGCCGAGCCGTCGTGCTGAGGCTCTCCCTGGTGTCGGCAGGCACCCTCGCCGTCGTCTACGCGGTGGCCGGCGTGCTCGTGGCCCGGACGCTGCGTCGCCCACGCCGTGCCCGCACCTGGTGGCGGTGGGTCACCGGGGCCGCCGCCCTGGGGGCCGGGCTCGGCGCGCTGGTCACCTGGTGGCTCGGAGACGTCGAGGACGTCCTCGACGTCTCGCCCACCTGGGTCGACCGCCTCTGGGTCGGGGCCCTGCTGATGGTCGCGGGCACGGCCGTGGTCGCCGTGGTCCGCGGAGGCGCGGGGCGACGGGTCCTGGCCGCGTCGACGGTCGTCGTGATGGTCCTCGCGACGGGCCTGGCCATCAACCGCGACAGCGGGCTCTTCCCGACCGTGGGGGCCTTGCTCGGCCTCTCGGACGTCCCGTCGCTCGTCCTCCCGGCCGCGCAGACGGCCGCGGTGCGGGCCGGCCGGACGTCGACCCCGGCCGCCCCCGACCTGGGACGCACCTGGCGGGCGCCCGCCGACCTTCCGTCACGGGGACGGCTCGGCAGCGTCGCGATCCCGGGCACCACGTCCCGCTTCGACGCGCGGGACGCCCTCGTGTACCTGCCGCCCGCCGCCCTCGTGGCCGATCCGCCGCCGCTGCCCGTCGACGTCGTCCTGTCCGGACAGGGCCCGGGCGCCGCCCCCGAGAACCTCGTCGACGCGGGGCGGATGGTCGAGACCCTCGACGCCCTCGCCCGTGCGCACGACGGCCTCGCGCCGATCGTCGTGATGCCCGACCAGCTCGAGCGCCCGACCAACAACCCGATGTGCGTCGACGGCCCGCTCGGGCACAGCGAGACCTACCTGACGGTCGACGTGCCCCGGTGGATCACGAGCCACCTCTCGGTCCAGGCGCCCGGCCGGGCCTGGGCGGTCTCGGGCTTCTCGCAGGGCGGCACCTGCTCGCTCCAGCTGGCGGCGGGCCACCCCGAGCTCTTCGGCTCATTCGTCGACGTCTCGGGGCAGATCGGGCCGCGGCTCGACGGGGGAGCGAGGGCCACGGTGGAGCGGGGCTTCGGCGGCGACCGGGCGGCCTACGCCGCGGCCCAGCCGCTCGCCGTGCTGGCCGCCCGCGCCCCCTACGCCGACAGCGCCGGGTTCTTCGCCGTCGGTGGAACCGACTCGCGCTACGGGCCCGTGATGCCCGTCGTCTCGGCGGCCGCCCGGGCCGCGGGGATGGACGTGACCCGCGACGTCCTGCCCGGCAGCGGCCACGACTGGGCCACGGCATCGCGGGGGCTCGCCACGGGGACCGCGTGGGCGGCGGTGCGGCTCGGGCTGACGAGGTCGTAGGGGGGTGCGGCGAGGCGACCGTCCGCCGAAGGGGGGACGACGTCGGTGCCCCGCCCGCGCCTCCTCATGTGAACTCTTTGGCCGAACCCGGTCAGTGGCCGGTTTCGGCCATGACCCCCACTAGAGGGTCGCCGGCATTCACAGGTAGTTCTTATGGATCGACCGCGGCCCGGGGCTGCGGCGCACCACCGACAGCACGTCCCGAACGACGTGCATCGAAAGGCGATCCGTGATCACACCATCCGGCCGACGCAGGCCGACCGCTCCGCCCCGCACCCGCCTCCGTGGCGGCTTCGCCACCCTCCTCGCCACCGGCGTCGTCGCCGCGGGCCTCGTCGCGGTGCCGGCCACCGCCTCCTTCGCCGCGGACGGCCCGGCCGTCGTGGGCGACAGCCAGTTCGCCGACGGGAAGTACATCGTCACGTTGCGCGAGCCGGCGGCCGCGACCTACGAGGGCGGCCAGCCGGGCCTCGCCCGCACCGCCGTGCCCGAGGGCAGCGATCTGGACGCGCAGAGCGCTCCCGTGCAGGACTACGCCGAGCACCTGAAGGGCGTCCAGCAGGACGTCGCGGCGGCCGCCGGGGCGACCGTCGAGGCGAGCTACGCCATCACGACCAACGCCTTCGCGGCCGACCTCACGGCCGCCCAGGCCGCGAAGCTCGCGAGCGACCCCTCGGTCGCCGCCGTCTCGAAGAACGAGCTGCTCAAGCTGCAGGCGACGCCGTCGACCGAGTTCCTCGGCCTGGGTGACGCCGAGGGTAACGGCGGCGTCTGGGACGCCGTGGGTGGACGCGAGAAGGCCGGCGAAGGAGTCGTCGTCGGCATCATCGACTCGGGCATCGCGGCGGGCAACGCCTCGTTCGCCGGTGACCCCCTCGGTTCGGCGAGCGACACCGAGCCCCACCTCGACGGCGACCGGACCGTCTTCGCCAAGGGCGACGGCGGGACCTTCACCGGCGTGTGCCAGACGGGCGTGCAGTTCGACGCGGGCGACTGCAACACGAAGCTGATCGGTGCGCGCTACTTCGTCGACGGCTTCGGCGTCGGCAACATCGGCACCGAGGAGCAGGGCGAGTACCTCTCACCCCGTGACGGCAACGGCCACGGTTCGCACACGGCGTCGACCGCCGCGGGCAACGCCGACGTCGAGGCCACCATCGGCGACCGCTCGTTCGGCACCGTCTCGGGCGTCGCCCCGGCCGCCAAGATCGCGGCCTACAAGGTCTGCTGGGACGGCCCCGACCGCGTCGCCACCGACGACGACGGCTGCGCCACGCTCGACCTGATCGCCGCCATCGAGGCCGCGGTCACCGACGGCGTCGACGTCATCAACTACTCGATCGGCGGAGGCGGGGCCACGAGCACCTTCTCGGCCACCGACCAGGCGTTCCTCGGCGCGGCCTCGGCCGGCGTCTTCGTGGCGGCCTCGGCCGGCAACGACGGCCCGACCGCGACCACCGCCGACAACGCGGCACCGTGGATCACCACGGTCGCGGCGTCGACCATCCCCAGCTACAGCGCGACGGTGCAGACCGCCGACGGCACCGAGTACCTGGGCGGCTCGATCACCGTGCCGACCGGCACCGACGGCCTGACGGGCGACTTCGTCTCGTCGACCGCCGTCGCGGCCGCCGGGGCGGACGCCACCGCGGTGACCCTCTGCGCACCGGACACGCTCGACCCGGCGAAGGCCGCCGGCACGATCGTGCTCTGCGACCGCGGTGTCTACGACCGCACGGCCAAGTCGGCCGAGGTCGAGCGCGTGGGCGGCATCGGCATGGTGCTCGTGAACCCGACGAGCAGCTCGGTCGACCTCGACGAGCACGCCGTCCCCACGGTCCACCTCAACGCCGACGACTACGACGCGATCCACGCGTACGCCGACACCGAAGGTGCCACCGTCACCCTGCTCGACGGCAACCCGGGCGCACTGCCCGAGCCCGCCAGCCCGCAGATCGCCGGCTTCTCGTCGCGCGGACCGGTGACCGCCGACGGCGGCAACCTGCTGAAGCCCGACATCTCGGCCCCCGGCGTGGCGATCCTCGCCGACGGCGCCAACGCGCAGGGTGAGCCCGGCACGTACGAGTTCCTCTCGGGAACGTCGATGTCGTCCCCGCACATCGCCGGTCTGGCCGCGCTCTACCTCTCGAAGGGCGTGCACCCCGACTGGACCCCCGACGAGGTCAAGTCGGCCATGATGACGACCGCGTACGACCTCGTCGGCGAGGACGGCGCTCCGAGCCAGGACGTCTTCGCCCAGGGCGCCGGGCACGTCGACCCGACCGCGTTCCTCGAACCCGGGCTGCTCTACGAGAACGGACCGGCCGACTGGCAGGCCTACGTCGACTCCATCGACACCGTCGAGGGCACCGATTCGTCGCTCAACCTCGCGTCGATCAGCGTCGGCTCGTTGGCCGGCACCGCACAGGTCACGCGCACCGTCACCTCGACCGAGGCGGGCACCTACACGGTCGCCCCGATCGAGATGGACGGCGTCACGGCCACGGTCGAACCCTCGACCTTGACGTTCGGCGCCGCGGGCGAGAAGCAGGACTACACGGTCACCTTCACCCGCACGACGGCGGCGCTCGACCAGTTCGCCACCGGCTACCTCACCTGGTCCGACGGGACCCACGACGTGCGCAGCCCGCTCGCCGTGCGCCCCGTCCAGCTGCAGGCTCCGGCCGAGGTGGCCGGCGAGGGCGCCACGGGCGAGAACGCGTTCGACGTCACGGCCGGCGACGCCCTCGAGCTGCCGCTCACGACGGAGGGCCTCGCCGCCGGGCAGGTCGCGTCCGGTTCGGGCACGGCGGGCGCCGCGGCGGCCGAGACGCCGGTCACGATCGCCGAGGGCACCACCCACGCGCGCTTCGTGCTCGACAGTGCCGACGACACCGCGGACCTCGACCTGCTGCTCTACACGGCCGACGCCGACGGTGCGCCCGACCAGCTCGCGGCCTCCTCGGCGACGGGTTCGGCGGACGAGCAGATCGACCTCGACGCCCCCGCGGCGGGCGAGTACGTCCTGCTGGTCGACTTCTACAGCGGTGCCGGGCAGCTCGACTACACGCTGACGTCGTACCTGCTCGACCCGGCGGCGGCCGTCGGAGGCCTCACGGTCGACCTGGCCACCCTCTCCGCAGGGCTGGGCGAGACGGCGACGCTGACCGCGTCCTGGACGGGCCTGCCCTACGAGCAGACCTTCCTCGGCCGCGTCGTGTACGGCGACACCGGGCAGGTCACGTACCTCACGGTCGCCTCGGGCGAGGAGCCCGAGACGCCCACACCGACCGACCCCGGCCCCGGCCCCGGCCCGGGCCCGGGTCAGCCCGGCCACCCCGGCCACCCCGGCGGCTGGAGCCTCGGCGACATCCTGCAGTGGATCTGGAACGCCCTCGGCGACCTGTTCCACGGCTGGTTCCCGTGGCGCGGCTAGCACCCGCGGCCTGACGGCCTGACCCACCCGGAGGCGGTGGTCACCTTCCCCGCGAAGGCGACCACCGCCTCCTCCCGTCCGCCCAGTCCCGCCGCGTCTCCACCCGCCCTCCCCGCTCACCGCTCCCTGAGATGCCCAGCCCCTGAAGTCGGCAACTCCTGCCTGGTGCTGCGGCGTGGCCCGTCCGCCCGGGTGTCCCTGTCCGCGGTGCGTCAGGAGGCAGGAGTTGTCGGCGGTGCGGCGTCCGTGTCGGCAACTCCTGCCTGGTGCTGCGGCGTGGCCCGTCGGCCCGCGTGTCCGGGTCCGCGGTGCGTCAGGAGGCAGGAGTTGCCGACAGGCAGAAGGACCCCGCACTGCGCGACGGTCGTCCCCCGTCACGGGCCGGTCGTCCCCCGCAGCGGGTGGCTCGGGGGACCCTCGGCGTCGCCCGTTCCTCGTCCGGGTGATCTGTCCCCCGAATGGTGGACACTGCCAGGACCCCGGCCCTAGTTTGGGTGTCACCCGAGACGTGACGATCCCTGTTCACCCGACCCCGGCGCCGTACCCGAACACGGCGCCGGGGGAGCAGGTCGAGGCGCGCGTCTACCCCACCCGAAAAAGGCACCACCATGCACTCGCTCACCCTCGCGGGGTCTCCCCGTCGCGGGCGGAGGGCCCTGCGCCTGTCCGCCGCGCTGCTCGCCACCCTCGCCCTCGCCGGCACCGCCGCCCTGACCGGGACCGCTGCCCCGGCCCGGGCCGCCGAGATCGACGGTGCCATCACGGACGTGACGGTGACCCCGACCGCGCCGCGACAGGGCACCCAGCTCACCACCACGATCGCCTGGGAGGTGCCGGACGACACCAAGACCGGTGACACCTTCACGCTGACGCTCAGCGAGCACCTGAAGAACCTGCCCACCGACTTCGCGCTCCGGGACCCCGCCACCGGTGCGGTCGTGGCAGAGGCCACCGTCGTCGGGACGCGCCCCTACGTGGTCACGTTCACGATGACCAGCTACGCCGAGAGCCACCTCAACGTCAGCGGCAAGGCGTTCGTCAAGTCGGACTTCGAGGGTCGCACCACCCCCTCGGGTGTCCCCACGCCGTTCACGTCGACGACGAACGACGGCCGCGACTTCACGACCGTGGTCACGCCGACCGGTGTGATGCGCGGCCTCGACCAGCCCACCAAGTACGGCACGTACACCGCCGCCGACCAGGGCCGCTCCACGGCCGCCCGCTTCCTCACCTGGCACGTCCTCACCCCGCTCGGCGCATTCGACTCGGCCACGACGACGGACACCGTCCCCGCCGGCCAGATGTGGACCTACGACTGCGACACGCTGGTCTTCGACTCGATCCGCGTCAAGACCGACGGCAGTTTCGCCGCCCCCCTCGCCGTCACCCCGACGTCGTACACCTGCTCGCCCGCCGGCTACACCGTGAGCTGGGGCCCCCAGGTCGTCAACGTGCAGGACCGCGTCAGCATCGCCGTGAGCCTCCCCGCGCCGACCGGCACCGCCACGGCCGCCCAGACCTTCACCAACAGTGCGACGGTGTCGACCGTCGTCGGGGGCGTCACCACCACCGGTGCGGTGAGCTCCTCCAAGACCCAGGCCTCGGCCGGTGGAACGGGCAGCGGAGACGTCCCCGACTCGGCCGTGACCATCACCAAGGACGACGCCGCGGGCAACGCGGCCGACACCGCGGCCACCGCCGTCGTCCTCTCCGACGGGACCGCCTCGCTGGCCTACCGCGTGACCAACACGGGTGCCGACGCGCTCGCCGACGTCACGGTCGCCGACGAGGTCCTGGCCAACGGCACCGTCGACGGTCTCAGTTGCGACTTCGCGCCCCTCGGCGGCCCGTCGACCGGAGTCACGTGGGCCGGCCCGTTCGCGGTCGGAGCCTCCTTCGACTGCACCGCCGCCCTGACGGGTGTCACGGCCGGTGACGTCGACCACCACGACGTCGGCACCGTGACGGCCCGTGGCATCGAGTCCGGCCAGGCCGTGTCCGCCTCGAACGCCTGGTTCGCCCGAGTCGCCGCCGCGGCCGCCACGCCCACCACGCCGACGACCTCGCCGACGACGAACCCTGCCGCGCTCGCGGCTCCCGTGGCGGGTCCCACCGCCCCGGCCGTGTCGACGCCTCGACCCGCCGCCACGGCCACGGGTCTCGCCTTCACCGGAGCCGAGCTGGCCGGTCCGGTCGCGCTGGCGGCCCTGCTCACCCTGCTCGGTGCCGCGCTCGTCGTCTCCACCCGTCGCCGCGCGGCCCGCGCCGCGCTCACCGGTGACGCCGACCGCACACACCGCGGCGAGTAACCGTTCGACGAGGGGTGCCGGGTTCGGCGGACGTCAGGTCCGCCGCACCCGGCACCCCCCGTTCGTCCAACCTGCACATGCCCGAAACAGACGTGGACTAGGTTCGCTACTCGTGACAGAACACAACGGACACACGATGCGCGTCGTCAGCTACAACCTGCGCGAGCACACGGCCAAGGGCGAGATCCGGTCGCTCGCCGAGGACAACGACGCCGACGTGCTCTGCCTCCAAGAGGCCGACACCAAGGACATCCCCGCCGAGTTCGGCGAGTTCGCCCTCGCGGCGTCGACCCACAACAACCGTCTCGGGCTCGCGGCCTACTACCGCCGCTCCCGGTTCGAGTTGTTGGGGACGAACGTCTACGCGCTCAAGAAGTCGATGCACGACCGCGTCATGTCGCCCGCTCACGAGCGCCTGCTGGCCATGCACCTGGCCGACCGCCAGAGCGGACGCGACGTGTTGATCGGCTCGTTCCACGCCGCTCCGCTCACGGCCACGAACGCCCTGCGCAAGAAGCAGGTCGAGTCGGCGCACCGTCTGATGCGTGCCCTGGCGCCGGGCGTGCCGATGCTCATGGTCGGCGACTTCAACTACCCGTGGTTCCACGGCGGTCTGCGCAAGCACATCGAGCGCGACGGCTTCGTGCTGACCCGCAGCTCGACGCCGACCTACCTCGGCTACAAGTACGTCAAGGGCCACTTCGACTTCGCGACGAGCTACGACCTCAAGATCGAGGACGTCGTCACGCTCCCGGCCGGCGTCAGCGACCACCGGCCGATCCTGGTCCGCGCCCAGGGGCTCTGACCCCGGCGTTCCCGGACAGCACGACGGGCCCGGTCACCTCTCGGTGGCCGGGCCCGTCGTCGTGGTGCCGGGGTCCGCAGGAGGCGCGGTGCGGCCGACGGCCTCACCGCGCCTCCTCGGGTCGTCGCGCCCTCGGGCGTCGCGCCGGACTAGGCCGCGAGGGCGAGCTCGCGGGCCTCGACCGACGAGGCCTGCACGATCGTGCGGCTCGGCTCGTGACGCCAGCTGCGGCCGGGGATGACCCAACCGGCGGCGCCGTCGACGACGACGGAGGCACCGACGCGCACGGCGGCCGTGACGTCGTCGCGCCAGGCGCGGACGGCGAACTCGGTGCCGCGGTCGTCGACGACGACGAACTCGACGAGGCGGGCGGTGGTCAGGGTGGGCGCGGTCGTGACCGTGCCGGTGATGCTGATGATGTCGTTCATGATGCTCGATTTCGATGTGTGCTCTGTGTTGCGACAGAATCCGTGGCACGAGGCGCCGGGTGGGCGCTCGTGGTCCGCCTGACGGCGGTGGTCGGGCCTGCGATGACGGCGGCCGGAGAAGTAGGGCAACGATGATCGGTGGTCATCGTGCGCATCCGGCGAGGTCGTCTCGCGAGGCTTTTCGGGCGGTGCACCGGTGTGGACTCGGTCGGCACCGCACGGGAACCCTCTGAGAAGAGAGCCCCAAGCGACTCATGACTGTAACACGCCCGGGGTACGCGCACCAGTGCTTCCTCGGAAGAAGTGACAGGGGTGAGTGGTTGGCTCTACACATGACCACGATCCCCACCATCACCCTGAACAACGGAATCCAGATCCCCCAGCTCGGGTTCGGCGTCTACCAGGTCGACCCGGCCGAGACGAAGGACGCCACCCTCACCGCGTTCGAGGTCGGCTACCGCCACATCGACACCGCCGAGATGTACGGCAACGAGGCGGGCGTCGGCGAGGCGATCGCCGAGAGCGGCATCGACCGCAGCGAGATCTTCGTCACCTCGAAGCTCAACAACGGCTTCCACAAGCGTGACGACGCGTTGAAGGCGTTCGACGGCACGCTCGACGCCCTCAAACAGGACTACGTCGACCTGTTCCTCATCCACTGGCCGCTGCCCGGCATCGACGTCGACTACGTCGAGACCTGGAAGGCCCTGGAAGAGATCTACGCCAGCGGCCGTGCGAAGTCGATCGGCGTCTCGAACTTCCAGCAGCCCCACCTCGAGCGCGTCCTCGACGAGGGTTCGGTCGTGCCGGTCGTCAACCAGATCGAGGTGCACCCGTACCTGACACAGGACGCACTGCGCGAGTTCGGCGTCTCGAAGGGCATCCACACCGAGGCCTGGTCGCCCATCGCCCAGGGCGGCGTCCTCAAGGACGAGACCATCACCGAGATCGCCGAGCGCGTCGGCAAGTCGACCGCCCAGATCACGCTGCGCTGGCACATCCAGCGTGGCGACATCGTCTTCCCGAAGTCGGTCACCCGGTCGCGCGTGGAAGAGAACTTCGACCTGTTCGACTTCGAGTTGACCGATGCCGACGTCGCCGCGATCACCGCCCTGAACAAGGACGAGCGCACCGGCCCGAACCCGGACGAGTTCAACTACATCCCCAGCTGATCCCCTGATCGGCACGGTGTCGCACTCCGGTGCGACGCCGAGGCACCCGAGGCCGGGCCCGAACGTCGCCACGACGCACGGGCCCGGCCTCGGCACGTCGGGCGTCCGGTGGGCGCCTAGTACGATCGACGTTTCCCCAGACCACAGCCGACCAGACCCGGAGGGCGTGACACGGTGCGACGGTTCGTCGGCGTCCTACGCCTGCTCGCGGCCGCCGTCGGCGTCGTCGCCCTCGTCGCCGACTTCGTCTACGTGCTCGGGTTCAGCACCTTCAGCTCGATCAACTACTTCAGCTACTTCACGCAGCAGAGCAACATGGCGAACGTGGTGGTGCTCGCCTTCGCGGGCGTCGTGTCGTTGCGCGGGCGACGCGAGCCCGGCTGGTTCGCGGGAGTGCACGCCCTGGTCAGCACCTACGTCATCGTGTCGGGCATCGTGTTCGGCATCATCGTCGCCGAGTCGGCCAGCCACAATTACCGCATCGAGGTGCCCTGGTCGAGCCAGCTGCTGCACTTCGTGATCCCGACGTTCGTGCTCGTCGACTGGGTCCTCGGGCCCGACCGGCCGCGGGTGCGCTGGCGGGTGCTGTCGGTCGTGCTGGTCTTCCCCCTGGTGTGGGGAGTCTTCACGATCGTCCGCGGGGCCGACGTCGGCTGGTACCCGTACTTCTTCCTCGACCCGGCCCAGGTGACCTGGCCGGGCGAGTTCCTGCTCTACAACGGCATCGCCCTGGGCACGATCGTCGGCGTCCTCGTCGCTCTCGTCGCACTCAGCCATGTGCGGCCGCACGCACGGGCCCGGCAGGGTGGCGGGGCCTCGTCGACGACGCGCACCGCGCCTCCTGCGGTCGACGGACCAGGAGGCGCGGGTCAGGACGTCGGGTCGGCCGTCGGTTCGTCGGTGGGCTCGGGGGACCCGGCCGCGACGAGGTCGAGGTAGGGCGCCAGGCTCTGCATGGCCGCCGCCACCGCCGCGTCGTCGTCGAGGGCGTCGACCTCGGTCGCCGCGCCACCGCCCGTCAGTGCGACCAGCACGGGGGCTCCCGTGGCCGGCATCAGGTTGACGAAGAGCCGGTAGGGCGCGTCGTCGTCGAGCACGGCCCAGACCGTGGCCTGGGTGGACCAGAAGGCCTCGTCGAATCGCAGCCAGAGCACCTCGCGCGTGCCGACGCCGAGCGCCTCGATCGCGTCGGCGTGGGTGGACGGCAGTTCGGGTGAGAACTCGGGGACGCCGGTCTTCAGCACCCCCAGGGGGATCGTCGACACGGCACGGTCGACCGAGAGCGACTCGCCCGTGGCGAGTCGCAGCCCGACGCCCTGGTCGCCGTACTGCACACGGACGACGTTGCTGTCGCGGAGGACGTCCAGGCCGTCGAGCAGTCCGGCGACGAAGCTCGACAGGCCACCCGTCACCACGGTGGCGCCGGTGGGCAGCAGGTCGCGTGCGGGGTCGTCGCCGAGGCTCGAGACCGCGAGATCGTCGGCCTCGGCGCCCCAGCGAGCCGGGAGGAGGGCGTCGAGCACGAGGGCGAGGCGGTCGGCGTCCGAGACGCCGTCGGGACCGGGCAGAGTCGAGGCCTGGTCGGCCCCGGACCCGACGAGGGCGTCGGTGACGCTCGTGCCGGAGTCGGCGTCGGTCGTGGTGGAGCGCGCGGCCGCCCAGGACGCGGCCTGGCCGAGACGGTCGGCCGCACCGCCGAGCGAGTCGACCGTGCCGTCGGAGGCCCGCACCTCGACGGTGGTGTCGAGCGGTCGGGTCCGGACCCGGGCGACGGCGAGGGCGGCCTGGAGGGCCACCGAATCGGGGCCCTCGAGCAGACCCACGCCGAGCTCGACCGGGTAGGGCCAGTCGTCGTCGTGCACGCTGTGGACCCGGCCTCCGACCCGGCCGCGGGCCTCGACGACGACGACGTCGTAGCCGCGCTCGACCAGGGAGCGCGCCGCGGTCGCCCCCGCGATGCCGGCGCCGATCACGGCGATGCGTTCGTCGGCCGCGGCGACCTCGGCGACCTGAGCCGCGACGTCGAAGCCCGACTGGCGGGCACCGTAGACCGTGCCGCCCATCGTCGAGGCGACGGCCTCACCGGCGAAGAAGAGCCGGTCGTCGAGCGGGGTGCCGAGCAACCGGCGGTCGGCGTCGGACGTTCCGGGGGTGAGGTGGCTCGTCGCCCCGCGCGAGTAGGGGTCGTCGGTCCACGAACTGCGGCGGAAGGCGGCGGGGACGATCGTGCCGGCCTCGGTCGGCGTCGGCGTCGGCGTCGGCGTGGTGGCTGACGGGATGGGGCTGGCCGTCGGCGTGGGGGACCCCGTCGTGCAGGCGGACAGCACGAGGATCGCGGCCCCCGAGACCGATCCCGTCAAGAACGCTCGCCGACTGATGCCCATGGTGCGTCCATTCTCGCAGCCGTCACGCGCGGGCGCGCGCCGGGGGTCGCCCTGGGGTGTCCTGTGCTCCGGCGCCGCGCCTCCCGGTCGACGACCCGGCGGGGCGTGGGTCAGGCGTCGACGGTCTCGAGGAAGGTGCGCAGCAGGTCGGTCACCTGGTCGACGGGCAGCAGCGACGAGGCGTGGTCCTGGCCGACGAGCGAGTAGAAGACGGCGGCGGGCATGCGGCGGGCGGCCTCCTGGGACTCGCGGTGGCGGTCGACGTCGCGCGTGCCGGCCAGCAGCAGCGTGGGGACCTCGACCGAGTCGAGCTGGGGGATGGTGAGGCCGCCACCCGTCTCGGCCGCGGTGAAGAAGGCGGCCAGGGCGATCGGATCGTCCTGCACGAAGGCCAGACGGGTCTCGGGGTCGATCGGACGGCCGATGGTCTCTCCCCAGCGATCGACGAAGCGGGCCATGCCGCCGGTCGTCAGGGCGTCGTGCCAGTCGGGCGTGAAGGTCGCACCGATGTTGCCGTTCATCGGGGCCCAGCTGCCCCCGATCGTGGTCAGCGTGCGGAGGCGCGAGGGCTCGTGCGCCGCGATCGACAGCCCGATGCGGGCGCCGAACGAGTACCCGACGTAGTGCGCGGGCTCGAGGCCGGTCGCCTCGAGCACGGCGCCGACGTCACCGCGGTGCAGGTCCATCGCGTACGACTCGGGATCATGGGGCTTGCCGCTCTTGCCGTGGCCGCGCATGTCGAGGGCGACCACCGTGAAGTCGCGCTGCAGGTCGCGCAGGTAGCCGAGGCCCCGCCAGGTGCCGCGCGAGAGGCCCGAACCGTGCACGAGCAGCAGGGGAGGGCCCTCGCCGTCGACCTCGTAGGCGATCTCGGTGCCGTCGACGGGGTTCGGGGTGGTCGCACGCATCCCGACAGTCTGGCAGCGCCGTGCAGCCCCTGCAGGTTGTGGTCGTAGTGCTCGCTGCGCTCGTTCTGCTCGTTCTGCTCGCTGCGTGGGGTGTCGGCAACTCCTCCTCGACGCCGCCCGCGCCTCCCGAGAGCGACACCACCGACCCTGGCGGCATCACAGCACAGGAGTTGCCGACCCGGTCGGTGCCTCGCGGGCTGGTCCGGCGTCGTGCCCGACGGAGGCGTCCGGGTGGCCCGGGGCTCTCGGCTCGGCGGAGGGGCCGCGGCTGCGCAGGCCCGGTCCTCCGGCGGAGGAGGGGAGGAGGCTGGACGCATGGTCGAGGCATGGACGGCGGCACAGATCCGCGAGGCGGAGCGCCCCCATCTGGAGGCAGGGGAAACCCTGATGAGGCGGGCCGCCGACGGACTCGCGGACGTCGTGCGCGAGATGGTGCGCGCCTCCTCGCGTTCTCGGGACGGTCGTGCGGGTCGGGTCCTGCTGCTCGTCGGAAGCGGCAACAACGGGGGTGACACGCTCTACGCCGGGGAGTCCCTCGCCCGCGAACTCGTACCGCAGGGCGGCGCGGTGACCGTGGTGCCGGTGGGGTCGCGGATGCACGAGGCCGCCCTGGCCGCGGCGCTCGCGGCAGGGGCCGTCCTCGACGACGTCGACGCGTGGTGCGATCCTGCGGTCGTGGCGGCAGCTCTGCCCGCGTACGACGTGGTGCTCGACGGACTGGTCGGGACGGGCTCCGACGGTGTGGGGCTGCGGGGGGACGCCCTGCGCGTGGTGCAGGCGGTGCTGCCGGTCGTCGGGGGTGCGACGCGGGGCTCGGGTGAGCGCACTGCGGCTGCGCCGGGGAGTGCGGGTGCGGCTCTTGCGCCGGGTGAGCGCACTGCGGCTGCGTCGGCGTCCGGGACGGCGCAGCCGCCGACGCCCGGGACGGCGCAGCCGGGGACGGGCGAAGGGACGAATGCAGGTGCGGGGTCGCACCCGGGTCGAGGTGCAGCTTCGGCGGGCGCTCCTGCGGCGCGTGCGGCACGCGTGGTCGCCGTCGACGTTCCGAGCGGCATCGGAGTGGATGACGGAGCGCTCCCCGATCCGCCCTTCGTACTTCCGGCGGACGTCACCGTCACGTTCGGCGGACACAAGGTCGGGCTACTCGTGGGCCCGGGCGCGGAGCGGGTCGGGCGCATCGTCCTCGTCGACATCGGCATCGGCGCCGACCTCGCGCGCATGCCACCGGCTGTCTCGTCCTCCTGATCCGCGTCCCGGCCTGGCCTGTCCTGTCCAGCCGCGTCCCGTCCCGTCCCGTCCTGTCCTGGCCTGTCCTGTCCAGCCCCGTCTCCCGCGTTTCATCCCGGGCCTCCGACCCTCTGCCGTCGCCACCCTTCGGCCCTGGACGGCAACTCCTGCCTGCTGCCGTCCCGAGGCCGTCCCATCCTGGTTTGGTCACGATGCGCGCGCCCCGTGCAGGAGTTCCCGGCACCTCCCCAGCACGGTCGGCAACTCCAGTCGACGGGCGGTGCCGGTCCGCCGGTCCCCGCGGGCCGCGCTCGGGTTCGGCAGGGGCCAGGAGTTCCCGGCGACATGCCCGCCGAGGTGGTGGAAGGCCGCACCGGTTCGGAGTCGTCTCGTCCCCAACGGGCTGCACCCGCCGTCCGTCCCCGACACGTGGCACCCGGGCGAGACGGTCACCGCGACTCGGACACGCTCGTGGACATGACCACCATCGCCGAACTGGTCTCGTCCGCTGGAGGGGTGCTCCACAAACGCGACCTGGTTGCCTCCGGGGCGACCGACCGACACCTCACCGCTGCCGTTCGATCGCGCAGCGTGAGCAGACCTCGGCGGGGGTGGTACTCGACGTGGTCGTCCCATGACCCCCGTTACATCGCGGTGGCCGTCGGTGGCCGACTCACGGGTGCGTCCGCCCTCCACCTGCTCGGAGCTTGGTCCTGGTCGTCGCGCCGACCACCCGTCACGGTGTCGGTGCCCGAGACGGCCTCGCGCCTCCGGAGGCGCCGAGGGGTCCGCGTCGTGTGGGACCCCGTCGAGTTGAGCGGCCGGGGTTCGACCTGGGCGGTCGATCCTCGCGACGCCCTGGCTCGTGCGGTCGTCGAGGCGCGATCCTTCGAAGACGCCGTGATCCTCGTCGACTGGGCGAGGGATGAGGGCATCGTCCACGACGATGACGACGCCGCCGAGGTGCTGTCCCGGAAGAGGGCGGACGCTGCCGGCCTTGTCGCATGGAGCGAAGGAGGCGCGGAGAGCATCCTCGAGAGCGCCGCCGGAACGAGACTTCGGCGCGCAGGACGTCATGTCGTGCGTCAGGTTCGCATCGAGGGGACGAACAAGATCATCGACATGGTGGTCGACGGGATCATCGGCTTCGAGACCGACGGACGAGCGCACCACGAGCGGCGCTTCGACGAGGATCGGGTCAAGGACGCGGACATCGCCCGCGAAGGTCGGATACCGTTCCGGGCCAGCGCCCAGATGGTGCGGGACAGATGGCGGTCGACGGCCGAGGCGATCGAGGCACTGGTCCACACTGCGGGCGGTACGCGTCCGGTCGAGGGTGCCTGCAACTCCTCATTGCCGCAGGTGCTCGGGCCCCGGGGCCGCAGACGCTGGCGCCTGGCGGTTCCTCGGTGGCGTACCGGTCAGGAATTGCCGGCGGGGTGATCTCGAGAGCAGCCAGCCCGGCCCCGCCGGGCTAAACCCGGCCCCGCCGGGCGCAACCCCGCCCGGCCCGGCCCGGCCCGGGACGGCCACGTCAGCGCCGCGGCGGCTCCTTCGACGCAGGGACGACCGAGAGGGGCGTGGTGATCGTCTCGAGCGACTTACGAGCCGCGTCGACCCCGAAGATCAGTGCGATGACGCCGCCGACGAGCATGACGCCGGCGCCCAGGAAGTACCCGCCCGTGAGTGGCCCCCGGTCGCTGCCGTCGCCGATGAGTGCGCCGTAAAGGCTCGGGGCCACGGCCCCGACGATCTGGCCGAGGGCGAAGAAGTACCCGATCACCTGGCTCCGCAGCTCGAGCGGGAAGATCTCGCTCACGGTCAGGTACGCCGACGAGGCGCCCGCCGAGGCGAAGAAGAACGAGACGCTCCAGAACGCGGTCTGCGTCGCGGCGTTCAGCACGTCCGCCTGGAAGAGAATCGCCGACACGGCCAGCACGGCGGCCGACACGGCGTACGTCAGGAAGATCATCTGACGCCGACCCCAGCTGTCGAACAGCGGCCCCAGCACGAGAGGTCCGAGCAGGTTGCCCACGGCGAAGATCAGGAAGAAGTACTGCGTGCTGCTGGGGCTCGTGCCGTAGAAGTTCTGCAACACGAGCGCGTAGGTGAAGAAGATCGCGTTGTACAGGAACGACTGCGTGATCATCATCGCGGCGCCGACGAAGGTGCGCTTCGGGTAGTCGTGTACCAAGGTGCGGATGATGGTGCCGAACCCGATCCGCCCCGCGGCGACCACCTCGATGGCCTGGTCGTCCGACACGGGGGTGAGGTGGCCGGTGCCCTCGTCCTTCTCGACGCGGGCCTCGATGTCGTCGACCGTCGCCTCGGCTTCCTTCTCGCGTCCGTGCGTCATCAGCCACCGTGGGCTCTCGGGGATGTGGCGGCGCAGGTAGATGATCGCGAGTCCGAGCACCGGGCCGATGAAGAACCCGATGCGCCAGCCGACGTTCTCGGCGAACAGGTTCGGGTCGAGCAGGAAGATGTTGGCCGTGGCGCCCAGGGCCGCGCCGCCCCAGTACGTCCCGTTGATGGCGATGTCGACGCGTCCTCGGTACTTCGACGGGATGAGCTCGTCGATCGCAGAGTTGATGGCGGCGTACTCCCCGCCGATCCCCGCCCCGGCGAAGAACCGGAACACGGCCAGGAACACGAAGTTCGGTGACAGGCCCGCGATGGCGCTCGCCACGAGGTAGATCGCCAGGGTCAGGATGAACAGCTTCTTGCGCCCGAGGCTGTCGGCCATCCGCCCGAAGATGAGTGCCCCGAAGACCTGGCCGACGAGGTAGATCGTGCCCAGCAGTCCGACCTCGGCTGCGGTGAGCCCCAGGTCGGCCTGGAACCCGGCCGACGCGACGATCTGGATCTCGAGCCCGTCGAGCACCCACGAGAACCCCAGGCCCACGACGATCGACCAGTGGAACCTCGTCCACGGCAGACGGTCCATCCGGGCCGGGACGAGGCTGCGCGTGCCTCCGCCCGAGGCGCCGTTCGGCGAGGTGGTGGGTGAGCTTGTCATGGGTCGGCCTCCCGGTGGTGCGTGACGACGGGTGCGCGGACTGCAAGTCTGCATGATCTGCACGTGCCAGGACGCTACTCGCGCTCGAAGCCCGTGTCCGCATCGGCCCGTACGTCGAGGAAGCAGCAGCCCCAGGAGGCGCGGGTCGGTAACGCAGGACCGCCGAGGAGGCGCGGGCCGGAAAGACAGGGACCCAGAGGCGGGGCTCATCCGGGGACAGGAGTTGCCGCCACCCGCACCCGCACCCGCAGGGGCTGAGGAGGTGCGTGTCGGTTACGCAGGACGGCCGAAGAGGCGCGGGACGGAAAGGCAGGGACCCGGAGGCGGGACGCGCCTCAGGGCAGGAATTGCCTGCACCTGCAGCCTCACCCGCACCCAGCGGTTCATGGGCGAACTGGTGGAGCACCGCAGTCGGCACCCGCAACCGCAGGGGCTGAGGGGGTGCGCGTCGGCAACGCAGGACCGGCGATGAGGTGCGGACCAGGAAGACAGGGACCCGGAGGCCGGGCGCGCCCCAGGACAGGAGTTGCCGTCACCCGCACCCGCACCCGCACCCGCAGCGGCTGAGGTGGCGCGGGCGCGGGTACGACGCCGGTGCCATCGGGCGGTCCGGGCACGGCATCACGCGGTTCGGGCCGTCGGTGCTGTGATGGTCCTCGACCTCACGGTCGATCGACACGGCGACGAGCTGCCGATGGTCGGCTCCTCCCCAGTGGAGGGCCGTGACCATCGGCAGCTCGAAAGTCGCGAATCACGAGGCGCCGAAGCGCACAGCGTCGACGCACGACGCACGATGCGCGTCCCGCGTCCCGCGTCGCGCGATGCGCGGCCCGCGTCGCACGATCCGCTTCCCGCGCCGTGCGCCGTGCGTCCCGCGCCGTGCGTCGCGGCAGGCTAGTGCGCGACGACCGGCTCGGCGCCCTCGACGACCGGCGGGCGCCGCACGAAGAACGACCCCACGACGGCGAACACCGAGATGATGGCCCCGACCAGGAACGCGGCGCGCACGCCGACTCCGGTCGCGGCGGCACCGGCACCGGACTGGCTGGCGGCCGCGGTGGCGGCGAGGGTCATCACGGTGACGAACACGGCGGTGCCGGCGGCGCCGGCCAGCTGCTGCACCGTGCCGACGATCGCGCTGCCGTGCGAGTACAGGTTCGACGGCAACGACCCGAGGCCCGACGTGAACAGCGGCGTGAACATGAAGGCCAGGCCGATGCTGAGGGCGACGTGGGCGGCGAGGACCATCGGGATCGGGGTGGACTCGGACACCGTCGACATGAACCACAGCACGGCGCTGACGAGGGTGGTGCCGGGCACGAGCAGCACGGTCGGGCCGTACTTGTCGAACAGGCGTCCCACGACGGGCGACAGCAGGCCCTGGACGAGACCGCCGGGCAGCAGCAGCAGCCCGGTGGCGAGCGGGTCGAGGCCGTGCACGTTCTGCAGGTAGATCGGCAGGACGATCAGGGTGCCGAACAGGGCGATCATGCCGACGCCGAGCACCGACGCCGAGATCGTGAAGGTGCGCGACGAGAACGTGCGCAGGTCGAGCAGGGCGCGGTCGCGACGCTGCAGCGAGCGCTGGCGCAGCACGAACGCGACGAGCGCGACGACGCCGACGGCCAGCGGCACCCAGGCGGGGACGGCGGCCTCGGCCCCCTCGCCGATCGAACTGAGCCCGAAGACGATGCCGCCGAAGGCGAAGGCCGACAGGATCACCGACGTGACGTCGAGGGGCACCTTCTTCGGCGTGGTGACGTTCTTGACGCGGGCGGCGCCGAGCGCGAGCGCGGCGAGGGCGATCGGCAGCACGAGGATGAACATGAAGCGCCACTCGAGCACGCTCAGGATGACGCCCGAGATCGTCGGACCGATGGCCGGGGCGACCGAGATGACGATCGAGATGTTGCCCATCGTGCGGCCGCGCGTGGCCGGCGGCACGAGGGTGAGCACGGTGGTCATCAGCAGCGGCATCATGATCGCCGTGCCCGAGGCCTGCACGACGCGTCCGAGCAGCAATACGCCGAAGCCGGGGGCGATCGCCGAGATGGCCGTCCCGAGGCTGAAGAGGCTCATCGCGGTGATGAACACCGGGCGGGTGTTGAAGCGCTGCAGCAGGAAGCCCGTGATCGGGATGACCACGGCCATGGTGAGCATGAAGCCCGTGGTCAACCACTGCCCCGCCGTGACGGTGATGTCGAGGTCTCGCGTGAGGCTCGGCAGGGCGACGCCCATGATCGTCTCGTTGAGGATCACGACGAAAGCCGACACGAGCAGCAGCCCGATGACGAGCTTGTTGCGCGCCTCGGTGCCGGCCTGGTCGCCGTCGGCACCCGCTGTCGCGGTGTCGCCGACTCGGCTCTCGCCGGCTCGGCTGTCGCCGACGGTCGTCGGGGGAGAGGGGTCGATGCTCAAATGGGGCTCCTCGGAGGTGACGGCGGGTATGCCTGTGCGTCCGAACGTACGAGACGGTCCGGTTCTTCCCGATCCGTCACGAACGCCCCGACGTCACCCCGAGGAGGCGCGGTGCCGGTCGGTCAGACGTCGCGTCGCTTGACGAGCGCGAGCGCCAGACCGAAGAGCACCACGACCCAGCCGACGAGCACGAGCAGAGCGCTCCACGGCTCGAGGACGAGGGCTCCGTCCGGGCTGGGCAGGGCCACGGCCGACTGGCCGGAGACGACGTAGTCGTAGAGCCGGGCGGCGGCGTTCGGCGGGATGATCTCGGCCAGCGTGTACACCCACGCGGCGTCGACGAACGCCGTGAAGATCTGCACGATGATCGGCAGCACGAAGACCAGGCCGACCGAGGCCGCGATGGCACCGGCACCGTTGCGGATGATCGCCCCGAGCGAGAAGGCGATCATGCCGATGAAGGCGATCGAGGCCGCGGCACCGACCACGCTCCGCCAGAGGGCGCCGTCGCCGAAGTCGACCGTGATGTCGTTCGACGGCAGGATCGCGCTGTTGATCAGCAGGGTCAGGACGAGGGCGACCAGCGACACCACGAAGAGCGTCAGCGCGACCACGACGAGCTTGGCGACGACCGCGGGCAGGCGCTTGGGCACCGTGGAGAAGGTCGACCGGATCATGCCCGTGCCGAACTCGCCGGTGATCACCAGGGCGCCCAGGATCGACGCGACGAGCTGGCCGAACACCACGCCGACCGAGACGGACTGCGCGACGATCTGCTGCTGTTGTTCGGTGCTGGCCTCGCCGGCCTGGAACAGGCCCGCGCTCAGGGCGAAGAGGGCACCGAAGCCGACGATGATGACGACCATGATCGACAGGCACCACCAGGTCGAGCGGAGCGTGCGCAGCTTGATGACCTCGCTGCGCAGCACGCCGCCGAAGGTGAGCTTCGAGGTCGGGCGCGCGGGTCGGTCGCGGTGACGGGTGGGGGTCGTGGCGGTCATCGGGTCGCTCCCTGGGGGGTCTGCGTGTCGGGGGCGACGTGGCTGCCTCGCGCCGCGCCTCCTGCGTGGTATTCGACGGAGTCCTGCGTGAGGGTCATGTACGCGTCCTCGAGCGAGCGGACCAGTGGGGTGAGCTCGTGCAGCACGACGCCGGACGAGGCGGCGAGGTCGCCGACCCGCTCGGCGGTGATGCCGCGCAGCTCGACGACGCCGGGCTCGACGGCCGTGACGGCGACGTCGGGCCCCTGCAGCAACGAGACGAGGTGGTCGGCGTGCGGGCTGCGGACGCGGACGGCGTCGCCCGAGGCCTGTGAGATGACGTCCGAGATGGGGGAGTCGGCGAGCACCTTGCCGCGCCCGAGCACGATGAGGTGGTCGGCGGTCTGCGCCATCTCGCTCATCAGGTGCGACGAGAGGAACACGGTGCGGCCCTCGCTCGCGAGGAAGCGGGCCAGGGTGCGCACCCAGACGACGCCCTCGGGGTCGAGGCCGTTGACGGGCTCGTCGAGGATGACGGTGGCCGGGTCGCCGAGCAGTGCGGCGGCGATGCCGAGGCGCTGGCCCATGCCGAGCGAGAACCCGCCGACGCGCTTCTTCGCGACCGATTCGAGGCCGGTCAGGGCGATCACCTCGTCGACGCGCTTCTTGCCGATGCCGTGGGTGGCTCCCATGGCGAGCAGGTGGTCGTGCGCGCTGCGACCGGTGTGCACGGCCTTGGCGTCGAGCAGGACGCCGACCTCGTGCAGGGGGGCCGCGTGGTCGGCGAACCGCTTGCCGTTGACCGTGACGCTGCCGCTGGTGGGGCGGTCGAGTCCGACGATCATGCGCATGGTGGTGGACTTGCCGGCGCCGTTCGGGCCGAGGAACCCGGTGACGAGACCGGGTCGGACCGTGAAGGTGGCGTCGTCGAGCGCGCGCTTGTCTCCGTAGATCTTGGTGAGGTTCCGGGCTTCGATCATCGCGTGCGTCCTGTCGTCGGCATGCTGAGGGGTGTCCGCATCGCCCCAGGCTAGGGGCGCGGTGCGCCCGGGGCATCCCCCGCCCGGCCGAGACCGGTGGATGCACGAGTGGTCCGCTCGGTGGACGCCGCGTCCCGGGGTCGACCCGTTACAGTCGTCCCTCGTGATCGCCGACACCCTGCTCGCCGCCCTGCCCGCCTCGACCGGTGGGGGGTTCGTCCTCTTCAACCCCGACGAGCTGCTGCCCGCCCTGGGGCCCTGGGCCCTCGCCGGCATCTCGCTGATGGTCTTCATCGAGTCGGGCGTGCTGTTCCCCTTCCTGCCCGGCGACTCGCTGCTCTTCACCGCCGGCGTGCTGCACGAGGCGCTGGGGCTGCAGGTCTGGGTGATCGCGCTCTGCGCCTTCGTCGCCGCGGTGCTGGGCGACCAGGTGGGCTACTTCCTCGGCAACCGATTCGGCCGCCGCCTCTTCACGGACGACGCGCGCATCCTGAAGACGGCCTACCTCGAACGTGCCGAGGCCTTCTTCGCGAAGTACGGCGGCACGAGCCTGATCCTCGGACGGTTCGTCCCGATCGTCCGCACCTACGTCCCTCTGGCGGCCGGGACCGCGGGCTACCGGTACCCGAAGTTCCTGCTCTTCAACGTGACGGGCGCCTTCCTCTGGGCCGTGGGCATGACGGTGCTCGGCTCGCTGCTCGGCGGCATCCCGTTCATCCGCGACCACATCGACGTGCTGGCGGTCGTGCTCGTCGTGCTGTCGGTCGTGCCGATCGCCCTGCACGCCCTGCTCGCCTGGCGCCGGTCGCGCCGCGAGGCCGCCCTGACCGAGCTGCGCACCGCCGACGTCGGCGACGACGACGGCACCCGTCCCGGCTCGGCCGGCCGCCCCGAGTGACCGTCGCACCGATCGGCTCGGTCGACGACCTCGTCTCCCGTGCCCTCGCGGTCCACGCCCGGACGCAGGAGGCGCGGCTCGGCTCCTCCGCGGGCCTCGCCTCGGCCGTCGGGTCGGCCCCGACGCCCGTCCGCACCCTGATCGGCGTCGCGGGTGAGCCCGGTGGCGGGAAGAGCACGGCGGCCGCGGCCGCCGTCGAGGGCCTCACGCGGGTCGGGGTGCGCGCCGTCGTCGTCCCCATGGACGGTTTCCACCTCGCCGGTGCAACCCTCGCCCGACTCGACCGTCTCGACCGCAAGGGAGCCATCGACACCTTCGACGCCGACGGCTACCTCGCCCTGCTCGAGCGGCTGCGGTGGCGGTCGGGGACGGTGTGGGCACCCGAGTACGTCCGGGGCGTCGAGGAGTCGATCGGCGGCGCGGTCGAGGTCGATCCGTCCGTCGAGGTCGTGGTCAGCGAGGGGAACTACCTGCTGGCCGAGCTCGCGCCGTGGCCCGAGGTGCGCTCGGCGTTCGACGAGGTGTGGTTCGTCGACACCCCGTCCGGGCTCCGACGCCGCTGGCTCGTCGACCGCCACGTCCGCTTCGGCATGACGCCCGAGGCCGCCGAGGCCTGGGCCGCCGGCCCCGACGAGGCGAACGCCCGGCTCGTCCGGGCCACCCGCGCCCGGGCCGACGTCGTCGTGGACGCCGGCCGCCTCTGGCCCGACGCCTGACCGCCCGGCCGCACCGCGCCTCCTCGCCTTCCGCCTCCCTGTCCCTGCCGCCGCCGCCGCCCGCGCGCTGAGCATTTCGCGACAGAGGCGCCGTGACATGCCGGTGCGGCACGGAGGTGAGCGGCGTGTCCCGGGGGAGTTGTCGGGTTCGGTACGTCGACGCGGCCGGCAACGGTCGGGAATGGCACAGGCGGAGGGGATGTGCGGGCCGGGATGTGCGCGCCGAGTCCAGGAGGCGCGGGCCGGGATGTGCGCACCGAGTCCAGGAGGCGCGGGCCGGGATGTGCGCGCCGAGTCCGGGAGGCGCGGGCCGGGACGTGCGCACCGAGTCCGGGAGGCGCGGGTCGCGTTCGTCGACCGACCGACCGGCTGACCGGCCGACCGGCCGACCGTGCCGGAGGTCCGCCCTAGGGTGGACGATCATGCGCCTGTTGTTGATCCGCCACGGTCAGACCCCCGACAACGTCGAGGGCAAGCTCGGCACCGTCGCCCCCGGCGTGGGGCTCACCGACCTCGGTCGGCGCCAGGCCGAGGCGCTGCCCACGGCCCTCGCCGACGAGACGGTCGGTGCGCTCGCGGTCAGCACGCTCGTGCGCACGCAGCTCACCGCGGCTCCTCTGGCCGCCGCCACGGGGCTGACGCCGACGGTGTTCGACGGGCTGCGCGAGGTGAAGGCGGGTGACCTCGAAGACCGCAGCGACGCCGCCGCGGTCACGGCCTACGTCGGCTGCGTCTTCTCCTGGGCGGAGGGTGACCTCGACGCGCGGGTGCCCGGATCGGAAGACGGGCACGAGTTCTTCGCTCGCTACGACGCGGCGCTGGCCGACCTGATCGTCGCGGGCGAGCGTGACGGTCACGAGACGGTCGCCGCCGTCAGCCACGGCGCGGCCATCCGCGCCTGGGTCGGGTCGCGGGCGGTCAACGCCGACGACGAGTTCATCCGGCACCACCTGCTCGAGAACACGGGCGTCGTCACGCTCGAGGGCACCCTCGATCGCGGCTGGCGCCTCCGGACCTGGCAGGGCCTGCCCGTCGGCGGTGCCGAACTGCTCGACCTCGACGCGGCCGATCCCACCGGCGAGTCCTACTGACCGTCGAGACGACCGTCGGTCCGGCACCGGGGCCGACTCTCGGTCCGACCCCCGATCCGGCGGCCGCCCGGCACGGCTAGGCGAGCAGGCGCTCGAGTGCCGGGCCGGAGAACTTGCCCTCGGGGTCGACCTCGTGGACGAGCGCGGCGAAGTCGGCCAGCCGGGGGTAGGCCTCGACGATCGCCGCGTGCGGCAGGGCCGACAGCTTGCCCCAGTGGGGGCGCGGGCTGAACGGTGCCAGCGCCTCCTCGATCCGGGGGATCAAGGCGGCGACCTCGGTGGGGTGCTTCTTCCAGGTGAACGCGATGGCCAGGCTGTCCTGCGGTGTCGGACTCAACCAGAGCGGGTCGCCCGCGACGGTGCGGGTCTCGCAGGTGTGCAGGTGCGGGCGCAGCTCGTCGCCGAGGTGTCGTACGGCGCGGAGTGCGGCCGCACCGTCCTCGAGGGCGACGAAGTGTTCGCTCTGCAGTTCGGAACCGACCGACGGGGTGGCGTCGATGCGGAAGTGCGGCAGCCGGTCGGCCCACGACCCCACGCTGCCGTCCATCGGGGTCGACTTCGTGCCGGTGACCTCGGCGTGCTCGTCGACGGGGGCGGGGCGGGCGCCCCACAGGTCACGGGGCATCGACACGTCGGCGAGGCCCTCGGGCACGCGCGACTTGACCAGCACCTCGCGGATGCGGTGGTCGAACTCGTGGAAGAAGCTGACGCTGTGACCGGCTCCCATGACGTCCGTCAAGTGGTCCTCGACGCTCGACCAGGGCAGGTCGACGTAGGTGTCCTGCCGCATGCGGAACCCGGGCTGGACGTCGAGGGTCACCCTGACCACCACGCCGAGGGCGCCCAGGGCCACGACGCTGCCGTCGAAGCCCTGCTGCCCACGACGGACGGTCCGGAGCGACCCGTCGGGCCCGACGATCTTGAGGGCCGACACCGCGCTCGACAGGCTCCCCAGGCCGAGTCCCGAGCCGTGGGTGCCGGTCGCGATCGCGCCACCCACCGAGATGTGCGGCAACGACCCCATGTTCAGCAGGGCGAGTCCGTGCCGGTCGAGGTGCTGCGCGAGGACGGCGTAGTTCGTGCCGGCCCCGACGGTGACGCTGTGGCCGTCGTCCGAGATCACGGGGTCGGCGGGCAACGCCGTGGTCGACACCAGCAGCCCCGGGCCGTCGGCCACGTCGCTGAACGAGTGGCGTGTGCCCAGCGCCCGGATGCGGGGGGCCCCGGCGACGAGTTCGCTCAGCTCGTCGACCGTGGTCGGCTGCACGACCCGGGTCGCCCCGTAGCTGAAGCTGTCGGCCCAGTTGCGCTCGTCGCGTCGGGGTGGCCGGAGGGTCTCGTGCGTCGTCGTCACCGGTCGAGTCTCGCACGCGCCCGCGACGCCTGCCGGGTCGGCCCGCGACGCCTGCCGGGTCGGCCCGCGCCCCCTGCCGGGTCAGGCCGCGATGCCCTCCTCGTCCTCGCGGACGGCCACGCGTTCGTTCGCGAGCCGGGTGCGGCGCACGCTCCAGAGATGGGTGAGTCCGGCGAGGGCGAGACCGGCTGCGAGCCAGAGCGAGAGCGTCAGCCCGGCCCGGCCCCAGCCCTGGCCGGGGAAGTACACGATCGACTGCGTGGCGTGCAGCCAGGCGGAGCCGTTCCAGAAGGCACCCAACGCCCCGAAGAAGGGCGGCACGAGCTGCGACGAGAAGACGCCGCCCGAACTGGTGAAGTTCAACATGACGAACAGCATGGTCAGGGCCGGCGTCGTCCAGTGGCGCAGCAGGGGGTGCAGGCCGATGCCGATCACGACGACGGCGGTGACGTACAACCAGCTGACGAGTGCCACGCCCCACAGGCCGGTCGTGACGATACCGTAGACGGGGCCGACGACGACGGTGCCTATCGCCGCGATCACGGCGGCCGTGACGACACCGGCGAGGAGGCGCGAGCCGAGTCCCAGCCGGGCGCTCGCCGCCGAGATGGCCGCGGCGCTCGCGTACGCGCCGACGCTCAGGGCGACGAGCAGGAAGAACAGTCCCTGTCCCGTTGGGTCGCCCTCGCCGCTCGGCACGACGTCGTCGACCTTCAGGGGCAGGCCGAGCTCGTAGGCGACCGGTCCGAACACCTTCTGCAGGACGCTCGCGGTCGTGTCGGACGCCGCGGACGAGACGTACAGGGTCGCGTCGGTGGCGCCGACCTCGAACGCACCCGAGATCTCGCGGTCGGTGATGAGCCTGCGCGCCGCGTCGGCGTCCGCGACGGTGCGCACGTCGAGGGCGTCCGGGTCGGCGTCGTTGAGCTGCTGGGCGAAGACCTCGCTCTGGGCCGAGCTGCCCACGACGGCGACGGGCACGTGGTGGGGGGTCGGGTGGCCGAAGGCGCCGAGGTAGGCGAGGGCCATGCCGGTGGCCAGGAAGAGGGGGATGAGCACGTGCAGGCCGAGGGACCGCCAGGCCGCGGCGTCGGGTCGCGGGCGGCGCACGGTCGTGGGCCCGGCGTGCTGGTGGCCGCGATGGAGGCGCGGGTCGGGTCGGTCGTCCCGCCCACGGAGAGGGTCGCCGCGGAACGAGTCGGGGTCGGGGCGCGCGCCGTCGTCCGGGCGGTGCAGGGTCAGGTCGGTGGTCGTCACGGGGCTCCTCGTGGTCGGGGGCGCCGTTGCCCGTCGGGTCTACAGTTGCAGTATGCAACACAATCGACCCCCTCGGTGTTCCCGACGGCACGCCGTTAGGCTGGCCCCGTGACGGACCAGCGGGGGCAGCAAGGCATCGACACGGTCTACTCGGAGCTCGAGACCGTGTCCCGACGGGCCGTCGCCCGCGCCCGGCACAAGAGCGCCCCGCTGTCGTTCGTCGAGCACTCGCTCGTCACCTTCATCGCGGCCCACCCCGGGTGCCGAGCCACCGACATCGCGGCGGACTTCGGCCTCAACCGGTCGACCGTCTCGCGCCAGCTCGGCGGACTCGTCCAGCTGGGCCTCGTCGAGCCCGGCGAGGGGGCCGCGGTCGAGGGGCGACGAGGGCAGGCGCTCACGCTGACCGTCCGTGGTCGTGATCTGCTCGCCCGGTCCGTCGACGCCAACCGGTCCGCTCTCGCCGACCGGCTCGAGGGGTGGACGGCCGCCGAGGTCGACGCGCTCGCCGCGGCGTTGCACCGTCTCAACTCCGCCTTCGTCGACTGACCCGGACGGCGCGTCCGGGTCCGTCCACCTCCGCGACCGGGTCCGTCGGCATCGGCGCCCGAGTCCGGTCCCCGGCGCCGGGTCCCGGCCCGCCCGGGCGATGCCTGTCGTCGTGGGCGACGGGTGTCGCCGACCCGCGCCTCCTCGTCATTCGGGGTACAGATCGTGTGACTCGTGTGACTGGAGTCGTGTCGTGCATCCCCCTGTGAACCCCCGACTGGGGACAAGCCGATGACGAGAAACCTTGATGTGCGGGTTTACCCTTCCCGTTTCCGCCCGTAGGCTGATCGGGTTCCCCACCCCCCGACGACCGTCGATCCGGCGCGTCCTGCGGGCTCGGGGCCGACCAGAGATAGGTGCTCCTCCGTGACTTCGCCCGTGACCCTGCCCCGCCGACAGGGCGTCGCCGCCGCCGTGGCGACGGTGCTGCTCAGCCTCACGCTCGTCGTGTCGGGCACGGTGCTCGGGGCCTCGCCCGCGCAGGCCGCTTCGTACCCCTCGTGGGACGACGTCCAGGCCGCCCGGTCGAGCGAGTCGGCCAAGGCCGCCGAGGTCAGCCGCATCCAGGGGCTGCTCGATCAGCTCGCGAGCGACGCCAGCACCGCCCAGGCCGAGGCCGAGCGTCTCGGTGCCGAGTTCGAGCAGGCCCAGGCCGACGCCGACGCCGGTGCCGCCAAGCTCGCCGAACTGCAGTCGCAGGCCGACGAGAAGGCCGCGGTGGCCGACGCCAGCGAGCAGCGCGCCGGTCAGGTCTCGGCCCAGCTCGCCCGCACGGGTGGCGGCAACGTGTCGTCGCAGCTCGTGGGCGACACCGAGCAGGCCGACGACCTCCTCTACCGGCTCGGCGCGATGAGCAAGCTCACCGAGCAGACCGACGGCATCCGTCAGCAGGCCGTGAACGACCGCAACGTGGCGCAGTCGCTGTCCGACCAGGCCAAGGTCGCCTCGGACGCGCTCGTGAAGCTACAGGGTGCCGCCCAGGTCTCGATGGACGAGGCGCAGGCCGCGTCCGACGCCGCCGCGGCCGCCGTCGCCGCCCAGCAAGAGAACGAGTCGCGCCTCCAGGGTCAGCTCGCCGTGCTGCAGGACCAGAGCCTGCAGACCGAGGCCGACTACGCCACCGGCGTCGAGGTCGCACGTCAGGCCGAAGAAGCCCGCAAGGCCGCGGCGGCCGCCGAGGCCGCCCGCCAGGCCGAGGCCCTCCGTCAGCAGCGCGCCGCGGCTGCCGCGGCCGCCGCCGCCCGGCCCTCGACGCCTTCCGCTCCCGCACCCGCTCCGTCGACCGGCGGCGGTTCGTCCGGTGGCGGCGGTGCCTCGACCGGCTCGGGCTGGGTGCGTCCCAGCGCCGGCTACATGTCGAGCGGCTACGGCATGCGCGTCAACCCGGTGACCGGCGTCTACCGCATGCACGACGGCATCGACCTGGCCCCCGGCTGCAACAGCCCCATCTATGCCGCGACCTCGGGCACGGTGACCTTCGCGGGCCTGACCGGCGGCTACGGCAACTACATCCAGATCAGCCACGGCGGAGGCGTCTCGACCGCCTACGGCCACATCGTCAACGGCGGCATCAAGGTGTCCCGTGGGCAGAGCGTCGTCGCGGGCCAGTTGATCGCGCTCGTCGGCTCGACGGGCAACTCGACCGGCTGCCACCTGCACTTCGAGACCCGCGTCGGCGGCGCCTCGACGAACCCCGTGCCGTTCATGTCGGCGCGCGGCGTCCGCCTGTAGCACGTCCACCGGGTCCCGCCCGAGGGGGCAGAATCGTCTGGTGACGAACACCGCTCCCTCCGCCCTGCCCCCGCTCCACCTCGAACGCGTCGCCTTCGACGACCCCCGTGCCGTCGCCCTGCGTGACGCCATGGACGCCGAGATGACCGTCCGCTACCACCGCGACGTCGTCGAGCCCGTCGCCGTCGTCGAGGCGCGGAACGCCGCCCTCACGGTCCACCCGTCGAACGTGTTGGCCACCGTGCTGGTGGTCGCCGACGACGGTGCCGACGGCGGCACGCCCGTCGGCCACGCCCTCGTGCAGAGCCGGGACGGCGAATGGGAGGTCAAGCGCGTGATCGTCGCGGACGGTCAGCGCGGCCGCGGCATCGGCCGACTCCTGATGGCCGAGCTCGAGACGGTCGCCCGCGAGGGCGGTGCGAGCCGACTCATCCTGCAGACCGGGGATCGCCAGCCCGACGCCGTCGCCCTCTACGAGAAGATCGGGTTCACCCGCATCCCGACCTACGAGCCCTACGTCACGACCATCCCGCAGTCGATCTGTTTTGAGAAGCCGATCGTCTGACGTCCGGCGGCCGACGCCGCCGAGGAGGCGCGGGTCGCCACGACGACGGAGGCGCGCCCCGGTCACGTGACC
>NZ_LMLG01000001.1:246958-254716 GCF_001421865.1 Frigoribacterium sp. Leaf44
CCGGGCGTCCGTGGTCGTTCGTCGCCGACGGACCGGCCCGCCGGCGGACTAGAGGCCGGCCGTCGAGCGGATCCAGCTCGCGCTCTGCGACAGCACGGCGTAGTTCGACCCGGCGCGGGTGTTCGCGCCCGGGTCGGCCTCGTCGCCGGTCGAGCAGACGGCCACGATCTGGCCGTTCACGATCAGGGGGCCACCCGAGTCACCGTGGTTCGCCGCGCCGGTGGTGCCGTTCAGGTGCTGCGCGACCCCGCCGTAGGCGTCGGTGCTGCGGCCGGTGAGGCCGACCGTCGCCTGGTACAGGCCGTCGGACTGCACCGAGTTCGCGCGCAGGCCGTAGCCCATGATCGTGCCGCTGCCCGACGAGGTCGCCTGGAACCCGAGGTTCAGCGACGGGTAGCTGCCGAGGGTCTTCGACTGGCTCAGGTGCACGAGCGCGATGTCGCCCGCGGGGGCGGCGGCGACGCGGTCGACGGCGATCGCGGTGCCCGGGTTCGTCGTGCTGTTCGAGTGGTAGACCTGCATCGAGGTGACGCCGTCGATGCAGTGGCGGGCGGTCAGCACCCAGCTGGCGTTGATCTGTTCGCCGGTGCAGGCGTAGCTCGCGGTGCCCCCGGTCCGGAAGACCAGCTGCACGGCCCACGGCGTCGTGGGTGCCTTCTGGCCGCCGACGATGTCCGTCGACCGGATCGTGTTGTCGGGGCCGGCGGCGACGGCGGAGGTCGAGACCCCGAGCGATCCGACGGCGAGGGCCGCGGCGGTCAGGGCGGCGGCGACGAACTTCTTCATGTGGTTCCCCTTGGTTCGGGTGGTGCGTGTCGGGTGGTGCCGGCCTGCGGTGCCGGCCGGGCGGTCCGGTGATCGACCGACCCGGTGGATCGGGCACGTCCCGCCTGGGTCGAGCTTCCGCCTGGCCCCCGTCCGGGGGCAAGTCGGCACTCTGGCCGACTTGACGCCGGGTGTTGCGCGTGGCAACAGACATGCTGCTCGCGGCGGACGCGGGCGGGCGGGTAGCGTGTGCGGGTGATCACGCGACGAGACGCCGCCCTGCGACTGGACATCCCCCTCGAGATGGCCAAGCGCCACGGGCTGCCGCCGAAGATGACGGTCGACGAGCTCGTCGCGATGGAACGGACGCCGCCGCCCTGGCTGGTGCAGTCCCGCGCGAACCGCACGGGCAAGCCGGTCTGGGTCGAGCTGGAGTGCGTCGTCTGCGGCTACCACGAGGCCGCCCGCCCCAAGAAGTGGTGGCCCGAGTACACCTACCTCAGCTGTGACGACCACGGCGCGGACGAGTTGCCCGAGCCCGAGCCGGGCGTCGTGCGCGCCGAGGTCGACGGCGTCGGCACCCGCTTCGTCGCCATCGTCGACGTCGCCCCCTGACCTGGGCTCGACCGTCCCCGGCCCCCTCTTCCCCCGTCCCTCTTCCCTACGGCCCCCTGCGGCTTGCCGCCCCTTGTGCAATTCGCGACATCCGGGGGTCGACACGCCGTCCTGAGGGGTACGTCAGCGGCGCGTCGTCGGGCTGTTGTCGGGTTCGGCACGCCTGAGGGGTTGCCCGAGGTCGCGAATTGCACGTCAACCGGGTGCGGCGCCGGACGAGGAGTGCACGAGAGCCAGCCGCGCGGGCAGAACCGGTGGCCAGGAGGCGCGGCGCGGGTCGGTCGGACCGTCGACGAGGAGGCACGGCGTTGGCCGGTCAGACCGTGTACTGCACCGAGACGGGCGGCTCGAGCCCGGCGAGCAGGTGTACGTACGCCTGGCGGGCGTCCTCGACGAGCAGTTGTCGTTGGATGTGCTGGTCGTGCCAGTCGACCAGGTCGTCGGGTGTGACGTCGTCGACGTCGTCGGCCACGAGGTAGCTGAACGCGTAGGCGTTGCCGTCGTCGTCGAGGGTCCGGCGGTAGCCGAGGGTCTGACCGCTCGTGGCGTCGACGAAGACCTCCCAGCCGGGGTCGCTCGCGTCCGGCAGGGTGACGTCGACCACGGGGTGGGGGGCTCCGGCGGCGGGGGAGGCGAGCCTCGTGCCGAGGGTGGCCGTCCGCATCGTCGTGGCGGCCGGGCCGGCCGTCGCGAGATCGGCGGCTCGGGAGCCCCCGGGCCGAGAATCGTCCGGACCGGAAGAACTCCCCATCGCTCCTGCTGCCCGCGCCACGGCCGCGGCGCCGGCCGACGAGGATTCGGGAGAGCTCGTGTCGATGCCCCGCGCCACGTCGTGGTCGACCCGGGCGACAGCTCGTGCGAGGGCCCCCTCGAACACGTGGAGCCTGCGGGCCGTCGCCCGCAACCACGACTCGAGAGCGTCTCGTTCGTCGGACGTGAAGGGCTCGGGCTCGAAGGAGTTCACGGAGAAGGACGCGGCCTCGACCGACCACTCCCACTCGAGCACGACCCGGAGGAGCGCCGAACGGCGGGGCATGAGCGCCAGCGTCCCCTGGCGCAACCCGGGTGAGAAGTGCAGTTCGGGTTCGTCGAGCAGGTGCCGGACGCCGGAGGCCGCATCGGTCGAGGTGGTCGGCACGAGGAAGGCCACCCGGACCTCTCGCCACGGCGCGGCCCGGACCGGAGGGGCGTCCTCGTCGCGCAGGATCGTCAGGCTGACGGGCATCTCGGGCGGCAGTGGTCGGGCGTCGCCGCGTGACGCGGCGTCGGAGGGCTCGACGGGGTCGACGGGATCTGGGTCGTTCGGTGCCATGGCCCGAGAATCGTGGCACGAGTCGATGCGAGCCCCCTGGATGAGCCGGGGTCGCCGGTCTCAGAACGACAGTTGGTCGACCGACGTCAGCGGCACCCACCCCTCGCGGATGCCGTCCGGCGGCTCGATCGTGGGCACGGGTCGCAGGGTGTCGGCCTCGGCGAGTTGCGCGAGGTCGAAGCCGGTCATCTCGGCGATGTCACGGACGGGTACCTGGTAGGTGCGGTACGGCCCGAGTGGCGGTGGGTCGCCCTGCTCGTGCGCGCGGGCGAACGCGGCCTCGAGGTCGACGCCGTCGAGCTCGGGGGACTGGTCGAGCAGGTACGCCGCCGTGCGCAGCGAACCGCCGTCCGACGTCGTCCACGCCGCGATCTTGAAGAACCGACGCGGGAGGCGGATGCCGCGGTAGGGCGCGTCGTCGTCGAGCAGCACGGGTGCCGTGAACACCGTCAACCGCTGCCGGTGTGTGGAGGCGTACTGCAGCACCTGGTCTTCGAGGCCGAGCCAGAGTTCTCTCGACTGGTTGAACTCGGCGGCTTGCGGTGCGGCGTTGGTGAAGCTGAACGTGTCGACGTTCGCCGCGGCCGCGACGACCGGCTCGCCCCAGACCGGGTCGCGGCGGCGGACCAGGTGCCCCCGGTCGAGGTCGTTCGAGGCGTAGACCTCGGGACCCGTCTGCTCGTCGTCGGGCACGCGTTCGTCGAGGTGCCAGTCGTCGCCTCGGCCGAGGTCGAGCAGCGACGACCCGTCGATGTTGACCGCCGTCAGGGCGGCCAACCGCCGGACGGGGTCGAGCAGCACCGTGAAGTGTACGTACGGCAGCTCTCGCGCGAGCGTGTGGAGGGCCGGCAAGGGCACGTCGACCGTGAGGAACGAAGGGTCGTACCCCGCACGATCGAGCCCGACGGGGTTCGCGGTGGTGGGGTCGTCTCTGGTGCTCATGGGCGCCTCCGGCAGGTCGTCGTTCTCGTGGGGCCATCCTGCCCACGACCCCTGACATCGGTCCGGTCGGCGCCGCGACCACGCGAAGGAGGCGCGATGCGGGGGATCCCCACACCGCGCCTCCTCGGATGCTCACGTCACCGACAGGCGAGGGCCCAGCCCGCGAGGGCTCAGCCCGCGAGGGCTCAGTCCGCGAGGGCTCAGTCCGCCAGGATCGTGTAGAGCGCACGGCGGGCTTCGTCGAGCTTGGCGGTGGCGGCGGCCCGCTGGGCCTCGCTGCCGTCGTGGTGGAACTGCTTCACGACGCCCATCAGCTTCATGAGGCTGGTCTGGAACTCGCGGTCGGTGTCGCTGGCGTCGTCGGCCGTCGCGGCCCAGGCCTTCTCGATCTCGTCGGCGTGCTCGGCCACGTAGGCCCTGCCCGCCTCGGTCAGCGTGAAGGCGCTCGTGGTCGCGGCCTCGTCGGACGAGATGAGTTCTTCGTCGACGAGCTGCTGCAGCGTGGGGTAGACCGAGCCGGGGCTGGGCTTCCACGCGCCGTCGGTGCGCTCGGCGATCGCCTTGATCAGGCCGTAGCCGTTCGACGGGGCGTCGGAAAGAAGCGAGAGGATCGCGAGGCGCACGTCGCCGCGTCGGGCCCGGCCGCGTCCGCCGCGGCCAGGCCCGAAGCCGCCGGGGCCGAAGCCCGGGCCGCCGGGGCCGAAACCGGGGCCGAAGCTGCCGAAGCCGGGGCCGGGGCCGGGGCGGAACCCGCGGCCGAACGGACGGCCGAAGCGGCCGTGACCCTCGCCGCGGCCGGGGAGGTCGCGTCGGGCGTCGGGGAAGTCGTGGTGCCGGCGACGGGGGTCGCCGTGGTTCTCGGTGGTGAAGTCGGTACCCATGGGGTACTCCTTTCGGGTCAGGTGGAGAGAAGTCGTCATCGTGACGTCCTGTCGCGATGTGTCAAAGATATGTCGCTGACTATCGCGTGTCAATGCCTCGATCGTGTTCCGGGCACGAAAAAAAGGAGGCGCATCCCGGGTGGGACGCGCCTCCTTCGGTCGTGCGGTCAGCTCGCGGGCTGCACCCCGAACGCCGAGGCGAGCTTCTGGATCTTCTGCGCCCGGCCGAGGCGGGGCAGGTCGCTGCCGTCGCGGATGACCCGGCCGCGGCCCTCGAAGTCGGCGAGGAAGTCCTGCGCCCAGGCGACGTCGGACGGGGTGGGACTGATGACCTCGTTGATCACGGGCAGCTGCTCGACGTCGAGGCACAGTTTGCCGGTCAGGCCCAGCGCGACCGCGACACCGGACTGCTCGCGCAGGACGGGGTGGCTGCTGCCCACCGTCGGGCCGTCGATCGGGCCGGGCAGCCCGCCGATGCGGCTGGCGACGACGAGGCGTGAGCGGGGGTAGGCCATGGCCAGGTCGTCGGCGCTCGTGCCGGTGTCGCGGCGGTAGTCGCCGCTGCCGAACGCGAGCCGGAACGCGCCGCGGGCCTTGGCGATGGCGGGGCTCTCCTCGATGCCGAGGGCCGACTCGACGAGCGCGAGCACGGGCACCGCGCCTCCGAGGCGGTCGAAGGTCTCGGTGACGTGCTCGGGTGCCTCGGTCTTGGCGAGCATGACGCCGTGCAGCCCGGGCAGGCCCATGAGGGCGTCGACGTCGTCGGACCAGAAGTCGGTCGAGCGGTCGTTGATGCGCACCCAGGCCTCGCCGCCGCCCGTCAGCCAGGCGACGACGTCGTCGCGCGCGGCGGGTTTGCGGGCCGGGTCGACCGCGTCCTCGATGTCGAGGACGATCTGGTCGGCGCGTGAGGCCTGCGCCGAGTCGAAACGGTCGGGGGCGGTGCCGGGGACCAGCAGCCACGACCGGGCGATGTCGGGCTTGGGTCGCGTGCGGCCGGCCGCCGGGCCCCGGCGGGCCGTCGCCGCGGGGTCGGTCGCGGTCGGGTCGGAGGGGATCTGGCTGGTGTCGGTCATGACGTCGTCGTCCTTCGTCGCTCGGCGGTCCGGTCCACGCTACCGGCTCGTCCGGGCCCGTGAGTCCTCCGGGTCAGGGCGGGGGCTCCCGGCCCGGGGTGCCGTTCGGGCGTAACGTTCAGGCGGATCACAGATCCAGGGAACGACCCCACCGACAGGAGTGAGCCATGACCGACGCGAACGATCCGCGGCGCGACCGCCCCGACCACGAGGGACGCGATCCCCAGCACGGCGACACGAACGACGCCCCGCGGTCCGACGAGACCGGCGAGACGGTCGAGCAGACCGAGGTGCCGTACGGCTCCGAGGTGCCGACGCAGCAGCCCCCCGCCGTCGACTTCGGCGGCGACGCCCCGACGCAGCAGCCCCCCGCCGTCGACTTCGGCGGCGACGCCCCCACGCAGCAGGCCCCGATCGCCGACGCCGAGGACCGCCGGGTCGTGGCCGAGGCCCGTGCGACCGGCGATGCGTCCGGCGCTCCCGCCCCGTCCGACGAGGAGGCGCTGCCCGAGTCGGTGCCCGCCGAGTACGTCCCCGGCGACACGGCGTCCGATCGACCCGCCGACGCCGACGCGTCGACCGATGCCGGCTCGTCGGCCGACCCCGACGCGCGCGACACCGAGGTCCTCTCCGAGTCCGACCGGGACGCGGCCTCGTCCGGCCGTCCCACCGAGGCGATCCCGATGGTGGCTCCGACCGAGCCCGCCCAGCGTGCCTGGTCCGCCTCCTCCGACGGCACGCGCCGACCGCTGCACGACGACGAGGCCCTCCGTGCCGCCGAGGCCGCCCGCGCCGGGGACCCCGCCACGGGTGACCGGCGTGACGACACGGCCACCGCGGCGTCCGCGACCGCGGCGACCGGCGCCTCCTCGTCCTCGCACGACGGGTGGGTCGACGACCGCTCGGACGCCGAGCGCGACGCCACCGACCGCGCCGCGGCCGAGCGTCAGCCCTCGTTCGGCCAGGACGCCCCCACCGCCGTCGCACCGACCGCGGCAGCAGCAGGAGGCGCGGCTGCGGGTGCCGCCGCCGGTCGCGACACCGGCTCCCACGCCTACCCCCTGATTAAGGACTCCGGCATCGACCACGTGTCGGTGCGCCGTGAGCTGCTCGCCCAGCAGAAAGAGGAGTTCGGCGGCATCCGCTTCGGCGCCGGTCTGCTCGGCTGGTTCGCCGCGACGGGCTTCGGCCTCGTCATGATCACGATCTTCGGCGGCGTCCTGGCGGCCTGGGGCGGGGTCGCCTCGGGGTCGACCGCGATGACCGACCTGCGCAGCTTCACGGCCGACAACGCCGACGTGCTGGCGCTGACCTCGGGCATCGTGGTGCTCGCGATCATCTTCTTCGGGTACCTCGTCGGCGGGTACACGGCGTCGCGCATCGCGCGCTTCAGCGGCTTCAAGCAGGGCCTCGCGACCTGGCTCTGGGGCGTGGTCATCACCATCGTCCTGGCCGTCGTCGTGGGTGTCGTCGGCACCCAGTCCGGTGACTCGTCGTCGCCGAACCCGTTCGTGCCCTCGATGGACGACCTGCAGTCGTCGTCCCTCGCCGGTCTGATCGGGCTCGCCCTCGTCGTCGTGCTGAGCTTCGCCGGAGCCGTCCTCGGCGGCCTGCTGGGTCAGCGGTACCACCGCAAGGTCGACCGCTTCTTCTCCGAACAGGACTGAGCACCGCGAGGGGGCGCACCTGCCGGGTCGCCCCCTCGCCCCATCCGACGCGGCCCGGGCGTCGAACACCGATCAACCCCACCGGGCAGCACAGACAAGGACCACTCATGCGCACCCCCTTCCGTTCCCCCCTCGGCCGAGGCGTCCTCGGTGTCGTCGCCACCGGAGCCCTCGTGTTCTCGCTCGCGGCCTGCGCCTCGACCTCGGACTCCGAGAGCAACAACACGGCTCCGACGCACCCCGTCAACCAGACCCGCGAACCCGGCCCCGGCGAGAGCCTCCTGCCCGCGGCGTCCATCCCGGACCTGTCGAACGGTGTCGACACCCAGGTCGCCGTCGACGCGTCGTTCGTCGAGGCCCTCACGACCCTCGGCCTCACCCCCGGCGTGGTGGGCACCGCGACCTTCACCGACGGCACGTTCTCGTTCCCGATCACGGGCGGCAACGTCGACTACTACGGCCCCGACAGCGACGTGCGACCCTACGTCCAGGGCGAGATC
>NZ_LMLG01000001.1:254823-254994 GCF_001421865.1 Frigoribacterium sp. Leaf44
CAAGATCACCGCCGCCACCGAGTGACACCGGCCGGACGGCCGGCCGTCGCCGGCACGGCTGACTTCAGCCGACCCCTGGACGGTGCGCCTCGGGGCTGATCCGGCACGGACCGGATCGAGCTCGAACCCCGTTCCGTGCGATGAACCACGATCCTTCGTGGTTCATCGCAC
>NZ_LMLG01000001.1:255044-271167 GCF_001421865.1 Frigoribacterium sp. Leaf44
GAGGGCACGCAATACCAAGGTTTCGGTTGGCCGAAACCTTGCTAGGGTCGAGGCATGAGCTCGACCGACACCCGCCGTGCCGACGCCGACCCACCCCGTGACGGCCGCCCCCCGCGGGTCGTGCACGCCCGACCGCGCGGCACCCTGCTCGGCCCGGCGTTCGTCGCCGCGATCGCGTACGTCGACCCCGGCAACGTCGCCGCCAACCTGACGGCCGGGGCGGCGTACCAGTACACGCTGCTCTGGGTGCTCGTGCTGGCCAACGCCATCGCGGTGCTCGTCCAGTACCTGTCGGCGAAGCTCGGCATCGTCACGGGGCGCTCGTTGCCCGAGGTGATGGGCACGCGCCTCCGTCGTCGGCCCCTCCGACTGGCCTACTGGGGTCAGGCCGAGTTGGTGGCGGCCGCGACCGACGTCGCCGAGATCATCGGTGGAGCCCTCGCGCTCCAGCTGCTCTTCGGGGTGCCGCTGGTCGTCGGGGGCTTGATCACCGGCCTCGTCTCGCTCGGCCTGCTGCTGCTCACGAGGTACCGCAGCGGGCGGGTCTTCCAGACCGTCGTCATCGCCCTGTTGGCCGTTCTCACGCTCGGCTTCTGCGCGGGTCTGCTCTTCGCCCCGCCGTCGGCCGGCGGCATGCTCGCCGGTCTCGTGCCCCGCTTCGAGGACAGCACGGCCGTGCTGCTCGCCGCGTCGATGCTCGGCGCGACGGTCATGCCGCACGCGGTCTACCTCCACTCCGCACTCACTCGCGACCACCACGGCGTCGTGGCCGAGGGGGCGGACCGTGCCCGTGTGCTGAAGGCCACCCGGTGGGACGTCGTGCTGGCGTTGCTCGTCGCCGGCGGCGTCAACATCGCCATGCTCGTGCTCGCGGCCTCGACCCTGTCGGGTCAGGACGGCACCGACACGATCCCCGGGGCCCAGCGGGCCATCGCGGCGGCGCTCGGGCCCGTGATCGGCGTCCTGTTCGCCGTCGGCCTCCTCGCGTCGGGTCTCGCGTCCACGTCGATCGGGGCGATGGCGGGCGCCGAGATCATGAAGGGCCTGCTGCACGTGCAGGTGCCGCTCATGGTGCGCCGGGTCGTCACGTTGATCCCGGCCCTCGTGCTGCTCGCGACGGGCATCAGCCCGACGTGGTTGCTCGTGCTCAGCCAGGTCGTGCTGAGCTTCGGCATCGCGTTCGCCCTCGTGCCCCTCGTCGTCGCGACGAGCGACCGGTCGCTCATGGGCACGGGCGTCAACGCCGTCGGGACGCGGATCGCCGGCTGGGTGGCCGTGGTGGTCGTCGTCGCCCTCAACCTCGTGCTGATCGGGCTGACCGTCTCGGGGGCGTGAGGGGCGGCGGCGAGGTGACCCGCGCCTCCTGCGTTCCCGACCCGCCCCGACCCGAGACGAGCTGCACCGTCAGCGGTCGGCGCCGCCGGTCGTGGGTTCGATGTGCGGGCCGTCGTCGGGGTCGGCGCCGGCCGCGGCCTTCTCGGCCTGGCGACGGTCGAACGCCGCCTGCATCGACTCGGCGTGGTCCGTCTTGGCCTTTGCGAGGGCCTCGTCGTCACCGCGCATGGTCGCCGCGGTCGAACGCAGGCGCGCGCCCACGGCCTTCACGAAGTCGGCCGGGCTGGGGCTGAAATCGTCGCTCTCGTCGCCGTCCCCCGCGTCGACGTAGTGGTGCAGCTCGACGCCCTCGTCGTGTCGGATCGGCTGTTGGGCGTGCTCGACGCAGAGCTTGGCGACCTCTTCGGCGTGGGCGTGCATGACGGAGTGGGCGGCCCCGGGCATCTCCCACAGGCGGGACGAGGGCAGCAGTTCGCCGACGCGGTGCACCCACTCGCGCGGGGCGACGGCGTCGTGCTCACCCCGGATGACCAGGGTGTCGGCGGCGATCTGCGGCAGGTGCTGCTCGATCGGGTAGGTCATCATCTTCGGCAGGATGCGCGAGAACCAGCGCACCCCGCAGAGCACGTACGCGCTCAGGGCCAGGAACTTCACCCGGCCGGGCTCGTGCCAGGCGGCCCGGGCGAACCGCACCGCCTGCTCGAGCACGTGACGATGGGCCGGGTCGATCACCGGCCCGATCAGCACGACGGTCGACAGGTCGGGTCGGCGCGCGGCGAGGTCGACGACGATCTGCGTGCCCATCGAGTGCCCGACGACGACCGGGTCGTGGAGTCCCAGTTCGTCGATGGCGGTGCCGACGAGGTCGGCGTACTCGCGGATGCTCAGGGCATGACCCGGGTGCGGCACCCCGGCGAAGCCCGGCAGGTCGAGAGCGTGCACGGGGCCGAACTCGTTGAGGTTCGGCGCGAGGCGCTCGAAGTAGTCGGACGAGACGCCGATGCCCGGCACGAGGACGAACGGACGGTCGCCGGTGTCGCCGATCGTGTTCACCCGCACGTAGAGGTCGCCCCGCTCGACGCGACGCACGGTGACGGTCGTGTCGACGTCCCCCGCTCGCGAGGCGTCGCGGGCGGCCGCACGGCGTGGCGAACCGGCGTGGCGACGTCGAGGGGTCATCGGATCAGTGTGGCACGGCGGGCTCGGAGCCCGGGACGGTGGCGCCGGCGGGGTCCCCGGTGGCAGGCTGACCCCGCCGGGTCCCAACCATGGCCCACCGTGTCCGACCCACCGTCTCCGACCCACCCGCCTCGACGAGAGAAGAGTCATCGTGCCCGCTGCCGACATCGTCCGGACCGTCACCCTCGCCGCGCCTCCCGCCGTGGTCTTCGACGCCGTCACCACTGGCACCGGCGGGTGGCTCTGGCCCGGCGAGGTCGAACCCCGGGTGGGAGGCGCGGCCGGGCCGGGCGGGGTGGTCACGGCCTGGCGACCGGGTCGCCACTACGCCAACCGCATGGAGGGCGAGGGCGGCTGGTTCAACGAGCTCGACTTCGCCCTCGAGGCAGGCGACGACACCGAGGAGGCGACCCGGCTGACCTACCGGCACTCGAGCGTCTTCGACGAGGGGCAGGTGCCCGGCGTCGAGGAGCACACCGACTTCTACCTGCACACCCTCGCCGAGTACGTCGCGTGGTTCACGGGCCGGGAGGCCACGTTCACGAGCGTCGACGCCCCGGAGTCGTCGCGGGCGGCGGGATCGGCCGCCCGGGTGCTGCAGGCCCTCGACCTGGCCGACGACGTCGAGGTCGGTGACGCCGTCGTGGTCGACCTGCCCGGCGTCGGTCCGGTCGCCGCGGGACTCTCGTACCGCACGGCGTCGTTCGTGGGGCTGCGGACCGCGAGCGCGCTCGTCCGCGTCTTCGGGCGGGAGGCCTGGGGGGCCGGGGTGAGCGTCAGCGTCCACGACTTCGCCGACGGGGCCGACGCCGCCGCGACCGGGTCGGCCTGGCAAAGGTGGCTCGACGACCTGTTCTCGTGAGCCGTGCCTCCTCGTCCCCACGGAGGGGTGACCGGGCCGTCCGGTGAGGGCGCGGTGCCGTCAGGCAGAGGCCACGACGACGTCGAGGGCACGGAGGTTGCGCCGCAGGATCAGCGAGAGGGCGAGTGCGGACGCCGGCCCGGCGGCCCGCATCCACCACGCGGCGGGGAGCCAGACGACGCGGATGTCGAGGGTGACGCGGTCGTCGTCGTGGTGGTGCACGCGGTAGCTCTCCCAGCCGCGCTGGGGGTGGCCGACCAGGGCGGCGTGTCCGAAGCCGATCTCGGTGGCGGACCGGACGACGGCGAACACCCGGCAGGCGACCGGTGGGTGCACGGGGCCGAGGGTCACGCCCCAGACGCTCGTCGCACCGACGGCTACGCGGACGGGCACCTCGATGGGCACGAAGCCCGAGCCGCGGTGCACCTGCCAGTGCAGCACGGCGTCCCCTGCGGCCTCGAAGGCGGCCCGGCCGTGGCCGATCACCCGACTGCGCGTCGTCACGTGGAATCCGGTCGGCGGCGGACCGTCGAGGGTGGGCTCACCCTCGAAGGCGTAGCCGTCGCCGAACCGGGCGCGGTACGGGTGTGACGTCATGGGTCGACCCTGCCACGTGAGGACGCCGGGCCGGGCATGATCGGACGGTGACCGACGCGACCGCCCCGACGCCGACCCCGCTCCCGACCCCGCCCACGGCCTTCCTGATCTTGCACGGCTGGCAGAACCATCGTCCCGAGGGGCACTGGCAGCGCTGGCTCGCAGGCGAGCTCGAGGCCCGCGGACACGTGGTGCGCTACCCGCGGCTGCCCGACGCTGACGAGCCCACGCCCGCCGCCTGGGAGGCCGCGGTGCGACACGAACGGGCCGCCCTGCCCGCGGGCCGTCCGGTGACGGTGCTGTGCCACAGTCTCTCGTGCCTGCTCTGGTTGAGGCTGCAGGCCGGCGTCGCGCCTCCGTCCGCCGACCGGGTCGCGCTGGTCGCGCCTCCGTCGCCCGAGCTGATCGCCGGCCAGCCGATCCACGCGTTCGTGGCCGGGGAGCTGTTCGACGGGCGGCGGCTCGCGCTCGGGGGCGACGGCGAGTCGGTCGTCGTCGCCGGGGACGACGACGAGTGGCTGCCGCTCGGCCCGGTCGACACCTGGGAGGCGCGGGTCGACGCCCCGGTCGTCGTCGTGCCCCGAGGCGGTCACCTCACCCCCGACTCGGGCTACGGCGAGTGGCCGGCGATCCTGGCCTGGGCGCTCGGGGCACCGGCGGCGGAGGCCTTCGGCTGATCCGCCGCCGGTCACGACCGTCGGCCGAACGAACTGCCCATCAGCAGTGCGACGAGGGCGAGCCCGGAACAGCACAGGGTGACCGGGTTCACGATCACGGCCGCCCACGTGCCGAGGTCGGCCTGGGCGGCCGACAACAGAGGTGAGGCCGAGACCGCTACCACGGCGACGGCGCCAAGGGCCCCGAGAGCCCAGAGCAAGACGGCCTCGAAGGAGGCGATGGCCCGAAGGGTCGCCGGGGCGGCTCCCGCGGCGAGCAGTGCTCGCCCGGTGTCTCGACGGATCGGGGCCGACAGGCTGAAGACGAGTGCACCCGTGACCGCTGCGAGGAGGGCGGGCGCCGTGGCGAGACCGGTCACGGCCGCCCAGTTGATCGTCGTCTCCGACGTGACCAGCGAACCGAACGCACGGAGGGCCTCGTCGCCCGCCAGGAAGACGGCGGCGAGTCCGCCGGGGACGGCGACGCCGACCATCGGCACCGAGATGCCCGCGCCATCGCGGCGGACGCCGTCCGCGACGGCCTGGAAGGCGAGTCGGGGAATGGTCCATCGGGTACCCCGCGCAACCAGACCGAGCCCGGCGGCGGCGAGACGGCAGGCCGCAGGGCCGATCGTGGACGCGGCGACGGAGCCGAGGACGACGAGGAGGAGCGACCAGGGCACCAGCCCGGCCACGTCGTCGTCCCTCATCGAAGTCGACGGCATCAGGGCCAGGAGCACCACGACGGCCGCGACGGGGATCGTGCAACCGAGCACGCGGCCGAGCCTGGCCCGTCGCGGACGCGGCGGGAAGCGGCTCGTCGCACCTACCAGCGCCGGGGTCAGTGACAATGCGACGACGACCGATGTGCCGACGGTGACCAGTGGACCCGTGGTGAGGACGAGGGAACCCCAGGGAGTTGTCAGGGGGTTGAGGGCCGTGGCCGTCACGATCACGATGGCGACACCCCCCGTGGCGGCCGCGACCGTCACGACGGCCGTCTCGAGGGCGATGAGCGCGCGCCCCTGCCACGGCAGGACGCCCAAGGGCACCCAGGCGAGACGGGTCGGGTCGAACTGTGACTGGGTCAGCCGTGACACGGCGGCGAGGCACGTCGTGCCGGCGACGACGGCCATGAACGCCGCGGGAGTCGTCCACGAGCGGACGATGCCTCCGAGGGGGGCGGGCGCACCGCCTGCCGAGTCGACACCCGTCAGGGCGAGGCCGGCGACGACGGTGGTGACCAGGACGACGGCGCCGTAGGCGAACCAGGTGGCCCGATCGGTCGCGAGCATGCGCAGGGAGGCCCCGGCGAGACGAGCGAGGCCGATCATCTTTCGCTCTGTGTGTCGTGTACGGCTCGCATCCGCCGGCGGATGTCCGACGCCGTCGTCGGGGTCAGATGCGTGACGACCTGCCCCTCGGTGATCGCCGCGACGGCGTCGACGCTGGCGGCGAGCTCGAGATCGTGCGTGACCAGCACCGTGCCGCACCCCGCGGCCGCGAGCGCACGGATGCCGTCGACGACGTCGGCGCGGCTCTCGGCGTCGAGGCTCGAGGTCGGTTCGTCCAACGTCGCGAAAGGTGCCCGTTGGGCCAGTACCCGGGCGAAGGCGACCCTCTGCCGCTCGCCGCCGGACAGCTCGTCGGGTCGCCGGTCGGCCAGTCTGGTCAGGCCGAGGTCGGCGAGGGTCGATCGGGCAGTGGATCGCGACTTCGGGATGCGGCGGAGGTCGAGAGCGATCTGCACGTTGTCCAAGGCCGACAAGGACGGTACGAGGCCGCCGTCTTGAAGGACGATGCCGAACAGCTCTCGCCGTCGCCGAGCGAGCCGGGAGGGGGATAAGGACGTCAGATCGAGGTCGTCGACGAAGACCTGACCCGAGTAAGGGCGTTGGAGGCCCGTCAGGCAGCGAAGCAGAGAGCTCTTGCCGCTGCCGGATGCTCCCACGAGCGCTGTCGTGGACGATCGGGCGATCTCGAGTGCGGGAGCGGCCACCACCGGTCGGCGCCCGTACCGGATCTCGACGTCCGCCAGTCGTAGTCGATTCGCATCACTCATGTTTTTAAGACTACATTGACGATCTGACATTCCATCAAGGGGGTTGTTTTGGAGATCTTGCCTTTCTGCTCGTCGAGCAGTCCTTTTTACGAAGAACCCACTTCATGGCGTCCTGACCTTGATCTCGACCTCCCAGTTCCCGACGAGTGGTTGGTCGATGAGGGGCTCCACTGGCGTGCTCTCTTTCCGATCGTGGAACCTCCGAGGACGCACGGTTGGAAAATACATCTCAGTTCGACCCTGGAGCACTACCCCGATGTTCTTGAGGCGGCTTTTCGTGTCTGCCTCGACACCCGCACCGCCTTCAAATACGTGTCCCGCTGGGAGGAGGTTCGAGGAGCGCTTTCCAAGAATGCTCACCGCTCATCCGCGGGCAAGCTCGTGACCATCTATCCCCGTGACGACGACGTCCTAAACGATATAGCCGAGCGGCTCGACAGCGTATTGAGTGGGCTGCCCTCGCCCTACGTCCTTGGGGATGTGCGATTCCGATCGGGACCTGTGTACTTCCGCCACGGCGGGTTCCTTCCGCTCATGATTCCCGACGCAGACGGAGGTGTGCTGGCGCGTCCCAACGATTCAGGCGCTCTTGTTCCTGATGTCAGAAGCCCTGTGTTTCGCCGGCCGTCCGGTCCCCATCCTGTGGTCGTGGAAGAGGCCATCTCTGCCTTGGCCATAGCTGACGATCTCGGGCCCTTGGGTGAATACACGGCTCTCGAGCCGTTTCAGTTCTCCAATGCCGGGGGAATCTACCTGGCAACTGGCGTGGGCGGTCGCAAGTCGGTTCTGAAGGAAGCTCGACCTCATGCTGGCCTCGATGCTTCAGGGCTTTTGGCTCAGTCACGTCTCAGCCAGGAGCACTCGAACCTCAGCCGCCTCGAAGCTTCAGGAATTGTTCCTAAAGTCCTCGGGTATTTCCAGGCCTCAGGACACAACTTTCTCGAAATGCAGTACGTCGAGGGCGTCTCTTTCCTCGAGCGGACTTCGCGCACCTGTCCTGGACTGAATCCGATGGCCGGAAACCATGAGCGGCAGATCTACGCCGCGGAAACTATGAAGCTGCTGCAGCAGCTCGTAGCTCACGTGACTTACATGCACAATGAGGGCCTCGTCGCTGGAGACCTCCACCCAGGAAACATCCTCGTCACGCCACGCAACGAAGTAGTCCTCATCGATCTCGAGGACGGAAGAGCTCCGGATTCTCGCGCCCAGGGACCCTTCAACGCTCTCGGGTATGCCCCGCCGGATGACTTCACCGCTGCCGAATCAGATTGGTTCGCGCTGTCACGCGTAGTCATGTCAGCCTTCGATCCAGCTTTCGCGAGAGAGATCCTCGCGCCGGATGTCTGGCTCCAAGCAAAGCAGCGAGTGGCAGATCAATACGGGCCCGCCTTGGAGACGTTCCTCACTCAAATCGAGAGCAGGTTTCGAGACTCCGACGGCGTGAGACTGCTTCGTCCTCAGACACCTTTGAAACTCGCTCGCGTAGTTGATGAGACCACCGACCGGGAGCTCGCTCGTGAGATGGCCCGAAGCCTGGCCCATCTGCCCCATGAGCGCTGTCTCGGCGATCCACTCGATGCGTCGACACTGCGACGGTTTTCCTACATCAACGGCACAGCGGGCCGAGCAGCCGCTCTGCATCGTTCGCAGCTGCCCGTTCCCGCCGACATGGTCTCCGATCTTGCTTCGGCGTATCTCACTCCTCACGCAGAGGTTGGACTCTTCGATGGCTTGGCTGGAATCGCGGCCACGCTTTCCGAGTTAGGAGAGCATGACGCGGCCCACATCACAGGCAGGGCCATTCAGCGTTCCGCAGGGCGGGTCCGATCGGACGGCTTTTCTCGGGGCCTGGCCGGTATCGCCGTGCAACAACTCGACTACGACATCGACTTCGCCGCGGGTTTAGCGCGGCGAGCTACGAGGCGGAGCCAAACGGCCCCAGGACAAGACGCCCTCGGGCGCACTCCGGGCCTTCTTCATGGCTGGGCGGGACTTGCCCTGGCGCAGGCGCTCGTAGGCAAGGCAGCAGACGACAAATTCCTCCTAGATGCTGCTGTGCAGTCTCTCGCGAAGGATCGACGGCGGCGCCGGGACTCTCATCCAGGAGTGGCCGGGCTCGGGGAAGGAGACGGTCGGAGGAGCTTTCCCTACCTCGAGAACGGTTCCGCAGGGTATTTGGTGGCCTATTCGGTGTTGCGACAGCACGGCCTTGACACCGGACCAGCGGGCGCGGACGACGGTGTCGCAGCCTTCGTGGCTGCGCTGACGTCAGATGTGTACGCCTTCGACGGTCTCCTCCGGGGCAGGGCTGGCATCTTGGCGGGTCTGCTGAGTGTGAGTCCGTGGTTCGACGTAGCCGACGCCATTCAAAAACACACCACGTACGTCCGTCAGGGTCTTCTGCGCTGGAATGGAGGCACCTTCAGTGCGAGCGATCAGCTGCTCCGCCTCTCGACTGACATCGGTACGGGATCTGCCGGCGTCCTCTTGATGTTTCTGTCTGTCGAAGCGAAGACCCACCTCTGGCTTCCCGGCTCCATCAATGGCCGGGTCCGACTCCATGAAGAGAGGAGGTGAATTAGATGACTTCGATCCTCGAACTGCAAGGCCTCGCCGAGCGGACGTCGAATGACATCCTGTCGAGCTCAGCGAGCTTCTTCGGATGTGCAGGCGGCCACCCCAGCAGCTCCATCAGCCTCTGGGCCTGCGCCTAGCCGTCGAGCCGGTGGGTCCTTGAGGCCCACCGGCTCGTTCACTTCTCAGGGTCCGCAACTCAAGCGCGGCCTGTCTCACCAAGTCGCACGCCGTCCGAGGGGCCCGGCGGCTGATGGCGCCTACGCGTCCGGCGCGAGGAAGGCGGCGGCGGCGCGCGACAGGTAGGCCGGGTCGTCGGCGCCGCACAACTCGCGGGCCGAGTGCATGCCGAGCAGCGGGATGCCGACGTCGATCGTGCGGATGCCGAGTCGCGTCGCGGTGATCGGCCCGATGGTCGAGCCGCAGGGCACCGAGTTGTTCGAGACGAACTCCTGGAACGGCACACCGGCCTGCTCGCACGCCCGCGACCACTCGGCCGCCCCGAGCCCGTCGGTGGCGTAGCGCTGGTTGGCGTTGATCTTGAGCAGCGGCCCGCGGTTGACGACCGGCTGGTTGACCGGGTCGTGCCGCTCGGGGTAGTTCGGGTGCACGGCGTGTCCGGCGTCCGCGCTGAGGCACCACGACCCGGCGAGGGCACGGCGGTGGTCGGTCGTCGTCGCCCCGAGACCGGCCGAGACCCGGGCGAGCACGTCCTCGAGCAGCGGCCCGGCCGCACCCGACGGGGTGGCCGAACCGACCTCTTCGTGGTCGAACGCCGCAAACACCGCGACGTGGTCGAGCTCGACGCCCGAGGTCGCCGTCTCGATCAGTGCGACGAGACCGGCGTGGGTCGACGACAGGTTGTCCATGCGCCCGGCGGCGAAGAGCTCGCCCGACATCCCCAGGACCGCAGGAGGCGCGGTGTCGGCCACGACCACGTCGTAACCGGTCACGTCGGCTCCGGTCAGCCCGGCCAACCCGGCGAGGTGGCCGAGCACGTCGGCCTCGTCGAGTGGCCCCGCCCCGACCACGGGGTTCAGGTGGCGCTGGGGGTCGAGCTTGAGGCCGTCGGCGTTGACGCCTCGGTCGAGGTGGACGGCGAGCTGCGGGAAGCGCAGCAGCGGCCCGGTGCGCACGAGGTGCGTCTCGCCGCTGCGGGTGACCAGTCGACCGGCGAACTCGAGGTCGCGGTCGAGCCACGAGTTGAAGAGCGGTCCGCCGTAGACCTCGACGCCGGCCTGCAGCCAGCCGCGGGTGCCGGTCGTCGGCTTGGGCTTCAGCTTGAAGCCGGGGGAGTCGGTGTGCGCTCCGACGACGCGGAACGGCGTCGTGGCCGTCGCCGTGGCGGGCTCGATCCAGGCGATGACCGCGCCGTCGCGCAGGACGTAGCGCCGCCCCGGGCCCGAGGGCCACTCCGTCGTCTCGTCGAGGGCGGTGAAACCGGCGTCGTCGAGCCGGCGGGCGGCCTCGGCCGCGGCGTGGAAGGACGAGGGCGAGGCCTGGATGAAGCGGGCGAAGTCGTCGAGGTGGGGGCGCGTGTCAGTCATCCCCACCAGCATGCACCACCCCGTCGCCGCCGAGACCCCAGGAAGTCGCCGAGACCCCCGCTCGCGCACGCGGGTCTCGGCGGCTTCCTGGGGTCTCCCACCGTGTCAGCGGCCGCCGCTGCCGCCGCGGTTCGCGCCGATGTCGCCGCGGTGGGCGTTCGCCTCGGGGTCGGCCGAGTGCGGGTCCTCGTCGTCGACGGTCAGGGCGGCGTCCTGCTCGCCCGAGACGCCCCCGGGGCTGACGGCCACGTAGCCGTCCTCGCCCGAGTGGCTGCCGCCGAGCGGCTGCGTGACGTCGCCGTCCGGCGTCGCCTCGCCCGATGTGGCGGGCTCGCCCTGCGTGTCGGTCGGGCCCGTGCCGTGGGCGGCCCGGTGCGTCTCGATCGCGGCGGCCTCGACCGCCGCCTGGTCGTCGGGTCGGTCGTCGTCGGTGTTCATGCTGGCCGCTCTCGTCGTGGAGGAAATGTCGGGGAGTGGAACGGTAGACGCCCCCGATCCACGGTGTTCGGCGCCCGTCAATCGGGCACGGGAAGGGAGGTCGCGTGGAGGGCGAACCAGACGCCGGCGACGAGCAGGCCCACGGCGACGAGCGGGAGTCCGACGGTGCGGTTGCGGACGCCGTAGACGATCCAGCCGACGATCGCCGCCGTGCTCACGAGGGCGAGGGCGGCAGCGACGACGGCCAGTGCCGGGGACGGAGAATCGCGCTGCCACGCGGACAGTCCTGCCGCAACGGCCGGGACGGGCGCACTGATCCACATGGGCAGGAGCGCCGCGTCCCCCAGCCCCTTCAGTGACGGCCCCGTGTCGACGTCCCGATAGCGGTACTCGTCGTAGAACCCGTCGACATGCGTGCCGCCGAGGTGCGGTGGCATGATGGCCGCGAGATCGCGGGGCAGGTCGGTACCCGGTTCGAGTCGCAGATAGGTGCGGAGACGGCCGAGGGTCGTGATGCCGGTCAGCACGCGCCAGAACACCCGGCGTTCGTGGGCGGTCGTGTAGCCGTCGATCACGATGCCCCACCGGGCCGCCTGGTCGACATGGCCTTCCGCCCGGGCGAAGTCCGTCAGGGCCATCCGGACCATCAGATCCCGGGGCGCCTGCTCGGCCAGCGCTCGCAACAGGACCCGCGCCTCCTCGATCTCGTCCGCGGCGCGATGCGCGGTGACGATGTCGAGGGTGCCGTCGATGTCCACCGGACGAGTATCGACGATGGCGGCGGCCGGGCGCGTCACGGCGCGGTCGGCAGCACCGCGGCCCAGAGGTGGAACAGGGCGTAGGCGCGCCAGGGCGACCACGGTGCCCCGGCGACCTCGGCCTCCTTCGTCGTCAGGCCGCCCATCACGCGCCGCAGCACGAGGTCGCCCGAGGGCCAGGCGTCGCGGTCGCCGAGGGCACGCACCGCGAGGTACTCGACCGTCCACGGGCCGATCCCGGGCACGGCGAGAAGGCGTCGACGGGCGTCGCCCTGGTCGACGTCGGGCGCGATCACGAGCCCGTCGGCGACGACCTCGGCCAGGGCGTGGATCGTCCGCGCCCGACTGTTCGTCACGCCGACCGCGGCCCGCAGCTCGTCGACGTCGGCGGACGCCAGAAGGTCGGCGCGGGGGAACCGCGAGAGGCCCGTCCCCGCGACCGGCTCGCCGTAGGCCGCCACGAGTCGCCCGGTGAAGGTGCGCGCCGCGGCGAGTGAGACCTGCTGCCCGAGCACCGTCATCACGGCCGTCTCGAACCCGTCGGGGTTGCCCGTCACGCGGATGCCCGGACGCGCCGCGATGAGCGGCCCGAGCACGGGGTCGACGGCGAAGCCCCGCTCGACGTCGTCGAGGTCGGTGTCGAGGTCGAGCCACGTCCGCACGACGCGTCGTGCCTCGTCGACCGTCGCCTCCGTCGGCAGCACGCCGTCGGGCCCGGTCATCGCCACGTCGACCCCGGTCGACGCGAACGACAGGTCCAGCCGGTAGGAGGCGCGCGCGGCCCCCGAGCCCAGCTCGACCAGTCGCGCGTGCGTGGCCGCGGCGACGTCGGTGGCTTCGGCTCCCGGCACGCTGTGCGCGGCCAGCAACCCCACGGCGTGGGCGTGGTCATAGGCGCCGACGGGCTCGACGACGAAGCGCGCGGCCGACCCGTCGGGTGCCGCCTCGTCGCGTGCTGCCGCGCCGGGTGAGTCCGCGGTCACGACCCGGCCGCCCGGCCGCCGCCGGCCTCCACGGGCCGACCGTCCTCGCCCCACACCCCCGACGACCCGCGGCGGTGGCTGTCGACGAGGTGCGTGTCGACGATGCCCGCGGCCTCCATCAGCGCATGCATGGTGGTCGGCCCCACGAAGGTGAAGCCCTTCGCCTTGAGCGCCTTCGAGAGGGCGAGCGACTCGGGCGACGTCGTCGGCACCTCGGTCATCGTGCGCGGTCGGGGCGTCTGGGCCGGCCGGAACGACCAGACGAAGTCGACCAGGCCGCCGTCGGCCCTCAGGTCGAGCGTCGCCCGCGCGTTGCGGATCGTCGCGTCCACCTTGAGCCGGTTGCGGACGATCCCCGCGTCGGCCATCAGCCGTGCGCGGTCGCCGTCGCCGAAGCGGGCGACGACCTCGGGGTCGAAGTCGGAGAACGCGCTCCGGAACGCGGGCCGCTTGCGCAGGATCGTCGCCCACGACAGCCCGGACTGGAACGCCTCGAGGCTCAGCCGTTCGAACAAGCCGCGCTCGTCGCGGACGGGCAGGCCCCACTCGGTGTCGTAGTAGTCGCGCAGCAGCGGGTCGGTCGACGCCCAGACCGGCCGCGCCAGCCCGTCGTCACCGACCACGACGCCCGCGCTCGCGACGCCTGTGCCGGCCGGGCCCGGCGGCACCGCTCCCGGGGTCACCCCGTCGCTCACGCGCGTGACTCGAGGTCGATCAGGATCTGCTTGGCCGCCATGCCCCCACGGTAGTTGCCGGCGGTCCCGTCGCTCCGCACCACCCGGTGGCAGGGCACGACGACCGGCAGCGGGTTCGTGGCGCAGGCCGTGCCGACGGCCCGCACCGCCCGGGGGCTGCCCGAGGCGAGGGCGACCGCCGCGTAGCTCGCCGTCGCGCCGTAGCCGATGTCGGGCAGGTTCTCGAGCACCGTCCGCTGGAAGCCCCTCGACAGACGCCGGTCGAGCGGCAGGTCGAACGCGCGGCGCTCGCCGCGGAAGTACTCGTCGAGCTCGCGCGCGACGGCGTCGAGCCGCGACGGAGCCTCGACGATGCGCGGGCTCACGGTCGCGGCCAGGCGGTCGAGCACCGTGTCGTGCCCCTCGATCTCGAAGGCCACCCGCAGCACGCCCACGTCGGTCGCGCAGACGAGCAGCCGCCCGACGGGGGAGTCGAGGGTGCGGTACGCCACGTCGACCGCCCCGGCGTCGAGGGCGGCCTCGGCGAAGCGGGCGTGCAGGGCGGCGAGACGGTCGTCTGCCGGGTCGAGACCGGTCAACGGGAGGCGCGGGTCGGTCGACGCGTCGGCGGGGGAGGTGGTCATCGGGTGCCCTTCGGCTCGGATGAGGCGGGCGGTGCGGAGGCGGCCGGTGCGGAGGCGGGCGGGACGGAGGCGCGGCGGGCGCTCCGCCCCGAGGTGCCGGTCCGTCGGGGCGTCGCCGGTTCGGCCAGCAACCGACGCAGTGCCGCGATCCCGTCGGCGGACGCGCGCCGGGCCGCGTCCGCGCTGATGCCGGTCACCTCGGCGACCTCGCGATGCGAGAGCCCGACGAGGTGGTGGTAGACCACGGCACGCCGCTGGCCCGGCGGCAAGGTGCGCAACGCCCCGTCGAGCTCGTCCGCGCGCGCGACGGTCTCGTCGTGAGGAGGCGCGGGCGGCGGTTCGGGCACCGTCTCGACCGGGCGGGGGCGACGCTCCCGTGCCCGCAGCACGTCGATCGCCTTGCGGTGCGCGATGGTCACCAGCCACGCCTCGAGGTTCGTCGACGCGGGGAGCGATGGATAGGCGACGAGGGCCGCCACGAACGTCTCGCTCCAGGCGTCGTCGGTGTCGTGCTCGTCGAGCACGGCCCGGCAGACGCGCCAGACCGTGCGACCGTGCCGGGCGACCACGCGCTCGAAGGGTTCCACGTCAGAACAGCCGACCGGAGTCGGGGCCCGACGGCTGGTCGGCCTCGAGCCCGAGCAGGAACCGTTTTCGGTCGAGCCCGCCGGCGTAGCCCACCAGGGCCCCGCCCGAGCCGACCACGCGGTGGCACGGCACGACGATGCTCAGCGGGTTGAGCCCGTTGGCGGCCCCGACCGCCCGGGCCAGGCCGACGCCGCCGAGCGCGATCGCGAGCTGCCCGTAGCTGCGCGTCTCGCCGAAGGGGATGTCGCGCAGGAGGGCCCACACCCGCACCTGGAAATCGTTGCCGCGTGGTGCCAGCGGCAGGTCGAAGGAGCGGCGCTCGCCGGCGAAGTACCCACCGAGCTGGCGCTCGACCTCGACGAAGTCGCTCAGCCCGACGCCGTCCTGCGAGACCGGGCCGAAGCCGGTCGGATCGGGCAGGTGTCGGTGCTCGTCGAAGTAGAGGCCGACGAGGCCCGTCTCGGCCCCGACGACGGTCAGCGTGCCGACGGGGGTGTCGACGGTGGTGTGGACGCTCACGGTGCCTCCTGGCTCTCGGCGATGGTACTCACCCCGTAGACGCGGGACCGTCACCGGATGTGAGGTCACCGGTCGAACCGACCGGGGTCACGGCGCCGCGGGACCGACCGGGCTGGCGGGGCCGCCCGGACCGACCGAACCGGTCCGGGTGATCGGGACGGGGCGACGAGCAGGTACCCTTGAATGCCCGGTCCGGGCACTCCACACTGTCGGGTGTGTGTGAGCGTCCGGGCCGGGTTCTTCGTCCCCGGTCGCCCGGACCGCTCGTGACCGACGGTCGAGCTGATGACGCGTGCTCGAGATCGTGACCGCCCCGCGAGCTAGTGGCGCGTGCTGAACTCGCTCTCACCCACGGGGGCGAGCTCGCTCACGTCGACCCGGTCGACCCGGGCGCCCCGGGGCCCCTCGTCGAGCCACTCGAGCAGCAGCGCCACCCGGTCGGGCCGTCCCTCGACCTCGACCTCGACCGTCCCGTCGGGCAGGTTGCGGACGAAGCCGCCGACCTCGAGTCGGTCCGCCTCGCCCTCGGTCGAGAAACGGAAACCCACGCCCTGCACCGAGCCGTGCACGAGGGCCCGGCGTCTGATCACGTCGTCCATCGCTCGACCGTACCCGCGCCTCCTCGGCCTGGCCCTCGTTCCTCGCCCGGGGCAAGCCCGAACGTCCCACCCCGCCACGAAATGAACATCCCGCCACGAGAAAAC
>NZ_LMLG01000001.1:271219-579814 GCF_001421865.1 Frigoribacterium sp. Leaf44
CCGAGCCGACGGTGTGGTGCCGGTGGCCTACTCGTCGACCGTCGACATGTCGGCGTAGCGGGCACCCTTCGGCGCGGCCACGTCGTCGAGCTGGTGCATCTGCTCGGCGTCGAGCACGACGTCGTCGGCCGCGACGTTCTCGTCGAGGTAGGCGCGGCGCTTCGTGCCCGGGATCGGCACGATGCCCTCGCCCTTGGCGAGCAGCCAGGCGAGCGCGACCTGACCGGGTGTGGCTCCGACGGCCCGGGCGACCTCGTCGACCTGCTGCACGATGCGGATGTTGGCCTGCAGGTTGTCGCCCGAGAAGCGGGGTGCGAAGCGGCGAAAGTCGTCCTCGGCGAGCTCGTCGACCGAGCGGATGGTGCCCGTGAGGAACCCACGACCGAGCGGCGAGTAGGGCACGAAGCCGATGCCGAGTTCGCGGACGGTCGGCAGGATCTCGGCCTCGGGCTCGCGACTCCACAGCGACCACTCGGTCTGCAGGGCGGTGATCGGGTGCGTCGCGTGGGCGCGGCGGATCGTCTCGGGTGCGGCCTCGGACAGCCCGAGGAACCTCACCTTGCCGGCCGTGACGAGTTCGCCCATGGCGCCCACGGTCTCCTCGATGGGCACCCGGGGGTCGACGCGGTGCTGGTAGTAGAGGTCGATGTGGTCGATGCCGAGGCGCTGCAGCGATCCGTCGACCGACCGGCGGACGTACTCGGGACGACCGTCGACCGTGCGTTCGGCGCGGGCCTCGGGGTCGGTGACGTTGCCGAACTTCGTCGCGACCACGGCCTGGTCGCGGCGGCCCTTGAGAGCGCGGCCGAGCAACTGCTCGTTCGTGTGGGGGCCGTACATGTCGGCGGTGTCGAGCAGGGTGACGCCGACGTCGAGCGCCCGGTGGATGACACGCACCGACTCGTCGTCGTCGGTGCTGTTGCCGGTGTAGAAGGCGGACATGCCCATGAGGCCGAGGCCGAGGCGGCCGACGTCGAGTCCGCCGTCGACCTGGCCGAGTGTGGTGTTCTTCATGGTCCCGAGCCAACTCCCTCGCCCCCGGCGACGGCACAGGCCCGGTGCGCGGCCGGACGGAACCGCAGGAGGCGCGGTGCCCGTCGACCGGACACCGCGCCTCCTCGGTCTGCCGGGTTCAGGACCCGGCGCTCACGGCCGTCAGCGGCGCTCCACCCGGCGCCGGACGACGGCCGAGCCGGTGACGAGGGCGAGGCCCAGGGCCAGTGCGGCGGCGCCGAGGCCGAGCGGCAGGCCGGGTTCGCTGCCCGTGTAGGCGAGAGGTCGGCCCGAGCCGCCGGTGCCCGATCCGCCGGTGCAGGACCCACCGGCCGCGGGCACGACGGGTGCCGGCGACACGGTGGGGTCGGGGCTCGGCGCGGAGTCGGGCACCGGAGTCACCACGGGAGGCGCGGCGAGGGTGATGGTCGGGACGGTGCCGTCGGCGAACGGTGCCGTGAACGACCCGATGGCCTCGCCGTCGGCCACGACGTCGTAGGTCGTGCCGGGGACGAGGTCGTCGGCCCGGTAGACGCCCGCGGCGTCGGTGGTCGGGGTGGCGACGGGCTCGGGGTCGGTGGCGTCCGCCTCGATCAGCGACAGCTCGAGGCCCGCGGCGGGGGTGCCGTCGGCGTTCACCACGGTGCCCTCGACGGTGACCGTGTCGGGCGCGGCGATCTGCACCGGCGGGATGGTCCCGCTCGTCGCGGGTGCGGTGATCGTGACGGCCGAGTCGACGTCCTCGTTCAGGATCACCTCGTACTGCTCACCAGGGGTCAGGCCGCCGGCCGTGAACGAGCCGCCCGCGCCGGTCTCGACGCTCGCCACCGGCGTGGTCTCGCCGACCGGCACGATGTCGACGGTCGACCCGGTCGCGGGCGCCGACCCGTCGGGGTTCACGATGCTCGTCGTGACCTCGACGGTCGGGTCGAGCGTGATCGAGGCACCGGAGGCCGTGGTGACCGGACCCCGGGCGATGCCCGTGACCTCGTCGACCACGTTGTACTCGGCCGCCGGGTCGAGACCTTCGAAGGTGATCGAGCCGTCGGCGCCGGTCGTCCCGGACGCGACCGGGTCGATCTGGCCGGGCACGACGATGCTCACCGGACGGTCGGCGACGGGCGTGCCGTCGGCCTGCACGACCGTGACCGTGAGGGGTGCGGTGTCGGCCGGGGCCACGGCGCCCGTGAAGGCGAAGTCGAGTCCTGGCGAGTCGTCTCCGGCCACGGTGACGGGGCGGGCGGGCAGGTCGGTGGCACCGTCGGGCGTCGTGACGTCGACCTCGTAGGGCGTGCCCGAGACGAGACCGGGGACCGACCAGGTGCCGTCGGGGCCGACCGTCGTGGTGGTCCCGACGACCTCGCCGGTCGCCGGGTCGACCACCGTCACGACCGCTCCGGGGTAGGCCGTGCCGTCGTTCGTCACGGCGCCGCTCGCCGTGAACGTCTTGGTCACGAACCAGGTCTGGTAGACGGGGAATCCGGAACGCTGTTGGTACGTGAAGGTCAGCGTCGAGAGCGGCACGGTCGGGCTGAACCAGGCGGCGGCACCCTCGGTGTCGGCCGCGGTCGCGTTGCCGGTCAGGACGCCCGTGGTGGCGTTCCACGAGGGCACGTCACGCAACGCCGCGGCGTCGCACGACGGCAACGGTGCACCGGCGGTGCGGCAGTAGTTGTAGGTGCTCCGGAACCCGAGGGCGCTCGCGGGCACGGCTGCACCGGCGGCGTCGGTGGCCGACACGGTCACCTGGTCGGCGTCGACGTCGCCCAGCACGAACGACCAGTCGCTCGCGGGGGTGGCCCGGTCGAAGGTGTAGGTCGTGACCGAGGCGGCGGCCGTGTTCGGCGAGTCCTCGGCGGGACGGAGGTTGAGGTACGGGCGACCGCGGCTCGAGTCGTATTCGGCGCCGACCGGTGTGCCCGTCCCCTGCCAGGTGCTCGACCCGCTGGGGATCGTCGCCTGGCGGGAGGTCGACGTGAACGTCGCCTGCGGGAAGTCCCCGGGCAGCGTCATCGTGCCGGTGTAGGCACGGGCCGTCCCGTCCACGGTGAAGTCGGCCCAGCCGACCGTCCCCGGCCCGGCGGCGGAGGCGCTCGTCGCGCCTCCGAGTGCCAGGGCACCGGCCATGACGACCGTCACCGTCGCCGCCGCCCACGTCCTGATCCGCCTGTCGACCATTCTCGTCCCTCCGAGCCCACGCCTGATCTCGGGCCACGAGGTCGAGGTTATTTCAGTTGTTGATCTCGTGTCACACCCGGATCGGCCCGAGGCGTCGTCGTGGGCGTCGTCGTGGGCCGGGGACGGCGAAGGGGCGCCGCCTCGCGACCGGTCACCCGGTACGGAGGTCGGCGCCCCCTCGGGGACGTCGTGCGTCAGCGCTTCTTGGCGTTGGAGACGATGTCCTCCGAGTGGCTACCCGTCGCTCCCTTGGCCTTCTTGTCGGCGCGCTTCTCCTTCAAGGAGCGCACGGCGACCTTCGCGGTGGTCTTCTTCGCTGATTTCTCTGCCATGGTGGTGCCTCCGTCGCGGACCGCGATGATCCGATCCGCCCGAGGCTACGGTGCCCGGGCCCCGGTGTCTGTAGCGGCGACCATGTTCACGGCTCCTACACTGCCCAGTGGCCCGATCCGCCTCGGCCAGGTGCCCGGGCCCGCCCCGCACCCACCCGACCCCGACCACCGCCCGACCCCGCACCCACCCGACCCCGACGACACGCAGAGACGACAGGCCCCGATGACCCCCGTCCCCACCTCGACCTCGACCTCGACCCCGGCCGTCCCGACGCGCAGCGAGCGTCTCGACGAGCTGCCGTTCACCTCGAAGCACCGTCGTCTGCTCGCCGGCTCGGGCATCGGCTGGGCCCTGGACGCGCTCGACGTCGGCCTGCTCTCGTTCGTCATCGCCCAGCTCATGACCGTCTGGAGCGACCAGGCCGGCCAACTGGCCTGGGTCGCCTCGGCCGGGTTCGCCGGCATGGCGATCGGCGCGGCCGTCGGTGGCTCGCTGGCCGACCGCTTGGGCCGGAAGACCGTCTTCGCCCTGACCCTGCTGCTGTACGGGCTCGCCACCGGCCTCTCGGCCCTGTCGTGGTCGGTCGGCGTGCTGCTCGTCCTGCGCTTCGTCGTCGGCCTCGGCCTGGGCTCCGAGCTGCCGGTCGCGTCGACCCTCGTCAGCGAGTTCTCGCCCCGGCGCATCCGCGGTCGCGTGGTCGTGCTGCTCGAGGCGTTCTGGGCCGTGGGCTCGATCGCGGCCGCCCTCGTCGGCTACCTCGTGATCCCGACGAGCGACGACGGCTGGCGCTGGGCGCTGCTGATCGGCGCGGCCCCCGCGCTCTACGCGGTGTTCGTGCGCCTGAAGATGCCCGAGTCGGTGCGTTTCCTCGAGTCGAGGGGGCGTCACGACGAGGCCGAGCGCACCGTCCGCGGCTTCGAGGAGGCCGCCGGCGTCCCCGCCCCGACCGTCTCCGCCCCGACCGTCCCCGCCCCGACCGTCGCCGCCGAGGAGGCGCGGGTCGTCGAGAAGCCGGCCCGCGCCTCCGTCGGTCGGTTGTTCGGTGCCGGCATGGCGCGCCGCACGGTCGCGATCTGGGTGGTCTGGTTCATGACGAACTTCTCGTACTACGGCGCCTTCGTCTGGCTGCCGTCGTTGCTCGTCGCGGCCGGTTTCCCGCTCGTGCGCTCGTTCGAGTACGTGCTGATCATCACGCTGGCCCAGCTGCCGGGCTACGCGGCCTCGGCCTGGCTGATCGAGAAGTGGGGGCGCCGGGGGACGCTCGCGACCTTCCTGCTCGGGTCGGCCGTCGCGGCCGTGTTCTTCGGCTTCGGCGCCGTCAGCGGCAGCGTCGCGCAGATCCTCGTCGCGGGCATGGCGCTGTCGTTCTTCAACCTCGGCGCGTGGGGAGCGCTCTACGCCGTGACGCCCGAGCTCTACCCGACCCCGCTGCGGGGCACGGGAGCGGGGTGGGCCGCCGGCGTCGGACGCATCGCCTCGATCGCCGCCCCGCTGTCGGTGCCGCCGCTGATCGCCCTCGGCGGCCCACCCACCCTCTTCGTCGTCTTCGGCGCGGTCTTCGTCGTGGGGGCCGTCGCCGCCACGATGCTGCCCGAGCTCCGCGGCACCCGGCTCGCCGAGTGAGCGCGCGTCGCCGGTCGCGGCGTCGCCTCACGCCGCGTCGCCTGCTCGGCCTCGTCGTGGTGCTGGTGGCGGGGGCCGTCCTCGTGGCGTTCCCGCGCCTCCTCGGCGACGGGTCGGCGGGCGTCGACCCGGGAGGCGCGGGTGCGGTTCCCGTGCCCACGAGCGTCCCGGCCGCGGCGGCCGAGGCCGTCGTCGAGCGCGTCGTCGACGGCGACACGGTGGTCGTCACCGTCTCGGGGGAGCGCGAGCGCGTCCGCCTGATCGGCGTCGACACCCCCGAGACCGTGAAACCCGACGCGCCGATCGACTGCTTCGGCCCCGAGGCCAGCGCCTTCACGACGGCCACCCTGCCCGAGGGAGCGACGGTCTGGCTCGAGGACGACGCCTCGCAGGGTGACTCCGACCGCTACGACCGGTTGCTGCGCTACGTCTGGTCGCCGGACGGCACGATGCTCAACGAGCGACTGGTCGCCGAGGGCTACGGGCGCGAGGACACCTACGACGACGCGTACCGCTACCGTGACCGGTTCGTCGCCGCCGAGGCGTCGGCCGAGGCCTCGCGGGTCGGGCTCTGGGCGGCATGCGGCTGACGTGACGCGCGCCGGCTCGGCCACCAGAAGGCGTCACCGGTGAGGAAGACGAGCGCGGGCACGAGCACGGTGCGCACCACCAGGGTGTCGAGCAGCACGCCCAGGCAGACGATCACGCCGACCTGGGTCAGGGCGACGACCGGCAGCACGCCCAGCACGGCGAACACGGCGGCCAGCAGGATGCCCGCGCTCGTGATGACGGCACCGGTCGAGGCCAGGGCCCGCACCATGCCCTCGCGGGTGCCGTGCACGAGGCCCTCCTCGCGGGCCCGGGTGGTGAGGAAGATGTTGTAGTCCACCCCGAGCGCGACGAGGAACAGGAACGCGTAGAGCGTCACGGCCGTGTCGAGCGCGGGGAACCCCAGCACGTTCTGGAACAACCAGGTCGAGGCCCCCAGGCTCGCGAAGAACGTGGCCAGCACCGAGGCGATCAGCAGCACGGGGGCCACGAGCGAGCGCAGCAGCAGGGCCAGGACGGCGAACACGATCGCCAGGATGATCGGTGCGATCAGGTCGATGTCGGCCTGCGCCGCGACCTTCGTGTCGTAGGCGGTGGCGTCGCTGCCGCCGACGAGCGCGTCGGCGAGGCGGCCGCCGGCGTCGGCGTACCCGGACCGCAGGCGCTCGACGGTGTCGAAGGCGGCGTCGCTCTCGGGCTCGGCGGTGAGCTGCAGGTCGACGCGGGTCAGTCCGCCCTCGGTCTCGCCGGTCGTCGCCGTGTCGACGCCGTCCGTGCCGGACGCGAGCGCGGTGGCCTCGTCGGCGACCGTCGACGGGACGACCACGGTGGTGCGGCTGGTCAGCCCCGCCGAGAACGACTCGTCGATCACCCGTTGCGCGGTGACCGAATCGGGGTCGCCGAGCAGCTGGTCGGTCTGCGAGAGGCCGACGGCGTAGCCGCTCAGCCCGAGGCAGAGGACGCCGATGCCCGCGACGGACGCGACGGCCACGACGGCCGGACGGCGTCGGACGCCGCGCCCGAGACGGTCCCAGAAGCCGCGTCGCGGTGCCGCGTGGTGCGCCGCGCCTCCCGCGGTCCGGTCGTCCCTGCGGGTCGCGTCGGTCGCGTCGGTCGCGTCGGTCGCGTCGGACGAGGAGGCGCGGGGCACGAAGGGCCAGAACAGTCCGCGACCGCAGACCACCAGTGCCGCGGGCAGCGTCACGAGGGCGAAGACGATCGCGACGACGACGCCGACCGCGCAGGCGAGACCGAGGGCCCGGTTGCCCGTGAGCGACGCGAGCAGCAGGGTCAGGAGGCTCAGCGCGACCGTGCCACCGCTCGCCGCGATGGCGGGGCCGGCGCTCGTCACGGCCGTGCGCATGGCGCGGTGACGGTCGGGCTGGCGGAGGAGCTCTTCGCGGTAGCGCGCGACGAGCAGCAGGGCGTAGTTGGTGCCCGCGCCGAAGACGAGGACCGAGAGGATGCCCGAGATCGAGGCGTCGAGCGGGATGCCCAGCGGTTCGGCGACGGCGGCCGCGACCCGGCCGGCCAGGGCGTCGGCGGCACCGACGACGGCCAGCGGCACGATCCAGAGCACCGGGCTGCGATAGGTGACGATCAGCAGGACGGCCACGACGATCACCGTGACCAGCAGGAGCCGGACGTCCGCCCCGGCGAAGGCGTTCGCGATGTCGTCCTGGAACCCGATCGGACCGGTGAGCAGGGCGTCCAGTCCGGCGGGCAGGTCGGTCGAGGCCGCGTCACGCAGGCTCGTGGCCGTGCCCGCGACGTCGGCGTCCGCCGTCGCGGCGTCGAGCGGGACGGCGACGATCGCCGCGGTGCCGTCGTCGCTGATCTGCGGCCTGACGGCCTGCGGGGTCGTCGAGAGCTCGGCGAGGGACGCGGCCCGGGCGTCGACCGCGGCGAGGTCGCCGGCGTCGAGTCGGTCGCCCCCGTGGCTGAAGACCAGGATGCCCACCGTCGTCTCGGCGCTCGGGAACGACGCGAGGATCTCGGTCACCTCGGCCGACTGGCTCGTGTCGGGCACGCCCGACGGTGGGGCGGCGTCGCCCTCGCTCGTCGGCAGGACGGCGAAGAGCAGGGCGACGGCGACGGCCGTCGCGGCGAGCACGGCCCAGGCGGTGCGGTGGCCGCTGACGATGCGGGCGAGGGTGCGCATGATGATCCTTCAGTAGCTGAATGTCTTAGTTGCTAAGAGTATTGCAGATCACAGGAGCATCGACCAGACTCGTCACGCAGGAGGTTCCATGCCCACCCCGACAGACCCGGCCCCCACGGCGCCGTCGACCCGTCCGCCGCGCTCGCCGCAGGCCGACGAGATCGTCACCCACATGCAACGGTTGACCACCGAGTCGCAGAAGGTCGCCCAGGCCTTCGCCACTCGGCACGGACTCGGCCACATCGACCTCGAGGCGCTGCTGCACGTCATGCAGGCCGAGCGCGACGGCGACCCCGTGACCGCCGGCGGGCTCGGCGAGCTGCTGGGCGTCACCTCGGGGGCGGCCACGGGGGTCATCGACCGCCTCGAGAAGGTCGGGCACGTGCAGCGGAGCCGGGACGACGCCGACCGACGCCGGGTGCTCGTCCGCTACTCCGATCGCGCCCGCGAGGTCGCGGGGGCGTTCTTCGGGCCGCTCGGCGCGATGAGCGACCGGGTCATGGCCGACTTCGACGAGGCCGAGCTCGAGACCGTCCGGCGGTTCCTCGAGGGCATGTCGGGCGCGATGGCCGAGCGGGCCCGCGAGGTGGGGCGTCCCGACTGAGGCGACCCGTGCCTCCTCGGTGCCCGGGGCCCTGCCGTCGGCGGCAGCGGGTAACGTCGTCGTGACCCCGGAAGGCAGGTGGCACGTGACCGATCACGTCTCGGCCCTCGATCTCTTCTCGATCGGCATCGGCCCGTCGAGCTCGCACACCGTCGGCCCCATGCGTGCCGCCCGCGAGTTCCTCCTCGGCGTCGAGGCCGACGGCCGGTTGGCCGACGTGGCCCGGGTCGAGGCCGTGCTCTACGGCTCGCTCGCCGCGACCGGCCTCGGCCACGGCACGCCCTCGGCCGTCCTCGCCGGCCTCGCGGGCATGCAGCCGGAGACCTGCGACCCCGCGGTCGTCTCGGGCATGCAGCAGGCGGTCGAGCAGGGCGGCGGCCTGCGGTTGCTCGGGCGACACCAGATCGCCTTCGCCCCCAACGACCTGCGGATGGCGCCGCTGACCCGCATGCCGCGGCACCCCAACGCGATGAGCGTCGAGGCCCTCGACGTCGACGGCGTGAGCCTCGCGCGCGAGGTCTACTTCTCGGTCGGCGGCGGCTTCGTCGTGCGCGACGGCGACGATGAGCAGGCCGTGCCCACCGCCGAGGCGCCGTTCGCCTTCGCCGACGCCGACGACCTGCTGCGCCTCTGCGACGCCGAGGGCGTGTCGATCGCCGAGCTCGCCTGGCGCAACGAGGTCGCGCTGCACGGCGAGGCCGACGCCGCGGCGGGCCTCGACTCGCGCTGGGCCGCGATGCGGGCCTGCGTCGACGCCGGTCTCGAGGCCACGGGCGTCCTGCCGGGCTGGATGAAGGTGCCGCGGCGTGCCCGCCAGTTCGCGACCATGCTGCGCCAGCAGGACGAGCGGGTGACCGCCTTCGCACTCGGCGGCTCCGCGATCGACCAGGGCCGCGCCTCCTCGCTGCTGGCCTCCGACCTGCCGGCCCAGTGGCTGCAGGCCTACGCGATGGCCGTCAACGAAGAGAACGCGGGCGGCGGCCGCGTGGTCACGGCACCGACCAACGGGGCTGCCGGCATCATCCCGGCCGTGGGCTACTACGCGATGCGCTTCCACGGCGCCACAGCCGACGAGCTGGCCCGCACCTACCTGCTGACGGCCGCCGCGATCGGTTCGCTCTACAAGCGCAACGCCTCGATCTCGGGGGCCGAGGCCGGCTGCCAGGGCGAGGTCGGCTCGGCCGCGTCGATGGCCGCGGGGGCGTTGACCGCGCTCCTCGGCGGAACGCCCCGCCAGGTCGAGAACGCCGCCGAGATCGCGATGGAGCACCACCTCGGTCTCACCTGCGACCCCGTGGGCGGTTTCGTCCAGGTGCCCTGCATCGAGCGCAACGCCATCGCTGCGGGCACGGCCGTCGCCGCGACGCGCATGGCCCTGCTCGGCGACGGCAGCCACGTCGTCAGCCTCGACACCGTCATCGAGACCATGCGTCAGACCGGTCGCGACATGAAGGACAGCTACAAAGAGACCAGTCGCGCCGGGCTCGCCGTCAACGTCATCGAGTGCTGACCACGGGTGGCGGGCGGCCGACCCGAGGAGGCGCGGGTCGGGTCGGACGTCGCCGCTAGCCTCGTCGCATGACCCCGCCGCGCCGCCCCACGCCGTCCCGCCCCGCGACCCCGGGCGGCACCGACGCCCCGCGGCTCGATCCCGTCGATCCACAGGGACTCGTCGACCTCGGCACCGACCTGCTGGGACCGCGCGACAGCCGTGAGCTCGAGCGCTACGTCGACGCCGACCTGACCGACCGCGACCTCGAGGGGGCCGAGTTCACCGAGTGCGTCTTCGAGGCGCCCCGGCTCGGGTCGGCCCGACTGCGCGGTGCGCGCCTGGTCGAGTCGGTGCTGGCCGACTCGTTCGCCCCCGAGCTGGCCGCCGCGCGCAGCACCTGGCGTGACGTCCGCGTCGAGCGGCCCCGGTGGGGGTCGGCCGAGCTGTTCGACGCCGAGCTGCGGTCGGTGCGCCTGGTCGGCGGCAAGATCGACTTCCTCAACCTGCGCGGGGCACGGCTCACCGACGTCGTGATCGAGGGGGGCACGATCGGCGAACTCGACCTCGGGGGCGTGCAAGCCCTGCGGGTCGCGCTGGTCGACTGCCGCATCGGCACGCTCGACGTGACCCGCGCCTCCTTGTCGCACACCGACCTGCGCACGAGCGACTTCTCGCGCATCGACGGTTTCGAAGGGCTTCGCGGCGCGACCATCGACGAGCTGCAGCTGGCGACCTTCGCCCCGACGATGGCGGCTCACCTCGGGCTCGTGGTCGGCTGAGCCCGGGCCGCCCGTGTTGCGCCCGGCTACGCCCTGGCCGAACACGTCGGGGCGGCACGAGGCGGCGGTGCTATCGTCACCGACAGAGCAACGCGCTCCGGGGTCAGTGAAAATCTGAGCCGGCGGTCACAGTCCGCGACCCGTGTCGTCACCGAAGAGGTGAGGGCCCGGTTGAACCGGTGAAACTCCGGTACCGACGGTCATAGTCCGGATGAGAGGTGGCGCGGGCCCGGTCGTCCGTCCGCGGACCCCTGGCCGATGCGGACCCTCGCGTCGCGCACCCCCGGAGAGCCCTCGGCACACAGCCAGGCAGACCGGAGGACGACATGACGACGCAGGCCACCACGCCCCACGGGACCGACGCACGGACGCGTCGACCCGTCGACGCGACGAGCACGGCGGTGCGCTGATGTTCACCGGTCTCGTCGAAGAACTCGGACGCGTCGCGCGCGTCGACGACCAGGGCGACAGCGTCCGCCTCACGGTCCAAGGCCCGGCCGTGCTCACCGACGCCGCGCACGGCGACTCCATCTCGGTCAGCGGCGTCTGCCTCACGGTGGTCGCGCGGCAGGGTGACACGTTCACGGCCGACGTCATGCGTCAGACGCTGGCCATGAGCACGGTCGGGGCGTTCGGCCCCGGCACGCCGGTCAACCTCGAACGCGCTGCCCGCGTCGGCGACCGCCTCGGCGGCCACATCGTGCAGGGCCACGTCGACGGCACGGCCACGGTCGTCGAGATCGAGGAGGGCGACGCCTGGCGTCGGGTCCGGTTCGACCTCGCCGACGACCTCGCGCCCCTGCTCGTCGACAAGGGCTCGGTCACGCTCGACGGCGTGAGCCTCACGGTCAGCGCGATCAGCGACCCCGGCGAGGCGACGGGCTGGTTCGAGGTCAGCCTCATCCCCGAGACGCTCGCCGTGACGACCCTCGGCGGCAAGGCCGTCGGCGACCGGGTCAACGTCGAGACCGACGTGCTCGCCCGCCACGTGCGCCGCATGCTCCGGTTGGACGCGCTCGACGCCGATCGGCCCCGGGACGCGACCGCACCGGTCGACGCGGTGGACCCGTTCGACCCCGCCGCGACGGGGCGCCCGTGACCGGGTCGACACCTGCCGAGGAGGCGCGGGTCGACTCGCGCCTCGCACCGATCGAGCTCGCCCTCGAACACCTGCGTCGGGGCCGACCCGTCGTGGTGGTCGACGACGAGTCCCGCGAGAACGAGGGCGACGTCGTCCTGGCCGCCGAGCTGGCCTCGCCCGAGTGGATCGCCTGGACGGTGCGGGTCTCGTCGGGCTTCGTCTGCGCACCGATGACGAACGAGATCGCCGACCGGCTCGACCTGCCGCCGATGGTCGCCCGCAACGAGGACGCCCGGGGCACGGCCTACACGGTGAGCGTCGACGCGGCCGCGGGTGTCACGACGGGCATCAGCGCTTCCGACCGGGCGACGACCCTCCGCACGCTCGCGTCGCCGACGAGCGTGCGCGACGACCTCCACCGCCCCGGGCACGTCCTGCCGTTGCGGGCCCGCGACGGCGGAGTGCGTGAGCGCGACGGCCACACCGAGGCCTCCGTCGACCTGATGAAGGCCGCGGGACTGCGACCCGTCGCCGTGATCAGCGAGATCGTGGGCGACGACGGCGAGATGATGCGCCTGTGCGCCCTGCTCGACTTCGGCGCCCGAGAGGGGGTCCCGGTCGTGACGATCGCCGATCTCGTCACCTGGTTGGGCGACCGCGACCTCGACGAACCCGTCTCGGCACCGGAGGCACCGACCACCGACGCCACCACCGACACCATCACCCGCACCACCGAAGGAGATCCCGCATGAGCGGAGAAGGCGCACCCACCGACCTCGACGTCGACGGCACGGGAATCCGTGTCACGATCGTGGCCGGCACCTGGCACGAGACGATCACCGACGGCCTGCTGGCCGGCGCACTGTCGACGGTCGAGCGCCTCGGCGCGACCGCGACGGTCGTCCGCGTGCCGGGCAGTTTCGAGCTGCCCGTCGTGGCCAAGGCCGCCCTCGACGCCGGGGCCGACGCGGTCGTCGCCCTCGGCGTGATCATCCGCGGCGGGACGCCGCACTTCGAGTACGTGTCCGACGCCGCGACCTCGGGCCTGCTGCGGGTGACCCTCGACACGGGCAAGCCCGTCGGGTTCGGCGTGCTCACCCTGGACGACGAGCAGCAGGGCCTCGACCGCGCCGGCCTGCCCGGCTCGAAAGAGGACAAGGGCGCCGAGGCGGCCCACGCCGCCGTCGCGACGGCCGTCCAGCTGCGCGACCTGGCCCGGGCCGGCACGGCCCGAGTGGCCGGCTTCTAGGACCTGCGCTCCGCTGGTCCCTCGACCCGCGCCTCCTCGGGTCGACGACCCGCGCCTCCTCGGGTCCACGACCCGCGCCTCCTCGGGTCCACGACCCGCGCCTGCTCGCATCCACGACCAGCGCCTCCTCGGGTCGACGACCCGCGCCTCCTGCCAGGCCGTTCGCGACCTCTCCGGCCGCGTCGACCGTGCCGAACCCGACAGCCGGACGACGACACGCCGCTCACCTCGAGAGGGGAGCGGCGTGTCGGGCGGTCGATGTCGCGAAGTGCACACCCCGGCCGGGGTGACCGGTCAGGCGAAGACCTCGGACAGGAACGTCTCGAGCTGCTGCCACGAGCGACGGTCCGCGCGGGCGTCGTACTGCGCACCGTGGTCGGGCGAGTCGGTGCCGGGCACGGCGAAGGCGTGCAGGACACCGCTGTAGCTCAGCACCTGCCAGTCGGGTGCCTCGGCGGCGCGCATCTCGTCCTCGAACGCGACGACCGCCTCGTCGGGCACCACCGGGTCGGCCGCGCCGGTCATCACGAGCAGCGGGGCCGTCACGGCACCCTTCTCGGCGGGCATGCCGGTACCGAGACCGCCGTGGAACGACACGACGCCGGCGACGTCGGCACCCGCGCGGGCCAGCTCGAGGGCTCCCGAGCCGCCGAAGCAGTAGCCCATCACGGCGATCCGGGACGGGTCGACGCCGGGCTCGGCCCGGAGGCGCTCGAGGTTCGCCAGCAGGCGCGACCGGAACAGTGCGACGTCGCCGTAGTACTTGCCCGCCTCGCCGGCGGCGTCCTGCGGCGACGGGCGCACGCCCTGCCCGTAGACGTCGCCGGCCAGCGCCACGTAGCCGAGCCGCGCGAGCATCTGCGCGCGCACCTTGACGTGGTCGACGACGCCGAACCAGTCGTGCAGCACGAGCACGCCGGGCACGAGCTCGGACGAGGAGGCGCGGGCCGGCGTCGCGAGGAACCCCTCGAGATCGACGTCGGTCGCCGCGTACACCGCGTCCGACGTCGTGACGCCGCCCGGGTCGGGCACGCTGTCGAGGACGCGCTGCAGGTCGGGGGAGAGGGCGGGAGTGGGTTCGGTCGTGGTCACACGGGGACGCTACTCCCGGCGGGTCGGACGGTGCCGACCGGTCGCGACCGGGTCTCGTCCCGGAACCCGGGCGGGGTCTCAGCCCGGGGCGACGATCCGGGCCACCGCCTGTCGCACGACGTCGCAACGCCTCTGTTGCGGGCCGGTGTGCAGGTTGGTGGCCTCGGGCGTGACGAACCAGGCCAGCACGACGCCGAAGACCATGGTCAGCAACTCGTCGGCATCCCAGCCGGACGAGATGTCGCCGGCGTCCTGCGCCGCGCGCACCGAGTCCCGGCGCGCCTCGAGCTGGCCGTGGTCGAGCACGCCGGGGCTGGGCAGCGCGACGCCCTCGATCTGACCCCAGAGCAGCAGCCGGGCGTCGTCGGGGTTCGAGGCCAGGTGGTCGTAGAGTGCGCTCGCCCAGCCGGGCAGGTCGTGGGCGTCGAAGGGGACGACGGCGACCCAGCGCCCGATGCTCTCGCCGAGCGCGGCGTCGAAGAGGTCGCGCTTGGTCGAGAAGTGGGCGTAGAGGCGCTCTTTGCTCGCCTCGGCGTCGCGGGCGATCGTGTCGACGCGCGCCCCGGCGAGGCCGCGGGCGGCGAACTCGGTCCTCGCTGCCTCGAGCAGCCGTTCCCGTGGTGGGGTGGGTCGTCGTGCCATGCCCAGAGCATAGGGGTTCGATCCCACCGGACCACCCGGTTCGGATCGAGGTCTTCGCTTGCCGGACCGACCGCTTCGCTCTGCGTCCTGGCGGGCGCCGTCGGACCGTCGGACGGGTCAGAGGGTGCGGGCATCCGCCAGGTCGACGCCGGCCGCGGTCGCGACGCCGGCGTTGGTGATGCGCCCGGCGACCGCGTTGACTCCCCGGGCCAGCGACGCGTCGGCCGCGATGGCGTCACGCCACCCCCGGTCGGCGAGGGCCAGCGCGTAGGGCATGGTCGCGTTGGTCAGGGCCTGGGTCGAGGTCTGGGGGACGGCGCCGGGCATGTTGGCGACGCAGTAGTAGACGCTGTCGTGGACGGCGAAGGTCGGGTCGTCGTGCGTGGTCGCGTGCGAGCCCTCGAAGCAGCCGCCCTGGTCGATGGCGATGTCGACGAGCACCGACCCGGGACGCATCGACGCCACCATGTCGTCGGTGACGAGCTTGGGGGCCTGGGCACCGGGGATCAGCACCGAGCCGATCACCAGGTCGGCCGCCGCGACCTGGGCACCGATCTCGTAGGCCGTCGAGGCGCGGGTCTGCACCCGGCCGCCGAACTGCACCTCGAGGGCACGGAGGCGCGGCAGCGACACGTCGATGACGGTCACGTCGGCGCCGAGGCCGAGGGCGTTCGCGGCGGCGTGCTCGCCGGCGACGCCACCGCCGATCACGACCACCTTCGCCTTCGGGGTGCCGGGGACGCCACCGAGCAGCACGCCCGTGCCGCCGATGGGCTTCATGAGGTGGTAGGCACCGACCATCGTGGACAGGCGGCCGGCGACCTCGCTCATCGGCGAGAGCAGCGGCAGGCTGCGGTCGTCCCGCTGGACCGTCTCGTAGGCGATCGCGGTCGTGCCGGAGGCGAGGACGGCCTCGGTGCACTCGGGCGACGCCGCGAGGTGCAGGTAGGTGAAGAGGGTCTGGTCGGCCCGCATCAACGGGTACTCGGCCGCGATCGGCTCCTTGACCTTCATCAGCAGGTCGGACTCGCCCCAGACGGTGGCCGCGTCGTCCACCACCGTCGCGCCCGCGGCGACGAACTCGGCGTCGGAGAACCCCGACCCCCGTCCGGCACCCGCCTGCACGACCACGTCGTGACCGCGACGGGAGAACTCGTGTACGCCGGCCGGAGTCGCGGCGACGCGGTTCTCGTTGTTCTTGATCTCGGTGGGGATGCCGACGCGCATGGTTCGTCCTCTCGGGAGTGGCCTCGACGACGGGCGGCCGGTGCACGCCTCTGTTCGCCGAACTGAGGTCAGTGTGCTGTTTCGTGCCGATGCGTGCCAAGCTTTCCGCACGAGATTCTGTGCGGGGCCCTTGTCGCCGCACGATCGACGACGAGAGGTGTGGCGAGGCATGGTTGCGACGAACGACGTTCGGCTCGACGAGATCGACCGGCAGCTCGTGCGCCTGCTGGTCGCGAACAGCCGCACCCCGAACGCCACCCTGGCCGCGCAGGTGGGGATCGCTCCGTCGACGTGTCTCGCGCGCCTCCGGTCGCTCGTCGAACGCGGCGTCGTCGCCGGTTTCGGTGCCGACATCGACCTGTCGGCACTCGGGCTCGACCTGCAGGCGCTGATCAGCGTGACGATCCTCGCCTCGGCCCGGCAGCGCATCGCCGCCTTCTCGTCCGAGATCCGGGCCCTGCCGCAGGTGGTGCAGCTGTTCTTCCTGGGTGGGTCCGAGGACTTCATCATCCATCTGGCCGTCCGTGACACGAACGACGTGCGCGAGTTCGTGCTCGACCACCTCTCGGCGCATCCGGCCGTCGCTTCGACCCGCACCAGTCTCGTCTTCGAGCACCACCACCCCGGCCCGACCGTCTGATCGACCGGTCGACGACGCGCCGACGCGCCGATGCGCCGACGGGCCGACGGGCCGACGGGCCGACGGGCGGAGCCGACCTCAGCGCGTGGCGGCGAGCGCCATCGGCAGGTGGGGGATGCCGTCCTCGAGGAACTCGTCACCGTCGACCACGAAGCCGAACCGTGCGTACCAGCCAGAGAGGTGGGCCTGGGCGTCGAGCCGGATCAGTCGCCCCTCGCACCCGTCGACGGCCGCCCGCATCAGGTCGGCTGCGAGCCCACGGCCACGGGCCGCCGCCGCCGTCGCCACCCGGCCGATCCGACGGTCGTCGCCGTCGTGCAGCACCCGGAGCGTCGCCAGGACCCGGGCGTCGGCGTCGCCGTCGGCGAACCAGAGGAGGCGCGCGGTCGGTTCGAGGTCGCGCCCGTCGAGCTCGGGGTAGGGGCACTCCTGTTCGACGACGAAGACGTCGACCCGGAGGCGGAGGATCTCGTAGAGGACGACGGGGTCGATCTCGGCGACGGACGACGAGTGCAAGGTGGGGTTCACGCAGCCACGCTACCGGCCTCGCGGTCGTGGCCGGATGCCGTCGCCGGGCCGATCACCACGCCTCGCCCAGGGGCATGGTCGTGAAGGTGCCGCCGACGGGTGCGTCGGGCGGTTGCACCTGCCCGGCGAAACGGTCGGCGAACGCCTCGGCGTCGTCCTCGGGGTGGTACCCGATGGCCTCGCCCGCCGCCAGCGACACGACGCGACGGGTGTTGCGGCTGACGCCCCAGACGACGTGGTGACCGGACGGGGCCGTCGACAGGGTGGCCAGGATCAACCGGGTCGCGTCGGCCGGTGACAGCCACGTGCCGAGGCTGCGGACGTCGTGCGGCTCGACCTCGGCCGTCATGATGCGCGCCGACACCACGGTCGAGCCGAAGCGGTCGGCGTACAGGCTGCCGACGGCCTCGAGCAGCACCTTGCTGACGCCGTAGAACGAGTCGGGGCGTGGCGCGGGGACGTCGTGGTCGGCCGCACTCGAGCCGGGTTCGAACCCCACGGCGTGCACCGAACTGGCCGCGAGCAGGCGGGTCACGCCGGCGCGACGGGCGGCCTCGTGCACGACGTACGCGCTCTCGACGTTGAGGTCGCGGATCTCGTGCCACGTGCGCTCGCTGGCGTGGGACGCGAGGTGGACGACCAGGTCGGCCCCGCCGAGCGCCACCGTGAGGGACTCGAGGTCGGTCACGCCGACGTGTTCGAACGTCTCGTGCGCTCGGAGGTCGTCGGGCGGCGTGACCACGTCGAGCAGCCGCAGGTCGTGGCCGGCCTCGAGCAGCAGGGGGCGGACCCAGGTCGCGATGCGCCCCGAGCCCCCCGTGATCGCGATGGTCGCCATGTGTGCCGCCTCTCGTCGTGGGCCCTTCGGCCCGTCTCGTGGTCCGCCTCGATCCTGCCCGGGACCACCGACACCGTCCCCCGGGGCACGTCCGACGTCCGCCGAACGGCCCGCGCGAGGCGTCCCCGCGTCCTCCGGATGCCCCACCCGAGCCTGGCAGGGCTCTGACGAAGGCCTGGCAGGGCGCTCCACGGCCGCGGTCGGTGACGCGTCACCTCGTACCGTGACGGAGGGCCCGACGACGTGCCTCGATCCCGTCCCCGACCGAAAGGCACTTCCATGTCGTCAGCTCTCTCGTCCTTCGGACTCCTCCTGGTCCGCGTCGTCCTCGGGGTCGTCTTCGTCGCCCACGGGTGGCAGAAGCTCGCCGTCGACGGTCTCGCCGCGACGCAGGGGGCCTTCGGCGGCATGGGCATCCCGCTCGCCGAGGTCGCGGCCCCGGTCGCGGCCGTCACCGAGCTCGCGGCCGGTGTCGCGCTGGTCGTCGGCTTCGCCACGCGGGTCGCCGCCGCCCTCCTGGCGGTCACGGCGGTCGTCGCCCTGGTCGCCGTCCACCTGCCGAACGGCTTCTACTCGACGACCGGCGGCTTCGAGTACGTCCTCGTCCTCGCGGTCGCCTCGATCGCGATCGTGCTCACCGGGCCGGGCCGCTTCGCTCTCGACGCCCTGGTCGTCCGCGGCCGGCGTGCCCGTCGCGAGGTCCCGGTCGCACAGCCCGCCGCCGCCTGACCGACGACCCGGACCCGGCCCGTCGGCGAGGCCGGGACGGGTGAACGTGACGTGCTCACGAGGGTGATTTGCGCCTCCTCGTCCCGTTCCGGCCCTCGATCCGTGGTCGGGTGGACGTCGATGACCGTCTCCGCCGACCGCTCCCGCCCCCCGGGCGCCCGACCCCGGACCGGGTCGCCCGTCCTCGTCTTCGGGGACGTCCTCGACGACATCATCGTCAGCCCCCGGACGAGCGGCGCCCCCGGAACGGAGACGGTGGCCACCATCAGGCACCGGGCCGGCGGATCGGCGGCGAACACGGCGGCCTGGCTGGGGTCCTTGGGGGTCGACGTCTCGTTCGTCGGTCGGGTGGGCACGGCCGACCTGCAACGCCACTCGCAACTGCTCGCCAACGCGGGGGTCGTGACCCGTCTGGCGTACGACGCGCACGATCCGACGGGCACGGTCGTCATCACCGTCGACGGCTCGTCCCGCACCATGTTCACCGATCGGGGGGCGGGCGCCTCGCTGGGCCCCGACGACGTGCCGGACGACCTCGTCGCCGAGGCCGGTCTCGTGCACTTCACGGGCTACACGGTCACCCAGTCCCGCAGCCCCGTCGCCCTCCGACGCCTGGTGGGCCGGGCTCGGCAGGCCGGGGCGCTCGTCTCGGTCGCCCCGGGCAGCGCCTCGATCGTCCGCCGGTTCGGGGTGTCGGCTTTCCTCGCGGCCGTCCACGGGGCCGACCTGTTCTTCCCGTCGGACGAGACGGCTCGCGAGCTGACCGGGCTGGACGAGCCGATCGCCTCGGCGACGGCCCTGGCCGAACACGTCGGCGTGGTGGCCCTCGTCGCCGACGACGGGGGAGCCGTCGTGGTCTCGCGGGGGCAGCCACCGGTCGTGGTCGACGGGGTCGTCTCGCGCTGGGTCGACTCGGTGGGTCTCGTCGACGCGTTCTCGGCCGGGTTCATCGCCACGTGGGCGACCTCGCGCAGCCTGGGGGTCGCAGGACGCAGCGGTGCCCGCGCCGCCGCCCGGGCCGCCGGGGTGGCCGGAGGGCGGCCACCCGCCTGACGGCGTCGGACCCGACGAGCGCCCGACGGCCCCTGGGTCAGCGCGGACTCTCGGCGCTCACCAGCACCGTCTGGACCCGGGGCGGGCGCTCGGGGGTCAGCCGGATCTCGAACCGGACGACGCCGCGGGCACCGCGCCGACGCCAGACCAGGTGCGACGGTGACGACGACTCGTCGGCCGCGAGCAGGTCACCGTCGCCGGAGTCGTCCCAGCCCCCCACGGACTCGACGAGAGCGGCCCAGGAGGCGCGGCGCCGGTCGAACGGGAGGTCCAGTTCGACGTTCTCGCTGAACAACCCGTCGGGGACGGACCCGCCGCGGACCACGGCCTCGACCGCGTCCCGGGCCGTCGACGTCTCGGGCCACGGGCGGACGACGACACGGGCGTCGGCGCGGTCGGCCATCATGCCGTCGAGTGCGAGCCCGATCGGTTCGGAGACCTTCGAGTAGGTCGCGTTCTCGAACCCGACGGCGCCGAGGCCGGTCGCGGTCTGCCAGCGCATGTGGGCCGAGAACCCGGGGTAGCCCCCGCTGTGCGACACGACGGGGCCGTGGTCGGGATAGTGCTCGACGAACAGGCCGAAGCCGTAGCCGCCGGGGTGCCCGGCCCGGGCGGGGACGAACCGTTGCACCTGCTGCATCTCGCGTCGGGAGGCGCGCGAGAGGATGCCGTCGAGGTCGCCCTGACCCTCGGGGTCGAACGCCGAGCCGAGCCAGCGCGCCCAGCGCGTGAGATCGGTCACGGTGCTGAACAACCCGCCGATCGGCGAGAACGCGCCCGGGCCCGAGAACGGCAGGGCGTCGCCCCCGTCGGAGGCGCGGCGGTGGCCGATCGCGACTCCGCCGGTGGCCGGGACGGTCGCCTCGAACCCGGTGCTCGTCAGACCGAGCGGCTCGAGGACGGTCGACTCGACGACCTCGCGGTAGGGCCTCCCGGCGACGGCCGCGATCGCCCGGCCCACGAGGGCGAAGCCGAGGTTGGAGTAGGCGAAGGTCGTGCCCGGCACGCTGTCGAAGCTCAGCCCGGCCCGCAGCAGGGCGTCGAGTTCGTCGTCGGTGAGGGACTCCTGTCGATCGCCCCACGGATCGTCGGTGGGGAAGCCGGCCGACATGGTCAGGAGCATGCGCAGGGTCGGTACGGGGGAGTCGGCCGTCGGGAGGGCCACCTCGCCGAACGCCGGCACGACGTCGGTGATCGGTGCGTCGAGCGACACGAGCCCGGCGTCGCGTTGGGCGAGCAGGGCCGTCGCGGTGAAGCTCTTCGTGCACGAGGCGATGCGGTAGGCCGTGTCGACGCCGGGTGTGGTGCCGGGGGCGATCTCGCCGTACGAGCCGTCGTGCGTGAGGCCCGTGCGGTCGAAGGTCGCCCAGACGGCGCTGGGCCCGCGACGCTCGGGCGCACGAGCGGCGAACACGGCGTCGATTCCCGTGGGTGGGCCGGTGCGGGCGGGTTGTGATGACGTCGTCACGGAGGTGGTCCTCTCGGGGGGCGGGGTCATTCGGTACGGGTGGTGCGGCGCATCGCCTCGTAGGCGTCGAGCGCGGCCCGGCGCGAGGCCTTGAGGTCGACCATGGGCTCGGGGTACGAGTCGTCGTCGACCTCGGGAACCCAGCGGCGCACGTAGTCGCGGTGCTTGTCGAACTTGTCGGCCTGCAGCACGGGGTTGAACACCCGGAAGTAGGGGGCCGCGTCGGCGCCCGAGCCGGCCGTCCACTGCCAGTTGGCGGGGTTGTTCGCCTCGTCCGCGTCGACCAGGGTGTCCCAGAACCACTGCTCGCCGACCCGCCAGTCGGCCAGCAGGTTCTTGACGAGGAAGCTCGCCGTGACCATGCGCACCCGGTTGTGCATGTAGCCGGTGGTCCACAGTTCGCGCATGCCGGCGTCGACCAGCGGGATGCCGGTCGTGCCCTGCTGCCACGCCTCGAGTTCGCCCGGCTCGAGTTCGTGCCACGGGAACTCGTCGAACTCGGGCCGGTAGTTCTTCGTGGCCAGGTGAGGGTTCGCGAAGAGGACCGTGTGGTTGAACTCGCGCCAGACGAGTTCGCGCAGGAAGCCCGAGGCCTGCTCGCGGGCGTCGGGCGTGAGGTCGCCCCGCATGCGGTGCCAGACCTGGAACGGGCTGACCTCGCCGAACCGGAGGTGGGGCGAGAGGTGACTCGTCGCCTCTTGAGCAGGTTCGTCACGGAGGCCGTAGTCGGCCAGGTGTCCCGTGGCGAAGCGTTCGAGCGTGTCGAGGGCGGAGGCTTCGCCCGGGGTCCACGAGTCGCGGAGTCCCCCGGCCCAGTCGGGTGCCGTGGGCAGGAGGGACCACGAGTCGAGGTCGTCGCTGTCGGGCGCCGTGCGGGGCCCGTGCACTTCGTCGGGGGCCGCCTCGGGGTGGCGCGGCTCGGGCCGGTCGAGGCATGCGCGCCAGAACGGCGTGAAGACCTTGAACGGTTGGCCCTGCCCGGTCTGGATCGTCCACGGTTCGAACAGGAGGTTCGCCTGGAAGCTGCGCACGTCGAGCCCACGCTCGCGAAGCGACGACTTGAGGTCGGCGTCCGCGTCGCGGGCGGCGAGGCCGTACCGGCGGTTCCAGAAGATGGCACCGGCGCCTGTCTCGTCGACGAGTCGGGGCAGTTCGCGGGCCTGGGGGCCCCGGCGCAGGGTCAGTCGGCCGCCGATGGCCCGGAGCGACTCGGCGAGAGCGGCGAGGCTGTGGTGCAGCCACCAGCGCGAGGCGCCGCCGAGGGGGCGGATGCCGTCGGTCTCGTCGTCGAGCAGGAAGAGGACGACGACCGGTTCGCCCTTCTCGACGGCGGCCACCAGGGCCGGGTTGTCGGCGAGGCGCAGGTCGTCGCGCAGCCAGACGATCGAGGGCGACGTCATGCGTCGGCCCCGACCGGCGAGCCGAGGCGCAGCTTGGTGCACAGCTCGGCCAGGGAGGCCAGTTCGTCGTCGTCGAGCGCCCCGCCCACCCGCCGGCGGATCGCCTCGGCGTGGCTGATCGCCGTGCGTCGGTACAGGTCGTAGCCCTCGTCCGTCATGGTCACGATGATGCCTCGTCCGTCGCCGGGGTCGGAGGTCTTCTCGACGATGCCCTTCGAGGCGAGTCGGTCGACGAGGCGGCTGATGCTCGGCTGCGTGAGCAACAGGTGGCGGGTCAGGTCGCGGATGCGAGCCCGACGATCGGGCTGGTTCGACAGGTTGAACAGCACGTCGTACTCGTTGAACGAGATCTCGCTGGTCGGAAAGCACTCGGTCAGTTCACGCATGACGCTGACCTGGGCCCGGAACAGGGCTTCCCAGGCCCCCACGGCCATCGATGTCTCGCTCATGTCGTACCTCACGTTCGTCGAGGACGAGTCTACGAAAGGCCACCGTCCTCGGGCCGACACGGGTGGGCGCGAGACGCGCGCACCGCAGGGTCGGGGCACACGACAGGTCGTCGGGGCACACGACAGAGGGCCGGTCGCCCGATGGCGACCGGCCCTCTTCCCTTGCACCAGGAGTGTCCTGCAATCACATTCCGCCTCGGTCGCCACAGCAAACGACGTCGGCGAGACACAATCTATAACGGATCGGTAACGGTGGTCCAGGGGTGAACCCGAGCAGTTCCTGGGAACTCGGACCGAGCCGGCACCGCGGCCGCCGTGTGATGCGAGCAGGGCTCAGAACACGTCGGGCGACGGCGTCGACGCGTGGCGGATCGAGACGTCCGCGTGGCGGTCGAAGCGGTAGCCGACACCGCGGACGGTGCGGACGATGTCCTCGAAGGCGCCGAGCTTCGACCGCAGTCGACGGACGTGCACGTCGATGGTGCGTTCGTTCGGCACCTCGTCGTCGCCGTCGGCCCACAGGCTCGAGATCAGTTCGGTTCGTTCGATGGTGCGGCCCTCGCGCAGGACGAGGTACTGCAGCAGCTCGAACTCCTTGTACGTCAGCGGGGCCACGTCGCCGTCCAGCAGCAGGCGCTTGCGCGAGATGTCGACGACGACGCCACCACGGGCGCCGGGCTCGTCGTCGTCGGCGACCTGCCGGCGCTTCGCCAGGGCGGCCGGGTCCTGCAGGGCCAGACGGACCACGTCGACGTCGCGGCCGCCGGCGCCCTCGGGAGCCAGTGCCACGGCGGCGTGCGTCTCGGCCGACGGGGCGATCCGACCGACGAGTTCTTTGATCTGAGAGACGACGTCGCCGAGCGAGGTGCCGTCGGCGGCGGCCTTCAGTTCGTCGAGTCCGACGTAGAGGACGAAGCCGCGGGCCTCGGTGCCTTCGGGTACGGCGCGGGGCCGGGGGGCCGCGGGAGCCGTGGCGACGGGCGCGGCGGTCGGGGCGGCCGAGCGGGAGGGCGCGATCTCGCGGAGGGACGTGGGGGCGGCGGAACGGGCGGGCGAGACGGTGCGGGTGGCGGTGACGGGGCGGTCGAGGATGAGGGACATGACAGGCGGGGTCCTTGCGTGACGGCGGCGGTCCCTCGGCCGACGGGTCGCCGGGGACGGAGGGACTGCTCGATGTGTGTCGGTGCTCGATCCCGCCGGCGATGGTGCCGTACGTCACGAGCAGTCGGTGCGATGCACCGTTCGGGATGCGCGTCGAGGGTGGCGACGCGGAGCATCCTGGAGTCGGTGGCTCAGTGACCGGGTGGGGCCAGGAGCTCAGCTGGCGGTGTCAGCAGCTTCGACTCGGCGAGGTGTGTGACCGGATCAGGCACACATTCGACACATGACAGCGTGCATCGGCATCATCATGCCGGTGCTCCCGAGGGCCTCACGAGAGGTCGGGGCGAGCACGCTGTTAGTCATGGGGTCGATCTTGTTACACCCCGTGTCCTGATGTCAAGCGACGTTCGCGTTCCGGCGGCGTGGGTGGCCCGGAAACGCCGAACCGCGCCTCCTGCGGTCGAGGAGGCGCGGCCCGGGTCGTCGGAGCGGCGCGCGTCAGGCGAGCCCGTACAGGCGGTCACCCGCATCGCCGAGGCCCGGCACGATGTAGCCCTGCTCGTTGAGCTTCTCGTCGACGGCGCCCAGCACGACGTGGACGTCGCGGCCCTCCATCGCCTTCTCGACGGCGGCGAGGCCCTCGGGCGCGGCCAGGATGCAGACCGCCGTGACGTCGACGGCGCCGCGGTCGAGCAGGTAGTCGATCGCCGCGATGAGCGAACCGCCGGTGGCGAGCATCGGGTCGAGCACGAAGCACTGACGGTTCGACAGGTCGTCGGGCAGACGCTCGGCGTAGGTCGTGGGCTGCAGGGTCTCTTCGTCGCGCACCATGCCGAGGAAGCCCACCTCGGCCGTGGGGACGAGCTTGGTCATGCCCTCGAGCATGCCGAGGCCGGCGCGCAGGATCGGCACGACGAGCGGTCGAGGCTGGCTGATCTCGAGGCCCGTGGTCGGGCCGACCGGGGTCTCGATGTCGACGGGGCTCGTGCGGACGTCGCGCGTGGCCTCGTAGGCCAGCAGCGTGACGAGCTCTTCGGTCAGCGCCCGGAAGGTGGGGGAGGGCGTGCTCTTGTCGCGGAGCACGGTCAGCTTGTGGGTGATCAGGGGGTGGTCCGCTACGTGCACTCGCATAGGCTCAACGGTAGCGGAGTCGGCCGGTTCCGCGAGCCGTCCCGACCCCGCAGAGGCCCCGTGATCGCCGTCCCGCCCGAGTTCGACGACTGGATGTCCCTCGCCCTCGCCGAGGCCGACGCCTGCCGCGTCTCGGCCGACGTGCCGGTGGGTGCCGTCGTGGTCGACGCCGACGGCGTGGTGATCGCGACGGGCCGGAACGAACGCGAACTGCGCCAGGACCCGACGGCCCACGCCGAGGTGATCGCCCTCCGGGCCGCCGCAGAGCACACGGGTGACTGGCACCTCACGGGCACGACCCTCGTGGTCACCCTCGAACCGTGCCCCATGTGCGCCGGGGCCCTGCTCGCCGCGCGCGTGCCGCGGCTCGTCTACGGCGCCTGGGACGACAAGGCAGGAGGCGCGGGCAGCGTCTACGACATCGTCCGCGATCGCAGGCTCCCGCACCGCGCCGAGGTCTACGCCGGCGTGCGCGAGGCGGAGTGCCGGGCGCAGCTCGACGCGTTCTTCGCCGAGCGACGCTGAACCGCACCGCCGCCGGTGGGCGACCCGCGCCTCCTCGGGGTCAGTCGGCGGCGCGGATGACGATCGCGTCGGTCGGCGGGTCGACCTGGCCCGGCTTCACCCAGACGTCGGGTTCGACGTAGATGACGCGGGCGATCGGCACGGCTTCGCGGATGCGCGACTCGACGGCGTTGATGGCGCTGGCGACGTCGGCCAGCACGGTGCGTCCGGGCATCGCGACCTTCACGCCGACGAGGAGCTCGTCGGGGCCGAGGTAGAGCGTCTTCATGTGGATGATCGACTCGACCTCGGGGCCGCCGGTGACGGCTGCGCGGATCTTCGCGACGTCGTCGGCCGAGGCCCCCTCGCCGACGAGCAGGCTCTTCGTCTCGATGCCGAGGATGATCGCGACGGCGACGAGCAGCACGCCGATGGCGAGGGTGCCGATCGCGTCGAACACGCCGTCACCGGTGATCCAGGTCAGCACGACGCCGACCATGGCGAACGAGAGGCCCAGCAGGGCGGCGGCGTCCTCGAGCAGCACGACCGGCAGTTCGGGGGCCTTGGCACGGCGCACGAACGACACCCAGCTCTGCTGCCCCTTGCTCGGTCGGGACTCGCGGATCGCCGTGCGCAGCGAGAAGCCCTCGAGGGCGAGCGAGATGGCGAGCACGAGCACCGGCAGCCAGGGCACCTCGAGCGGGTGCGGCTCGCGCAGCTTCTCGATGCCCTCGTAGAGCGAGAAGACCCCGCCGACGCTGAACAGGATGATCGACACGACGAAGGCGTAGACGTAACGCTCCCGACCGTAGCCGAACGGGTGCTCGGCGTCGGCCGCCTTCTTGGACTTGCGGCCGCCCAGCAGCAGCAACACCTGGTTGCCCGAGTCGGCCAGCGAGTGGACGCCCTCGGCGAGCATCGACGACGATCCCGAGAAGGCCCAGGCGATGAACTTCGTCACCGCGATGCCCAGGTTCGCGCTGAGTGCGGCGATGATCGCCTTGTTGCCGCCGTGACTGCTCATCGGTTCCGATCCCCTCGTGTGGTCCTGGTCGATCCTAGGATGGCCGGATGGTCACCACCCTCCCCACCACAGCGATTCTCGGAGCCGGCTCGATGGGCGGCGCGATCCTGCAGGGCCTGCTGCGCCCCCAGGTGTCCGTCGACGGGGGCGTGCGGGTCACGAACCGCACCGAGGTCAAGGCCCGGGCGCTGCGGCACGGCGCCGTCACCTCGCTCGCGACCGAGACCGACCCGAGCGCCAACTCCTCGGCGGTCGTCGGTGCGCGGCTGGTCCTGATCGGCGTGAAGCCGCACATGGTGGTCGACCTCCTGCACGAGATCGGTCCGGTGCTCGACGCGGGTGCCCTCGTGGTGAGCCTCGCCGCGGGAGTCACGACCGCCACGATGGAGGCCGCCCTCCCCGAGTCGGTCTCGGTGCTGCGCTCCATGCCCAACACGCCGTCGCACGTCGGTCTCGGCGTGACCGGGCTCAGCGCGGGCTCGCGCTCGACCGACGCCGACCTCGACCTGGCCCGGTCGCTCTTCGCGGTGGTCGGTGACGTCGTCGTCGTCCCCGAGTCGCAGATCGACGCGCTCAGCACGATCTCGGGTTCGGGCCCCGCCTACGTCTTCTACCTGATCGAGCAACTGCAGGAGGCGGCGGTCGCCTTGGGCTTCACGCGTGCGCAGGCCGCCACCATGGTCCAGGGCACGTTCCGCGGCGCGAGCGAGCTCCTCGCGACGAGTGACGTCCTGCCGGCCGACGCCGCGCCGGCCGAGTTGCGTCGTCGGGTCACCAGCCCCGGCGGCACGACCGAGCGCGCCGTCGCCGAGCTCGCCGACGGTGGCCTGCTCGAGCTGTTCGAGCGGGCCACCCAGGCCGCCCTCGCCCGCAACCGCGAGATCGCCGAAGGCCGCTAGCCGCGGTCAGCCCTCGAGGGCGGCGAAACGTTCGATCGCACGGCTGTCGCCCGACACGATGATCAGGTCGTGGTTGCTGATGACCGTCTCGGGGGTGGCCTCGACGAACGCACCCCCGGGGCTCTTCACGCCGACGATCGTGATGCCGTACTTCTTCCGGATGTTCGACGCGGCCAGCGAGGCACCGCGGACGGGCTTCGGCGGGTACATCTTGACGATGGCGAAGGCGTCGTCGAACTCGATGTAGTCGAGCATGCGACCCGACACGAGGTGTGCGACGCGCTCGCCGGCCTCCCGCTCGGGGTAGATGACGTGGTTGGCACCGATGCGGGCGAGGATCTTGCCGTGCGACTGGCTGATCGCCTTCGCCCAGATCTGCGGCACCTTCAGGTCGACCAGGTTGGCCGTGATGAGCACGCTGGCCTCGATCGACGAGCCGACGGCGACGACCGCGATCGAGAAGTCCTGCGCACCGATCTGCTTGAGTGCGTCGATGCTGCGGGCGTCGGCCTGCACCGCGTGCGTCACGCGGTCGGCCCATTTCTGGACGAGCCCGGCGTCGGTGTCGACGGCCAGCACGTCACGGTCCTGCCGTTCGAGTTGTCCGGCGGTCGCGGCGCCGAACCGCCCGAGGCCGATGACGAGCACCGGGGCGTCGTGCTTGATCTTGTCAACCAACGATCGGTCGCTCCTCGGCTCGGGTGAACAGCTGGCGTCGTTGGCTGGCGGCCAGGGCGACGGAGAGTGTCACTGTACCAACGCGGCCCATCCACATCGTGACCGCCAGGATGTACTTGGCCGAGTCCGGGAGGCGGTCGGTCAGACCGGTGCTGAGCCCCGAGGTGGCGAACGCCGAGATGGACTCGAACAGCACGTGGTCGAGGGGCTCCTTCGTGATGTGCATGATCAGGATGCTCGACACGGCGACGATCGTCGCACCCCAGAGGACGACGCTGACGGCCAGGCGCAGGACGTCGCTCGGGATGCGGCGGCCGAAGGCTTCCATCGACCGCTGACCGCGCGCCTCGGCGAAGGCCGCCAGGAAGAGCACCGCGAGGGTCGTCACCTTGATGCCTCCGGCGGTCGAGGCCGACCCGCCGCCGATGAACATGAGCATGTCGGTGACGAGCAGGGACGACCCGTTCAGGTCGGAGATCTGGATCGTCGAGAAACCGCCCGACCTCGTCATCATGCTGAGGAAGAGCGACTGGAACACCGTCGGGCCGGCCTCGATGCCGCCGAACGTCTTCGGGTTGTCGAACTCGAGGACGATGTAGAGCACCATGCCGAACACGATGAGGATCGCCGTCGTCAGCAGGGTCAACTTGACGTGGACCGACCAGCGCCGGGGGTTGCGCGGGTTGCGGGCCAGGGCGTAGATCACCGGGAACCCGATGCTGCCGAGGAACACCCCCACCATGATCAGGCTCAGGAACCAGTAGTCGTTCTCGAACGCGGCGAGTCCCTCGGCGTTCGGCGTGAACCCGGTGTTCGTGAAGGCCATGGCCGAGTAGTAGAAGCTGTCGAGCACGGCGTCGCCGACGGGGATGCCGTCGATGAGCATGCGGGGGATCATCAGCACCGCGATGACCAGCTGGATCACGAACGAGCTGAGCGCCACCGTCGTGAGCAGGCCACCGATCTCGCCGAGCCGCACCGCCTGACCCTCGGGAACGGGGCCGGCGTGCACCCGCAGCGGGTTCTGGTCGCCGGCCGCCATCAGTCGAGCGCGCAGGCCGAGTTTCCGTGAGACGACGAGACCCATGATCGAGGCCAGCGTGAGCACGCCGATCGCCCCGATCTGCACGCCGACGAAGATGACGACGTGGCCGAACAGGGACCAGTGGGTGGCCATGTCCACCGTCGCGAGGCCGGTCACGCAGATGACCGAGACGGCCGTGAAGACGGAGTCGGCCAACGGGGTGATCGTCCGGTCGGCCGACGAGATCGGCAGCGAGAACAGCAGGGTGAAGACGACGATCAGACCGGTGAAGATCAGGATGGCGAAGCGCGCGGGCGACTTGCGACCGATGTCGTCGATCGCGTCGCTGAGTGTGCGCCAGGGCGAGCGGCCGGGGTCCGAGGGGCGGCGTCGACCGGCGACGGGGGCGCGAGTCACGTCGGTCATGCTATCCCGGGTCACTACGCTGGTCGCATGCCGGACATCTTCGCCGTGATCGCCGACGCCACCCGCCGAGACCTCCTCAAGGTGCTGCTCGACGCCTCGCTGTCGACCGACTCCGCCAATGCCGACATCAGCGTGGGCGAGATGGTCACCTCGCTCGGCGTCAGCCAGCCGACGGTCTCGAAGCATCTGCGGGTGCTGCGCGAGGCGGGTCTCGTGCGGGTCCGTGAAGAAGGGCAGCACCGCTACTACTCGCTCGAGCCGGGGCCGCTCGAGGTCGTCGAGGACTGGTTGATCCCGTTCGTCAGCGCGGACTCGTTGACCTCCGAGGCGCTGGCCAGCACGCCCTTCGCGGCCTGGGCCGGAGCCACCGTCCCCGCCCCGCTCCGGCGGGCGGCCGAGAACCTGCCCGATGCCGAGGACGTCGGGAGCACGCTGGGTCGCTACGCGGCCGGAGCCCAGCACCGCGCCTCCTCGGCCCTGCACGACGCGCAGAGCGCGCTCGGTGCCCTGGACGAGCGCGTCATCGACCCCGTCCGCAAGCGGTGGGGACGCACCGGACAGTAGCGACCCGGGCACCTTTACACCGAGTCACACGCGCGCCTAGAGTTGCCCCCAGGCACACGGGGAACACCCGTCTGCTCCACAGCCCCGCCCCGGGGCCCGAGTCGAGGCAGGGTCATGTCGCAGGATCTGTCGGATGTGCGGTTCCTCACGGTCGCCGAGGTGGCCGACATGATGCGCGTGTCGAAGATGACGGTCTACCGCATGGTCCACTCGGGCGAGCTGCCGGCGATCCGCTTCGGGCGGTCCTTCCGCGTGCCGGAATCGGCCGTCGCGGCCGTGTTGCGAATCGGCATCGCCGACGTCGGGTAGGCCCACTTCGACTTTCTCGGGCCGTCCTAGTAGACTGACCCGAGGCATTTTTCCGCGGTTCTGTTTCGGACCCGGTCGGTCCAATCCAGAAATCAGTGAGGTCCTCTATGGGTTCTGTCATCAAGAAGCGTCGCAAGCGCATGGCGAAGAAGAAGCACCGCAAGCTGCTTCGCAAGACTCGTCACCAGCGTCGCAACAAGAAGTAGTCGCTCGACACGAAGGCCCCCGCCGACCACCGGTCGCCGGGGGCCTTCGTCGTGCCCGGGCGCCATTCGGCCCTCGCTACCCTTGAGGGCATGGCCGAACCGCAGATCACCCTCCTGACCAAGCCGGGCTGCCACCTGTGCGACGACGCCCGTTCCGCAGTGCACGGCGTGCTGGCCGAAGCCGAGTTCGTCGATGCCGGCATGGTCGTCGACGAGAAGAACATCCTCGACGACGCCGAACTCACCGCCGAGTACGCCGAAGAGATCCCGGTCGTCCTGATCGACGGTCGCGTGCACACCATCTGGCGAGTCGAGCCCGAGCGGCTCCGGAAGGCGCTCCGCGCGGCTTTCGCATGACCAATTCCTCCAATATTTATTCTTCCAATTAATCGTTTCAGATGGCACGCTCTTCCTGAGTGCAGAGTTGCACAGATTGGAAGAGGACATGATCGGGAAGAACAGGACGACCGCACCATTGATTGCTGTAGTGCTCATGCTCGTGACGATGTCGATTGCTGGAACAGGGAGTGGGGCATTCGCTGCTGACCAGCCCGACGACGCAGAGGCCGTCATGGCCGTTCAGAGCCAGGGGCACACGGTTTCTTTCGTGTCGGGCGAAACCCCGCGAGGGCCGTCGTCCTCGCCCCGAACGCGTCAAGGTCTGGGCAATGCGGAGGCAGGCGCGGACGGGCAGTACATTCGCGTACTCACTGAGCAGGAGCTAGTCGACTTTGGTTTCTCGGTCCTGATCGACGGGCGTCCGGCTCGTCTCGAACTCGACGAACGGGGAGGCGTGCGGATCTTGGACGACAACGGATCTGCCATCAACTCGCTCGCGCCACCCGTGGCCGTCGACGCGGACGGACGAGATCTTCGCTCGTCCTACGAGATAGCCGGCAACACTGTTCGGCAGCGCTTGGACGATGTTCCCGCGACGTTCCCCGTGACGATCATGGCGCGACTCGAGTGAAACTTTCAATTCTGTACCGTCATGTACAGCCGGAACGAGACGCGCCAGCTCACCAATTCAGGTCTTGTGGCATCACTCATCGCCGCAGCGTGTGGGCCTGTCGGATGGGCCTGCGGAATCGCGACGGCGGCGATGGTGCAGACTGCCAATTCGGCGGTGGCCCAGGGGCGGTGCGTGGGTATCAGGCGCACGTCGTTGCCAAGCCTGGTCACGTGGCCCGTCATCGAGAATTGCCGTCAATGAAACAGCGAGGAAGTGACCGTGTCGTTCCTCGTCGGTCAATGACGGTCAGCTATGCCCCTTCGACTCGTGGAGGGCTGTTGATCGCCATCGTCATGATGGCCGGCGGGCTTGAGTTGCACTTCACGGGCGTGCTGGGGCGGTTCGATCAAACGGTGGTGCTGCTGGTGTTCTTGGTGCTCATCGGCGGCTTGCCGCGAGTAGTCGCCAGTGGCAGCGGGTGGTGGCGGACGCGAGCAAAGGAAGTCCCGGCGGCGGTTGTCTACGGTCTGGGCCTTCTCGTGACGATCACAGCCGTCTCATTGACTGAATCGATGTCGTCGCCCGTGCCGGCCGTCGCGGCTCTGGTGGTGCTGGGTGTCCTGACCTTCGTCTCTTGTTCGAGGGCCGTCGCCGTCGGTCCTGTTCGCCGTACCAGTCAGGGCTGACGAAAAGTTGGCGGTCCGGTCTCATTCGAGACCGGACCGCCAATCAACCGATCCGTGGCGAGGAGCTACGGCTGGAGGCGCGTGGGGCCGCGGAAGAGGAAGGTCACCTCGCGCAGGTTGGCCTGGTGCAGCATGAGCATCAGCACGCGGGCGAGGCCCATGCCGAAGCCACCGTGCGACGGGGCGCCGTAGCGGAAGAAGTCGAGGTAGCCGCCGAGTTCTTCGGGCTTGAGGCCCTTCTCGCGGATCTGCTGCTCGAGCACCTCGATGCGGTGCTCGCGCTGGGCGCCGGTCGAGATCTCGGTGCCGTTGAAGATCAGGTCGTAGCTCTTGGTCAGCTGCGGGTCGTCCTCATGACGCATGTGATAGAACGGGCGGATCGAGATGTCGTAGTCGGTCAGGAAGACGAACTCGTGGCCGAACTGCTCTCGCACGTACTCCGAGATGCGGCGCTCGCCCTCGGGGTCCATGTCGGCGTCGGCACGGGGCACCTCGTAGCCGCGCTCGGCGACGATGCGCTTCGCCTCGGCGAGGGGGATGCGGGGGAACGGCGTCACGGGGACGGTGACCTCGACGTCGAAGAGCGCCTTGATCTCGTCGCCGTGCTTCTCCTTCACGGCCGAGAACGCGGCCACGAGCAGTTCTTCGTGCATGCGCATGACGTCTTCGTGGCTGTCCACGTAGCTGATCTCGGAGTCGACGCTGGTGAACTCGGTCGCGTGACGCGAGGTGAACGACGGGTCGGCGCGGAACACCGGCGCGATCTCGAAGATCTTGCCGAAGCCGGCCGTCTGCGCCATCTGCTTGAAGAACTGGGGGCTCTGCGCCAGGTAGGCGGCGCCCTCGAAGTAGTCGACCTTGAAAAGCTCGGCGTTCGACTCGCTCGCCGTGGCCATGAGCTTCGGCGTGTGGATCTCGACGAAGTCGCGCTCGATCCACCAGGTGCGCATAGCGTGCTCGAACGTCGTCTGCACGCGGAAGACGAGGGCGTTGCGCGGCACGCGCAGGTCGAGGAAGCGGTAGTCGAGTCGCTTGTCGATGCTGCTGTCGGCGGCGATCGGGGTCTCTGGGTCGGCCAGCGAGTCGACGACGAGCGTCTCGACCTTGACCTCGATGCCGCCGAGCTTGACGCGCTCGTCGTGCTTGAGTTCGCCCGTGACGGTGACGAAGCTGCCCTGCGACAGCGACGAGATGGCGTCCGCGACGTCGTCGGTCTCGCCCGCGGCTTCGAGCACGTCGGCGGCCGTACGGGGGCGGACCAGCTGGAGGGCACCGGTCTCGTCGCGCAGGACGACGAACTGCACCTTCTTCTGATCACGCACCGTCTCGACCCAGCCGGTCACGGTCACGGGTCCGTCGGGCAGCGCGGACAGGTCTTTGATGAGGGTGCGTTCGATCACGAGGCCCGAGTTTACAGTCACCGCCTCCCGCGGCCCGCCGCACCGCTCGTCCGCGCCGCGGCGAGCTTGGGGCTTCCCGTGTGGGAGGTGTGCAGGCGGTCCCGACCTAGACTCGTCCGCATGCCCGCGCAGCAGATCCATCTCGTCCGGCACGGTGAGGTGCACAATCCCGAGCACGTGCTCTACGGCCGCCTCGACGGGTTCGGCCTGAGCGATCTCGGCCACCGGATGGCGGCTGCCTCGGCCGAGGCCTTCCACGAGCAGGGGGTTCCGGTCCGTGCCGTCTTCGCCTCACCGTTGCAGCGCACCCGCGAGAGTGCGGCGCCGTGGTCGTCGGCCTTCGGGCTCGAGACGCAGGTCGACGAGCGATTGATCGAACCGACCAACAAGTACCAGGGTCGGCGGAGCGACTTCAGCATCGCCAAGCAGCTCAAGGTGCCGGCCGAGTGGCCGTGGATCGTCAACCCCCTGAAGCCCAGCTGGGGCGAGGCCTACGTGAGCATCGCCGCCCGCATGCTCTCGGCGATCGACGAGGCCTGGTCGAGCGTCGACGACGGAGACGTCGTGCTCGTCAGCCACCAGCTGCCCATCTGGATGGTCCACCGCAGTGTCACCGGTGCCCGCCTGTTCCACGATCCGCGCCGCCGCCGCTGCACGCTCTCGAGCATCACCACGCTCGAGCGTCGCGAGGGGGGCTTCGTCGAGGTCGGCTACCAGGAACCCGCTGCACACTTGAACCAGTCCGCCGTCGACCTGGGAGCAGTGTGAGCCAGACCATCCGCCCGACCCGAGCCCGACTCATGGCCCGCGGCCTCGCCCTGGCCGGCGTGGTCGCCCTCGTCGCCACGGGGTGCTCGACCGCCGACGACCTCGCGACGCAGTACGGCAACGGCACGACCGAGAACTACATCTCGGGCAACGGCACCGTCACCGAGATCGCGCCCGAGGACCGCACCGAACCGGTCGCGTTCACGGCCGAGACCGACGCCGGCGAGACCGTCTCGCGGTCCGACCACGACGGCGAGGTCGTCGTCCTCAACTTCTGGTACGCCGCGTGCCCGCCCTGCCGTCTCGAAGCCCCCGAGCTCGAGAAGCTCAACAAGTCGTACGCCGACAAGGGCGTCGAGTTCCTCGGCGTCAACGTGCGCGACCAGGCCGACACCTCCCTGGCATTCGCGCGGACCTTCGACGTCACCTATCCGTCGGTCGTCGACGCCAACGACGGGGCCGTCCAGCTCGCCCTCGCGGGCACGATCGCACCCAACGCCGTGCCGACCACGATCGTCCTCGACAAGCAGGGCCGCATCGCCGCGCGCATCCTGGGCGGTCTCGACGGGCCGAGCATCCTCGACACCCTGATCTCCGACACCCTCGCCGAGACGTCCTAGGTGTACCAGGGCAATCCCTTCTTCGACGCGGTCGTGGGCGGTCAGCTCGCCGTCGGCCTGCCGGTCGCCCTGCTGGCGGGGCTCATCTCGTTCCTGTCGCCCTGCGTGCTGCCGCTCGTGCCGGGGTACCTCGGTTACGTCGGCGGCCTGACCACCGGGGCGACCGAGGCAGGGGCCAAGCGGCGCGACCGCCGCCGGCTCGTGTTCGGCGTCGTCCTGTTCATCCTCGGCTTCTCGGTCGTCTTCGTCGGCACCTCGCTCGCCTTCGCCTCGGCCGGGTTCTGGCTGATCCAGTGGCGCGAGGTCGTCACGCGGGTCATGGGCGTCGTGGTGATCCTGCTCGGCCTCGTCTTCATCGGACAGTTCACGTTCCTGCAGCGCACCCTGAAGCCCGGGTTCCTCCCGAAGACGGGCCTCGCCGGGGCACCGCTGCTCGGCATCGTCTTCGGCATCGGGTGGACGCCGTGCATCGGCCCGACCCTGGCCGCCGTGCAGGTGCTCGCCCTGGGCTCGGGCTCGGCCTGGCAAGGTGTCCTGCTCGGGGCCTTCTACTGCATCGGCCTCGGGGTGCCTTTCCTGCTCGTCGCGCTCGGCTTCGGCTGGGCCTCACGGTCCATCTCGTTCGTCAAGCGGCACATCCGCGTCGTCAACATCGTCGGAGGGTCACTGCTCGTGCTCATCGGTCTGCTCATGGTCACGGGCCTCTGGTCCAGCCTCATGTCCCACGTCGGGGCGGTGATCGCGACCTATGGCACGATCGTCTGACCGCGACGGGGGCGACGCGACCCGCGCCTCCTCGGCCGCCGCCGGCGCCGACACAGGGGTGACCGACACCGGGCTGACCGACGCCGACGCGACCGACGTCGGCGGCGACCCGTTGCGTCCGAGCGACCACATCGACTCGGTCCGCCCGGGGCCTTCCGACGGTGCGGGCATCACGCAGCCCAAGCTCGGGCCCCTGGGCTACCTGCGTTTCTTCTGGCGGCAGCTGACCAGCATGAAGACGGCGCTCTTCCTGCTGATGCTGCTCGCCGTCGCGGCGATCCCCGGCTCGCTCGTGCCTCAGCGCACCTCCGACCCCAACGGCGTCGTCCAGTACCGCACCGACCACCCCGACCTGTTCCCCGTGCTCGACAAGCTCGGTGTCTTCGACACCTATTCGTCGCCCTGGTTCTCCGCCGTCTACCTGCTGCTCTTCATCTCGTTGATCGGCTGCATCATCCCGCGGACGCGGCACCACTTCGAGGCGCTGCGGGCCCGCCCGCCGAAGACCCCCGCGCGGCTGTCGCGCCTGGCCGGCTACCGGTCGATCACCCTCGAGACCGCAGGAGGCGCGGGTGACGACGCGATCACGGCCGCCCGTGCCGTCGACGCGGCCCGTGCCCAGCTGAAGCGCTCCGGCTACCGCACACAGGTCTTCGGCGACTCCGTCAGTGCCGAGCGCGGCTACCTGCGCGAGACCGGCAACCTGGTCTTCCACTCGGCACTCGTCGGAGTGCTGCTCACCGTCGGGGTCGGCGGCGGTTTCGGCTACTCGGGCCAGCGTGTGGTCGTCGAGGGGCAGACCTTCTCGAACGTGCTCGGCTCGTACGACTCCTTCAACCCGGGACGCTGGTTCGACGAGACGCAGCTCTCGCCGTTCTCGATCGCGCTCGACGAGTTCTCGACCGAGTACGCGCCCGACACCGCCGGCGGTGCCGGCATGGCCACCGACTTCACGGCCGACGTCACCGCCCAGGCGCGGGGCGGCGACGCCGAGAAGACGCAGATCAAGGTCAACTCGCCTCTGTCGATCGGCGGTTCGAACGTCTACCTGCTGGGCAACGGTTACGCGGTCGACGTGACGGTGCGTGACGGCGAGGGCAACGTCGCGTTCCGCGACACGGTGCCGTTCCTGCCGCAGGACACGAACCTGACCTCGCTCGGCGTCATCAAGGTGCCCGACGCCCTGCCCGACCAGCTCGGCATGATCGGGTTCTTCTACCCCACGGCGGCGGACAACGGCACGGGGGCCCTGACGTCCACCGACCCGGACACGACGAACCCCGTGCTCAGCCTGAATGTCTACTCGGGCGACCTCGGGCTCGACGCGGGCGTGCCGACGTCGGTCTACACGCTCGACACCGACGGTCTGACCCCGCTGGCGGGCACCGACGACGACGCGCAGGAGAAGGCCGTCCAGCTGACCCCGGGCGAGACGGCGACGATCCCCGACGGTCTGGGCACGATCACCTTCGACGGCGTCAAACGGTTCGCCTCGTTCGACATCCACCACGACCCGTCGCAGGTCTGGGTGCTGCTCTTCGCCGGGCTCTCGTTCGCCGGTCTGCTGACCGCGCTGTTCGTGCCGCGCCGCCGGGTCTGGGTCAAGGCGACCGAGACCGACGGGGGCGTCCGGCTCGAGTACGCCGGGCTCGCCCGCGGCGAGGACCCCACGCTCGGACGTGCCGTCGGCGACATCGCCAAGGCGCACCTCGGCGGTCTGGGCGTCCCGGCCGACGTGGCCCGCGAGGTGGCCGACGACCCGGCCCGTCACGACGTCGAGAAACCCGGCCCCGACGCGGGCGGACGCGGACGTAAGATCTGATGGTGACCGCCGACCTCGCCTACTACTCGCTCGTCGCCGTGTACTCGGCGATGGCCATCTACACGATCTCGTTCGTGGCCTTCGCCCTCGACCTGGCGAAGCGGTCCGGTGACGCCCAGCAGGCGGCGGCCCGTGCCGCCAAGGCCGAAGCCCTCGCGACGGCGTCCGTCTCACGTTCGGCAGCGGGTGGCAGCACGGTCGTCCTCGACCGGCCGTCACGCGGTGCGGGCGGGGCGGCCTCCGCCTCCACCGGTGCGCCCGCCAAGGCGTCGAGCTTCGAGCGCGTCGCCATCGCGATGATGCTGCTCGGGTTCGTCGTGCACGTCGCCTCGGTCGTGCTGCGCGGCCTCGCCGCCGGTCGCGTGCCGTGGGCCAACATGTTCGAGTTCTCCCTCACCGGCACCGCGATCATCGTCGGCGTCTACCTGGCCGTGCAGCTGGTGGTCAACCTGCGGTTCCTCGGCGCGTACGTCATGGGCCTCAACCTGGTGCTGCTCGCGATCGGCACCGTCAACTACTACGTGGCGGTCTCGCCTCTGCCGCCAGCGCTCCAGTCGGCGTGGCTGGTGATCCACGTCTTCGTGGCCATCCTCGGCACCGCGTTCTTCGCCATCGCCGCCGGGCTCTCGGCCGCCCAGCTCGTGCAGACGAAGCGTGAGCAGTCCAAGCTCGCCGGTCTGCGCTTCCTCGACACCCTCCCGGGTGCCGAGCGCCTCGAAGACCTGGCCTACCGCATCGCCCTGGTCGGCTTCGTCCTCTGGACCTTCACCCTCATCGCTGGTGCCATCTGGGCCGAGCGGGCCTGGGGTCGCTACTGGGGCTGGGACACCAAAGAGGTCTGGACCTTCATCATCTGGGTGCTCTACGCCGGGTACATCCACGCGCGGGCGACGCGTGGGTGGCGTGGGGCCCGCTCGTCGTGGTTGTCGATCATCGGCTTCGCCGCCGTCATGTTCAACTTCTCGGTCGTCAACGTCTTCTTCAAGGGTCTGCACGCCTACTCGGGTCTCTGATCGACCGGCGCCTCGGCGTCGCCCGATGAGCCGCGTGAACCGACGTCAGTCGGCGAGCACCGCGTAGGAGGCGCGAAGCCGGTCCAGCCACATCCCCCGTCGGTCGTCGTCCACCGCGTGACGGCGGAGCAGGTCGACGTCGACGTCGACACGGCGCACGTCGACCGCCCCGTCGGCGGGCAGCAGGGGATCGCGCGTCACGTCGGCCCCGAGCAGGGCGGCCGTGCCGAGACCGCAGTCGTGGCGGAGGTCCGGCACGGCGGCGGCGAGGTGCGCGCCCATGCTGAGCCCGACCGACGTGTCGAGGGCGCTCGAGACGACGACGGGCAGCCCGGCCGCGGCGACGATCCGGAGCGCGGCGGTGACGCCACGGAGCGGTTGAGCCTTGATTACGAGCAGGTCCGCGGCACCGGCCCGGGCGACGGCCAACGGGTCGTCGGCCTTCCGGACGCTCTCGTCGGCCGCGACGGGGACGCCCAGCCCCGAGACGCGGCGTCGCAGCTCGGCGAGCTCGGGCACCGTGGCGCACGGCTGTTCCGCGTATTCCAGGGCGTACGGTGCCAGGCCGACCAGCGCCTCCTCGGCCGACTCGACCGACCAGCCCCCGTTGGCGTCGACGCGGACGTGGCCCTCGGGGCCGACCCACTCGCGGGCCGCGGCGACGCGGGCGATGTCGTCCGCGAGGGTCTGTCCGCGTTCGGCGACCTTGACCTTGACCGTCCGGCAGCCCCGGTAGCGGGCGAGCACGTCGGGCACCCGGTCGGCGGCGACCGCCGGCAGGGTGGCGTTGACCGCCACCCGTCGGACACCCACGTCGGGGAGTCGGCCCCAGCCGAAGTCGATCGTGGCCGCGAGCCAGGCTGCCGACTCGGCCGGCCCGTACTCGAGGAAGGGGCTGAACTCGGTCCAGCCCGACGGGCCCTCGACCAGCAGGGCCTCGCGCTCGTCGAGCCCGCGGAACCGCGTGCGGAGGGGGAGGCGGACGACGTGGGCACCCTCGACCAGTTCGGCCAGGGGCGGCAGCGGGGGAGTGGTGGACGGTGCGCGGTCGACGGTCGGCATCCGTTCAGTGTCGCACCGGCGACCCCGGTAAGGTCGTGCGTCATGGTCGACCGCGAACCCGTACCCGCCCGAGAACCGGAGTGGTCGGACGACGAGCTCCCCACCCGTGGGCGTGACGGCGGCGGCTCCGCCGCGTCGCAGTCGGACGGGCTCCAGGTCTTCGACGGCCCCGGTCACGACGTGGTCGACCGGCCTCCGCGCAGCCGACGGCTGGGCGTCGTCACGTTCGTCCTGGCGACCGTGCTGCTCGCCCTGGACGGGCTGGCCCTGGGCCTCCTCGCCGCGGACGCCGTGAGCCCCGCCGCCGTCCTCGCCCTCGTCACCCTGCTGGCCTCGATCGTCGTCGGGGTCGTCGGGCTGATGGCCGTCGTCATGCGCCGCGGCCGCTGGTGGGGTGTGGCCGCGGTGGTCCTCAGTTCGCTGTCGAACCCGTTCGTGCTCGTCTGGCTGATCGGTCGGTTCGTCTCGACGGTCTGACCGCGGGCCACCGCGGTCGGGGCGACGTCGGACCCCGTCGGTAGGCTGGCGACATGGCTTCCGAGGTGTCCGACCTGTTCGATCCGACCGAGTGGCGCAGCGTCGAGGGCTTCGACGCCCTGACCGACGTCACCTACCACCACAGCGTCGACGGCCGCGTGGCCCGCGTGGCCTTCGACCGTCCCGAGGTGCGCAACGCGTTCCGGCCGCACACGGTCGACGAGCTCTACCGGGTGCTCGACGACGCCCGCATGAACAGCCGCATCGGGGTCGTCCTGCTCACGGGCAACGGTCCCAGCGCGAAGGACGGCGGCTGGGCGTTCTGCAGCGGCGGGGACCAGCGCATCCGTGGTCGTGACGGCTACAAGGCCGAGGGCGACCAGGCGAACGTGCCCGATCCGGCGTCGGCCGGTCGACTGCACATCCTCGAGGTGCAGCGTCTGATCCGGTTCATGCCCAAGGTCGTCATCGCCGTGGTGCCCGGGTGGGCGGCGGGTGGCGGCCACTCGCTGCACGTCGTCTGCGACCTGACGATCGCCAGTCGCGAGCACGGCAGGTTCAAGCAGACCGACGCCGACGTGGGCTCGTTCGACGCGGGGTACGGCAGCGCCTACTTCGCCAAACAGATCGGGCAGAAGTTCGCACGCGAGGTGTTCTTCCTCGCCGAAGAGTACAGCGCCGATCGCGCCTACCAGATGGGGGCCGTGAACCGCGTCGTGCCGCACGCCGACCTCGAACGCGAGGCGCTCGAGATGGCCCGGACCATCCTGACGAAGTCCCCGACCGCCATCCGCATGCTCAAGTTCGCCTTCAACGCGACCGACGACGGCATCGTCGGTCAGCAGGTCTTCGCGGGCGAGGCGACCCGTCTGGCCTACGGCACCGACGAGGCCGTCGAGGGGCGCGACTCGTTCCTCGAGAAGCGCGCGCCCGACTGGTCGCCCTTCCCCTGGCAGTACTGATGTCCGCGTCCGCGGTGGCGAGCCCGTCAGGGCCGGGCGACCGTTCGCGTCGCCTCCGACGGTCCTTTCAGAGGTGCGGCGCGTGACCCGCCCCCTGCTCCCCGTCGACGCGCGTGACCCCGGTGCCGTGCTCGACGCGCTCCGGGTCGCGCTCGAAGGTGGTCCCGCCGTGGCCCCCCGGACCGACGACCGAGTGCCCGTGGACCTGCCCGGGGTCGTGCCGCAGGCGGTGTCGCTGGTCGTCGAGACCAGCGGCTCGAGCGGACGCCCCAAGCGCGTGGCGGTGTCCTCCGACGCCGTGCTCGCCGGTGCCGCCGCGGCCGACGGCGCCCTGGCCGGGCCGGGGCAGTGGGTGCTCGCCCTGCCGGCGCACTACGTCGCGGGCCTGAACGTGCTGGTCCGTTCGCTCGCCGCCGGGACCGAGCCGGCCCTGCTCGCGCCGGGGCACTTCGACATCGGTGCCTTCGTCGCCGCCGCCGAGCGGCTCGATCACGCCGTGCGGTACTCGTCCCTCGTGCCGGCCCAACTCTCGACGGCGCTCGACGCCGCCGAGGCCGATCGTGCCGTGGCGGACGTGCTGCGCCGCTTCGACGCCCTGCTGGTGGGCGGCCAGGCGACCCCCGCAGCCCTCGTGGAGCGGGCTCGCCGGCTGGGCGTCACCGTCGTGCGCACCTACGGGTCGAGCGAGACCAGCGGCGGGTGCGTGTACGACGGCGTGCCCGTGGGCCGCACCCGTGTCGAGGTCGTCGACGGCCAGGTCGAGCTGAGCGGGCCGTCGCTGGCCGAGGGGTACCTCGACGATCCCGAGCGCACGGCCGCGGCCTTCGTCACGCGCGACGGCCTGCGGTGGTACCGCACGGGCGACGCGGGCACGGTGTCGCCCGACGGGGTGCTGACCGTCAGCGGCCGGCTCGACGACGTGATCGTCTCGGGCGGTGAGAAGGTCTCGCTCGGCGTCGTCGAGCGGGTCGTGCGCGAGCAGCCGGGGCTCGCCGACGCCGTGGTCGTCCGCGCGGCGCACGCCCGGTGGGGCGAGGTGCCCGTCGTGGTCACCGACGCCGCGCCTCCTGTGCCGACGGAGGCCGACGACCCGGCGGACGATGACCCGGCGGCCGACGACCTCGCGGCCTTGCGGTCCGCGGTGGCGGCCGTCGCCGGTCGTGCCGCGGCACCCGACCGCATCGTCCGGGTCGACACGGTGCCCCTGCTCGCGAGCGGCAAGCCGGACCGGGTGGCCCTGACCCGCCTGGTCGCCGATCTCGCGGCAAGCTGATAGCCGGCTGCGAACTAGACTCGACCCCGTGGCGAAGACGAAGACCCCGACCCCCAAGCGCAGCGGCCGCCCCGGTGGCCGACCCGGCGGGCGGCCCGGCAAGCAGCCGGCCCGTCGAGTGACCGCCGGCGACTGGATCGGCGGTGCGCGCCTGCGCACCCTGCCCCTGGGCATCGCCCCGGTCGCCCTCGGCACCGGCGTCGCTCGGGCGAACGGCGGCTGGGACCTCACCCTGGCGCTGCTCTGCCTCGCCGTCGCGGTGTTCCTGCAGGTCGGCGTCAACTACTCGAACGACTACTCGGACGGCATCCGCGGCACCGACGACTTCCGGGTCGGGCCCTCACGCCTGACCGGTTCGGGCAGCGTCCGCCCGAAGACCGTGCTGAAGGTGGCGCTCGCGTTCTTCGCCCTCGCGGCCGTCGCCGGTGTCGTCGTCGTCGTCATCACCCAGATCTGGTGGCTGCTCGCCGTCGGTGCCGCCGCGGTCGTCGCCGCGTGGTTCTACACGGGCGGCAAACGGCCCTACGGCTACAACGCCCTGGGTGAGCTCTTCGTCTTCGTGTTCTTCGGGCTCGTCGCGACCGTCGGCACGACGTTCGTGCAGCTGCGAGAGTTCCCGTTCGACGCCTGGGTGGCGGGGGTCGCCGCCGGGCTGTTCGCCTGCGCGGTCCTGATGATCAACAACGTGCGCGACATCCCGCAAGACACCGCCGCCGGCAAGCGCACCCTCGCGGTCGTCGTCGGCGACCCGGTGGCCCGGGCGCTCTACGCGCTCTTCCTGCTGCTGCCGTTCTTCATCCTCGTGTACTTCGCCTTCCTGTACCTGCACGCGCCCTACGTCTACTTCACGCTCGTCGTCGCGGTGCCCGCCGCGGTCATCGGCGTCACGGGCAAGACCCCACGGGAGCTCATCCTCGCCCTGCAGCTGTCGTCGTTGACGGCACTGGTCTGGGCACTGGCCCTGTCGGCCGCCCTCTTCTTCTAGGGGTCTGCTCTTCCAGGATCTGCCCCGGGCGTTCGGCCCGAGAGGATCAGGCCTGACCGTCGAGGCGGCGCGCGCGATCGGCGTCGCCCGCGTCCTCGGCGATCGCCTCGTCCTCGGCGACCGAGTCGTCGTCGAGCTTCGCCGGGCGCGACCGGCGGTCGGCGAGGTCGAGGGCGACCTTGCGGCGCAGGGGTGCGAAGAACAGGTACGAGACGCAGAACCCGACGACCGCCGCGATCAGCGTGGCCCAGAAGGGGTCGAACCTCAGCACCAGCAGGAGGCCCAGCACGACGGCGAACAGGCCGAGGCGGACGATCGAGTACTTGAGCCAGGGTTTCACGACGAGGAGTCTACGGTCCGCGAGGTGTGCGCCCGCCGCGCGGCGGACGGCCCGCGCGAACCCGGACCGCCGGCCGAGGAGGCGCGGTGCAGCACCCCGGGAGCCGTACGTCACAGCTCCGCAACGGCCGACCGACCATCAGGCGTTGCACCGGATCGAGAACTAGGCTCGGTCCATGGTCAGGCTCTTCATCGTGGGCATCGTCGCCGCGGCGGCATTCGTCATCTTCGCGCTTATCGACTGCCTGTTCGCCGACGCCTCACGGTTCCGGGCACTCAACAAGCCGCTCTGGGCCGTCATCATCGTCCTCCTCCCCGTCATCGGGGCCGTGCTGTGGTTCGTGCTCGGGCGGGCGCGCAAGAGCGGCCGCCCCGCCACTACGCGCACCGTGGCACCCGACGACGACCCCGAGTTCTCCGGGACGTCCTGGCGCACCACGAGCGACCTCGACCGCGAGACGACCGACGAGCGCATCCGTCGACTCGAACAAGAGCTGCTCGACCTCGACAACGACGACAAGACCGGCAAGCAGTAAGTGACCAGCCCGTCGACCGAGTACGCCCTGTCGCTGCTCGCGTCCCTCACCGATGCCGGGGTCCGTGACGTGGTGCTCAGCCCCGGCTCCCGCAGCCAGGCCCTGGCCCTCGCCGCCGCCGAGTTCGAGACGGCCGGTCGGCTGACGGTCCACGTCCGCATCGACGAGCGCTCGGGTGGGTTCCTCGCACTCGGCCTCGCCGCCGAGACGGGCGTCCCGAGCGTCGTGATCACCACGTCGGGCACCGCCGTGGCGAACCTCCACCCTGCCGTGCTCGAGGCACACCACTCGGGTGTGCCGCTGATCGTGCTGAGCGCCGACCGTCCCCGCGAGATGCGCGGGATCGGCGCGAACCAGACCACGGTGCAACCGGGTCTCTTCGCGAGCGCCGTCGGCTGGGTGCGCGACGTCGAGGCACCGCGCTCCGGTCCGATCGACCACGAAGCCGTCCGCACCCTCGCCCGAGAGGCCGTCGCCGAGGCCCTCGGCGGCGACTCCCACGGCGCCCTCGGGCGGTCACGCGGCCCGGTCCAGCTGAACGTCGCGTTCCGCGAGCCCCTGTCGTCCGGCGAGCAGTCGTTGCCCGCCGCCCGCCCCGAGCCGATCGAGCTCGCGCCCACCGCGGCACCGACCGCCCTCGAGGTCGACACCGACCCCGCGACCCTGGTCGTCGCCGGGCACGCCGCCGGGCCCGAGGCCGAGGCCGTCGCCAGGGCACTGGGCGCCCCGCTCGTGGCCGAGGTCTCGAGCGGGGCGCGCTTCGGGCCGCACCTGGTCTCGTCGTACCGTGCCCTGCTCGACGACGCCGACTTCGGCGGTCGCGTCCGTCGGGTGGTGGTCTTCGGACACCCCACCCTCAGCCGTCAGATCCCCTCGCTGCTCACCCGCGACGGGGTCGAGGTCGTCGTCGTCCGTGCGGCGGGGGCCGAGGCCTACGACCCGAGTCGCTCGGCCCGCGTGGTCGAGGCCGTCGAGGTGACCCGCGCCTCCTCGGGGTCCGGTTCGACCGACGACGCCGCCCACCGTGCGTGGGTGGGGCGCTGGGTCCACACCGGTCGTCGGCTGCTCGAGGCCGAGGCCGCCCGGCAGGACCCCGACGAGACCGACGCCACCACGGTCGAGGGATCGTCCGATCGGAGCGAAGCGGCCGAGCAGGCCGAGTTCCTGCGTCGCGAGGTCCAGCTGCTGCGGCGGCCGATCACGCGTCGAGCCCTGGCCGAGGCCCTCTGGCGCGTCAGCTGGCCGCACGACCGACTCGTGCTGGGGGCGTCGAGGTTGATCCGCGAGCTCGACCAGGTCGTGCCGGGCAAGAAGATCCCCGTGCACGCCAACCGGGGGCTCGCGGGCATCGACGGCACGATCGCGACCGCCACGGGCATGGCTCTCGCCAGCCAGCGCGACGACCCCGCAGCCGGCACCACCCGGGTGCTCGTCGGCGACCTGACGTTGCTGCACGACGTCGGCTCGATGCTCCTCGGCCTCGGTGAGACCAGGCCCCGGCTGCAGGTGGTCGTCGGCAACGACGGGGGCGGCACCATCTTCGACGGACTCGAGGTCGCGGCCACGGCGTCGCCCGAGGCGATGACCCGTGTGCAGTTCACCCCGCACGAGGTCGACCTCGCGGCTCTCGCCCTCGCCTACGGCTGGCGGCACGTCGAGGCGGCCACGCGGGCAGAGCTCGACCAGGCTCTCGTCGCCCGGTACGACGGCCCGGTGGTGATCGAGGTCCCCCTCTCTCGCTGACCGTCCACCCCACGACGGGGCGGATCGGGGCGCTCGGCCGTAGGGTCGGGGGCATGGCCAAGACGTGGACGACCCCTCCCTCCCAGTCCCTCCGAGCCGGTGAGGGCTTCGTGCTCGCCGACGTCGACACCTCGTCCACCCCGGGTTTCGCGGGTGACAAGGCGTATGCGCAGCAGGCGCTCGAGTCGGGCCGCGAGACCCTGGGCGAGCTGCAGGAGAAGCTGTTCGCACAGAGCCGCAGCGGGGGCAGCACCGGCAACGTCCTGCTCGTCCTGCAGGCGATGGACACCGCGGGCAAGGGCGGCATCGTCCGACACGTCGTCGGGGCCGTCGACCCCCAGGGCGTCGCCCACCACGCGTTCAAGGCACCGACCCCCGACGAGCTCGCGCACGACTTCCTGTGGCGGGTGCGGCGCGAGCTGCCCGGCCCCGGCATGATCGGGGTGTTCGACCGCTCGCACTACGAGGACGTGCTGATCGGCAAGGTCCGTCGCCTGGCCCCGCCCGAAGACATCGAGCAGCGGTACGCCGACATCGTCGCGTTCGAGGACGAGCTCGTCGCGAACGGCACCACCCTGGTCAAGGTGATGCTGCACATCTCGTCCGACGAGCAGAAGGAACGCCTCGCCGACCGGCTCGACCGCCCCGACAAGCACTGGAAGTACAACCCCGGCGACCTGGAGGAGCGTCTCGTCTGGAACGACTACCAGGACGCCTACGAGACGGCGATCCGTCGCACCTCGACCGAGACCGCCCCGTGGTTCATCGTCCCGGCCGACCGCAAGTGGTACGCCCGGATCGCCGTGCAGAAGCTGCTGACCGACGCCCTCGCGTCGCGCGGGCTCGACTGGCCCGTCGCGCAGTTCGACGTCGAGCTCGAGAAGACCAAGCTCGCCACCTCGTAGCCGGCGCACCGGCCGACGACATCAAGAGGCTAGGAGGCGCGGGTCCGCAACGCGTCGCCCGTCCCCGTGGGCAGCCGCAGCCCCTCGATCAGGCTGAGCAGGGCCAGCACGGCCAGGACGATCAACGCGGCCTGGTACCCGGACGCCGCGGCTGCCGGGCCGTCGGCCGACGCCACGAGGTCGGCCACGCGGACGGCGAGGGCCGTCGCGGCGACGCCGAGCCCCACGGCGAGCTGGCTCGTGATGGACGCGATGGCGTTCGCCGGGCCGATCATCTCGGCGGGGACGTCGGCGAACTGCAGGGTGTTGTAGGCCGTGAATCCGACGGACCGGAAGACGCCGCTGAGCAGCAGGACCCCCGCCACGACGACCGGCGAGGTGTCGGGGCCGACCAGCGCGGCCGCGACGAAGGTCGCCGCGAGGGCCACTGTCGCGACGACGATGATCGGGACGACGCGGAACCGCTTCAGCAGTGGCGTCGTGAACGGTTTGACGGCCAGGTTGCCGACGAACACCCACATCAGCATGAGGCCCGCCTCGACCGGCGACCAGCCGAAACCGTCCTGCAGCAGCAGCGGGACGACGAAGGGGATGCCGTTCACGACGGCCCGGTAGAGCGATCCGCTGAGGTTCGTCACGCGGAACGACCCGATGCGGAAGGCCGTGAGGTCGAGCAACGGGTGCGCCGCCCGACGGAACCACCGCACGGCCACGAGGCCGAGCACCACCGCCAGCACGGCCAGCAGCACGCCGGGTAGGAGCGTCGTGGGCTCGCCGAGCAGCTCGAACGCGAGCACCAGCGCCACGATCGACCCCGCCACGAGCACCAGACCGACCAGGTCGAGCGGCTGGCGGTCACCGACCTCGGGAGAGGGGACGACCCTCCAGGCGACCACGAGCAGCGCGAGGCCGACCGGGACGTTGACCAGGAACACCCACTGCCACCCGAGGTGCTCGGTGAGCAGTCCTCCGAGCAGCGGCGCCACGACGGGTGCCACGAGCGCGGGCCAGGTGAGGTAGGCGATCGCTCGGATCAGCTCGGACTTCTCGGTGCTGCGCAGGACGATCAGACGACCGATGGGCACCATCATGCTTCCCGCGAAGCCCTGCACGACCCGGGAGGCCGTGAGGGCGACCAGGTCGGTGCTCGCGGCACAGGCGACCGAGGCGAGGACGAAGAGCACGACGGCCGCGAGGAACACGCGGCGGGCGCCCCAGCGTTCGGCGAGCCAGGCGCCCAGCGGGATGAACGCCGCCACGGCGACGAGGTAGCCGGTCACGGCCAGTCCGAGTTGCGCGGGCTGGACGCCGAAGTCGGTCGCGATCGTGGCGGTCGCCGTCGAGAGGATGGTGGCGTCGAGGTTCTCCATGAAGAACGCGGCCGCCACGACGAGGGCGACCGGACGCGACCACGTCGTCGCGGGGGTGGGCGCGGTCATCGGCTGAAGGCGTCGACCACGGGGCGGAACTTCATCGCCGTCTCGGCGACCTCGCGCTCGGGCACGGACTCGGCGACGACGCCGGCCCCCGCGAACGCCCGCACCGAGCCGTCCCGATCGACCTGGGCGCAGCGCAGCGCGATCGCCCACTCGCCGTCGCCGTCGGCACCGACCCAGCCGACCGGGCCCGCGTAGCGACCACGGTCGAACGGTTCGAGCTCTCGGATCAGGGCCAGCGCCTCCTGCGTCGGGGTGCCGGCGACGGCCGCCGTCGGGTGCAGCGAGGCGATCAGGTCGAGCGAGCTCGAGCCGTCGGTGAGGCGGCCGCGGACGTCGCTCGCGAGGTGCCAGAGATTCGGGAGGCGCAGGGTGAAGGGCTGCTCGCCGGTCACGACGTCGCGGGCGTGCGGCCCGAGCGAGAGCAGCAGGCTGCGCAGGGCGAAGGCGTGCTCGTCGAGGTCCTTCGGGGACGTCGCCAGCGAGAGGGCGGCCTGCTCGTCGGTCGTCGAGTCGACGCCGCGCGCCGCGCTGCCGGCGAGCACTCGGGCCGACACCTCGCCGCGTTCGGACTTGACGAGCGTCTCGGGGCTGGCCCCGATCAACCCGTCGACGGCGAAGGCGTAGCAGTCGGGGTAGGCGGTCAACAGGGTGGCGGCGACGAGGCGCAGGTCGGCCTCGGGTGGCAACGTGCCGACGAGGTCACGGGCCAGGACGACCTTGCTGACGCGGCCGTCGCCGATGGCGTCGACGGCCCGGGCCACGGCCTGGGCGTAGCCGTCGGCACCGAGGGCGCCGTCGACCAGCGAGAGACGGACGGAGGCGCCGACCGGCTTCCCGGGGGGCAGCTCGGCGCCGTCCACCCGCGTGATCCAGGCGACCCCGTCGCGCCGTCCGATGACGATGCTCGGGACGATCAGCACGCTCTTCTCGGCGGACTCGTCGTCGAACGCGAACGAGCCGAACGCGACCAATCCGGTGCCGGGCACGCCGACCTCGTCGTGCACCGTGGCGGCGGCCGCGACGGCACGCCAGGCGTCGGCGGCCTCGGTCATGCGGTGGGGCCCGGAGAACTCGAGGCGGAGGGCCTCGCCGACGCCCGCCATGCCCGCCCCGCCTCGGACGAAGACCAGCGGACGTGACCGGTCGACGACGTCGAGCAACGGGCTGACGTGGTCGATGCGCGTGGTGCGGACGGCGAGTGACGGAACGCGGGACGCGGGGGACTTCACTCGTCGACCCTACTCGGGACACCCCCAGTGCTTGACGGTAGGATCCACCATCGTGACCAAGGCCGACATGAACAAGCAACCCGACGAGGTCGCCTCGATGTTCGACGGCGTCGCGCGCCACTACGACCGCACGAACGACGTGCTCTCGGCGGGCAACGCCGTCCTGTGGCGCATCGCCACCGTCAAGGCGATCGGCGCCGGTCCGGCCGACAAGGTCCTCGACATCGCAGCGGGCACGGGCACCAGCTCGGCGGCCATCGCTCAGCGAGGTGCCGAGGTCGTCGCGCTCGACTTCTCGAAGGGCATGGTCGAGGTCGGTCGCGAACGCCACCCCGAGCTCGAGTTCGTCGAGGGCAACGCCGAGTCGCTGCCCTTCGACGACGACACGTTCGACGCCGTCACCATCTCGTTCGGGCTGCGCAACGTCAACCGGCCCAAGGTCGCGCTCGCCGAGATGAACCGCGTGCTCAAGCCCGGTGGCCGGCTCGTCGTCTGCGAGTTCTCCACGCCGCCGTTCGGTCTGCTGCGCGCCGCGTACCGGGCCTACCTCAAGTACGGCATGCCCCTCGTGGCCAAGTTCACCAGCAGCAACGGGCCGGCCTACTCGTACCTGGCCGAGTCCATCGAGCAGTGGCCCGAGCAGCAGGTCCTCAGTCAGTGGATCCGCGGCGCCGGGTTCACCCGGGTCGCCCACCGCGACCTCAGCTTCGGCATCGTCGCCCTGCACCGCGGTCGCAAGCCAGCGTCGGGTGCCGCGCGCTCCTCCTCGCGGTCGAAGCGGGCCACGTCGTGAACGCCGGCGCCCCTCCGGCACAGCGCAACTCGTTGGGCCGTTCGCTCGGCCTCGGTGAGAAGCTGTTCGCCACGCCGACCGAGCGTCGTTTCGTGGCCGCGGTCGACGACGGCCTCGAGCTCGTCGAAGAGGGGTTGCTGCGCGAGATCGCCTTCGCCGACGACATCGCCGACGCCACGACGCGGTACCTCCTCGCCGCCGGCGGCAAGCGCGTCCGGCCGACGCTGACGCTGCTCATCGCCCAGCTGGGCGACGGCGCGACGCCCGGCATCGTCGCCTCGGCGCAGGCCACCGAGATCACCCACCTCGCCTCGCTGTACCACGACGACGTCATGGACGAGGCGCAGATGCGTCGGGGGGTCCCGAGCGCCCAGACCGTGTGGGGCAACAACGTGGCGATCCTCGCCGGCGACCTGCTGTTCGCCCGGGCCAGCACGATCGTGTCGGGGCTCGGCCAAGAGGCCATCCTGCTGCAGGCCGAGACCTTCGAACGGCTCTGCCTCGGTCAGCTGCACGAGACGGTCGGCCCGCGCGAGGGAGACGACCCGATCGCCCACTACATCGACGTGCTCGCCGACAAGACGGGGTCGCTCATCTCGACCGCCGCCCGCGCCGGCGTCATGTTCAGCGGTGCACCGCGTGAGTACCTCGCTCCCGTCGCCGAGTTCGGTGAGAAGATCGGCATCGCGTTCCAGCTGATCGACGACGTCATCGACCTGTCCGACCAGCCCGCCGAGACCGGCAAGAAGGCCGGCACCGACCTGCGGGCGGGCGTCGTCACGCTCCCGGTGCTGTACCTGCGTCAGCTGGCGCAGACCGACCTCGAGGCGTCGTCGCTCTTGTCCGAGATCGACCGGATCGTCGACGCCACGCGTGCGGCGGCGAAGCGGTCGGGTGTCGAACCGACCACCGAGGGCGGCTCGTCGGCACCGCTCGCCGACGCGACGGCCCACCTCGACGACGAGTTCGCCGACCTGGTCCGACGGGTCCGCGAGCACGAGGTCACCGAACGCACCCGGGTCGAGGCCCACCGCTGGGCCCGAGAGGCCCTCGACGCCCTGGCGCCGCTGCCCGACGGGCCCGTCAAGAAGGCGCTCACCCGCTTCGCCGACCGCGTGGTCGAGCGGTCCGCCTGACCGGCGCCGCGCCTCCTCGTCCGTCTCGTCCTCGAGCACCATCGTCCAACCGGCCGGCCTCGCCGAGCCACCCCAGATCTAGGGAGAACCCGTGACCACCTTGCGACTGGCCATCGTCGGCGCCGGACCGGCCGGCATCTACGCCGCCGACATCCTCGCGAAGGCCGAGAAGGCCTTCGACGTCTCGATCGACCTCTTCGAGCAGCTGCCGGCGCCCTACGGTCTCGTGCGCTACGGTGTGGCGCCCGACCACCCCCGCATCAAGGGCATCGTCAACGCCCTGCGCGACGTGCTCGACAGCGGTGACATCCGGGTCTTCGGCAACGTCCGCTACGGCGTCGACATCGGGCTCGACGACCTGCGCAAGCACTACAACGCCGTCATCTTCTCGACCGGTGCCATCAAGGACGCCGACCTCGACATCCCCGGCATCAACCTCGAGGGCAGCTACGGCGCGGCAGACTTCGTCAGCTGGTTCGACGGCCACCCGGACTTCCCCCGCACCTGGCCGCTCGACGCGACGTCGGTCGCCGTCGTCGGTGTCGGCAACGTCGCCCTCGACGTCTCGCGCATCCTGGCGAAGCACGCCGACGACCTGCTGCCCACCGAGATCCCCGACAACGTCTACGCGGGTCTCAAGCAGTCCTCGATCACCGACGTCCACGTCTTCGGTCGCCGGGGTCCCGCACAGGTCAAGTTCACGCCGCTCGAACTGCGCGAACTCGGCGAGGTGCGCGACGTCGACATGATCGTGTACGACGAGGACTTCGACCACGACGAGGCGTCGAAGACGGCCATCGCGACCAACAAGCAGGTCTTCGTCATCGACAAGGTGCTGAACCAGTGGCGGCAGCGCGAGGTCGGCACGGCGTCGCGTCGCCTGCACCTGCACTTCTACGCCAAGCCGGTCGAGGTCGTCGGCGACGCCGACGGTCGTGTCGCGGCCTTCCGGTACGAGCGCACCCGGCCGGACGGCCAGGGTGGCGTCGAGGGAACGGGCGAACTCCGCGACGTGCCGATCCAGGCCATCTACCGCGCGGTCGGCTACTTCGGCTCGCCGCTCGACGGCATCCCGTTCGACGAGCACCGCGGCGTGATCCCGAACCACGAGGGCCAGGTCATGGACGACGAGAACCAGATCGTCCCCGGCGTCTACGCCACCGGGTGGATCAAGCGGGGCCCCGTCGGCCTCATCGGTCACACGAAGTCCGACGCGATGGAGACCGTCAAGCACCTCATCAACGACCAGGCCAGCTGGTGGCAACCGGTCGACCCGTCCGACGAGGCAGTCCCGGCCCTGCTCGAGCAGCGCGGGGTCGAGTACACCGACCTCGAGGGCTGGCACCGGCTCGACGAGCACGAGATCGCCCTCGGCGGGGCCCACGAGCACGAGCGTGCCCGGGTCAAGGTCGTGGAGCGCGACGAGATGGTGCGCGTCTCGCGCGCCGTCGAAACGGAGTCGACGCCGGCCTGACCTCCCCGCTCGCCCGCACCGCGCCTCCTCGGCTCCCCTCGACGGCGGAACCGAGGAGGCGCGCGGTCGTCACCGAGCTCGTCGGTCGTCGGTAGGGTGGTCCCCATGGCAGACAGTTCCTTCGACGTGGTCAGCAAGGTCGACAAGATGGAGGCCGACAACGCCCTCCACCAGGCCCAGAAAGAGATCGAGCAGCGCTACGACTTCAAGGGCGTCGGTGCTTCGGTCGACTGGAGCGGTGAGAAGCTGCTGCTCAAGGCGGCCACCGAAGAACGCGTCAAGGCCGTGCTCGACGTGCTCGAGTCGAAGTTCATCAAGCGCAGCATCAGCCTCAAGCACCTCGACGTCGGCGAGCCCTTCGCCAGCGGCAAGGAGTACCGCATCGAGGCGTCCCTCAAGCAGGGCATCGAGCAGGACGCGGCGAAGAAGATCGGCAAGATCATCCGCGACGAGGCACCCAAGAGCGTCAAGAGCCAGATCCAGGGCGACGAACTGCGCGTTCAGTCCAAGAGTCGCGACGACCTGCAGGCGACCATGGCGCTGTTGAAGAAGGCCGACCTCGACGTCGACCTGCAGTTCGTCAACTTCCGCTAGTCACCCGCGGCTCACGGTTCAGAGGTCCCGTCCATGGTCGAACCCGCCTGGGTGGCGCCGACGATCGCCGTGCTCGGCATCGTGCTCGACATCGCGATCCGTGTGTTCGCCATCATCTACGTCCCGATCAACCGGCGGCCCCAGACGGCCACCGCATGGTTGCTCGCCATCTTCTTGATCCCCTACGTCGGGTTCGTCCTCTTCTTGTTGATCGGCAGCACCAAGCTGCCTGCGCGTCGTCGTGAGAAGCAGAGCGAGATCAACAAGTACATCATCGAGACGACCGAGGGCATGGAGCGCGTCAAGCGCGACCACCCGTGGCCGGCCTGGCTCGACTCGGTGGTCGAACTCAACCGAACGCTCGGGGCGATGCCGCTGGTCGGCGGCAACACCGGTGAGATGCACACCGACTACGACGAGTCCATGGCGGCCATGGTCGAGGCGGTCGACGGCGCGCACCGCTACGTCCACGCCGAGTTCTACATCACGAGCCTCGACCGCACGACCGAGCCGTTCTTCCTGGCACTCGAGAACGCCCGTCGACGGGGCGTCACCGTCCGTGTGCTGATGGACCACATCGCCAGCCGGGGATACCCCGGGTACCGCAAGGCCCGACGGCGACTGGACGCGATGGGCGTGGAGTGGCGGCTGATGCTGCCCGTGCTGCCGCTGCGGGGCAAGTACCAGCGGCCCGATCTGCGCAACCACCGCAAGCTGCTCGTGATCGACGGTCGGGTGGCCTTCACGGGTTCGCAGAACATGGTCGACAGGAGCTACCAGAAACGCAAGAACAAGCGCCGCGGCCTCGAGTGGAAAGACTTCATGGTCCGCTTCGAGGGCCCCATCGTGGCCGGCATCAACGCCCTGTTCGTCACCGACTGGTACAGCGAGACCGACGAGTTGCTGCTGCGCGAGGCCGACCCCGTGCACACGGCCGACCGGCTCGAGACGATCGACTGCCAGGTGGTGCCGAGCGGGCCGGGTTTCGACGGCGAGAACAACCTGCGGCTGTTCAATTCGCTGCTCTACAGCGCGCAGGAGCGCATCATCATCACGAGCCCCTACTTCGTGCCCGACGAGTCGATGCTCTACGCCGTCACGACGGCGGCCCAGCGGGGGCTCGACGTGCAGCTCTTCGTCAGCGAGATCGGCGACCAGCCGGTGGTGTACCACGCGCAACGCTCCTACTACGAGGCCCTGCTGCGGTCGGGGGTTCGCATCTTCCTCTACCGCTCGCCGACCGTCTTGCACGCGAAGCACTTCTCGATCGACGACGAGGTCGCGGTCATCGGCTCCAGCAACATGGACATGCGGTCCTTCAGCCTCAACCTCGAGATCTCGGTCATGGTGCGCGGACGCGAGTTCGTCGACCGGCTGCGCGAGGTCGAGCAGACCTACCGCGACGCGAGCCGCGAACTGTTCCTCGACGACTGGCTGGTGCGCCCCTTCCGCTCAAAGGTCCTCGACAACGTCGCACGCCTCACCTCCGCCGTCCAGTAGCCGCCCGCCGCCCCCCCGCACGCCCCCCGCCCGCCCGCCCCCCTCTGCCCGTGTGCAAATCGCGACAGTTGCGGGTCGACACGCCGGCAGGTCGTCGTCCGGCGTGGTGCGAGGCCGAGACATGTCGGGTTTGGCTCGGCGCGCCGAGTAGGTGAGGTCGGGTTTGGCCCGCCCCGGTGGGCGGGCGGGGTCGGGTTCGGATTGACTCGGTGCGGGCGGGGTCGAGTTTGGCCTGCCTCGGTGAGGGGGCGGGGTGGGGCTCGGCCCGCACGGAGCGTGGCGCCGCAGCTGCGCCCGTCGCGTCGACGACGGGGGACGCGCCGACGGCCGAGACGAGAGAGGTCGACCGGGCTAACGCCCCAGGGTCATTCGGACGGCCTGGCGAACCGAAGGCCAATCGAACAGCACCTGCGGGTACGTGACCTCGAGGACGACGAAGCCGAGGCCGGTGATGTGGACGATCCGTTCACGGTCCCGGTTGTAGTGAGCAGGGGAGGAATGGTGTTCTTTGCTCACGCATTCGAGCACGAACCAACCGTCGATCAACAGATCGACGCGGGTGTGATCGTCGACCCACACCTGAGGCTCGGCATGGATGCCGTCACGAGCGAGAAGGAGGCGCGCCATGGACTCGGTCCCGGACTCGGCCCTGGGGTCGATCATGGTCACGAGGCCTTGAGCCGAGCGTCGCGTCGCCACGAGGCGTGAGACCTCGTCGAGGTCGGGTCGCTGCATCGGGGCCAGCCGGAGCGCGGAGTCGACCATGGCTGCCGCGTGCTCAGCTGGTTCGTGGAGCAGGACCTGGGCCGCTGCCCTGCTCGGGGATGCCAGGAGCCGTTCCGTCCGGCGATCGAACCGGGACAGGTCGCGGAGGACGAGCACGTCGTCGCGGTCACGATCGAGTCGCGAGCCGGCATCGTCCGGGTCCCTGAGGTCGCGGGCGTTGTGGTCGACGGAAACGACCAGTCGTGGTCCAGGGGGGACCCATGCGCCTCGGTGCGTGAGCGACGAGGCTCCCGCCAACGCGCCTCCTACCCGTGCAGCCCGGATGACGTCGACGGGTAGGTCGACGAGCCCGTACAGCCCGTGCCGGATGCGAAGGATCTCGCCGGCGCGCCAGGAGGACTCCACCTGGCGTCGGGTCAGTCCGGTCGCGAGCAGCTCCCGCCGATGGGCCAGGGAGCCCAGGCGCCGTACGGTGGCCGCGACGAGGGGAGTCATGTGAGCAGCTTCGTCGTGACGGCAGAGCCGGAATGCTGCGCGACGGTCGATGTGGAGGACGAGAACGTCGAGACCGCTGTGGGGGAGACGAAAAGGTGTCTGCGCCCTGGCTGGGGGTGCGGGCCGAACCCGACCTCCCGAGCCGCTCACGGGGTGCCGAACCCGACCACCCGGCTCCGGAATGGCCTGTCGCACCACCGAACAGCGGCGGGTCGGCGGCTCGTGTCGCGATTTGCACACCGGGGTGGGGCGGCGGGGTGGGGCGCTGCGGGGCAGTGGTCGTGAGGGGGCTCGGGAGGCTGTATATTTGTCTGGCGCCTCCGGTCGGTGATCACACGGGCTGGGCGTGCATGGCAAGTTACCCAAGCGGCCAAAGGGATCTGACTGTAAATCAGCCGGCGTAGCCTTCGGGGGTTCGAATCCCTCACTTGCCACGGTTGCCCCTCAAGAACGGACTCGCTCGTCGAGTCCGTTCTTGCGTTTCCGGGCGCTTCACCCCCAGGAGGACCCGTGCCCGTCACCCCGACCCCCGCCGAGTTGCTCGAGATCGCCGTCGTCGTCGCGCGTGAGGCCGCCGCGCTGGCGGCCCGTCGCCGATCCGAGGGGGTCGAGGTCGCCGAGACCAAGAGCAGTGCCGTCGACGTCGTGACGCACACCGACCGAGAGGTCGAGACGTACGTCCGGGGTCGTCTGGCCGAGTTGCGTCCCGGCGACGGTTTCTTCGGCGAAGAAGGCGAACCCGACGACTCGACCACGGGTCTCACCTGGGTCGTCGACCCCATCGACGGCACCGTCAACTTCCTCTACGGCATCCCGCAGTGGGCCGTCAGCATCGCCGTCGTCGAGGGCGGTCCCGATCCGCTCGCCTGGCGCGCCCTCGCGGCGGTCGTCGCCAACCCGACGTCGGGCGAGACCTTCACGGCGTCGGCCGGCGGCGGTGCGTGGCTGGACGGGCGTCGTCTCGGGGTCGCCGCGCCGGCTTCCCTCGAACAGGCCCTGCTGGCGACCGGGTTCTCCTACGACGCCGCTCGCCGTGTCGAACACGCGGAGGCGCTGGTCCGGGTGGTCGGACGCGTCCGCGACCTGAGGCGCCTGGGGGCTGCCTCGCTCGACCTCTGCGCCGTCGCGGCGGGACGGGTGGACGCCTACGTCGAGCGAGGACTCAAGCCTTGGGACCACGCGGCGGGTGCGCTCGTGGCCGTCGAGGCAGGCGCCGTCGTCCGAGGTGAGGTCGGTGAGGCACCCAGCGAATCGCTGACCTTCGTCGCGGCTCCCAGCATCGCCCACGACCTCGCGACCCTCGTCGTCGAGGCCGGCATCTGACGGGGACGACCCCGTCCCGTCACCGACGTGTCGAATTGTCATTCCGAGTGTCAACTCGACATGTCGGCGTCGACACCCGAACGCGGGTAGCCATTCGTTCATCGACCGGCTACCCTGGTGAGGTCGTTACTGATCCGTGATCACAGCGTGACGCACATCTCGACGGCCTCTCACGGGCCCGGGTCGAGACTGCGCCGCGATCGCCAGTGACGGCCGTGAAGACGACGGTGCACCCACCGTCCGATCCCGATCACCCCGAGGACCCATCACACGTGACGAAGTACCAGCAGATCGCCGAGCCCGACGGCGACGGAACCCCGTCGCTTCGCGCCACCGACGACCTCACGGGCACCGGTTCGCCGAGCGTCGCTCAGACCGTCCCCGTCGTGGCCGACGCCCCCGTCCACCTCACCCGTCGTGAAGCCCGCGAGGCCGAGCGTCGCGCCGCCCAGGTCTCCGCGACGACGGTCCCGGCAGTGGCGACGGCTCCCGCCGTGCCGACTCCTCCGGTCGGCGTGGTCGATCCCGCGCTCGCTACCGAGGCCCCGACGCCGACGTCCCCGACCGCCCCCACTGCGGCCACCGAGTCCGTCTCGCCTCGACGGGCCGCGCGGCTCGCCGCCGAGTCCGGCACCCGTCCCGCCGCAGCCGGACGCACCAAGGCGGCCCGCGCACAGCGTCCTGCGGCTCGACGCGAGGCGCCGGTCCGCGCACCCCGCACCGCCGGGGCGACGTTCCGTCGCAACACCAAGCGGGTCACCGTCGTCGGAGCGATGCTCTTCGCCGGGTCGATGCTCGTCGCCACCTCGGTTCCCGCCAACGCGTTCTTCGTCGACACCCCCACGCAGACGGCTGCCAAGAAGGCCGCCGACTCGCAGAGCTACACGGCGGCGGCACCCTCGGCGGACGGCGCGGCCGGCGTCTCGCGCGACGGCTACTCGGTCACCGAGATGAAGGCCGTCTCCGAGTACGCCTCGACGAGTGCCAGCACGTTCTCCAACGACGTCGACGGCACGGTGCAGTGGCCGTTCCAGACGGGCGTGCCGATCAGCAGCGGCTTCGGCGCCCGCCAGGTCGCCAACTGCGGCTTCTGCTCGACGTTCCACCAGGGTCTCGACTTCGTCCCCGGAGCCGGTTCGCCGATCCAGTCGATCGCCGACGGCGTCGTCAGCAAGGTCGACGGTCCCTCCGGTGCCCTGGGCAACAACGTCTGGATCGACCACGTCGTCAACGGCCAGAAGGTCACCAGCGTCTACGCGCACATGCAGACCGGTTCGGTCGAGGTCCGCGAGGGCGAGACCGTCACCGTCGGCACCATCATCGGCAAGGTCGGCAGCACGGGCAACAGCACCGGGGCCCACCTTCACTTCGAGATCGTGATCGGCGGCGTGCCCGTCGACCCGTATCCCTGGCTCCAGGCCAACACGAACTGAGCCACGGGCCTCCGCGACCGCGGTGCGCACGAGAAGAGCCCCACCTGATGCCAGGTGGGGCTCTTCCGCTGTCGCGTGCCTACGACGTGGTCGCGAGCCACACCGTCGCGTTGGGCGGCAGGGCCGGCCCCTCGACGACCATGGTGGCCAGCAGCACCTCGGCCACCGGCAACTCGACGGGGACGTCGCCCATGTTGGTCACGACGGTGACGCCCTGGCTGCGGAACGCGACCACGTCGGGTCCGAAGCCGTCGAGCCAGGTCAGCGTGCCCGCACCGAGCTCGTGGTCGGCCCGGAGGCGCAGTGCCCGCGTGTAGAGCTCGAGCGTCGACCCGGCGACGCCCCGCTGCTCGTCGCGGGCGTAGGTCGACCAGTCGGCGGGCTGGGGCAACCAGGAGGCGCCGGTCGCGTTGAACCCGAAGGCCGGCTCGGTCGCGGACCAGGGCAGCGGCACGCGGCAGCCGTCCCGGCCGTAGCGTTCCCCCTCGGTGCGGAACCACGTGGGGTCCTGCCGGGATTCGTCGGGCAGGTCGATCGCCTCGGGCAGGCCGAGCTCTTCGCCCTGATAGACGTAGGCGCTGCCGGGGAGGGCCAGCATGAGCGCCGACGCGGCTCGGGCCCTGGCCAGTCCGAGCTCGGGGACGGGAAGCCCCTCGCTCCTCGGGCCGATGCCGTATCCCTGGGGGTTCTCGGCCGTGAGGGCGAGTCGGCTGGCGTGCCGGACGACGTCGTGGTTGCTCAGCACCCAGGTGCTCGGGGCCCCGACGCTCGAGAAGGTCTGGATCGACGCGTCGACGACCTGACGGACGGCCGGGGCTGACCACCCGGTCTCGAGGTAGGCGAAGTTGAACGCCTGGTGCATCTCGTCGGGGCGTACCCAGTCGGCCAGTCGCGAGAGCGGTTCGACCCAGGCCTCGGCGACGAGCACCCGGTCACCCGGGTACTCGGCGAGGACGCTGTGCCACTCGCGGTAGATCTCGTGGACGCCCTCCTGGCCCCAGTAGGGCGGGGGAGCGGACTCGCCCTGGCCGCCGCCCATGCTGCCGGACTCGGCGGGGGGCGTGTAGTCGGGCAGGCCCTCGGCCTTGACCATGCCGTGTGCGACGTCGACCCGGAACCCGTCGACTCCGCGGTCGAGCCAGAAGCGCAGCACGTCGACGAACTCGTCGCGCACGCGGCGGTTCGTCCAGTCGAGGTCGGGTTGCGACGAGTCGAACAGGTGGAGGTACCACTGGCCCGGTCGGCCGTCTGCCTCGGTCACGCGGGACCATGCCGGGCCGCCGAAGACCGACTGCCAGTTGTTCGGCGGCAGGTCGCCGTCGGGGCCGCGGCCGTCACGGAACAGGTAGCGACCGCGAGCGGCCGAACCGGCTGGCGAGGCGAGGGCCTCGCGGAACCACGCGTGGTCGCTCGAGGTGTGGTTCGGCACGACGTCGACGATGACCCGCAGGCCCAGCTCGGTGGCCCGGGCGCGGAGGGCGTCGAAGTCGTCCAAGGTGCCGAACAGCGGGTCGACGTCGCGGTAGTCGGCCACGTCGTAGCCCGCGTCGCGCTGGGGCGAGGTGTAGAAGGGCGACAGCCAGACGGCGTCGACGCCGAGCTCGCCGAGGGCGTCGAGGCGCGACGTGATGCCGGGGAGGTCGCCGACGCCGTCGCCGTCGCCGTCGGCGAACGACCTCGGGTAGACCTGGTAGATGACGGCGGTGCGCCACCATTCGTGGCCCTGGTCGTCGGTCGTCGCGGTGCCCTCGAGGGGGGAGGTCGGGGTCAGCGTGTCGGTCTCGGCCGGATCTCGTGTGGACATGCGGCCACGATACGGCAGGCCTCGGACGCGGCATCGGCTACGGTCGTCGTCAGAACACCCCGGAGGGGGACCTCCGGGACGAACACCCGCGACACGATTGGCACGATCCTGAACCCTGCGACCGATCTCGTCACGGCCGACCTGCCCGCCGGCACCCGGCCGTTCCCGCTCGCGCTCGGAACCAACGTCTTCGGCTGGACGGTCGGCGCCCCCACCGCCCTCGAGGTGCTCGACCTCTTCGCCGACGACGGCGGCCGCGTCGTCGACACGGCCGACGTCTACTCGGCGTGGTTGCCGGGAAACTCCGGAGGCGAGTCCGAGGCGATCATCGGTCGTTGGCTCGCCCGGCCGGGCAACCGCGACCGGGTCGTGCTGAGCACCAAGTGCGGGCAGCACCCCGACGCCCCCGGCCTGTCGCGCGCCAGCATCCGCACGGCGGTCGAGGCGTCGCTGCGCCGCCTGCGCACCGACCACGTCGACTTCTACTTCACGCACTTCGACGACGACGAGACGCCGCTGGACGAGACCGTGGGTGCGCTGAGCGAGCTCGTCGACGAAGGCAAGATCCTCTGCGCCGGGGCGTCCAACTACACCGGCGCGCGCCTCCGTCAGGCCCTCGCGATCGCCGATCGCGACGGGCTGCACCCGTTCCGGTTGGTCCAGGTCGCGTACAACCTGGTGCGTCGCGGGGAGTACGAGAGCGACGTCGCGGCGATCGTCGACCACTACGACCTCGCCGTGCTGCCGCATTCGTCGCTGGCCAGCGGGTTCCTGACGGGCAAGTACCGTCACGAGGCCGGTCGCGGGGACTCTCCCCGGGGCGGCCGCGCCCTCAGCTACGTCACGCCGCAGAACCAGGGCACCCTCGAGGTCGTCGTCGAGATCGCCGAGCGGCTCGACGTCGAACCGGGTGCCGTCGCCGTGGCCTGGCTGGCCTCACGCGACAACGTCATCGGCGCACTCGGCAGCGCCCGCACCCCTCGGCAGCTCGAGGGCCTGCTCGACGCCGCCCGGGTCGAGCTGACCGAGGGTGATCTGGCGTCACTCGAGGCCGTCTCGCGTCCGTTCGCCTGATCTCCGAGGTCGACGTCCGGCACCGTCCCCCTCGTCCGCGGTGACGGGGCCCAGGGCGATGATCGCGCCCGTGCTCGGGTCCCAGCGTCGCAGCTGCGACAGCACGACCGGCCGGGTCGACGGGATGTCGGCGTCGGCGAGGGCGTCGACTGCCCGGGCCACCTGGTCGGGAGTCAGGCGCGACGCGAGCGTGACGTGGGGCGTCCATCGACCGGGGACGGTGTGCGGGACGTCCCCCGCGCCTCCCAGGCTCTCGTGCACCCGGGCGTGGAGATCCAGCAGCTCGCCGGTCACGGCCACCGGCCGCACCAGCACGAGCCCGCGCGGAGGCGCGCCGAAGAGCAGCAGCCCGCCGAGTTCGGCCGGCAGCGGCAGCGCCGCCGACAGGGGCAGGAGGCGCGCGTCGGCTGCCGGGTCGAGGCCGGGTCGTGCCACCAGCGTGACGTGCGGCGCGTTCGACGTCCCGGCGTGGTCGCCCTGCGACGGAAGCCCCGCCGCGGACAACACGCGCCATTCGCCACGGACGGCCTCGTCGGAGGTCGGGTCGAGCAGGAGTTCGAGGCTGTGCACCCGTCGATCCTGCCCCGGACGCGCCTCGTGGGGCCGGGTCGGCACGTGGCGTCAGCACCCCGTTCGCTCTGCTACCCTTGTCTGGTGCCAATCGGCAGCGGCCCCGGTCGCTTGCCTGGTGGTCACGCCCCGATAGCTCAGTGGTAGAGCACTTCCATGGTAAGGAAGGGGTCGTCAGTTCAATCCTGACTCGGGGCTCTGGCTGTCTCGGTCCCGTCCCGGTGTGATGCCGGCAGGGCCCGCAGCTTGCGGCGGGGTAGCTCAGTTGGTTAGAGCACACGGCTCATAATCGTGGTGTCGCGGGTTCAAGTCCCGCCCTCGCTACCGCAGGCCCGGATCTCTCACGAGTTCGGGCCTTCGTCGTCCGTACCCTCCGTGGTCGTCCGCCGATCGTCCTCGTCCATCGCGACGCGACCGGTGCGCTGCGCCCAGGTGCCGGGCCTACGATGAGGCATGGCCGTGAGCATCCGCAGCATCGGCACCGCGGTGCCCCCGACCATCATCCGACAAGACGACGTGCGCGAGATCTTCGCGACCCAGCCCGGCCTCGGCCGTCTCGGGCAGCGCATCGTCGGGGCCGCGTTCGGCGCCTCGGCCATCGAGACCCGGCACACCGTCGTCGACGAGCTCGACCGGCGACCGCGCGAGGGCGAGCCGACGTTCTACGACGCCGCGTCGAACGAGATCCTCCGACCCGGCACGGGCGCGCGCAACCAGGTGTACGTGGACCGGTCGCCCGAGCTCTTCCTCGACGCCGCTCGTGCCGCCCTCGCGGGGGCACCGGACCTGGGCCCCGACGACGTCACCCACGTGATCAGCGTGTCGTGCACCGGCTTCTTCGCCCCCGGGCCCGACTACCTGCTCGTGCGCGGCCTCGGACTGTCGCCGTCGACCCGTCGCCACCACCTGGGCTTCATGGGCTGCTACGGCGCCTTCCCGGCCCTCGCCGCGGCACGGGACTTCTGCCTCGCCGACCCGGAGGCGGTCGTGCTCGTCGTCTGCGCCGAGCTCTGCACGCTGCACCTGCGCAGTTCTGACGACCCCGACTCGATCGTGGCCTCGTCCGTGTTCGCCGACGGCGCGGCTGCCGCGGTGGTGACCGCGCGCCCGGCGCCGTCGGGTTCCGTCGTGCTCGACCTCGACGTGCTCGAGACCGTGCTCACCCCGGTCGGCGAGACCGACATGGCGTGGACCATCGGCGACCTGGGCTTCGACATGGTGCTCAGCAGCTACGTGCCGCAGATCATCGAGCTGCACATCGACTCGGCCCTGGCACCGCTCTTCGAGGCCGGCGGCGTCGGCGTCGGCGACGTCGACCTCTGGGCCGTCCACCCGGGCGGGCGCAGCATCCTCGACCGTGTGCAACAGCAGCTCGGGCTCACCGACGCCCACCTGGCGCCCTCACGCGACGTCCTGCGCGACTACGGCAACATGTCGAGCGCGACCGTCCTGTTCATTCTCGCCGAGCTCCTGGGCGGGCCCGCTGCCCCGTCGCAGCGCGTGGGCGCCATGGCGTTCGGCCCCGGGCTGACCGTCGAGACCGCGCTGATGACACGACGCGCGGTCTCGTGAGCGCGATCCGCACCTCCTCGGCTGCGTCGATCGCGGTGCGGACGCCTTGGTGGCCCGACCTGTCGCGACGCGGGGTCGACCTCGTCGAGCTGATGGACGACCCGGGATGCGACCTCGGGCTGCTCAACGCCACCTACCGAGCGTTCCCCGTCGTCAACGGTCTCGTCGCGGGATGGCGTCGGGTGTACCTCCGCCGCCTGCGCCCCGTGTTGTCCGCCGAGAAGGTGACGCGTCTGCTCGACCTCGGGTCCGGCGGTGGTGACCTGGCCCGAGCCCTCTCCGACTGGTCCCGCCGGGACGGCCTCGCGCTCGAGGTCGTGGCCGTCGACCCCGACGACCGGGCCCACGCCTTCGCGGTGTCGCGCCCCGTCCCGCCCGGTGTCGAGTTCCGGCGGGCGTCGAGCACCGAGCTCGTCGCGGCGGGTGAGACCTTCGACGTGGTCGTGTCGAACCACGTCCTGCACCACCTCGACGACGAGGCCCGGGCGGCCGTGCTCGACGACAGTTCCCGCCTGGCCACGCGTCTCGTGCTGCACGCCGACATCGAGCGGGCCCGCGGGGCGTACCTCGCCTACCGGGCCGCGACCTGGCCGTGGCGGACCCGGTCGTTCGTCCACGTCGACGGGCTCCTGTCGATCCGCCGGAGCTTCACCGCCGACGAGCTGATCGACGTGGCTCCCCGGGGGTGGCGCGTCGTCCGGCAGTGGCCCTTCCGTCTGTTGCTCGTCCGCGAGATCGGCACCGACGCCCCCGGAGGTGCCGGCCGTGCGGACGCATGACGTCCTGATCGTCGGTGGCGGACCCGTCGGGGTGATGCTCGCCGTCGCGCTGGCCGATCGCGGCCTCGACGCCGTCGTCTGGGAGGCGCGGGTCGACGACCCGGAGCACTCTCGCGCCCTCGGCGTGCACCCGCCCTCGATCGACCTGTTCGACCGGCTCGGCCTCGCGGACGACCTGCTCGCCGACGCCGTCCGCATCCGGCGGGGGATCGCCCGGAGCGGGACCCGGACGATGGGCGTCGTGCCGTTCGACCGGGCGTCGTCCCGGTGGCCGTTCGTCGCCGCCGTGCCACAGGACCGCACCGAGTCCGTGTTGCGGACGGGGCTCGCCAGGCGGCGGGAGGACGCCCTGCGCAGGGGTGTGCGGTTCGTCGGACTCGAGCAACGCGACGAGGACGTGGTCGTCCAGGGGGTCGGCGACGAGGGCCCGGTGGTCGTCGCCGCCCGGTTCGTCGTCGGGGCGGACGGCACGCGCAGCGCCGTCCGTGCCGCCCTGGGCGTCGACACCAGGGCCCGAGACCTGCCCGACCGCTACGTGATGGGTGATTTCGCCGACACGACCGGCCACGGCTCCGACGCGGTGATCCACCTGGAGCGCACCGGAGTGGTCGAGTCGTTCCCGTTGCCCCTGGGGCGGCGACGGTTCGTGGTGCACGCCGGGTCGGAGCGCAGGCCGACCGCCCCGGTGACCGCGGACGTCGTCGCGCGGCTGGTGTCGGATCGCACCGGATCGCCCGTCGACGCGACGACCTCGACCATGACGAGCGCGTTCGGCGTCCGGCGACGGCTGGCCACCCGGACGGTCGTCGGCCGGGTCGTGCTGATCGGCGACGCCGCCCACGAGATCAGCCCCATCGGCGGCCAGGGCATGAACCTCGGCTGGCTCGACGGGCACGCGCTCGAGACGGAGATCGCCGTGGCGGTCAAGCGGAGGGGTGGCCGGGTGCTCGACCCGACGACGTTCGCCCGCTTCGAGGCAGGCCGCGCCCGCGCCGCCGTCCGGGCCGCCCGACAGGCCGAGTGGAACACCGCCCTCGGTCGGCCCGTCGGTGGGGGCACGGCTCGAGCCCGCGACCTGGCGCTCAGGGCCGTGCTGCGGGCTCCGAGTCGGCACGTCCTCGCGTCGGTCTACGCGATGCGCTGGGCCTGAACCGTCCGACCCGGCCGTCTCGACCCGACCGGACCCGCCCCGACCCGACCCGACCCGACGCCACCCGGCCCGGCCCGGCCCGGCCCGCCGCGACGCGGGGGCCTCAGGCGACGATCGTGCCGCCGCTGAGGGCGAGCTGCACCACGAGCAGCACGGCTGCGACCATGATCAGCCGGAAGAGGGTCCGGTCGACGCGTCCCGCAAGGACGAGGCGCACGCCGACGGCGGCGATGCCAAGGGTCGCGACGGTGCCGACGACCGCGGCCGCGAGGCCCGGCGTCGACGAACCCTCGCCCAGCTGGCCCGAGAGCAGCAGGACGGCCGCGACGGCCAGAGCCGCGAACGCGGTGATTCCCGACACCGTGCGTCCGAGGCGGTGCGGCAGCCCCACGATGCCGGTGCGCGCGTCGTCGTCGAGGTCGGGCAGCACGTTGGTGAAGTGGATGGCCACGCCGAACACGGCCCCGACCGCCAGGGCCCAGGCGGCGGGCGGCGCGGGCGGGGCCGCGGCGAGGGTCGCGACGGCCGGCAGCAGGCCGAAGCTGACGACGAACGGCACCACCGAGATCGGCGTGCGTTTGAGCCCGAGGTCGTACGCCCACCCCGAGGCGACGAGCACGAGGTGCGCCGTGCCGGCGGCCGGCCCCAACGCGTACGACGGCACGAGCATCAGGACTCCGCAGACCACCGCGGCGGTGCGGACGGCCGACACGCTCACGCGGCCCTGGGCGACCGGCTTGTCGGTGCGCCCCACGGCGCGGTCGCGTCCGGCGTCGAGCCAGTCGTTGGCGAAGCCGATCGAGGCCTGTCCGAGCAGCACCGCGAGGGCGAGCACCACGAGCCGACCGAGGGGCAGCCCCGAGGAGGCGCCGAGCACGACTGCGAGGAGGGTCACCACGACCGTCGGTCCCGGGTGCGTGGACCCCAGCAGGGCGACGGTCCTCGTGGCCGGTCCCTCGCGGCGTCCGGAGCCGGCGAGGGGGACCGTGGGCTCGGGGGAGGTCATCCGCTCACCCTAGACGGGCGGGGGCCGTCGGCCCCGGCCGCGGCCCCGGCCGCGGCCCCGGCCCCGGCCGCGGTCGGCCACGGGCGGAAGGGCCGGGAACGTGAAGAGGTGCACCCGAGTCGGGGGAGGACTCGGATGCACCTCGTCGCACCCTCGGCGCTCGAGGTGCAGGTGGATCAGTACCGGCACGCGCCGAAAGAGGGTGCCCACGTCGAGTTACCATCCCAGACGTGACTGGAGTGTACGACCGCGCCGGGTGGATCGGAAGGGGCCCGGAGCCGTCTTTCGCGGATCGGCTCGGGCCCCGTCGGGTCGTGGGGCGTCAGGCCCCCCGGCCGGTCTTCTGCTGGAGGCGGTCGATGTGCTCGCTGGCCTCGGCCTTGGTCATGTCGGCGGGCAACTCTTCACCGGCCTCGCGGGCGAGGGTGTCGAGGTAGCTCTTCTGCGGGCCCGTGATGGGCTCGTCGCCGGTGACCCAGTCGTCGGGGTCCTTGGAGGCCGTGCTGCCGGCGTCGGGGCGGGCGCCGCCGAGGGTCTCGCCGTGTGCGGGGCTCGAGTTCTCTTCGCGGGCCGTGGCGGCCTGGTCGGTCTGCTCGGTGCTCGTCGTGTCGGTGGTCGTCGTCTCGTCGGACTCGGCCGCTGCCGGGTCGACGGGGGTGATGTCGGGGTCGATGTTCGCGTCGCTCATGACGTGACCGTACGCCGTGCCCCCGACACCGGGCCGGGCGTCGTACCCCGCTGGTTAGACTCGACGGCGTGTCCGTGAACCCTGATCTGCAAGGGCGGGTCTTCCCGCCGGCCCCGCCCTACCTCGTGGGCCGCGAAAAGGTGCGCGAGTTCGCCCGCGCCACCGGCTCGACGAGCCCCCTGTCGCTCGACGTCGAGGCGGCCCGCGCGGCCGGCCACGGCGACCTCGTCGCCCCGCCGACCTTCGCCGTCGTCGTGCAAGAGGCCACCCTCGCCCAGTTGCTCGCCGAACCCGACGCGGGCATCGACTTCTCCCGCGTCGTCCACGGCGAGCAGCGCTTCTCGCTCTCCCGTCCGATCGTCGCGGGTGACGAGCTCACGGCGACCCTGACCGTCACGAGCGTCAAGACGCTGGGCGGCAACGCGATGGTCACCGCGTCCTCCGACATGCGCGACGTCGAGGGGCGACACGTGGTCACCGCGGTGTCGACGCTCGTCGTCCGCGCCGACGACGAGGCAGCCGCATGAGCGCCCTCGAGGTCGGCCGGGTCGTGGCCGAGAAGACCTACCCGCTGACGCGCGACTCGCTGGTGCGGTACGCCGGGGCGTCGGGCGACTTCAACCCGATCCACTACCGCGACGACGTGGCGGCCGAGGTCGGTCTGCCCGGCGTCCTGGCCCACGGCATGCTCACGATGGGCACCGCCGTCCAGCCGGTCGTCGAATGGCTCGAGGGCGCGGGCGACGACGCCGGCGTGCTCGGCTGGGTCTCCGACTACCAGGTGCGCTTCACGCGTCCCGTCGTGGTCGACCCGACCGCCGGGGCCGAGATCGTCGTCGTCGCGAAGGTGGGCAAGCTCGACGACGAGGCCGGCACGGCGCGCATCGACCTGACCGTCTCCTCCGGCGGCCAGACGGTGCTGGGCAAGGCCCAGGTCGTGGTGACGCTGGCGTGACGACCTTCGCCGAGCTCACGACGATGCAGGTGGGCGGCGAGCCCGCCCGCCTGGTCGAGGCGACGACGACCGACGAACTGCTGGCGGCCGTCCGCGAGGCGTCGCTCGGCGACGACCCCTGGTTCGTCCTGGGCGGCGGCTCGAACACGGTCGCCTCCGACGAGCCGTTCGACGGCACGGTCGTCCGCGTGGCCACGCGCGGCGTCGAGAGCGTCGACTCCGACGACGACCGCGTCCACCTGCGCGTCGCCGCCGGCGAGCCCTGGGACGACCTCGTCGCGTACACGGTCGAGCAGGGCTGGTCGGGGCTCGAGGCGCTGAGCGGCATCCCCGGCTCGACGGGCGCCTCGCCGATCCAGAACATCGGTGCCTACGGTCAAGAGGTCGCCTCGACGCTGGTCGCCGTCGACTTCCTCGACGACGACTCCGGCGAGTTCGTCCGCATCCCCGCGGCCAATCTCGACCTCGGCTATCGCACGAGCGTCTTCAAACAGGGTCGCCGGGGCGTCGTCACAGCGGTCGAGTTCGCCCTGACGGACCACGGAGGCGCGAGCGAGCAGGTGGCGTACCCGCAGCTCGCGAAGGCCCTCGACGTCGAACTCGGGGCCCGGGTCTCGGTGGCCGACGTGCGGTCGAGCGTGCTGGCCCTGCGGGCCGCCAAGGGCATGGTGCTCGACCCCGACGACCGTGACACCGCGTCCAGCGGCTCGTTCTTCACGAACCCGATCGTGTCGCGGGCCGATGCGTCGACCCTGCCCGCCGACGCACCGCGGTGGCCGACCGGCCCCGAACCCGAGCGTCGGGTCGTGCCGCTCGGCGAGGAGCCGGCCGCGCCCGCACCCCGGGCGCCCGCCGAGGTCAAGCTCAGCGCGGCCTGGCTGATCGAGCACGCCGGCATCGCCAAGGGCTTCCGACTGCCCGGCTCCCGAGCCGCCGTCTCGTCCAAGCACACCCTGGCCCTGACCAACCGTGGTGGCGCCACGGGCGACGAGGTCGCCGAGCTCGCCCGCTACGTGCAGCAGCGCGTGCAGTCCGAGTTCGGCGTGCTGCTGCACCCCGAGCCCGTCCTCCTCGGCCTCTCGCTCTAGCCGCGCCGTCGCGGCACGTCAGCCGCGTGGCAGGTGGCCGAGCTCGAGGGCCAGCGTGACGGCGCGCGTCCGGTCGTTGACGCCGAGCTTCTCGAACACGTGCAGCAGGTGCGTCTTGACCGTCGCCTCGCCGACGAAGAGTCGACGTCCGATCTCGCGGTTCGAGCACCCCTCGGCGACGAGGGCGAGCACCTCGGTCTCGCGGGGGCTCAGCGGGCTCACGCGCGGAGCGGGCTCTCCGCCGGTGCGCGCGCGGCCGACGAGTCGGGCGGCCATCGCGGGGGCGAGGGCCACCTGTCCCGCGGCCACGGCCCGGAGACCCGCCAACAGCTCGTCCTCGGGTGAGGCCTTGAGCAGGTAGCCGCTCGCCCCCACCTCGATCGCCCGCAGGATGCTGTCGTCGGACTCGTAGGTGGTGAGCACGACGACGCGGGTCGACGGGCGTCGCGCCAGGACGGCCTCGGTCGCCTCGACCCCGTCGAGTCCCGGCATGCGGAGGTCCATCACGATCAGGTCGGGCTCGAGCGACTCGGCCAGGGCGACGGCCTCGTGGCCGTCGCTCGCCTGTCCGACCACGACGAAGTCGTCCGTCGTCGCGAGGAGCGCGGCGATGCCCTGCCGCACGATCGGGTGGTCGTCGGCCACGAGGGTGCGGTGGACGGGCGACCCCGCCGGCGAGGTCCTGGCGAGCTCCGGCGTCGCGTCGTCGTGCGCGTGCCCGTCGGTCACGAGGCCGTCACCGCCGCGCGGGGCACCTGCGCGGTGACGATCGTGCCGTCGCCACCGGACGAGACGTCGAGCCGACCGCCCGAGAGGTGGAGCCGCTCGCGGAGACCGTCGAGGCCGAACCCGGTCGAGGCGACCGCCGTGTCGAACCCGGTGCCGTCGTCGGCCACGACCAGCACGGCCGTCCCGTCCGTGGCCGTGAGCGTGACCCGAGCGGCCGTCGAGGCACTGTGCTTGCGGACGTTGGCCAGCGCCTCCTGGGTGCACCGCACCAGCACGACCTGCAGGTCGCGGGGCAGCTCGACCTCGGCGGCGTCGACCGTCACGTCGATGCCGCTCTCGCGCTCGAAGCGCTGGCCGAGGCGGCGCAGGGCCGCCGCGACGTCGGTGCCGGCCGGGCCGGCGGACGCGGTCGCCGCGACGAGGGTGCGGGCCTCCGTGAGGGCCTCGCGGGCGGCGGTCTCGATCACGTCGAGCCGTTCGCGGGTCGTCACCAGGTCGCCCGCCGCGAGGGCGCCCCGTGTCTGTTGGGCGAGCATGACGACCCCGGTCAGGCTCTGGGCGATCGTGTCGTGGATCTCGCGGGCGAGCCGTTCGCGTTCGGCGCTCGTGCCGGCGTCGCGGTGGCGGGCGGCGAGTTCGGCCTGGGCCTCGCGCAGCTCGTCGAGCAGGCGGCCGCGTTCGGCCCCGACACGGGCGATCGTGGTGATCCAGAGCCCGAGCGCGATGCTGAACACGAGCGAGAGGCCCTCGCTGGTGGCGGCCGTCGCGAGGGACTCGGCCGACCACCCCAGGCTGACGACGAACCCGACCGAGATGGCGACGCACAGGCAGACGTTGGCGACGATCGCGGACCGGGTGCCGGGCAGCAGCGTCCAGATCAGCGGCATGAGGAAGGCCTGGACGACCGCGAGCTCGGGGGTGGCGGCGACGGCGAGGCCACCCACGGCCACGACGGCGGCGACCGCGGCGACGGTCGGGAGCGACAGGAGGTCGTCGTCGCGACGGACCGCGGGTCGGGCCAGGGCGAACCAGACGAGCGTCAGCAGGCCGACGGCGACGAAGGAGGCCGTCACCCGTCCGCTCGACGAGGTCGTGGCGAGCACGACCATCACGATCACGGTGACCGCGAGGCCGGCGTCCCACCAGCGCATCGAGATCGCGGTGCCCGACCGGGCGGATGCCCCGGTCTCGGCCCGCTCGCCGGTGTCGTCCATGTCGCTCACGCTAGCGGCTGGCCGCGCTCGTCGGGACCGACTCCGGTCGGCGGGGATCGGTGCCGGTCCCCGGGTCACGTGTCCTTCCTGATCCACCGGAAGGTCAGCAGTGAGGCGACGGCACCGGCGACGAGCCAGACCGCCAGCCAGAGGGCGACACCGGGCAGGTCCCACGAGCCGCCGGCCTCGCCGGCCGAGAACGTGTCGGGCAGGAACACGCTGCGCATTCCCTGGGCCAACCACTTCAACGGGAAGACCGAGGCCACCGACTGCAGCCAGTCGGGCAGCTGGGTGAACGGCAGGTAGACGCCCGAGATGAACTGCAGCACCAGCGTGATCGGGACGATCACGGCCGTGGCGCTCTTGCCGCTGCGGGGCACTCGGGAGAGGGCGATGCCGACCAGTGCCGAGGTCGCGATGCCGAGCAGGTAGACCCAGGCGAGCGTCAGCCACGACCCGGCCTCGGTCGGCAGCGGCACGCCGAACACCACGCGCGCGACCAGCACGAGCAGCGCCACCTGCAGCAGGCTCGTGACGAGCACCTGGCCGAACTTGCCCACGAAGTACGACCCGACCGGCAGGGGAGTCCCCGAGAGTCGTTTCAGGGTGCCGTCGCCGCGCTCGAGGGCGATGTCCACGGCGAGGTTCTGCACGCCCGACAGCAGGATGCCGGCCGCGATCATGCCCGGCAGATAGAACGCGGCGGCCCCCACCTCGGAGCCGTCCGGCCGGGTGCCGAACGAACCCGACGCGCTGAACGCCGTCGAGAAGATCGCGAGCATCACCACCGGGAACAGGAACGTGAAGAAGACGGTGTCGCCGGCCCGGAAGTACCCCCGGACCTCGTACCGGGTGCGGCTCAGGCCGAGCGCGAGGGTCCTCACGAGATCACCTCGGACGAGGAGGCGCAGTGCCCGTTCCCGGCGACCGTCGCGTCCGGGGTCCCGTCCGCTGCCCGCTCGGCGGTCGCGACCAGTCCCAGGTACACGTCCTCCAACGACGGCCGGATCACCTCGAGCGAGCGGGGTTCACCTCCGCGGGCGTGCAGGTCGGCGACCAGGGCGCCCGGTTCGGTGGTGCGGACGTCGTGCCGTCCGTGTTCGTCGAGCCAGGTGACGTGAGGCGTGCGCGCCTCCTCGTCCCCGAGCTCGTCGGGTCGCCCCTGGGCGACGAGCCGGCCCTGGGCGATCACCGCGACGCGGTCGCTCAACTGAGCGGCCTCGTCGAGGTAGTGCGTGGTGAGGACGATGCTCGTGCCGTCGTCCGACAGCGACCGGATCAGCTGCCAGAACTGTCGCCGGGCCTCGGGGTCGAAACCCGTCGTCGGCTCGTCGAGGAAGAGCAGTTCGGGACCACCCACGACGCCCAGCGCCACGTCGACGCGGCGCCGCTGCCCGCCGGACAACGACCGGATGCGGGCGCCCGCCTTCGCCTCGAGGCCGACCGCCGCGATGACCTCGTCGACGTCGCGCGGGTTCGGGTAGAAGCCGGCGAAGTGGGCGATCTGCTCGCGCACCGTGGCCGTCCCCTGCTCGCCGGACGTCTGCAGCACGATGCCGAGGCGTGCCTTCCAGTCGAGACCGCCGTGTCGCGGGTCGGCGCCCAGCACCGACACCTCGCCGCCGGACCGGTCGCGGTAGCCCTCGAGGATCTCGATGGTGGTCGACTTGCCGGCACCGTTGGGGCCGAGCAGGCCGAGGGTCTCGCCCGCGGCGACCTCGAACGAGATGCCGTGCAGTGCCGTGGCGGTGCCGTAGGTCTTGGTGAGGTCGTGCACGCGCACGACGGGTTCGGGGGTCATGTGACCAGCGTGCGCCGTGGCGACGCCGGGCACCAGGCCCGACCGGTCGAGGCCGGGTCCACCGATCGGTGGACCCGGCCTCGGGGTGGCGCGGGTGGGGTCAGGCGAACAGGCGCTGCAGGCGACGGACGCCCTCGAGCAGTTCGTCGTCGCCGAGCGCGTACGACAGGCGGAGGTAGCCGCTGGGGCCGAAGGCCTCGCCGGGCACGGTGGCGACGTCGGCCTGTTCGAGGATGAGGTCGGCCAGCTCGAGCGACGTCGTGGGCGTCACCCCGCCCCACTCGCGACCGAGCAGGCCCTGCACGTCGGGGTAGACGTAGAAGGCGCCCTCGGGAGTCGGGGTGACGACGCCGTCGATCCGGTTGAGCTCGCGCACGATCGTGCCGCGACGGGCGTCGAAGGAGACGCGCATGGCCTCGACCTCGTCCTGGGAACCGGTGAGCGCCGCCAGGGCCGCGCGCTGCGACACGTTCGAGACGTTCGAGGTGAGGTGTGACTGGAGGTTCGCGGCCCCCTTGATCACGTCGGTGGGGCCGATCATCCAGCCGACGCGCCACCCGGTCATGGCGTAGGTCTTGGCGACGCCGTTGACGAGGATCGCCTGGTCGGCCAGTTCGGGCACGGCCTCGGTGATCGAGGTGGCCGTCACGCCGTCGTAGGTGAGGTTCTGGTAGATCTCGTCGGTGATCACCCAGACGCCGGCCTCGAGGGCCCATCGACCGATCGCCTCGACCTCGTCGCGCGAGTAGACCGCACCGGTCGGGTTCGACGGCGAGCAGAACAGCAACACCTTGGTGCGCTCGGTGCGGGCTGCCTCGAGTTGGTCGACCGTGACCTTGTAGCCCTGGTCGGCACCGGCGAAGACCTCGACGGTCACGCCGCCGGCCAGCGCGATGGCCTCGGGGTAGGTCGTCCAGTAGGGCGCGGGCAGGAGGGCCTCGTCGCCGTCGTCGAGCAGCGCCTGGAAAGCCTGGTAGACGGCCTGTTTGCCACCGTTCGTGACGATCACCTGCGAGGTCGACACCGTCGTGCCGCTGTCGCGCCGGGTCTTCTCGACGATCGCCTCGCGCAGTTCGAGCAGGCCGGCCGCCGCCGAGTAGCGGTGGTTGCGCGGGTCGCGGGCGGCGACGACGGCCGCCTCGACGATGTGGTCGGGCGTCGGGAAGTTGGGCTCGCCCGGGCCGTAGCTGATGATCGGTCGGCCCTGGGCCAGCAGGGACTTGGCCTTCGCGTCGACGGCCAACGTGGCCGATTCGGCGATCGACGAGATACGGGACGAGAGACGGCGCACGGTCGGGGTCACGCGGGCCAGCCTAGCGGGGTGCCATCGGGCCGGACAGGGCCGTCCGGACCGGGGCTCGGGGTGCGGTTCGGCCCGGCTTTGCACGCGCCCCCCGCTTCGCCTACACTTGACGAGGCGATCGAATGCGCCAAGCTTCAGCGCGCCTCTGCAGTCCGGTTCACCAACAGCCGGCTACGAGAGGCAGGGCCTCCGGGTCCGGCCGAGAGGTCATCTGAACGGCGTCGATCCCATAGGGCGGTGGCTCAATTGGTAGAGCAGCGGTCTCCAAAACCGCAGGTTGCAGGTTCGAGTCCTGTCCGCCCTGCAGCCCGGCTGTGTTCTTCATGACACGGTGATCACACACAGATACGGACACAGGCCCTCGGGCCGAGCTCGGAAGGTCGGAACAGTGGCGAGAAAAGACGTTGACGTCCCCAGTGAAGACGTCGTCGAGAAGGCGAAGAGCGACGGTGCGACGCGCCGCAGCCCCTTCGCCCGCATCGCGTTGTTCATCCGCCAGGTGATCGCCGAGCTCAAGAAGGTCGTCACCCCGACCCGCAAAGAGCTGCTCAGCTACACCGGCGTCGTGCTGGTCTTCGTGGTCATCATGATGGCCCTGGTGTCCCTGCTCGACCTGGTGTTCGGCACCGGCGTCGGCTACGTCTTCGGCAACGGCCCCACCGGCAGCTGACACGCCACCCTCCGGCCGACTCCCCGAGCACCACGTGAGCGGGTCCCGTGCCCTCGAGCACGTGCACCCGACAACCCCGATCGAAAGAAGAACCCTTGCCTGACAACGAGCGCGACGACATCGACCTCGCCACCGCTGCCGAGCAGTCCTCCGAGGTCGAAGAGGCCCAAGAGGGCGGCACCCTGGCCGCCGACGAGGACGCCGTCGAGCCCGCCGAGTCCGAGGCCCTCTCGGTCGTCGACGAGGGCGACGCCGGTTCGACCGACACGAGCGACCTCGACGGACTCCTCGACACGCTGGCCGAGGCGCGCGACCCCGAGGCCGACGCCGTCGTCGACGACGCCCTCGACATCGATGACGCCTTCGAGGCCGAGGCCGCCGTCGAGGCGACCGACGACGAGGCCGACTCCGAGGCCGAGCAGGCCGCCGACGAGGGTGACGCCCCCGCGGCGAACGCCGTCATCGCCGAGGCCGAGCAGTCCGTCCAGGACGCCGACGCCGAGATCGCGCACGACGACGTCGACGTCGACGTGTCCGCCACCGAGGTCGAGGACGACGAGCCCGCCGAGGTCGACCCCTACGAGGCCTTCCGCTACGAGCTGCGTGGCAAGCCCGGCAAGTGGTACGTCATCCACTCGTACGCCGGCTTCGAGCGTCGCGTGAAGCAGAACATCGAGAACCGCATGGTCTCGATGACCATGGAGGACTACATCTACCAGGTAGAGGTCCCGATGGAAGACGTGGTCGAGATCAAGAACGGCCAGCGCAAGCTCGTCACCCGCGTCCGCATCCCCGGCTACGTGCTCGTGCGTCTCGACCTCAACGAGGACAGCTGGTCCGTCGTCCGGCACACCCCCGGCGTCACCGGATTCGTGGGCAACGCCCACAACCCGACGCCGCTGCGTTTCGAAGAGGCCTTCAACATGCTGAAGAGCCTCGTCCAGGTCGACACGACCCCGGCCCCCGCCAAGGGCGGCGTCAAGGGCGGCAAGCAGGCCCAGCGGGTCATCCCCGCCGAGGTCGACTTCGAGATCGGCGAGACGATCACGATCAAAGAGGGGTCCTTCGCCGGACTTCCCGGTACGATCAACGAGATCAAGCCCGAGAGCGGCAAGCTCACCGTGCTGGTCTCGCTGTTCGAGCGCGAGACGCCGGTCGAGCTCAGCTTCGACCAGGTCACGAAGCTCTGACGGGCACACACCCCCCAAGTTTTCAGATCACCGGAGTCCGCGCCGCGGGCCACCGGGAGAGCAGGTCGCGACCGCGATCTGCTCGAACCCCACAAGAAGGAAAAGAACAATGGCACCGAAAAAGAAGGTCACGGGTCTGATCAAGCTTCAGATCAACGCCGGCGCCGCGAACCCCGCCCCGCCCATCGGCCCGGCCCTGGGTCAGCACGGCGTGAACATCATGGAGTTCTGCAAGGCGTACAACGCGGCGACCGAGTCGCAGCGCGGCAACGTCGTCCCCGTCGAGATCACGGTCTACGAAGACCGCTCGTTCACGTTCATCCTGAAGACCCCGCCCGCCGCCGAGCTCATCAAGAAGGCTGCCGGCGTCGCCAAGGGTTCGGGTACCCCGCACACCACCAAGGTCGGCAAGCTGACCATGGACCAGGTGCGCGAGATCGCGACGACCAAGCAGGCCGACCTCAACGCCAACGACATCGACGCCGCGGCGAAGATCATCGCCGGCACCGCCCGTTCCATGGGCATCACGGTCGACGCCTAAGCAGCACCCCTTCGTGCAGGCGACCCGCCTGCACGACCCTGACATCAGTGGGAGAGCCGGCCAGGCTCGCAACCACGTCCCCAGTACGAAGAGGTCCAACATGGCTCAGAAGTCCAAGGCGTACCGCGCCGCTGCCGAGAAGATCGAGGCAGGCAAGTTCTACAGCACCAGCGAGGCCGTCGCCGTCGCTCGTGAGACCGGTTCGAAGAAGTTCGACTCGACCGTCGAGGTCGCGTTGAAGCTCGGCGTCGACCCCCGCAAGGCCGACCAGATGGTGCGCGGCACCGTCATCCTGCCGCACGGCACGGGCAAGACCGCCCGCGTCATCGTCTTCGCGACGGGTGCGGCCGCCGAGGCCGCCATCGCGGCAGGCGCCGACGAGGTCGGTGGCGACGAGCTCATCGAGAAGGTCGCCGGCGGCTACACGTCGTTCGACTCGGCCGTCTCGACCCCCGAGCTCATGGGCAAGGTCGGTCGTCTCGGCAAGGTGCTCGGCCCCCGTGGCCTCATGCCCAACCCGAAGACCGGCACCGTGACCCCCAACGTCGCGCAGGCCGTCAACGACATCAAGGGCGGAAAGATCGAGTTCCGTGTCGACAAGCACAGCAACGTGCACTTCGTCATCGGCAAGGCCGGCTTCTCGGAAGAGCAGCTGAACACCAACCTCGACGCCGCCCTCGAAGAGGTCGTCCGTCTGAAGCCGTCCTCGTCCAAGGGCCGCTACATCACCAAGGGCACGCTGTCGACGACCTTCGGTCCCGGCATCCCCCTCGACATCAACGTCTTCTAGGTCCACCCGACCTCGAAGACCTCGCGTCGCCCGAAGGCCGTCCCACTCTCGAGTGGGGCGGCCTTCGTCGTCGTCATCCGGCCGGTGGTCGGGTGAGGAGGCGCGGGTGGGGCACCATGGGCAGATGACCGTCACCGTGCGCCCCGCCCTCCCGACCGACGCCGCCCTGCTCGCCGAGGTCGCCGCGGTGACCTTCCCGCTCGCCTGCCCGCCCGGGTCGGACCTCGCCGACATCGCCCGGGTCGTCACCACGGTTCTGTCGGAGGAGGCCTTCACGAGGTACCTCGCCGACGACACCCGCATCGTCCTGTTGGCCGTGGACCCCACGGCCCAGGGCGCCCTCGGCTACAGCATGATGGTCGCGGGCGATCCGGACGACCCCGACGTCGCGGCGACCGTCTCGTCCCGCCCGACCGTCGAGCTGAGCAAGTTCTACGTCATGCCGCAGGGTCACGGCACGGGGGCGGCCTCGACCCTGATGGCGGCGACCCTCGAGGCAGCCCGCGCGACCGGCGCCTCCTCGGTGTGGCTCGGCGTCAACCAGCAGAACGAGCGCGCGCTGCGCTTCTACGCCAAGCACGGACTCGTGCGGGTCGGGACGAAGACCTTCGCCCTCGGCGACGACCTGCAGCAGGACTTCGTCCTCGAGCGTCGGATCTAGGCCCGTCCACGCCGGGCCTCGGCGTCCCCTCCAGGAGCCGGGTCAGGCGGCCTCGGTGTCGTCGGCGACACGCAGCACGAGCTTGCCGCGGGTGTGCGAGCGTTCGAGGCGTGTGTGGGCGTCACGGGCGTCGAACAGGTCGTAGACCTCGTCGACGTAGACCCGCACGTCACCCGAGTCGAGCAGTCGTGAGATGACCGCCAGTGTGGCTCCGTCGGGGGAGACGGCGAACCCGGTCGACCGGATGCCGGCCTGGGCGGCCTTCTCGACGAAGGCGGGGCCCGAGGAGAGCGGCGCGTGGACGGCGAGTCCTCCGGGGCGGAGCAGTCTCAGCGATCGATCGGCCTCGACGTCGTCGTCGACCAGGTTGATCACGACGTCGACCTGGCGGACGCTGCGGTCGACGTCGGCCGCGCCGTAGTCGACGACCTCGGCGGCGCCGAGCTCGCGCAGCCAGGCCGAGTTGCCCTGCGAGCCGGTCGCGACGACGTGCGCGCCGAAGTACGAGGCGAACTGCACGGCGAAGTGCCCCACCCCACCCGCCCCGGCGTTGATCAGGAGGCGCTGGCCCTCGTGGGCCTTGGCCACGTCCACGACCATCCCCCAGGCCGTGAGCGCCGCGAGCGGCACGGCGGCGGCCTCGAGGTGTGACAGGGTCGCGGGCTTCCGGGACACCGACAGCGAGGGGACGCTGATGTACTCGGCGTAGCTGCCACCGGAGCGCGGGCACGGGGCCATGCCGTAGACGGCGTCACCCGGACTCAGGGGATGGGCCGCGTACGGCGTCTCGACGACGACGCCGCTGAAGTCGTGGCCCAGCACGGCCGGGAACGCCGGGATGGCGTCGCTGTCGCCGCGACCGGCCCGGGTCTCCAGGTCGAAGCGGTTGACGCCGGCGGCGACGACGCGCACGAGCACCTCGGCGTTGACCCGTCGCGGGTAGGGCACGTCGGCGGCGACGAGCTGCTCGGGCCCGCCCGTCCGCTCGATCACCATCGCCCGCATCGTCGTCTGCGTCGTCGTCTCCATCGGCGGCCCCTGTCGGCTCGTGTGCGCCGTGGCTCCGGCGCGGTGGTCACGTCAGTCAACGGGACGGATGAGTCACCCGTGTTTCGCGGGTGTCACCGAGAGGGAAACGATGATGGGTACGGTGTGGGCATGAGAGCATCGGTCGCCGTCCTGCGCGTCGCGGCCGCGGTCGCGGTCCTCGTCGCCGTCGTGGCCCAGTGGGAGAACAGCCTGCGCGACCCGGGGTACCGCATCGTCGACTTCTTCGGGTACTTCACGATCCAGAGCAACCTGATCGTGCTGTTCGCCCTGCTGGTCGGCGCGTTCACGGTCCTGCGTCGCGCGACGCCGCCCCGATGGACGGTCGCGCTGCGGGCCGGCGCCACGACCTACATCGCGCTGACCGGGCTGGTCTTCAACCTGCTGCTCGCCGGGTTGCCCTCGGACGACCCCTACACGGTGGGGTGGGCGAGCGACGTCTTCCACCGGGTGATCCCGCTCTACGTGGTGCTCGACTGGCTCGTCTTCGCGGACCGTGGCCGTCAGCCCTGGCGGCGGGTGTGGCAGTTCCTGGCCTTCCCGCTCGTCTGGGTGGTCGTCGTGCTGGCCCGTGGTGCCGACTTCGTGCCGTACCCGTTCCTCGACGTGGCGACGCTCGGCGGGGGTGTCGTGGCCCTCTGGTGCGTGGGCATCGCCGTCTCGGTCACGGCGATCGGAGCGCTCGTCGTGACGGCGTCACGGCTGCGCCTGCTCGACCCGGATCGGCCCGTGCCTCAGCGCAGCGGGTCGTAGGGCGGCGGTTCGTAGGCCTCATAGGCCTCGTAGGCATCAGGTGGCGGTGCCGAGGCCCTGCCACCCGGGGCGAAGGGGTCGACCGGCGCCTGCCGCGCGAGGGTGTCGAGCACCTGGTCGGCCAGGGCCACGAGCCGGTGGATCTCGTCCTCGTCGCGCTCGACCCAGCGGCACTGCGGGTCGCCGTGCACGGGAACGAAGTCGGTGTGCTGCTCCCACACCACGAGGGTGCGCTGGGCACCCAGCACGTACTGCTGCCACGCGACCTGACGCAGGTACGAGCGGGGGATCGACGACCACGCTTTCTTCGTCGTCTTGATCTCGCAGAGCTCGACGGTCCCGTCGGTGCGGACGGTCACGCCGTCGGGAGTGGCCAGGTGGCGGCGCTGACCGGCGGCGTGGAAGAGCTTCTGGCTGGACTCGATGCCGTGCCGCTGCAGCACCCACCGGGCGATCTCGGGCTCCCGCGCCCGCCCGTGGTCGGTGTAGGCGTTGCCGCCGAAGCCGTTGCCGTAGAGCTTGTCGAGCACGACGGCCTGCACGGCTCGCGGGCTCGAGAGCCGGGCGACGTCGGTGGCCGTGATGCCCTGGCTGCGGGCGCGGAGCCACGCGATGCGGTCCGACGAGTCGGCCAGCACGCGCGTCAGGTGCGCAGGAGGCGCGGCGGGGGTCGCCGGCTCGTCGTCGTCCCACAGGGCGAGCATGGGTTGGACGACGGTCATGGTGACCATTGTCCCTCGCGACGGGCGTGGGGACGACACCCGCGCCTCCTCGTGTCGCGGACCAGGAGGCGCGCGCCGCGTGCGGGAGGTCAGACGGCGGCGGCGAGTTCGTCGATGGCGGCGGGGGAGAGGGCGTGGTGGATGGCGAGCATGCTCGCCCCCATGAGCCCCGCCCGGTCGCCCGCCCGGGACGGCACGATGCTCAGGTGCTCGGTCGCGAGCGGCATCGAGCGCTGGTAGACGACCTCGCGCACGCCCGCCAGCAGGTGCTCGCCGGCCTGCGCCATCGAGCCGCCGATCGCGATGACCGAGGGGTTGATCATGTTGACGCAGGCGGTCAGCACCTCGCCGAGGTCGCGACCCGCCTGCCGCACGGCCTGCACCGCGTCGACGTTGCCGGCCCGGACGAGTTCGACGACCTGTCGGCCCCCCTCGCAGTCGTGGCCGAGGGCTCGCAGCGAGCGGGCGAGGGCCGGGCCCGAGGCGACGGCCTCGAGACAGCCGACGTTGCCGCAGTGGCAGACGACGCCCGCCCCCCGCGGGATCTGCACGTGGCCGATGTCGCCCGCGATGCCCTGGGCGCCGCGCTGCAGGCGACCACCGGAGATGATGCCCGAGCCGATGCCGGTGGCGACCTTGACGAACAGGAAGTGGTCGGTGCCCGGCCACGCGTGGCTGCGCTCGCCGAGGGCCATGATGTTGACGTCGTTGTCGACGAGGACGGGCACGTCGAGGTGGCGTCTGACCCACCCCGGCACGTCGAAGCCGTCCCAACCGGGCATGATCGGCGGGTTGACCGGTCGTCCCGTGCTGAACTGCACGGGGCCGGGCAGGCCGATGCCCACGCCGATCAGGTCGTCGCGGGTGCGACCGAGCCGGTCGAGGAGGGCATCGGCCCCGGTGACCATGCCGCCGAGGGTCGTCTCGGGCCCGTCGGCGATGTCGATCAGGCGACGGTCGCTGGTCAGTTCGACGCCCATCAGGTCGGTCAGGGCGAGGTTGACGTGGCCCGCTCCGAAGTCGGCGGCCAGGACGACGCGGGCCGAGGGGACGAGGGCCACGCGCGAGGGCGGGCGGCCGCCGGTCGAGACGGCGTCGGCGTAGGGGCCGACGAGACCGAGCTCGGCGAGGACGTCGAGTCGCAGACCGATGGTCGACCGGGCGAGGCCGGTCATCGCCGCGAGTTCGGCCCGGGTGCGCGGTGCGCCGTCGCGGAGCAGCTGGAAGATCTCGCTGGCTCCCGTGCTGCCGAGGGCGGACGACCGCGTCGTGTCGGACATGGCAGCAGTAAACCACAGGCCTCGACGACGGCCGAGAGAACCTCGCCGAAAAAACGTCGACTTTTGCTTGCGGGTCGACAGAAGCGGTCCTATGGTGAGTCTCGGTCGACGCCGACCGCCACTCTTCCGGGGGTGACCGGTCTACGGCTCGACCGCTGAGAGTCCCCGACGGTGCCCGTCGCCGTCGCACATCCACTCGGAAGAGGAGACACCCCTGGTGACCACCGCAAGCCCGATCTCGGTCCAGCTCTACACGGTCAGAGACGCCATCGCCGCCGACCTGCCCGGCACCCTGAAGCGCATCGCCGACCTCGGCTACACCCAGGTCGAGCCCTACGCGTTCGTCGACCGCGTCGACGAGTACGCCGAGGCCCTCCCGGCCGCCGGGCTCACCGCGCCCAGCGCCCACGTCGGCCTGATCGGCAAGGACCTCGAGCCCATCTTCGCCGCCGCCACCCGTCTCGGGGTCGGCACGATCATCGACCCGCACATCGACGAGACCCGCTGGGTCACCCGCGAGGACGTCGAGGCGATCGCGAAGGAGCTCGGCGAGATCGCCGACGCGGCCGCGGCCCACGACCTCACCATCGGCTACCACAACCACGCCTTCGAGCTGGAGAACCTGATCGACGGCACCCCCGCCCTCGAGGTGTTCGCCGCGGCCCTGCCCGCGAACGTCGTGCTCGAGATCGACACCTACTGGGTCGAGGTCGGCGGCGTCGACGCCGCCGAGCTGCTCGCCCGCCTGGGTGACAAGGTCCGGTTCCTCCACGTGAAGGACGGTCCGAAGAACAAGAACGACGTCGAGCAGGTCGCCGTCGGTCGCGGCTCCATGCCCGTCCGCGACATCCTGCAGGCGGCCCGCCAGGCCACGCCCGTCGTCGAGCTCGACGACCACGCCGGTGACGTGTTCACCGCCCTCGCCGACAGCCTCGAGTTCCTGCAGGGGGTCCGCGCATGAGCGACGTGACCACCGCCTCGCGCCCCGCCGTCGCCTCCGACGGCAAGACCGGCCCGGTCGGCGTCGGGGTCATCGGCGCCGGCGTGATCAGCGACCAGTACCTCGGCAACCTCACGCAGTTCCCCGACCTGAAGGTCCTCTTCGTCGCCGACATCGACCAGGACCGCGCCGCGGCCCAGGCCGAGAAGTGGGGCGTCCCCGCCAGCGGCACGGTCGACGAGCTGCTCGCCCTCGACGACGTCGAGATCGTCGTGAACCTGACGATCCCGGCGGCCCACGTGGACGTGGCCCTGCAGGCCGTCGCCGCCGGCAAGCACGTCTGGGGCGAGAAGCCCTACGCGCTCGACCGCGAGAGCGGCGCCCGGCTGCTCGCAGCCGCCAAGGAGGCCGGCGTCCGCGTGGCCGTCGCCCCCGACACGTTCCTCGGCGCCGGTCTGCAGACCGGCCTCCGGGTCGTGAAGCGCGGTGACATCGGCACGCCCCTGACCGGTCTCGCGCTGTTCCAGGTCCCCGGGCCCGAGTCGTGGCACCCGAGCCCCGAGTTCCTCTTCGCCTACGGTGCCGGTCCGATGTTCGACGTCGGCCCGTACTACCTGACCACGCTCGTGCAGGTGTTCGGACCCGTGGCGAAGGTCACGGCCACGGCGTCGAAGGCGCGCGACAGCCGCGTCATCGGCTCGGGGCCCAAGGCCGGCACGGTCTTCCCCGTCGAGGTGCCCACGCACGTCAGCGCCCTGCTGCAGTTCGAGAGCGGTGCCAGCGCGCAGGCCGTCTTCAGCTTCGACTCGAAGCTGGCGCGTGCCGGCTTCGTCGAGATCGCCGGCACCGAGGGCACGGCCGTGTTCCCCGACCCGAACGAGTTCGAGGGCGACACGACCGTCCACACCGGCACCGACGAGCCGGCGGTCGTCGCGGCCACGGGCTCGACGTTCACCCGCGGCACCGGCGTCGCCGAACTCGCCCAGGCGATCCGCGAGGGACGCCGTGAGCGCGTGCCCGGCGAGCTCGCCTTCCACGTCCTCGACGTCATGGTCTCGCTCGCCGAGTCCGCCGAACGCGACGAGAGCGTCCGCGTCGACTCGACCCTCGAGCCGACGCCCGAGCTGCCCGAGAACTGGGACCCCTCCGTCCCGACCCTGGGCTGACCCGGTGCGGTGCCGGCGCCTCCTCGACGCCGGCACCGCGCCTCCTGACCCGTCCACCCCCGAGCGCACCATCCGCACCACCGGAGTCACCACAGCACCACGAACCCCCTGCACCACCCCTTCCCTCACTCGATGAAGAGAAATCTCGAAGAAGAGACACCAGGAGAAGTCATGCAAACGAAGTTCCGTTGGCTCGCCGCACTCGCGGTCGGAGCCCTCTCGGTCGGATCGATGACCGCCTGCAGCGCCTCGGGCGGCAGCGGCGACTCCGACACGATCACGTACTGGGCCAGCAACCAGGCTCCGACGGTCGAGAAGGATGCCGAGATCCTGCAAGAGAGCATCGACCGCTACACGGAGGAGACCGGCGTCAAGGTCGACCTCGAGGTCATCCCGTGGTCCGACCTCTACAACCGCATCCTCACCGCCGTCTCGAGCGGTGAGGGCCCCGACGTCCTCAACATCGGCAACACCTGGGCGGTGTCGCTGCAGTCCAGCGGCGCGTTCGTGCCGTGGGAGGGCGACGCCCTCGAGGCGATCGGCGGCAAGGACCGCTTCGTCCAGTCGAGCTTCGCGACCGGCGGTGCCGAGGGTCAGGCCCCGACGTCCGTGCCGATCTACGGCCTGTCGTACTCGCTGTACTACAACACCGCCATGTTCGAGGCCGCCGGCATCACCACGCCGCCCGCCACCTGGGACGAGTTCGTCGAGGACGCCAAGAAGCTGACGGTCGACACCGACGGCGACGGCACGATCGACCAGTGGGGCGTCACCATGGCCGGGTCGAGCATCTCGAACAACGCCCACCAGGCGTTCGTCCGGGGACTGCAGAACGGCGGCTCGCTCTACGACGACGAGGGCAACCCCGACTTCGGCAACGACGGCGTCGTCACCGGCGTCAAGCAGTGGGTCGACCTGATGGCCGTCGACAAGGTGGTCTCGCCCTCGGACGCCGAGAGCGTGAACGGTTCGGACATGGCCGCGACCTTCGCCGACGGTGGAGCCGCGATGTTCTTCGACCAGGCCCCGGACGCCAACCTCGCCGCACGGGACTTCACCGGGTACGCGGTGGCACCGGTGCCCATGGAGTCGGCCGACGCCACCGGACTGTTGGGCACCCAGAGCCACGTCGCCGGGATCAACGTCAGCGTGTTCGAGAACTCGGACAACAAGGAGGCGGCGATCGACTTCGTCAAGCACCTCACGAGTGACGACGAGCAGGTGTACCTGAACAAGTCGTTCAGCTCGCTGCCCGTCGTGACCGGTGCCTACGACGACCCGGCGTTCCAGTCCGACACGATCAAGCTGAAGCAGGAGATCCTCGAGGACCACGCCCAGCCCATGCCCCTCTACCCCTCCGAGGGACAGATGGAGACCTTGGTCGGCACCGCGATCAAGAACCTCCTCGCCACCGCAGCCCAGGGCGGTTCCGTCAGCGAGTCCGACGTCAAGTCGGCCCTCGAGGACGCGAACAGCCAGATGAGCTCGGGTCAGTAGCCCGTCCCACCGCCCGTGACGGGGGCGGCCGGTCCGATCGACCGACCGCCCCCGCCGCCCAGGCCCCGAGAGGACCCTCATGACCGTCAACGTCCTGCCCCCCGCCACCGCCGAGAAGGACCTCCCGCCCGATCCGCACCAGCAGGCGCCGCTCGAGCCCGCCAAGCGCAAGAAGCACCGCTCGCCGCTCGCCTACTTCCTGGTGGCGCCGGCCGCCCTGGCCGAGCTGCTCGTCCACATCGTCCCGATGGTGCTCGGCATCTGGATTGCGTTCATCACGCTCAACCAGCTCAGCATCGCGAACTGGGTCAACGCGCCCTTCGTCGGTCTGCAGAACTTCGTCACCGCCCTCGACCCGTCCTCGCCCATCGCCGGGCAGCTCTACGGAGCCCTGGGCCGCACGCTGATGTTCACCGTCATCGTGGTGGCCATCGCCTGGAGCATGGGCATGCTGGGTGCCGTGCTGCTGACCAGCTCGTTCAAGGGCCGCGGCATCCTGCGCACGCTCTTCCTCGTGCCCTACGCCCTGCCGTCGTACGTCGGCACCATCGCCTGGGCCTTCATGTTCAACCAGCGCGACGGGGCCATCAACCGCTTCCTGGTGGACGACCTGGGCATCCTGCAGGACCGTCCGTTCTGGCTGCTCGGCGGCAACTCGTTCTGGGCGATCGTCATCGTGACGGCCTGGCAGTTCTGGCCGTTCGCCTTCCTGATGCTGCTCGCCGCACTGCAGAACATCCCGGGGGACGTCTACGAGGCCGCGAGCCTCGACGGCGCGAGCCTCTGGAAGCAGTTCACGTTGATCACCCTGCCCATGGTCAAGCCGGCCAACGCCGTGCTGCTGCTGATCATGAGCCTGTGGATCTTCAACCAGTTCAACGTGCCCTACGTGCTCTTCGGCCCGGCGTCGCCCGAGCAGGCGACGCTCATCTCGCCGTTGATCTACCAGCAGTCGTTCAACAACTGGAACTTCGGCCTCGGCGGTGCCATGAGCGTGATGCTCCTGGTCGTGCTGCTGATCGCGTCCGCGTTCTACATCCGCATGGTTCTGCCGAAGGGACAACACGATGATTGAGACCCGTGGGTTCAAGGTCTTCCGCTTCTTCGGGCTGGCCTTCCTGTCGCTCGTGGTGGTGGTGCCGCTCTACGTGGTGCTGACCACCTCGATCAAGCCGCTCGCCGACGTGCAGGGCCTGTTCACCTGGATCCCCAGCCGGGTGACCCTCGAGCCGTACGTGCAGATCTGGCAGACGGTGCCGTTGGCGTCGTACTTCAAGAACAGCCTGATCGTCACGATCTCGGCGACGGTGCTCTCGGTGGCCATGGCCGTGCTCGCGGCGTACTCGCTGGCCCGCCTGCGGTTCAAGGGGCAGCGCAGCTTCAGCCTGGTCGTGCTGTCGACGCAGATGTTCCCGGGCATCCTGTTCCTGCTGCCGCTGTTCCTGATCTTCGTGCAGATCCAGCGCACGGTCGGCGTGCAGCTGACCGGCAGCTACCTCGGCCTGATCATCACGTACATGACCTTCTCGCTGCCGTTCTCGATCTGGATGCTGACGGGGTACTTCGCCTCGATCCCGAAAGAGCTCGAGGAGGCGTCGATGATCGACGGCACGGGTCGCCTCGGCGCCCTGTTCCGCGTCATCATCCCGGTGGCCAAACCGGGCATCATCGCCGTCGCGGTCTACGCCTTCATCACGGCCTGGGGCGAGGTGCTCTTCGCCTCGGTGCTCACGAGCAAGGACACGCGCACGCTCTCGATCGGCCTCCGTGCCTACGCCTCGCAGCAGGACGTCTACTGGAACCAGCTCATGGCCGCCTCGGTCGTCGTCTCGCTGCCCGTGCTCATAGGCTTCATGCTCGTGCAGAAACACTTGATCACCGGTCTGTCGTCGGGGGCCGTGAAGTGACCGACCCGGCCGTGGCCACGGCGGTGGGGCCGGTGGGCGTCACCGCCGGCCCGGCCGGGCGGGCCGAGCCGAGCCGAGGAGGCGCGGTGCCGGTCGAACCGCTCCGCGTCGGCATCGTGGGCGGCGGCTTCATGGCCCGCGTGCACGCCGGAGCCGCGCGGTCCGCCGGCGCCCGAGTGGTCGCCCTGGCCTCGTCGAGCCCCGCCAGCGCGGCCCGGGCCGCGGCGTCGCTCGGCGTCGACACGGCGCACGAGAGCGTCGACGACCTCGTGACCGACCCGGACGTGGACGTCGTGCACGTCTGCTCGCCCAACGCCACGCACGCACCGGTCGCTCTGGCGGCGCTCGCCGCCGGCAAGCACGTCGTCTGCGAGAAGCCGCTCGCGACCTCGGGCGCCGAGGCCGAGGCCCTGGTCGAGGCCGCCCGGGCCGGGCGGCTCGTCGGCGCCGTGCCCTTCGTCTACCGCTACCACCCGATGGTTCGCGAGGCCCGGGCCCGGGTCACCGCGGGCGAGGTCGGCCGCGTGCTGAGCGTCCGGGGGTCGTACCTGCAGGACTGGTTGCTCGACAGCGACGACGTCGACTGGCGGGTCGACTCGGCGGCCGGCGGCCCCTCGAGGGCCTTCGCCGACATCGGCAGCCACCTGGTCGACCTGCTCGAGTTCGTCCTGGGCGACCGGTTGGCGCGGTTGACCTCGACGACCAACACGGCCCACGCCCACCGTGGCGGCTCGTCGGTCGACACCGAGGACGAGGCGGCCGTCGTGTTCGAGACGACCCGGGGGGCGATCGGCACCCTCTTCGTCTCGCAGGTCGCGCCGGGTCGCAAGAACCGCCTCCTGCTCGATCTGTCGGGCACCGCCGAGAGCCTCGAGTTCTCGCAGGAGGAACCCGAGACGCTGTGGGTCGGCCGCCGGTCGGGCACGCAGCTCGTGGCGCGGGACGCCGCCGTGCTCACGCCCGACGCCGCCCGCCTGTCGACCGTCCCCGCCGGGCACCCGATGGGCTACGTCGACGCGTTCGCCGGGTTCGTGCGCGACGCCCACGACGCCGTCCGAGGCGGAACCCCCGAGGGGCTGCCCACCTTCGTCGACGGCCTGCGCGCCGTGCGGGTGACCGAGGCGGTCCTCGCCTCCGCCGCGTCGCGCCGCTGGGTCGACGTGCCCTGATCCGTCGTCCGTCCGCACCGTTCCGTCCCACCGTCCCGTCGTCCGTCCGCAGCCCCGTCGCACCCGAGAAGGAACCCATGGCCGAGAGCTCCCGCCCCGTCACCCTGTTCACCGGTCAGTGGGCCGACCTGCCCTTCGAGGAGGTCGCGGCGCTCGCGGCCGGCTGGGGTTACGACGGTCTCGAGATCGCGGCGTCGGGCGACCACCTCGACCTCGAGCGGGCCGACCAGGACGACGCGTACCTGCGGTCGCGGCTCGACGTGCTCGAGCGGCACGGGCTGGGGGTCTGGGCCATCTCGAACCACCTGACCGGCCAGGCGGTCTGCGACGACCCGATCGACTTCCGGCACCAGGCGATCGTCCGGCCGTCCACCTGGGGCGACGGCGACCCCGAGGGCGTCCGTCAGCGTGCGGCCGAGGACATGAAACGCGCGGCACGGGTGGCCCGCAAGATGGGCGTCGACACCGTGGTCGGCTTCACCGGCTCCAAGATCTGGCCGTACGTCGCGATGTTCCCGCCGGTTCCCGCCGCCGTGATCGACGCCGGCTACCAGGACTTCGCCGACCGCTGGAACCCCATCCTCGACGTGTTCGACGCCGAGGGAGTCCGGTTCGCCCACGAGGTGCACCCGAGCGAGATCGCCTACGACCACTGGACGAGCGTCCGGGCGCTCGAGGCCATCGAGCACCGTTCGGCCTTCGGGTTCAACTGGGACCCCTCGCACATGCTCTGGCAGGGGGTCGACACGGTGTCGTTCATCACCGACTTCGCCGACCGGATTTTCCACGTCGACTGCAAGGACACCCGCATCAAGCCCCCCACGGGGCGGTCGGGCGTGCTCGGCTCGCACCTGCCCTGGGGCGACCCCCGCCGCGGCTGGGACTTCGTCTCGACCGGCCACGGCGACATGGACTGGGAGGACGCCTTCCGCGCCCTCGACGCCATCGGCTACGACGGCCCGATCTCGATCGAGTGGGAGGACGCCGGCATGGACCGGCTGCACGGCGCCCCCGAGGCGTTGACCTACATCCGATCGCTCCTCTGGAAGCGGCCGAGCGCCTCCTTCGACGCCGCCTTCTCGAACCAGTGACGGCAGACTGATCCCGTGCCCAGAACCCTGCTGCCCGGCCAACGGAGCCGCCTGCTCGTCGTCGACCCCGCGACCGGCGACGTCGAGGTCGTCCTCGAGAGCACCCGCGTGCTCGTCGAGGCCCCGAACTGGAGCCCCGACGGTCGCTGGCTCGTCGTCAACGGCGACGGCCTGCTCTGGCGGGTGCCCGCCGACGCCCGTGGGGTCGACGAGACGGCGCTCGAGCCGGTGCCGATGGGGGACGTGCCCGAGATCAACAACGACCACGTGATCGTGCCCGACCAGGGGGCCGTGATCGTGAGCGCCCGCGACGGCCACCTGTACGAGGTGCCGTGGGACGGGGTCACCCCGGGGGGCACCGCCCGCCGCGTGACGCGTGACCATCCCGCGGGGCGCAACCACAAGAACTACCTGCACGGCGTCTCGCCCGACGGCGCGACGCTCAGCGTCATCGTCGGCGCCTTGCCGGCCCCGGTCGACGACCCGGACGACGAGGAGGCGCGGGCCGGCTGGCGCACGGACGTCGCCCTGGTCTCGCTCGCCGACGGCGCGACCACGCCGGTGACCGACGACGAGCACCCCGACGACGGGGCCGAGTTCTCGCCGGACGGCGCCTGGCTGTGGGCGAACTCGGAACGCGCCTCCGCGGGGGTCGCCGGCCACGCGCAGCTGTTCCGGAGCAGCCTCGACGGCGCGGACGTCGTGCAGGTGACCGACGACGAGCGGGTGAACTGGTTCCCGCACGTCTCGCCCGACGCCTCGACGCTGCTCTGGGTGTCGTTCGAGCCCGGCACCCTCGGCCACCCCGAGAACCGCGACGTGGTGCTGCGCACCCTGCCCCTCGGTCCCGACGGCCTGCCCGTGCCGGGCCGGACGCCGAACGACGTGCTCGCCCTCTTCGGCGGGCAGGGCACCGTCAACGTGCCCTGCTGGGCCCCCGACTCGACCCGCTTCGCCTGCGCCGACTACCCGCTGGCCTGAGGCCTGCCCTCGGCCTGGCCGTCCCGAACCGATGGACTCGCTGTGGGCCACCTGTGGACGATGCGCAGCCTGCTCATCGATGGATCACAGTCGGTTCATAGGAACCGCTCGATACTTGGAGAGGTGACCACAACGACCCCCGCCACCGCCTCGGCCCCCCGCCTCACCCGCGCCGACGGAACGCCCCTCCGAGTCCTCGTCGTCGACGACGAGAACAGTCTCACCGACCTGCTCTCGATGGCCCTCCGCTACGAGGGGTGGGACGTCAAGGCGGCCTCCGACGGTCAGGCGGCCCTCGCCACGGCGCGCGAGTTCAAGCCCGACGCGATCGTGCTCGACTGGATGCTGCCCGACATCGACGGCATCCAGGTGCTGGGGCGACTGCGGTCGAGCGGTGACGACACCCCGATCCTGTTCCTCACCGCGAAGGACAGCGTCGAGGACCGCGTGTCGGGTCTCACCGCCGGGGGCGACGACTACGTCACCAAGCCGTTCTCCCTCGAAGAGGTCGTCGCCCGCCTGCGTGGCCTGATCCGCCGGTCGGCCTCGGCCATCAGCGAGGCGGGTGACTCGCGCATCGTCGTGGGCGACCTCGTGCTCGACGAGGAGAGCTACGAGGTGACGCGGGCCGGCCGCGAGATCGAGCTGACCGCGACCGAGTTCGAACTGCTGCGCTTCCTGATGCGCAACCCGCGCCGCGTGCTGAGCAAGGCGCAGATCCTCGACCGGGTCTGGAGCTACGACTTCGGCGGCAAGTCCAGCGTCGTCGAGATCTACATCTCGTACCTGCGCAAGAAGATCGACGTCGGCGAAGAGCCGATGATCCACACCGTGCGTGGCGTGGGTTACGTGATCAAGCCCACCTCGTGAGCGATGCCCTCCCCGCCCGGGTGGGCTCGCGCCTCCGCCGTGTCGTGGGCCGGGCGCCCGGCCTCGCGGGGCCGCTCACGCTGCGCAACCGCCTGATCCTCAGCATCGTCGCACTCGTGGTGCTGCTGACCATCGTGATCGGCTCGGTCAGCGTGTTCGTGCTGCAGGCGTCGCTGATGCGTCAGCTCGACGACGAACTCGACGGGGCGACCGGTCGCTCGGTGCCCATGGTGAACGCCCAGGGCTCGACGAGCCGGCCGTACCTGACGCCCGACGGCGACGACCTCTCGGGGCCGCGGCAGTCGCCCGGCACCTTCACGGCCGTCGTCGTGAACGGGTCGGTCGTGGCGGCGTACCGGGTCGAGCAGTCGGGTCAGGTCGTCCGGCCGCGCCTGACCGACGACCTGACCTCGGTCGTGACGACGGTCGCCGGCTCGACGACACCCGAGACCGTCTCGCTCGGGGCGGCACTGGGCTCGTACCGGGTGGAGTCCCTCGCGGTCGGCTACCAGACGACGACCACGTCGGGCTCGGTCGCCACGACGCCGGCCTACCTCGTCGTGGGTCTGCCGACGAGCAGCGTCGACCGCACCATCACGGTCATGGTGATCACCATCCTCGCCGTGACCCTCATCGGCCTCGCGATCGCCATCGCCGTGGCCTACGGCGTGGTGCGCAGCGCCCTGCGACCGCTCGAGCGCATGTCCGACACGGCGCTGCGGGTCGCCGAGCTGCCGCTGGACCGCGGCGAGGTGGCGCTGGCCGAACGCGTCGACGAGGCCGACGCCGACACCCGCACCGAGGTCGGCCGCGTCGGCGCCTCGCTGAACCGCATGCTGGGCCACGTGGCGGGGGCCCTCGAGGCCCGTCAGCAGAGCGAGAACAAGGTGCGGCAGTTCGTCGCCGACGCCTCGCACGAGCTGCGGACCCCGCTCGCGTCGGTCCGCGGCTACGCCGAGCTGACCCGCCGCATGAACACCGGACTGCCCGACGACGTGGTGTACGCCATGGGCCGCATCGAGTCGGAGTCGTTGCGCATGACCTCGCTCGTCGAGGACCTCCTGCTGCTCGCCCGCCTCGACGAGGGTCGCGACCTCGTCACGGGCGACGTCGACCTGACCAGGGTCGTGCTCGACACGGTCAACGACGCCTACGTGGCCGGACCCACGCACGACGTCGACGTGTACGTGCCCGACGAGTCGGTGACCGTGTCGGGCGACGCCATGCGCCTGCACCAGATCGTCGCGAACCTGTTGACCAACGTGCGCACCCACACGCCCGACGGCACGCACGTGCACGTCTCGCTGACGGTCGACGAGGCGTCCGGTCAGGCGGTCGTCTCGGTCGCCGACGACGGACCGGGCATCGACCCGGCCGTGCTGCCGGTGCTGTTCGAACGGTTCGCGCGGGCCGACAGCTCGCGGTCGCGGAAGGCCGGCTCGACGGGCCTCGGCCTCGCGATCGTCCAGGCCGTCGTGCACTCCCACGGGGGGACCGTCGACGTCGCCAGTTCGGACGACGGGGCGACCTTCACCGTCCGCCTGCCGCTCGCGACGTCCGTCGTCGCCCCCGAGCGGGACGCCGAGGAGGCGCGACTTGCGTGAGCGCGCCTCCTGCGTCTATCCTTGGCGAAGCCCAAGACCGCCGGTTGTAGTCGTCTGCTCGCAGACGGGTGCCGAAGGTTCTCGAGAGAGAGCGACCAGCGCAGGTGTGTGAAGTCGTTCCTCTTCTCGAAGAGATCCAGCTCCGTGCGCTTGCGCCGGAGCTTTTTTCATTGGTGCGGCACCGGTCTCGGTGCGGCCGAGTCGAGCGCCCGGGGGCTGCCGGCACACCCACGTTTTAGGAGAGCCATGGCGAACAAGGAAGCATCGGTCGCCGAGCTCACGGACAACTTCCGTGACTCGACCGCCGTCCTGCTCACCGAGTACCGCGGTCTCACTGTTGCCGAGCTGAAAGAGCTCCGCAAGTCCATCAGTGCAGACGCGACGTACGCCGTGGTGAAGAACACGCTCAGCAAGATCGCGGCCAACAACGCCGGAATCAGCTCGTTCGACGACGAACTCGTCGGACCGTCTGCGATCGCCTTCGTGCACGGTGACCCTGTCGCCGTCGCCAAGAGCCTGCGTGACTTCGCCAAGGCACACCCCGCTCTGATCGTGAAGAACGGTTACTTCGACGGTAACCCGCTCACGGCAGACGAGGTCAAGCAGCTCGCCGATCTCGAGTCCCGAGAGGTGCTGCTGGGCAAACTGGCCGGCGCCTTCAAGGCTTCGCTGTTCGGTGCTGCCTACCTGTTCCAGGCACCGCTGTCCCAGGCCGTTCGCACGGTCGAGGCGCTGCGTGCCAAGCAGGAAGCCGACAGCTAAAAAGCTGTCGTACCAACCCACACTTTAGAAAACCCATAAGGAGAACACCATGGCGAAGCTCACGCAGGACGAACTGATCGAGGCCTTCAAGGAGCTCACGCTCATCGAGCTCAGCGACTTCGTGAAGAAGTTCGAAGAGGTCTTCGAGGTCACCGCTGCTGCCCCCGTGGCCGCTGCCGGTGCCGCCGGCCCCGCCGCCGCCGCTGAAGAGGTCGAAGAGCAGACCGCCTTCGACGTCGTGCTCGAGGCTGCCGGCGACAAGAAGATCCAGGTCATCAAAGAGGTCCGCGCTCTCACGAGCCTCGGTCTCGGCGAGGCCAAGGCCGTCGTCGACGGTGCCCCCAGCACCGTCCTCGAGGGCGCCTCGAAGGAAGCCGCCGACAAGGCCAAGGCTCAGCTCGAGGCCGCCGGCGCGACGATCACCCTCAAGTAGTCGGCGGGCCCCCGCGGCCCTCTGCGCTTGAGCGGCACGTCTGCTCAGCACCACACGGAAGGCGCCACCCCTCGGGGTGGCGCCTTTCGTCGTCGCCGGTGGTGCGCGCCGACCACACGGAGGGTCGGGTCAGGAGGCGCGGGCCAGGACCGAGTGTCGCCGACCGTACCCGAGGTACACCGCGGTGCCCACGGCCATCCAGACGGCGAAGGCCGCCCAGGTGACCCAGCCGAGCGTCACCATCAGCAGCACGCAGAAGGCGCAGCCGAGGATCGGGGTCACCGGGTACAGCGGCACCTTGTAGGTCCGGTCGAGTTCGGGCCGGTTGCGGCGAAGCCAGATGACCGACACGTTGACCAGGGCGAAGGCGAAGAGCGTGCCGATGCTCGTCGCGTCGGCGAGGGCGCCCAGGGGGATCACCGCGGCGGCGACGGCCACCGCTCCGCCGACGATCAGGGTGCCGGCGACGGGGGTCTGCGTCCGCGCCGAGACACGACCGAGGACGCGGGGGACGAGCCCGTCGCGGGCCATCGAGACGAAGATGCGCGTCTGACCGTAGAGCACCGTCAGCACGACGCTCGCGATCGCCGCCACGGCGGTGACGGCGAAGAGGAAGGCGACCCACGGCTGGCCCGTGATGTCGGCGACGATGGTGACGAGGGTCGCCTCGCCGTCGGTGAAGGTCGTCCAGGGACGCGCGCCGATCGCGGCGACGGCCACGAGGATGTACAGCACCGTGATGATCAGGATCGAGGCGATGATGGCGCGCGGCAGGTCTCGCTTCGCGTCGCGGGCCTCCTCGCCCGCCGTGGACGCCGCGTCGAAGCCGATGTACGAGAAGAACAGCCGGGAGGCGGCGGCCGAGACGCCGGCCGCGCCCATCGGTGCCAACGGCTCGAAGTTGCCGGCGCTGAAGGCCGTGAAGGCGACGGCGACGAAGAACACGAGGAGCGCCACCTTGACGACGACGAGCAGCGTGTTGACCCAGGCGCTCTCGCGGGCGCCCGGCACCAGCACGAGGGTGGCGAGCAGGACGAGCACCGCCGCGGGCAGGTTCAGCACGCCACCGGCCCCCGGGGGCTCGGCGATCGCGGCCGGCAGGGCGAGCCCGAACACGTCGAGGGCCTCGTTGACGTACTGGCCCGCGCCGACGGCGACGGCCGCGACCGAGACGGCGTACTCGAGGACGAGACACCAGCCGCAGACCCAGGCGATGCCCTCGCCGAGCGTCGCGTACGCGTACGAGTAGCTCGAGCCCGACACGGGCACGCTGCCCGCCATCTCGGCGTAGGACAGGGCCGACAGCAGGGCCGCGACGCCCGCGAGGACGAACGAGATCCAGACCGCGGGACCGGCCAGCGGGACGGCCGTGCCGAGCACGACCAGGATGCCCGTGCCGAGGGTCGCACCGATGCTGATCGCCGTGAGGTGCCAGACGCCCAGGGTGCGGCGCAGGCGGGGTCCGCCGTCGGCGGTGGCCTCGCTCTCGGCGACGTACGCCTCGAGGGGTTTGCGCGCCCTCAGCTGGGCGACGAGGGAGGGGCGGGACGTGACGCGGGACTCGTGGGGCACCGCGAGAGGCTACCGTACGGCGGGCGCCGTGCCTCCTCGGGGCGCGGAGCCTCCTCGGGACGCCGTGCCTCCCGGGGACTACTCGTCGAGGTCGAGGCCGAGCTGCTTGACACGGGTCATCGCCTCGCGCCGGGACGAGGCCTGGAGCTTGCGGTAGATGCTGCGGACGTGGCTCTTCACCGTGTTCACCGAGATGAACAGCTGGCTGCCGATCTGGCCCAGGGTCTGGCCGGTGGCCAGGTGCCGGACGATGACGAGCTCACGGTCGCTCAGTGGCTCGGCGAGCTGCGGCACGACGTCCGCCGAGGTGCCCCGCAGGCGGTCCAGCACCCCGACGATGGTGGGCGGCTGACGGCGCCCGACCGCGCGCTGCACGAGGTGCTCGAGGACGTCCTCGGGCAGCGTGGCGAAGAGCCAGATCGACCCGTTGTGGCCGGCGCTCAACAGGGCCCGGTCGAAAGCGATGTCGCTGTGCGGGCCGTCGCCGAGCGCGAGGTGTGCAGCGGCCTGGATCGCGTGCACCTGGCCCATCGTGCGCTCGCTGTGCAGGTCCCCGATGGCGAGGCACTGCTCGAGCGCCTCGAGGGCGTCCTCGGGCTCGCCGGCGGCGAGGTGCACGAGGGCGAGCACGCGAGCGGGACAGCGGATGTGGTGGTGCGACGAGGTCACCGACGAGGCCAGACGACGGGCCTCGTGGGGCTGGCCGAGCAGGCGCATGGTCTCGGCCCGCATCACGGTCGCCGACTCGGTCAGGGCGCTGTGCCCGGTGAAGCCGTCGATGGTGCGGGCGATCCTGGCCAGCAGGTCGAGCACCTCGATGTGGCGGCTCTCGGCCAGCAGCACGTGCGCCTCGGCGAACAGGCCGAGTGCCTCCCAGTCGCTGCCGCGCGACGCCTGGCGGACGTCGGCGAGCAGGCCCTCGTGGCCCCCGACGGCCTCACCGCGTTCGAGGGCGAGGTGGACGCGCGTGATCTGGGTCAGTGCGCCGAACGAGCTGCCCAACAGGTCGGTGCCGTCGGCGAGCTCGCGGGCGAGGTCGACGTGGCGGTCGGCGAGGTCGAAGTCGCCGATCAACATCGCGACGAAGGCGAGGGCCGAGAGGCACTCCACGCGCTCGGCGGTGCTGAGGTGGTCCTCGCCGAGACCGTTCGCGAGGCTCAGGGCGAAGCGGGCCTGGTCGATCTCGCCGTAGTGCAGGCGGATGAGGCCGAGCTGCAGTGAGAAGGAGGCGCTGAGCGAGATGCGCACGCTGATCGACTCGGCCAGGTCGTTCTCGATGAGGGTGCGGGCGACCTCGAGGTGCTCGTGGGCCACCACGAAGTTGCCGAGGGTACGCAGGGACGCACCGAGGTGGACGTGGTAGCCCGCCCGGATGTCGAGCGGCAGGTCGGGGTCGGCGTCGAGCGCCTTGGCCACGCCGCGGAACCAGGGCAGGGCGGCACTGCGCGAGCGGGAGCCGACCGAGCGGTGGCTCGCGGCCAGGGCGAGCAGGATGCGGGGTCGTCCCCGCCATTCCTCCTCGGGCGTCGAGCGGATGGCCTCGCGCAGACGCGCTCCCTGCAGGGGGGCGATCTGGGTCCAGCCCTGTTCGATGGCATCGAGAGCAGCCCGGTGGTCGGCGGGCTGCAGTTCGGCACTCGGTGGTTCGACGGCCGTGGGGTTCGACGTGTTCACGATGGTCCTAGCTCCGCCGCTTCGGGAGGCTCGCCCGTCGGGTAGGGGGAGCGCGGCTGCCGGAGCCTGGTCAGGTGCACCGACACCGCCATACTAAACTGAGTGTTCATTCCGTCGTATGGTCTGTCGGGCATTGCGCCCACAACTGGGGGACGAACGGTCGTTCTACGGCGTGTCGCGGCGTGTCTCGACGGTCCCGTGGCGATTTCTTGCGGGCGTCGCCTCGCACCCCGGACCCCGCACCCCGGCGGCGGGCCACCCGTGACGGTGGTCAGGCCTACGCTGACCGGATGAGCTCGATGCACGCCCCTGCAGGCGGTCCCCGTGGCGGGGGCCGTCCGGGTGGTTCCGGTCGGGTGTCGAGCGGCGACGCCGACGCCCAGCGTGCGGCGAACGCCACGGCGCCGCGCATCCCCGACCTGCTCGGTCGCATCCGGGGTCTGTTCGTCCCGCACAAGCGGGCACTCGTCGTCACCGTGGTGCTGGTCCTGATCGGCGCCGCGGTCAGCGTGGCTCCGCCGTTGCTCACCAAGCAGGCGTTCGACCGGGGGCTGTTCCCGCCGGGCGGCCCCGACGTGCCCGTGCTGCTCGAGCTGGTGGGCGCCATGGTGGGTCTCTGGGTGCTGTCGGCCGGCATCGGCGTCTGGCAGACCTACCTGACGGCCACGGTCGGCAACAAGGTCATGGGGGCGTTGCGCATCCGCCTCTTCGGGCACCTGCAGCGCATGGAGCTCGCGTTCTTCACCCGCACCAAGACCGGCGTCATCCAGTCCCGGTTGCAGAACGACGTCGGTGGCGTCGCGAACGTGCTCAGCAACACCATCTCGAGCGTCCTCGGCAACACGGTCACGGTCATCGCGGCCTTCGTGTCCATGCTCGTCCTCAGCTGGCAGATGACCGTCGTCACGGTGATCCTGCTGCCGCTGCTCGTGGTGGCCCAGCGCCGGGTGGGGCAGGTGCGTGCCCGCATCGCCACCAAGACGCAGGAGTCCCTCAGCGACATGACCGCCATCACGCAAGAGGCGTTGAGCGTCAGCGGCATCCTGCTCGCCAAGAGCTTCAACCAGCAGCACTCCGAGGTCGAGCGCTACGCCGCCGAGAACCGCACCCAGATCGGGCTGCAGGTGCGTCAGCAGATGAGCGGGCAATGGTTCTTCGCCGTCGTCCAGATCTTCCTCTCGGTCATCCCCGCCCTCATCTACCTGGTCGCGGCCTGGTTGATCCTCCGGGACGTGCCGGTGACCGCGGGCACGATCGTGGCCTTCACCACGGTGCAGGCCCGGTTGACCTTCCCGCTCATGGGCTTGCTGCGGGTGGCCCTCGACCTGCAGACCTCCGGGGCGCTCTTCGCTCGCATCTTCGAGTACCTCGACCTCCACCCGGCCATCACGAACGACCCGTCGGCCGAGGCCGTCGACGAGGCGCAGCTCGGTCGGGTCGAGTTCGACGACGTCTCGTTCTCGTATCCCGACGCCGAGCCCGGGCAGAAGACCCTCGACGGCGTCTCGTTCGACATCGCCCCCGGGCAGTTCGCCGCGTTCGTCGGCCCGAGCGGTGCCGGCAAGACGACCGTGTCGTACCTGATCCCGCGGTTCTACGAGGCGTCCGGCGGTGCGGTCCGCTTCGCGGGCACCGACGTCCGGCGGCTCGACCAAGAATCGCTGGTCGGCAACATCGGCATCGTCAGCCAAGAGACCTACCTGTTCCACGCCAGCATCGGCGACAACCTCCGCTACGCCCGACCCGACGCGACCGACGAGCAACTGGTCGACGCGGCCCGGCAGGCCAACATCCACGAGACCATCGCGTCGTTCCCCGACGGCTACGACACGATCGTCGGCGAGCGGGGCTATCGCCTCTCGGGTGGCGAGAAACAACGCATCGCCATCGCCCGCGTCCTGCTCAAAGACCCGGCGGTGATGGTCCTCGACGAGGCGACGAGCGCCCTCGACACGGTGTCCGAGCGCGTGGTCCAAGAGGCTCTCGACACCGCGACCCGCGGTCGGACGACGATCGCGATCGCGCACCGCCTCTCGACGGTCCGCGACGCCGACGTCGTCTTCGTGGTCGTGGCCGGCCACGTCGTCGAGCGCGGCACGCACGACGAGCTGCTCGCGCTGGGCGGGGTCTACGCCGAGCTCTACGGGCAGCAGGTCTCGGCGTAGGCCGTAGCGGGCCGGGCGTCCCTCAGCTGCGCTCGGCGAGCATCGCCTGCATGGCGTCGATCTCGCTCTGCTGCGTCTGCACCATGCCCGAGGCGAAGGCGCGCACCTGCGTCACCTCGCTGCGTGCCAGGATCGCGTCGGCCATCTCGATGCCGCCCTCGTGGTGGGCGATCATCAGCGTCAGGAAGAGCCGCTCGGCCTCGACGCCGCGGGCGGAGTCGAGGGCTGCGAGCTGCTCGTCGGTGGCCAGCCCGGGCATGCGGCCGCCGGGTTCGTGGGTGGCGACGGGCGTGGCCGAGCCGCTCGCGCCTCCGTCGCCGGTCATGTGGTGGCTGCCGTAGTCGCCGTCGAGCGTCGGGCGGGTCATCCAGGTCATGGTCGGCTCGGACGGTGCCTGCGGCACGCGCCACAGCTCGAGCCAGGCGTACATCTGGCCGGCCTGCTGCGACTGCGTGAGGGCCATGTCGTAGGCCATCGAGCGCACCTCGGGGTCGTCGGTCCGATCGCGGACCATCATCGCCATCTGCACGGCCTGCTCGTGGTGCACCTGCATGTCCCGCGAGAACCCTGCCTCGACGCTGTTCGTCCCGGGCGTGACCGGGTTCGGCGAGCTGAGCCGGCCGAGTGCGATGCCGACCAGCAGCACGATCGCCACGGTCAGGACCCCCGCGATCACCAGCCGCAGCCGACGACCCGAGGAGGCGCGGTGCGGCCCTGCCCCGTCGGTCACGTCGGCGTCGTCACGCCCCGCTGCGGTCACGCGATCTTGCCGGTGCCGTCCACGCCGCCGGTGCAGGGCGCACCGGGCTCGGGGGCGTTCGTGGACTTCCAGTACTTGGTGACGAAGTCCGACACGGTGGCCTCGTCGTCCGTGACGTTCGCGAAGGGCAGCTGCGCGCCCCAGGCCGAGACGTACATGGGGGAGTCGAGACCCTCGTAGGGCGAGACGACCGCGTAGGTGTCGGGGGCGAAGTCGCGCAGCGCCTCGATCTCGCTCTCGCTGACCTGCTCGGGGTCGTAGGTGAACCAGACGGCGCCGTGCTCGAGGTCGTGGACGGCGTTCTCGTTCGGCACGGGCTCGGTGTAGACACCGCAGTTCAGCCAGATCTGGTTGTGGTCGCCGCCCGCGGGAGGGGTCATCGCGTAGTCGACGCTGCCGCCGACGTGGTTGGCGGTGAGGTCGGAGTAGGTCTTCACGCCGTCGATCTCGATGGCCTGAGGGTCTTGCCGCGGCTGGCCGCTCGTCACGACGAAGGTGACGACCAGCGCGATCGCCGCCGCGCCCGCGACCGAGGCGGTGACGATGCCGATGGTGCGGTTGCGCTTCGCCCGGGCCTGCTGCCGTTTGAGCTCGGCGACCTTCTCCTGACGTCGGGCGTCGCGCTGCTGCTTGACGGTGGGCTTGTCGTCGGCCACGTGGGGAGTCCTGTCGTCCGGGGGATCGATCGCGGGGATCGGTCGAGATCGGGGATGCGTCACCAGTTGTCTCACGGATTACTGGGAGGTCCGTAATATCCTGCACGATCTGCACGCGGGATGGCTCGTCCCGCCCCGTAACACACCAGGGCGCGTCGTTAGACTCGGCCGACGGCGTCGTCACCCGACACCGCCCCTCCCGTCACCCGATCCGCGCCCCACGAGGCCGCGCAGAAACCGGAGCACCCGTGAAGTACGCCGAGACCGTCCTCGACCTGATCGGTGACACGCCGCTCGTCAAGCTGAACAAGGTGACCGAGGGCATCACGGCGACGGTGCTCGTCAAGGTCGAGTACGTCAACCCGGGCGGCTCGTCGAAGGACCGCATCGCGACGCGCATCATCGACGCGGCCGAACGCGAGGGCCTCCTGAAGCCCGGCGGCACGATCGTCGAGCCGACCAGCGGCAACACCGGCGTGGGCCTGGCCCTCGTCGCGCAGCAGCGCGGGTACCGCTGCGTCTTCGTCCTGCCCGACAAGGTCGGCGAGGACAAGCGCAACGTGCTCAAGGCCTACGGCGCCGAGATCGTCGTCACGCCGACCGCCGTCGAGCCGACCAGCCCCGAGTCGTACTACAGCGTCTCCGACCGCCTGGCGCGTGAGATCCCCGGCGCCTTCAAGCCGAACCAGTACGCCAACCCCAACGGCCCGCTCAGCCATTACGAGACGACGGGCCCCGAGATCTGGCGCGACACCGACGGTCGCATCACGCACTTCGTCGCGGGCGTCGGCACCGGCGGCACGATCAGCGGAACGGGCCGCTACCTCAAAGAGGTCTCCGGAGGCGCGGTGCAGGTCGTCGGCGCCGATCCCGAGGGCAGCGTCTACAGCGGCGGCACCGGTCGCCCCTATCTGCTCGAGGGCGTCGGCGAGGACTTCTGGCCGGCCGCCTACGACCCCTCGGTCGTCGACCGCATCATCGCCGCGGACGACGCCCGCTCGTTCGAGCTGACCCGACGCCTCGCCCGCGAAGAGGGCCTGCTGGTCGGCGGTTCGTCCGGGCTCGCCGTCGCCGCCGCCCTCGACGTGGCCCGCGAGCTCGGGCCGGACGACGTCGTGGTCGCCCTGCTGCCCGACAGTGGGCGCGGCTACCTCGGCAAGATCTTTAACGACGCGTGGATGCGCTCGTACGGCTTCGGCGTCAGCCACGACGAGCGGTCGGTCCGCGACCTGATCGCGTCGAAGACGGGCCAGCTGCCCGACCTCGTCCACGCCCACCCGTCCGACACCGTCCACGACGTGATCGGCATCATGAAGACCTACGGCGTCTCGCAGATGCCGGTGCTCTCGGCCGAGCCCCCGGTCGTGATCGGCGAGGTCGTCGGCGCCATCGAAGAGAAGGCGCTGCTCGAGGCGATCTTCCGCGGCGGCGCGACCATGGGCGACGCCGTCTCGGCGTACCTCGGCGACCCGCTGCCGTTGATCGGCGTGAACGAGCCCGTCTCGGCGGCCCGGTCCGCGCTCGAGTCGGTCGACGCCCTGCTCGTCACCGACGACGGCCGCCCGGTCGGCGTCGTCACCCGCCAGGACGTCCTCTCCTTCCTCTCCTCCTGAGCGGCCGGATCGGCACCGTGATCCGGTGACCCGACCCGAGCCTCCTCGTCCCCCTCCGTCTGCGCACCACCCGTCCCCCTCGAAAGGACACCCCATGACCCACGGTTTCTCGACCCGGGCGATCCACGCCGGCCAGGAGTTCGACCCCACCACCGGTGCCGTCGTCCCCCCGATCTACCAGTCGTCCACCTTCGTGCAGGACGGCATCGGCGGGTTCCGCGGCGGCTACGAGTACGCCCGGTCGGCGAACCCGACGCGCGACTCGCTGCAGACCCTGCTCGCCGACCTCGAGGGCGGCGCCGCGGCGTTCAGCTTCGCGTCGGGGCTGTCGGCCGAGGACGCGCTGCTGCGCTCGGTCCTGGCGCCCGGCACGCGCATCGTCATGGGCAACGACGTCTACGGCGGCACGCACCGCCTCGTCAACCGGGTCTGGGTGCCCTGGGGAGTCACGCTCGACACGGTCGAGATGAGCGACCTCGACGCCGTGCGCGCCGCCGTCCAGGCCGCCCCGACGGCCGTCCTCTGGGTCGAGACGCCCAGCAACCCGCTGATGAAGATCAGCGACATCGCGGCGCTCGCCGAGATCGGTCACGCGGCCGGAGCCGTCGTCGTCGTCGACAACACCTTCGCGTCGCCGTACCTGCAGCAGCCCCTGGCGCTCGGGGCCGACGCGGTCGTGCACTCGACGACGAAGTACATCGGCGGCCACTCGGACGTCGTCGGCGGGGCCGTGGTCGTGCGCGACGACGAGCTCGCCGCGAAGGTCGGTTTCATCCAGTTCGGCGTCGGAGCCGTGTCGGCGCCGATGGAGGCCTGGCTGACGGTGCGCGGCATCAAGACGCTCGGCGTGCGCGTCGACCGCCACTCGTCGAACGCTCTGGCGATCGCCCACGCACTCGAGGACCACCCGGCCGTCGAGCGCGTCTACTACCCGGGGCTCGAGTCGCACCCGGGGCACGAGCTCGCCGCCCGGCAGATGCGGGCGTTCGGCGGCATGCTCTCGGTGCAGTTGACCGCGGGTGCCGCGGCGGCCCGGCGGTTCGCCGAGTCGACCGAGCTGTTCCAGCTGGCCGAGTCGCTCGGCGGCGTCGAGTCGCTGATCGGCTACCCGAGCGAGATGACCCACGCCTCGGTGCGCGGCACCGAGCTCGAGGTGCCCGACTCGATCGTGCGGCTGTCGGTCGGCATCGAGGACGTCGACGACCTGCTCGGCGACGTCACGCAGGCGCTCTCGCGCCTCGACGCCTAGGCGTCTCGCGACACGACCCGAGGAGGCGCGGTGCGGGGGAGTCCTGCACCGCGCCTCCTCGGGTCGTCGCGTCCCGTCCCTCGCCGTCGCGTCGTGTCGGCGGCTCGGCCTAGGCTCGTCGCATGTCCGACGCCGCCGTGAGCACCCGCCCCGAGGGCGTGCTCAGCGGTCGGTACCGGCTCGCCACGCTGGGCATGTGCGCGTTGATCGGCATCGCGGCCTTCGAGTCGCTCGCGGTCACGACGATCATGCCGATCATCAGCCGCGAGCTCGACGGCGAGGCGCTCTACTCGCTCAGCTTCGCCGCGCCCCTCGCCTCGGGCCTGGTCGGCATGGTGGTGGCGGGCAACTGGGCCGACCGCAGCGGGCCCCGCGTCGTCGTCATCGCGTCGATGCTGCTGTTCGCCGTCGGGCTGCTCGTCGTCGGCACCGCGCCCGACATGGTCGTGCTGCTGCTCGGCCGCCTGGTCCAGGGCGTCGGCTCGGGCGCGGTCATCGTCGGGCTCTACGTCATGGTCGCCCGGCTCTACCCGCCGGGTCTGCACCCCTCGATCTTCGCGGGCTTCGCCGCGGCCTGGGTCGTGCCGGGGCTGGTCGGGCCGCTCGTCGCCGGCGTCGTGGCCGAGACGGTGGGCTGGCACTGGGTCTTCCTCGGGGCGCTCGGCCTCGCCGTGCCGGCGTTCTTCGCCGTCCTGCCGAGCCTGCGTCGCGTCCCTCCGCCCGTGGTGGCCGAGGGCGGGCAGCGCGTCCCGTGGAGCATCGGCCGCATCCTCTGGTCGATCGGCGCGGCCCTCGGCGTGCTGGCCCTGAACCTCGTGTCCGAGTTCCCGACCTGGCTCACCGTCGTCGTCATCGTCCTGGCGGTCGTCGTGCTCGCCGTGGCCCTGAGGCCCCTGCTGCCGCCCGGCACGTTGCGCGCGACCCCGGGGCTGCCCACCCTGGTGCTGCTGCGCGGCCTGGTCGGGGCGGCGTTCCTCGGCAGCGAGGTGTACATCCCGTACATGCTCTCGGCCGGATACGACTTCAGCGCCTCGGCCTCGGGGGTCACCCTGACCCTCGGGGCGCTCGGCTGGGCGTTCGCCAGCTGGGTGCAGGGGCGGCTCGGCGACCGGGTGGCCCAGCGCGACGGCATCCGCATCGGCATCGTCCTGGTGCTGATCGGCGTCGTCGTCGCGGCGCTGACCCCCTTGTTCCACCTGCCACCGGCCTTCCTCATCGCGACCTGGGCCGTCGCCGGGTTCGGCATGGGGTTCATGTACCCGCGCTTCTCGGTGCTCGTCCTCGCCCTCTCGACCGAGTCCGCGCGCGGGTTCAACAGCTCGGCGCTGACCATCGCCGACTCCACCGGCTCGGCCGTCGCGCTGGCCCTGACCGGGGCCGCCTTCGGGCTGCTCGGCGGGGCGTCCAGCCCGATCGCCTTCGTCGCCTGCTTCGCGGTCGGCACGGGCGTGGCGGTGCTGGCGCTCGCCCTCAGCGGCCGGGCGGTGCCCCGCGGTCGGTGACCGCGCCTCCTCCGGCCGACGGCGCCGGCGCTCGACCGACGAGTGGAGGCCATGACGCGGTGATGACCCCCGGACGGGTCATGGGTGGCCTCCGGGGAATGCATAATGGTCTCCGGACGACGATGTGTACGGTCACATCATCCGGTCACAGAGCGACGGAGCGACGGTGAAGCCTGACATCGACAAGGTGCGTGCTCCCAACATCCGCGACGTGGCCGCCCTCGCGGGGGTCTCGTACCAGACCGTCTCGCGCGTGCTCAACGACAGCCCCAGCATCCGGCCGAGCACCCGGCAGAAGGTGCTCGACGTCATCGACGAGATCGGCTACCGCCCGAACCAGGCGGCGCGGGCCCTGGTCACCAGCCGGTCGAAGGCGATCGGCGTGCTCACCCTGCAGAACGTCCACTTCGGGCCGCAGACGATCGTCAACGCCATCGAGGTCGCGGCCCGCACCGCCGGCTACCGGCTGAGCATCGCGAGCACGACCACGGTGTCGGACGACGTCCGGGCGAGTCTGCAGCTGCTGACCAACCAGGCGGTCGAGGCGATCATCGTCATCGCTCCGCAACGCAAGTTCTTCGACGTGATCGACGAGCTCGACCTCGACGTGCCCATCGTCGCGCTCGACTCGACGCAGCGGGCGCGGGCGCACAGCCTCTCGGTCGACCAGTTCGAAGGGGCGCGCCTCGCCACCCGGCACCTGATCGACCTCGGCCATCGGCACATCGTGCACGTCGCCGGCCCTCAGGACTGGATCGAGGCCGACGAGCGGATGCAGGGCTTCCTCTTCGAGATGGGCGAGGCCGAGTTGTCGATCGAGCCGCCCATCCTCGGCGACCTGACCGCCGACTTCGGCTACACGGCCGGGCAAGAGCTGCTGCGTCGCCGCGACTTCACCGCCGTCTTCTCGGCCAACGACCTGATGGCCGTGGGCTTGTTGCACGCCTTCCGCGAGGCCGACGTCGACGTGCCCCGCGAGGTCAGCGTCGTCGGTTTCGACGACTCGCCGACCGCGCCGCACCTGTGGCCGCCGCTCACGACCGTGCGTCAGGACTTCGCCCTGATCGGCCGGCGCGCCGTCGAACTCGTCGTGGCCGAGCTCGAGGGCGGCACGGTCGTCGACCGCACGTTGATCCCTCCGGAACTGGTGGTGCGCGGCTCGACCTCGCGCCCCTGGTTCCTCTGACCGGCCCGGCGCCACACGGCGGGACGAGCCCTCAGGAGGCGCGGCGCGCGTCGGTCGGCCTGCGTTCCATAACGGATCGGCATCGGCATTTGACAGCATCCCCTCTCGGGATTAGCTTTGCTCCAGTCGCAGTGTGAACGGTCACATTCGGCGGGTCCGGCCCCTACGCCAGCCTCGACGAACGGCCCGGCACGGCGGCGACGAATCACAGGATGCCCGTCGGTGCACATCACCGGCGGACGACGACGAGGTCGAAGGTCGAGGACGACGTGCCCAGTGCCGTGACGCAGAGCGAGCAGCTCGCGAGCAGCCACATCCCCGGGGGTGCCCCGCATGGGCGTTGATTCTCCCGTCATCCTCGAGATGCGCTCCATCACGAAGGAGTTCCCGGGCGTCAAGGCGCTCGACGACGTGTCGATGCAGGTCCGCGCCGGTGAGGTGCACGCGATCTGCGGCGAGAACGGCGCCGGCAAGTCGACGCTCATGAAGGTCCTCTCGGGCGTCTACCCGTTCGGCACCTACACGGGCGACATCGTCTACCAGGGGGCCGAGATGCGCTTCCGCGACATCCGCTCGAGCGAGTCGCAGGGCATCGTGATCATCCACCAAGAGCTGGCGCTGATCCCCGAGCTCTCCATCACCGAGAACATCTTCCTCGGCAACGAGCCGACCCGCTTCGGGGCCATCGACTGGCGCGCGGCCAAGACGAAGGCGATCGACCTGCTCGCCCGCGTGGGCCTCAAGGACGACCCCGACACCGCCATCAAGAACCTCGGCGTGGGCAAGCAGCAGCTCGTCGAGATCGCCAAGGCGCTCAACAAGAACGTCAAGCTGCTGATCCTCGACGAGCCGACCGCCGCCCTGAACGAGGCCGACTCGCAGCACCTGCTCGACCTGATCCGGGGCCTCAAGGGTCGCGGCATCTCGTCGATCATGATCAGCCACAAGCTCAACGAGATCGAGGCCATCGCCGACTCCATCACGATCATCCGTGACGGCAAGACCATCGAGACGCTCGACGTGAAAGAAGACGGCGTCAACGAGGACCGCATCATCCGCGGCATGGTCGGCCGCAACCTGGCCAGCCGGTTCCCCGACCGCACGCCGAAGATCGGCGAGGTCTTCTTCGAGGTCAAGGACTGGTGGGTGCGCCACCCGCAGACCGCCGAACGCTTCGTCTGCAAGGGCTCGTCCATCACCGTCCGCAAGGGCGAGATCGTCGGCCTGGCCGGCCTCATGGGCGCCGGTCGCACCGAGCTCGCGATGAGCATCTTCGGTCGCTCGTACGGTCAGTTCGTCTCGGGCGAGATCGTCAAGGACGGCGAGAAGATCGAGATCAAGAACGTCTCGGACGCGATCGACAACGGCCTGGCCTACGTCTCCGAAGACCGGAAGGTGCTGGGGCTCAACCTGCTCGACGACATCAAGCGCTCGACGGTCGCCGCCAAGCTCACCAAGATCTCGAAGGCCTCCGTGGTCAACACCTACGAAGAGCACTCGATCGCCGAGGACTACCGCAAGAGCCTGCGCGTCAAGACCCCCACGGTCGACGAGGGGGTCGCCAAGCTGTCCGGCGGCAACCAGCAGAAGGTCGTCCTGGCGAAGTGGATGTTCACCGACCCCGACCTGCTCATCCTCGACGAGCCCACGCGAGGCATCGACGTGGGCGCCAAGTTCGAGATCTACAACATCATCAACCAGCTCGCGGCCCAGGGCAAAGGCGTGATCGTCATCTCGTCCGAACTGCCCGAGCTGCTGGGGCTCTCCGATCGCATCTACACGATCTTCGAGGGTTCCGTCACGAACGAGATCGAGGCCTCCGAGGCCGACGCCGAGACGCTCATGCGAACCATGACCTCGAAGAAGAAGGAGCACGCCGCATGAGTGGCATCAAAGACCTGAAGAAGGTGTTCGGCGGCAACACGTCGAACGCGCGCCAGTTCGGCATGATCGCGACGCTCGTCGTGGCCATCCTGATCTTCCAGGTGCTGACCGACGGGCTCACCCTGCAGCCCACGAACCTCATCGCCCTGGTCAGCCAGTACTCGTACATCCTGATCCTCGCCATCGGCATGGTGATGGTCATCGTGGCCGGTCACATCGACCTCTCGGTCGGTTCGGTCGCCGCCTTCAGCGGCATCGTCGTCGCCAAGGCGATGGACAGCTGGGGTCTTCCGTGGGGTGCCGCGATCCTGCTCGGCCTCGTGGTCGGCGTGGTCATCGGTGCCTGGCAGGGCTTCTGGGTCGCCTACGTCGGCGTCCCCGCCTTCATCGTGACGCTGGCCGGCATGCTGCTCTTCCGCGGTGCCAACCAGTTCGTCGGCAACGCCGACACCATCCCGGTCCCCGAGGGCTTCACGGTCATCGGCGCGGGTTACCTCCCCGAGTTCGGTCCGAACACCGGCTACAACAACGCGACCCTGCTGCTCGGCCTCGTCATCATCGTCGCCGTGGTCTACAACGAGTTCCGTCTGCGTCGCATCCAGCAGAAGATGGGCTCCGAGCGGGCTCCCCTCTGGGTCAGCGCCGTCAAGCTGGTCGTGCTGGTCGCGATCATCGCCTACGCCGCGACGCTGTTCGCCGGCGGCCGCGTCGGGACGTCGTTCCCGATCTCGGGCATCATCCTCGGCGTGCTCGTCCTGGTCTACGGCTTCGTCACGCAGAACACGATCTTCGGTCGGCACATCTACGCGGTGGGTGGCAACTCTCACGCCGCCGAGCTCTCGGGCGTCAAGGCGAAGCGCATCAACTTCTTCGTCATGATGAACATGTCCGTGCTCGCCGCTCTGGCCGGCATGATCTACGTCGCCCGTGCCGGTGCCTCCGGCCCGCAGGACGGCCTCAACTGGGAGCTCGACGCCATCGCCTCGGTCTTCATCGGTGGCGCCGCCGTCGCCGGCGGCATCGGCACGGTGACCGGCTCGATCGTCGGTGGTTTCGTCATCGCCGTGCTGAACAACGGCCTGCAGCTCATGGGCGTCGGCTCCGACAAGGTGCAGATGATCAAGGGCCTCGTGCTCCTGATCGCGGTCGCGGTCGACGTCTACAACAAGAGCCAGGGTCGTCCTTCCATCACCGGGTTCCTCACCCGGGGCCTGCGTCGCGACAAGAACGGCATCGCGGCCTCCGACCTGCCGCCGGGCGCCCAGAACGGCGTCGGACGCGACGCCGAGACGACCGAGCCCGCCCTCACCCCGAACGGCGACATCTCGGACGTGCAGCGCCCCAAGGCCACCACGCCCAACTAGACCCACCACCCGCGCGCCCGTCCATCGACGGCCGGGCGCGCCTCCACCGGGAGTCCGCACCGCGGGCGACCACACGGCACCACCCTCACAACGAGAAAGTAGACACAGCATGCGCAAACTCGCGCTGACGACCTTCGCGGTCGCCGCAGCAACGACGCTGATCCTGAGCGGCTGCTCGAACTCGGCCCGCACCGACGCGGGTTCGGGCGACGCGGCCTCGGGCTTCGAGTCCGGCTCGACCATCGGCGTGGCCCTGCCCGCCAAGACGAGCGAGAACTGGGTCCTCGCCGGTGACCTGTTCACCAAGGACCTCACCGACGCCGGCTTCAAGCCCGACGTGCAGTACGCGGCCGCCAGCGGCACCGTCGCGAACCAGCAGGACGAGATCCAGTCCATGGTCACCAAGGGCGCCAAGGTCATCATCATCGGTGCCGCCGACGGTGGCCAGCTCGGCACCCAGGTCAAGGCCGCCCACGACGCCGGCGCCGTGGTCATCGCCTACGACCGCCTGATCCTCAACACCGAGGACGTCGACTACTACGTCGCGTACGACAACTTCAAGGTCGGCGAGCTCCAGGGCCAGGCCCTGCTCGACGGCATGGCCGCGAAGAAGGCCGACGGCCCCTACAACGTCGAGCTGTTCTCCGGCTCGTCGGACGACGCCAACTCGAAGGTCTTCTTCGACGGCGCGATGAGCGTCCTGCAGCCGAAGATCGACGACGGCACCCTCGTCGTCGCCTCGGGCCAGACCGACATCAAGCAGACGGCGACCGACGGCTGGAAGCCCGAGAACGCTCAGCGTCGCATGGACTCGCTGCTCACCAGCACCTACGGTGACAAGGAGCTCGACGGCGTCCTGAGCCCGAACGACACCCTGGCCCGCGCCATCATCACCTCGGTGAAGCAGGCCGGCAAGGACATCCCGACCGTCACCGGTCAGGACTCCGAGGTCGAGTCGGTCAAGTCGATCATGGCCGGCGAGCAGTACTCGACCATCAACAAGGACACCCGCAACCTCGTGAAGCAGGCCGTCGCGATGGTCAGCTCGCTCAGCAAGGGCGACAAGGCCGAGACGAACGACGACAAGTCGTACGACAACGGCAGCAAGGTCGTCCCGGCCTACCTGCTGCCCCCGCAGATCGTGACCAAGGACAACGCCGCCGAGGCGTACGCCAACGACACGACGCTCGAGCCGCTCACCAAGTAGCACTCCCGCTGCCCCCGGGCAGCACCGGCACCGGCCGGGCACCCCGCACGGGGTGTCCGGCCGTCGTCGTCGGTGGGCGGTATCGTGCGTCCGTGGACACCGACCGACGAGCGCAGGAGGCGCGGGCCGCGTCGACCACGCCGGTCACGGTCGAGCTGCTGCTCGCGTCGCCCCGGTCCCGCTACGTCGGCCGCCCCGCCGACGGCCCGGCCCCGGCACCGACCACGGGGCGCGAGTCGCACGACGCCGTCACCGTGCGGGCCCACCTCGGCATCGTGGGCGACCGCTACTTCAACGCTCCGGCGCACCGCGGCGCCTCGGTCACCCTCTTCGCGGCTGAGCAGCTGGAGCACGTCGCCCGTGAGCTCGGCCTGCCCCCGGGGGCCCGGCTCGACGCCGCCCTGGCGCGGCGCAACGTGGTCGTGAGGGGTGTCGACGTCGATGCCCTCGTGGGGTACGAGTTCGACCTCGACACGGGCGACGGCCCGGTGTCGTTCCGCGCGACACGGGCGGCGAACCCGTGCGCGTGGATGGACGTGGTCTTCGGTGCAGGGGCGTTCCGCGCCCTGCGAGGACGCGGGGGAGTCCGCTGCGAACCGCTCACCGACGGGGTGCTGCGCGTGGGGCCGGGACTGCTGCGCGCCTTCTAGGCGGTCGGGCGTCCCGCCGACCCGTCGGAACGGGGAGCGCTCCGGGTCAACCCCACCAGGTGGGCAGCATGAGGTTCATGGTGTCGAGCAGGGCGCGTCGGCTCGTCCGCTTGCCGCCGAGCCAGGCCTCGACGGCGCCCACGAGCCCGTGTGCCAGGTGGCCGGCGGCGATGTGCACCGCGAGCCCCTCGGGGAGGCTGCCGGCGGGCAGTCCGGCGAGGTGCTGAACGCTCGACTCCTCGAAGTGGCGGGCCAGCGCCTGGTGGATCGAGGCGTCGAGCGGGTCGGGCAGGGCGAGACGGTAGATCTCGCGGTACCGCACGACGTGGTCGACGACCTTCTCCATCGCGCGCCGCGTCGCGTCGGGGCCGTCGGCCCGGCCGTCGAGCCGCAGCACGTGGTCCTCGTCACGGATCGCGTCGAGTTCGGGGGTGAGCACCGCGGTGAGCAGGCTGCCGGGCGAGGTCGCGTGGCTGTAGAACGTGGCGCGGTTGATCCCCGCGGCCCGGGTGACGTCGGCGACCGAGATGCTCGACACGGGCCGGGTCGAGGCGAGCTCGACGACGGCGGCGTGCAGTGCCTTCGTGGTCTGGACTATGCGCGCGTCGACCATGGACGTTCCTCCTCGGGGACCCGGACGGGACGATCGCGTCCGAGGCCAGGTCGAGCCTAGACCGGGCCGACGCGCCGACACGGCACGGCGCGAGCCGCCGAGGCGGAAGGGCTGTCGCGGGGGTCCACGGCAGGGTTAGGCTGAGAACCGACGGGTGTCGTGCAGCGACGCCGTTCCCCTCCCTTCCACCCCCTCCGATCCCGTGGTGGTCGCGCGCTATGGCTCGGTCGCATCGATTCGAGCCGCGAGCCGGCCCGGTCGTCCTGGCCGCGCCTCCTCGCGTGCCCCGACCCGTGACCGCCCCGTGCCCCTCCTCCGTGACCGCCCCTCCGCGACCCCCCAGACAGGACCTGCCTCTTGACCACCGTCGTCCACCCGGGTGACTCCCTGACCCGCCGCCAGCGGCTCGTCTACGTCGTCGTGCTCGGCGCCCTCACCGCGCTCGGGCCGTTCACGATCGACCTCTACCTGCCGGCGTTCCCCGAACTCAGCCGGGACTTCTCCGTCGACAGCGGCGTCATCCAGCTGACGCTGACGGCGACGACGATCGGCTTCGGGGTGGGGCAGCTGCTGGTCGGGCCGTGGAGCGACAAGGTCGGCCGTCGCACGCCGCTGATCGTCGCGACCGCCGTGCACATCCTCGCCAGCATCGGCGCCGCCAGCGCGCCGACCATCGAGCTGCTCGCCGTCTTCCGGGTGCTGCAGGGCATGGGTGCCGCCGCCGGGGGCGTCGTCGCCATGGCGACGGTGCGCGACCTGTTCGGTGGGCTGCCGCTCGTGCGCATGCTGTCGCGTCTCGCTCTGGTGAACGGGCTCGCCCCCATCGTCGCGCCCGTCATCGGCTCGCAGCTGCTGGCCTTCACCAGCTGGCGCGGCATCTTCGTGTTCCTCGTGGCCTACGGCGCGTTCGTGATCATCGCCGCGATCTTCCTGATCGTCGAGACCCTGCCGCCCGCGCGGCGGCACGAGGCCGGGCACACGACCCTCGGACAGCGCTACAAGGTGCTCTTCAGCGACCGGATCTTCGTCGGCGTCGCCCTGATCGGGGCGATGGTCTTCTCGGGCCTGTTCTCGTACCTCTCGGCCTCGTCGTTCCTCTTCCAAGAGGTGTACGGCCTGAACGCCCAGCAGTACGGCTACCTGTTCGCGATCAACTCGCTCGGGATCGTCGCCGGCGTCCAGATCAGCTCGCGGCTGGCCCGGCGGGTCGGGCCGCAGTGGATCCTCGCCTGCTCGACGGTCGTCCTGTTGCTCGCCGCCGCGTCGATCGTCGTGCTCGACTCGCTCGGGGCCGGGCTCGTGGGCATCCTCGTGCCGCTGTGGTTCTTCATCGCGGCCTGCGGCTTCTCGTTCCCGCAGGTCCAGGTGCTCGGGCTCGCCAACCACGGCAAGGAGGCAGGGACGGCGGCGTCGTTGCTCGGTGCGCTGAACTTCGGGCTGGCGGGACTCATCTCGCCGGTGGTCGGGTTCCTCGGCATCGGGTCCGCCGTGCCGATGGGCAGCGTCATGGTCGCCACCTCGTGCGTGGCCATCGCGAGCCTGTGGCTGCTGGTGCGCCCGCGGACGGTGCCGGCGCTGGGTCGCTGACCCGCGCCTCCCGGTCGTCCGTCTACGACCGTCGTGCGTCGACGACCGGTGCCTCCCGGTCACCGACCCGCGCCTCCCGGTACCGTCTGGGGATGCGCACCGACCCGCTCGCCCCGAAGCCCGCCTCGCCGTCCGAAGAGCGGGTGGCCCGGCGTGTGCAGCGCCGCTGGTGGGTGTTCAGCGCGCTCGGCGCCATCGGCGTCGTGCTGCTGCTCGGCGTCGTGATCACGGCCCGGTCGGGGGTGATCGGCGTCGACGAGCGGTTCATGGGCGAACTGGTCGAGCACCGCAGCCCGTTCTGGGACGTGCCCTCGTTGATCTTCAACTCGATCGGTGCCGGGGTGGTCGGCGTCTTCGTCGTCCCGCTGGGCGTCGCCGCGGTGTTCCTGCTGCGCCGTCGCCCGTGGGCCGCGCTCTACTGGATCGCCGCCTGCGCGGTCAGTGCCGGGGTCGTCCAGGTCGTCAAGCACACGTTCGGCCGTGCCCGCCCCGAGGACATCCTCGTGGTGAGCGACTACGGCTCGTTCCCCTCGGGGCACACGTCCAACGCCGCGACGCTGGCCGTCGTGCTGGGGGTGATCCTGCGACGCGTCTGGGTGTGGGTCGCCGGTGTGGTCTACACGGTGCTGATGCTGCTCAGCCGCACGTACCTCGGCGCGCACTGGCTGACCGACACGATCGGCGGGCTGCTGATCGGCGCCGGGGTCGCGGTGGTGCTCTGGGCCCCGGTCGCGCATCGCTTGCTCGACGAGCAGGAGCGCGTGCGCGGTCGCGGCTGGATCTGGCAGGGTCGTCCGGCCTGACGGTGTCGCTCGCCCGGTCGGTCCCGCTCGCGCCGTCGATCCCGGTCGAGTCCGTGCGAGGCGGGCGTTCGGCGTCGCCCGGTGTCGCCGAACTCGCCCGGACCGCAGCGCGCAGGGTGCCTAGGCTGGCCGCATGACGGACGCGCTCGAGCAGGCCAGGGCGGAGGCCGCCGCAGCGGTCGCCGCCGCCGAGAAGGCGAAGCAGGACGCGGAGGCGGCACTCGCGCGGGCAGAGCAGCTCGCCGCCGAGGCGGACGTCGCCGACGCCGCGGCCGACGCCGGGCTCACCGAACCCGAGCCGGTCGCGGGCGCCCCGGTCGAGGGCCTCCCCACCCCGCTCGGCGGGCCGCTCGACGAGGCGGCGGTCGACGTGATCCGCGCGGGCTACGGCTTCGACGGTCCCGCCCTCGAGCTCGGCGCCCTCGTGAACGGCGAGGCGCGGGTGGACGTGCCTGTGCGCATCCCGCTCGCGATGCTGAACCGGCACGGCCTCGTGGCCGGGGCGACCGGCACGGGCAAGACCAAGACCCTTCAGGTGCTCGCCGAGCAGCTCTCGGCGGCCGGGGTGCCGGTGTTCGCGGCCGACGTCAAGGGCGACCTCTCGGGCATCGCGACGCCGGGCGAGGCGAACGAGAAGCTGCTGGCCCGCACGCGGGGCATCGGCCAGGACTGGTCGCCGCAGGCCGCACCGACCGAGTACTTCGCCCTGGGCGGCAAGGGCACCGGCGTGCCGGTCCGCGCCACGGTGAGCGGTTTCGGGTCGCTGCTGCTCAGCAAGGTGCTCGGCCTGAACGACACACAGGAGAGCAGCCTCGGCCTGGTGTTCCACTACGCCGAGCAGGCCGGGCTGCCGCTGCTCGACCTCTCCGACCTGCGGGCCGTGCTGACCTGGTTGACCAGCGACGAGGGCAAGGGTGAACTCGAGGGACTCGGCGGGTTGAGCAAGCAGACCGTCGGGGTCATCCTGCGCGAGCTGATCACCTTCGCCGACCGCGGGGCCGACGCGTTCTTCGGCGAGCCCGAGATCGACACGGCCGAGTTCCTCCGCACGGCCGAGGACGGTCGGGGCGTCGTGAGCCTCCTCGAGGTGCCCGGGGTGCACGACCAGCCCGCCCTGTTCTCGACGTTCCTGATGTGGCTGCTCGCCGACCTTTACAACGACCTGCCCGAGGTGGGCGACCTCGACAGACCGAAGCTCGTCTTCTTCTTCGACGAGGCCCATCTGCTGTTCGCCGACGCCTCGAAGGAGTTCCTGGCGCAGATCACGCAGACCGTCCGGCTCATCCGGTCCAAGGGCGTGGGCATCGTCTTCGTCACCCAGACCCCCAAGGACGTCCCGGGCGAGGTGCTCGCCCAGCTCGGCTCGCGCGTCCAGCACCAGCTCCGCGCCTTCACGCCCGACGACGCGAAGGCGCTGCGGGCGACGGTGTCGACGTACCCGACGAGCGACTACGACCTCGCCGCGGTGCTCACCGGCCTCGCCACCGGGGAGGCGGTGGTGACGGTCATGAACGAGAAGGGGGCTCCCAGCCCGGTCGCGTGGACGCGCCTCCGCGCCCCGCGCGGCTCGATGGCGCCGACGCCCGCCGACGTCATGACGGCCGCCGTCGCCGCGTCACCGCTCACCGCCGCCTACGGGGCGTCGATCGACCGTGACTCGGCCCGCGAGATGCTGGCCCGCAAGCTCGAGGCCGCCGCGCTCGACGAGCGGGAGCGAACCGACGCCGCGGCGCGGCAGGCCACGATCGACGCCCAGCTGAAGGAGGCCGCGGCCCGCGAGAGGGCGGATGCGAAGGCCGTCACCGCCGCCGAACGCGAGCGGAAGGCCGCGCAGGCCGAGTACGAACGTCAGCAGAAGGAGTTCGAGCGGGCCGAGCGGGCGGCCGCGAAGGCCCGTGCCGGGCGGGGGGCGACGACCCGCGCCTCCTCGGGGTCCCGCTCGTCGCGGGCCGGGTCGACCGGGGGGTTGCTCGGCGAGGTCCTCGGGTCGAGCGCCGGCAAGGCGGTCGTGCGCGAGGTCGTGAAGGGCATCTTCGGCACGCTGCGCCGGCGCTGAATCACGAGCCGGTCGGGCCCGCGTCCGGTGGACGAGGTCAGGCGCCGCTGCCGAACACCCGGAAGAGCACCACGAGGGTGCCGGTGCCCAGGGTGAAGAGGATGCCCGCGATCGTGGCGCCGATCCACGGGCGGCTCTCGTACCAGTACGGGCTGTCCGGGTAGGCCGCGAAGAACTCGCGCCGGGTCAGCGGGCGGGGCAGGACGGTCGTGGGGATGCCGAGCGCGTCGACGACGGCGTCCACGGACGTCTCGGACCAGTAGGTGCCTCGCATGCGGAACAGGCGGCGACCCTCGTCGTCGAGGGCGAGCAACTGCGTGGAGGTCTCGGTCGAGTGGTCGCGGTAGGTGCGGACGAGCACGAGCGAGTCGATCTCGTCGCGGCGCAGTCGCACGAAGCCGGGCAGCCAGCCCCGCTTGACGAACTCGGTGCGGGTGACCGCCGCGTACGACAGGCGGTAGCGCCAGTACATGAGCAGTCCCATGACCACGACGCCGCAGGTGACGGCCAGCACGCCGCACTGGTGGCCGGTCGGCAGGGTCAGCCACAGCACCGCGATCAGCACGGGAGACAGGCTGAAGACGCCGGTGAGCGTGGCGCCCCGGGCGAGTTCGCGCCGTGGTCGCACCGTCACGGTGCCCCGCTCGGTCGGCATCGCCGCGTCGGTCGTGTTCATGTCGTCCCCCTGGGGTCGGCGTGACCCCGAGTCCCCCGACCCGAGGCTGCTGCTGTCGGGGCAGCGCCGTGACCTCAGCGTAGACGATGCGTTCGCACAGATACCGGACCGGTCCACCCCAGTGCGGGGAGCCCGCGATCGGGTGGGTCGAGCGAGTGTCAGCTCTCGGCGCGGTCCCGGAGGCGCTCGATCTCGCGGCGATCGCGCTTGGTCGGACGGCCGGCGCCGCGATCGCGGACCGGCACGGCAGCGACCTCTTCGCGCGGCGGTGGCGGGGGGGTGAGGTCGGTCAGCGCCTCGGCCGCGGCCGGTGCGCCGACGCGCTTCACGAGGCAGGTCTTGACGACGACGATGCGCTCGAAGCCCGCGATGCGTGCCCGGACCTCGTCACCGGGACGGACGGCCTGGGCGGCCTTCACACGCTCGCCGTTGACCCGTACGTGACCGGCGCGGCAGGCGGCGTTGGCGGCCGAGCGGGTCTTGAAGAGCCGGACGGCCCAGAGCCAGGCGTCGACGCGAGCGGACGTGAGGGGCGGCATGCGTCGATGCTACGGGTGGCCGCCGACGTCGACGACCGTGGGGGCCGGGCTCAGAGGTCGTCGGCGGCGACGCGCACCGGGGTGCCGCCGGTCACGCGCACGAGCTCGTCGAAGGTGGTGGCGAAGACCGTGTCGGCGGTGCCGGCGCTCGCCCAGAGCACGTCGTGGGCCCGCAGTGCGGTGTCGACGAGTGTCCGCACCGGGCTGGGATGGCCCACCGGGGCGACGCCGCCGATCACCTGGCCGGTCGCGCGCTTCACCTGGTCGGCGTTGGCCCGCATGATCGGACCGTGGCCGAGGGTCGACGCCACCAGGTCGGTGTCGACGCGGTGGGCCCCGCTCGTGAGGACGAGCAGGGCCTCGTCGCCCGTGCGGAACACCAGGCTGCTGGCGATGGCGCCGACGTCGCAGCCGAGGGCGGCGGCGGCCTGGGCGGCGGTGTGGGTGGACTCGTCGAATTCGCGGACCTCGCCCTCGGCGCCGGCGGCGCGCAGGGCGGCGACGACGGCGCGGGCGCGCGGCGGCAGGGCTGCGGCGTCGAGGTGCTCCGAGGAGGGGCGGTGCGCGTCGTTCATGCCCCGACGGTAGCCATGAGGGAGCCTCAAGGTCAGCAGCGACACGAGGACGTCCACCGGGCCCCGCGGAGTCCGGTACGCTGGTCTCGGTCGTGCGCCGGTTCGCCGTGTGCCCGCCCTGGAGGATTCGCCTAGTGGCCTATGGCGCACGCTTGGAAAGCGTGTTGGGTGCAAGCCCTCAGGGGTTCGAATCCCCTATCCTCCGCATCGAGATGGCTCTTCCCTTCGGGAGGGGCCATTTCTCGTTCCGTGTTCGGCTCCCGAGCCCGTCGCGGAGGTGGTGCTGCCCGGGCTCGGTGGGGTCTCGATCTGCCGCCGTCTGATAAGACAAGGAGAGATGCCACACGACGACCTGCCCCCTTCCCGTCCTTCCGCCGCTGCTCCCGGACTGTTCGCCGAGGACACTTCCTTGGAGTCCACCCGTCTCGGGGAGATCCTCCGCAAGGAGACAGTGGGGGGGATCGTCCTCGTCATCGCGGCGGTCGTCGCCGTCGTGTGGGCGAACTCACCGGCGTCGGGAGCGTACTTCGCCATCCGTGACTTCGAGTTCGGCCCGGAGGCCCTCGGGTTGCACCTGAGCGTGGGGGAGTGGGCCGCCGACGGGCTGCTGGCGATCTTCTTCTTCCTCGTCGGCCTGGAGCTCAAGCGCGAATTCGTCGCGGGAGAGCTGCGGAAGATCAGCAAAGCGATCGTGCCGGTGGCCGCCGCGTTCGGGGGAGTCCTCGTTCCTGCCCTGATCTTCACCGCCATCAACCTCGGTGACCCGGAGGCGGTGCGCGGGTGGGCGATCCCCACCGCGACCGACATCGCCTTCGCCGTCGCGGTCCTCGCCATCGTCGGCTCGAGACTCCCTGCTGCGCTGCGGATCTTCCTCCTCACCCTCGCGGTCGTGGACGACCTGATCGCCATCGGCATCATCGCGTTCGTCTACACCAGTGCCATCGAGGTGCTCCCCTTGGCCCTGGCGATCGTGCCGCTCGGGGCGTACGTGTTCCTGACGCAGCGGTTCCGGCGGTTCTTCGGCCTGCACCCGGCTGCGAACTGGTTCATCCTGCTGCCGGTCGCCGTCCTGGTGTGGGGACTCATCCACGCGTCGGGCGTCCACGCTACCGTCGCAGGGGTCCTCCTCGGCTTCGCCGTCCCCGTCATCCGCAGCCAGGCCAGTGGCGGGCCGGGCACCGGCCCCGGGCTCTCCGAGGTCTTCGAGCACCGCTTCCGGCCCATCTCCACCGGTTTCGCCGTCCCCGTGTTCGCGTTCTTCTCCGCCGGCGTCGCCTTCGGTGGCCTCGACGGCCTGAGGACGGCGCTCTCCAGTCCCGTCACGATCGGCATCATCGCCGCCCTCGTCCTCGGGAAACCCGTCGGCATCCTCGCGACGACCTGGATCACGACCAGGATCACCCGGGCAGAACTCGACCGGAGCATCAAATGGGTGGACCTCACCGGCGTCGCCCTCCTCGGGGGCATCGGCTTCACCGTGTCCCTGCTCGTCGCCGAACTGAGCTACGGGCTCGGCAGCGCTCACGACGACGACGCCAAGGTCGCCATCCTCGTGGCGTCGGTGCTCGCCGCCGCCCTCGCGACGGCCGTCCTGCGACCCCGCAACCGGCACTATCGTCACCAGGATCGGTGACCCGGACGACGTCGTGATTGGGACGGCGGGCCCCTCGACCCGCACCATGGAGGCATGGCCACGACAACTCCGCCCCCTTCCGGGCCCCCCGCCGACCATCCCGCTTCCCCGACGGAGACCGTCTCGACCACCCCTCAACTGCGCCGCTGGGTCTTCTGGCCAGCCGCCGCCGTCGTCCTCGGCTTCGTCGCCTACACGCTGATCGCGCCCGCCTCGGCCGAGGCGCTGTTCCTCGGCCTGCAGAGCGGCATCGTCCGCAACTTCAGCTGGTACTACGTCCTGATCGCCGCCTTCTTCGTCGGCTTCAGCCTGTTCCTCGGGTTCAGCAGGTTCGGTGGCATCAAGCTGGGCAAGGACAAGGACGAGCCCGAGTTCTCGACCGGCTCGTGGTTCGCGCTCCTCTTCGCCGCGGGCATGGGCATCGGCCTCGTCTTCTACGGCGTCTCCGAGCCCCTCAGCCACTTCGCCTCGCCACGACCGGGCGTCACCGGCACCGAGGACCAGCTCGCGCAGCAGGCCCTGACCCAGACCTTCCTCCACTGGGGGCTGCACGCCTGGGCCATCTACGTCGTCCTCGGACTCGCCCTCGCCTACGCGATCCACCGGAGGGGTCGTCCCGTCTCCATCCGCTGGGCCCTCGAGCCCCTCCTCGGCAACCGCGTCCGCGGGGGCTGGGGCAACCTGATCGACGTCATCGCCCTCGTCGGCACGCTCTTCGGCGTCGCGACCTCGCTCGGCCTCGGCGTCATCCAGATCGGCGCCGGCCTCGAGGCGGCGGGCATCGCCGACAGCAGCATCGTGAGCCAGCTCGCGATCATCGCCGTCATCACGGCGGTCACCATCGTGTCGCTCGTCACCGGTGTGACCAAGGGCATGAAGATCCTCTCGAACTTCAACCTCATCCTCGCGGCCGCCCTGCTGCTGTTCATCCTGATCGTCGGACCCACGCAGTTCCTGCTGCGCGACTTCGTGCAGTCGATCGGCGCGTACCTGCAGAACGTCGTCGGGCTGTCCTTCAACGTGACCGCCCAGCAGGGTGCCGCGGGCGAGGAGTGGCAGGGCGCCTGGACCACGTTCTACTGGGGGTGGTGGATGTCGTGGGCGCCCTTCGTCGGCGTCTTCATCGCCCGCATCTCGAAGGGCCGCACGGTCCGCCAGTTCGTTTTCGGCGTGCTGCTCGTCCCGACCGCCCTCACCTTCCTGTGGTTCGCCGTGCTGGGTGGTGCGGCCATCCACCAGCAGACCGACGGCTCGGGTGGCCTCGTCGGAGCCGACGGCTCGGTCGACGTCGAGGGGTCGCTCTTCGCCCTGCTCGGCGGCCTGCCCGCCGGGACCGTCCTGACCTTCGGCGCGATCCTGCTCATCGGCGTGTTCTTCGTCACCTCGTCCGACTCCGGATCGCTCGTCATGGCGATGATCGCGTCGGGCGGCGACATCGAGCCGAAGAACTGGCTCCGGGTGTTCTTCGCCCTGGTGGCCGCCCTGCTCGCCGTCGCGCTCCTCCTGACCGGCGGTCTGGACGCCCTGAAGACCGCGGCGATCACGACGGCGCTGCCGTTCAGCATCGTCCTGCTGTTGACCTGTTGGTCGACGATCATCGCCTTCACCCGCGAACGTCGTGCGTACGACAAGGCCGAGCGCGACGTCCTCCTGGAGCACGTCGGCGCGTACTACGGGCTCGAGGTCGACGCCCCGACCCAGGCCGGTGGCACACGACTCGCCCGCCCGTGGGAGGCGGTCAGACGCCGGGTCCGGGGTGGCCGTGACGCCTCCCCGGCGAGCCGGGCGACGTCCGCCTCGGCCGTCGTCGCCGAGCCTCCGCTCCAGGTCGACGTCGTGTCGCCCGACCCGGCCGTCGACGGTCGACTCGACGCGACCGGTGACACCGGACAGGACGATTCGGACGGACGCTGAGCCCACCGCTCCACCCACGACGGGCGTCGTCTCCTCGGAGGCGGCGCCCGTCGTCGTCCCGCCGCCTCGTCGTCCCGGCGCGTCCGGTCAGGCGAGGCGGCGGGTCATGTACCGGAGGTCGAGCCACTCGCCGAACTTCGTGCCGACCTCGCGCAGCACGCCGGCGTCCTCGAAGCCGAGCGACGCGTGCAACCGTACCGACGCCTCGTTGCCCGCCTCGATCAACGCCACCATGACGTGCAGGTCGTCCCGCGTCGCGCGCTCGACCAGCTCGGTCATCAGGGCTCGTCCGAGGCCCCTGCCCTGCTGCCCGGGTCGGACGTAGACCGAGTTCTCGCAGGTGTGCCGGTAGCCGTCCTTCGCGTGGAACGGCCCGTAGCTGCCGTAGCCGAGCACCTCGTCGCCGTCCACCGCGACGATCGCGCTGCGCCGCGCCTCCTGGTGGCCGGTGAGCCACTCGCGTCGGCCCTCGAGGGTCGGCGTGACGTCGGTCCAGATGGCCTTGGAGTGCGCGACGGCGTCGGCGTGGATCTCGAGGACGCCGGGCAGGTCGGCTTCGGTCGCGGTGCGGATCTGCATGCCGACGAGCCTAGGAGACGTCTCGTGGCCTCCGCCAGCACGCTTCCCCGGCGGCTCGAAGGCTGCCGCCCGTAGGCTGGCGGGCGTGTCGACACGCATCTACATCACCTCTGCCGAAGGCCACACGGGCAAGTCCACGATCGCGCTGGGCGTGCTCGACACGCTCAGTCACGAGGTGGGCCGCGTGGGGGTGTTCCGACCCGTTGCCCGCTCGACCGACGAGCGCGACTACGTGCTCGAGCTGCTGCTGTCGCACGACAGCGTCGACCTGGCCTACGACGAGTGCGTCGGCGTCAGCTACGACGCGGTGCACGCCGACCCCGACGCCGCCCTCGCCACGATCGTCAGCCGCTTCGCCGCCGTCGAGCGCCAGTGCGACGCGGTCGTCGTGATCGGCTCCGACTACACCGACGTCGGCAGCCCCACCGAGCTCTCGTACAACGCCCGCATCGCGGCCAACCTCGGCGCGCCCGTGCTGCTCGTGCTCGGCGGCCGCAGCGCCGACGGGCAGACGCGGCGCTCGGGCGCCGACATGCGCCAGGTCGCCGAACTGACCACCGCCGAGCTGCGTTCCGAGCACGCGAGCCTCCTGGCCGTCGTCGCCAACCGGGTCGACCCCGACCACCTCGACGAGGTCGTCGACGGCATCGGCCACGCCCTCGAGGCGTCACCCACCGGCCGCGTCCCCATCTGGACGTTGCCCGAGGACCGGGTGCTCGTCGCCCCGACGATGCGCGCCGTGCTGCAGGCCACCGGCGCGACCCTGTTGAGCGGCGACGACGCCCTGCTCGACCGCGAGGCGCTCGGGGTCGTCGTGGCCGCCATGTCGATGGAGAACGTGCTGCCGCGCCTCACCGAGGGTGCCGTCGTCGTCGTGCCGGGCGACCGCTCGGACGTGCTCGTCGCCACCGTGCTCGCGCACGCCTCCGAGACCTTCCCCTCGCTCGCGGGCATCGTGCTCAACGGCGGGTTCGCCCTGGCCCCGCAGGTCGAGCGCCTGCTCGAGGGGCTCGACAGCCCCCTGCCGATCGCCACCACGAGCACCGGCACCTACGACACCGCCCTCGCCATCACCCAGACGCGGGGCCGACTCGCCGCGGACTCGCCCCGCAAGTACGACCTCGCGCTCGCTCTCTTCGAGACGCACGTCGACGGAGCCGAACTGCTGCGCCTGCTGCAGGTCAGCCCGTCCGGCGTGGTCACCCCACTCATGTTCGAGTACCAGCTGCTCGAGCGGGCACGAGGGGCGCAGAAGCACATCGTCATGCCCGAAGGCGACGACGACCGGGTGCTCCGAGCCGCCTCGACGTTGCTCCAGCGCGGCGTCGCCGCGATCACGCTGCTCGGCGACGAGACGGCCATCCGCGCCCGAGGGGCCGAACTCGGTCTCGACCTCGCCGCCGCCCGTGTGCTCGACCCGTTCGACCCCAGCCTGCAGGTGCTCTTCGCGACCGAGTACGCCAAGCTGCGGGCGCACAAGGGCATCGCGGTCTCGCAGGCGATGGACACGGTCACCGACGTCTCGTACTTCGGCACCATGATGGTCAAGCTCGGTCTCGCCGACGGCATGGTGTCGGGCGCCAAGCACACCACGGCGCACACCATCCGGCCGGCGTTCGAGGTGATCAAGACGCTGCCCGACGTCGGCGTCGTGTCGAGCGTGTTCCTCATGGCGCTCGCCGACCGGGTGCTCGTCTACGGCGACTGCGCCGTCATCCCCGACCCGACGGCCGAGCAACTCGCCGACATCGCCATCTCGTCGGCGCAGACCGCGCAGCAGTTCGGCATCGAGCCGCGCGTCGCGATGCTGAGCTACAGCACGGGCGACAGTGGCTCCGGTGCGGACGTCGAGAAGGTCCGCGCCGCCACGGCCCTCGTGCGCGAACGCCGACCCGACCTGCTCGTCGAGGGACCGATCCAGTACGACGCCGCGGCCGACCCGACCGTGGCCGCCGCCAAGATGCCCGAGTCCGAGGTCGCCGGTCGGGCGACGGTGTTCATCTTCCCCGACCTCAACACGGGCAACAACACCTACAAGGCCGTGCAGCGCAGTGCGGGCGCCGTCGCGATCGGCCCGATCCTGCAGGGCCTCCGCAAGCCGATCAACGACCTGTCGCGGGGGGCGCTCGTGGGCGACATCGTCAACACCGTCGCCATCACCGCCATCCAGGCCGGCACGCAGGCCGCCGCAGCCGAGGCCACCAGCACCAGTACCGCAACCAGCACCCAAGGAGCCTCCTCGTGAGCACCGTCCTCGTCGTCAACTCCGGCTCGTCGTCGTTCAAGTACCAGCTGATCGAGCTCGAGGGGGAGCGCACGCTCGCCAGCGGCCTCGTCGAGCGCATCGGCGAGGCGGTCGGGTCGACCCGCCACCGCAACGAGGTCACCGGCGACGAGACCCGCAACGACACCCAGCCGATCGCCGACCACGCCGCCGGCTTCGCCGCGATGCTGACCGCCTTCGACGCGCACGGTCCGTCGTTCGCCGAGTACCCGCCCGTCGCGGTCGGCCACCGCGTCGTCCACGGCGGTGAAGAGTTCGACCGCGCCACGGTCGTCACGACCGACGTCGAGAAGGCGATCGAGCGTCTGTCGGCCCTCGCCCCGCTGCACAACCCGGCCAATCTGCAGGGCATCCGCGCGGCGAAGGAGGCCTTCCCGGACGTGCCCCACGTCGCGGTCTTCGACACGGCGTTCCACCAGACGCTCGCCCCCGCGGCCTACACGTACGCGATCGACGCCGAGCTGGCGAAGCAGCACCACGTCCGCCGCTTCGGGTTCCACGGCACGTCGCACAAGTACGTCAGCGAGAAGACCGCCGAGTTCCTCGGTCGCCCCCTCGCCGAGCTGAAGACCATCGTGCTGCACCTCGGCAACGGTGCCTCGGCCGCCGCGATCGACGGCGGTCGGTCGATCGACACGAGCATGGGCATGACGCCCCTCGAGGGGCTCGTCATGGGCACGCGCTCGGGCGACATCGACCCCGCCGCCGTCTTCCACCTGCACCGCGAGGCCGGTCTCGACTTCGCCGAGCTCGAGACGCTGCTCAACAAGGGGAGCGGGCTGCTCGGCCTGACCGGCAGCGGCGACATGCGCGACGTGCAAGACAGCGCGTCCCGCGGCGACGCCGTGTCCGAGGCGGCGCTCGCCGTCTACCGGCACCGCCTGCGGCACTACATCGGTGCCTACGTCGCGCAGCTCGGTGGCCTCGACGCCGTGGTCTTCACGGCGGGAGTGGGCGAGAACAACGCCCTGCTGCGTCGGCGCACGTTGATGGGCCTCGAGTTCTTCGGCATCCACGTCGACGACGACCGCAACGAGCTCGCCTCCCGTGACGCACGCTACATCTCGCCCGAGGGGTCGAAGGTCTCGGTCCTCGTCGTCCCGACGAACGAAGAGCTCGAGATCGCCCGTCAGGCCGCAGCCGTCAGCTGAGACGTCGGGCCGGGTGGACGACCCGGCCGCCCCGACGACACGAGAGAGCCCCGGTGCGCAGGTCGCGCCTCCGGGGCTCTCGTGTCTCGGTCGACGGCCTCCGGGCCGTCGGACGACGACCAGGAGGCGCGGGTCAGTACTTGATGGTCGCCAGCGCGTCCGAGACGGTGACGTCGCCCGAGACGGCCTCGAACTGCGTCTTGACGGCGGTGCCCTCGATCAGCGCCGTGGCGATGATCTCGGCCACGTCGGCGCGGGGGATGCTGCCGCGCTCGACGGTCGTGCCGACTGTGACCTGGCCGGTGCCGGCGTCGTCGGTCAGGCCACCGGGACGGACGATCGTCCAGTCCAGGCCCTCACGACGGCGGAGGTCGGCGTCGGCCTCGCTCTTCGCACGCATGTACACCTGGTACACGTCGTCGTCGTTCGCGGCGGGGAGCTCGGCGCGGGCCGGGTCGAAGTCGTCCGTGCCGATGGCCGAGACCATCACGTAGCGCGTGACGCCCGCCTTTTCGGCGGCGTCGGCCAGCAGGACGGCCCCGTCGCGGTCGATGGTCAGCTTGCGCTCGGCGCCGCTGCCGCCGCCACCACCCGCGGCGAAGACGACGGCGTCGGCTCCGTCGAGGTGGCCGGCGAGCGTGTCGACGTCGGTGTTCTCGAGGTCGAGGACGAGGGCACGGGCCCCCGCGGTCTCGAGGTCTGCGGTGTGGTCGGGGTTGCGGACGATGCCGACGGGGTCGTGCCCGGCGTCGGCGAGTCGGCGTTCGAGGAGCTGGGCGATCTTGCCGTGTCCTCCGGCGATGACGATTCTCATGCCCCCAGGCAACACCCCGGGTCGCGGCGACCACTCAGTTGCCGCTAAACTCGTCGAGGCTCCTCACGTGGCGTCATCCAGGCCAACTCCCCCAGGGCAGAAATGCAGCAAGGGTAACCGGGCTCTGGCGGGTGCGTGAGGGGTCATCTTCTTTTAACGCGCCGCCGCCCCTGCGGCGCTTCGGCGCGGCGTCGTGCGTGGTGCGTGGGGTGTGGCCGCTCGCGTTCTGTGGGGGGGTGCGCCGCCGCCCCTGCGGCGCTTCGGCGCGGCGTCGTGCGTGGTGCGTGGGGTGTGGCCGCGTGCGTTCCGTGGGTGGCGCGACGCCGCCCCTCTCCTCCTCGTCGCCGTGGCCCCCCTTCGTGGGGGTGCGCGATCCGGGTGCTCTCCGTCTATGCTCGGCACCACGACGAGACCGAACCAGCTCGTCGGGAGCGACCAACCACCGCTCCGGCCGCACCCCTCACCACGGTGCGACCATGCGCGACGGCGCCGTCGCACCCGCACCACACGATCAGGATCAGGACCGATGAGCCCCTCACCACGGCACGTCAGCAGCACCCGCACCAGGCGAACGAGCCCGCGCACCGCGCGGTAGTCCCGTTCGCCTCGTCGTCGTCCCCGGGCGGCGGCACCGCGGCTCACAACAGAACAGCAGCACCTCCTGCCTCACCAGCGGGAGTTCTTCGGATCAGGCGGCGGGCTCGTCCCGTCAGGAAGAGGCACACCCATGCGAAGCCAGGCGATCGAGCGTCCTCGGCGCTCCCACGCGTCCCGCGCATTGAAGGCGACGGCCGCGGCCGTCGTCGCGGCGGTGGTCGGGGCGCTCGTCGTCGTCGTCCCCGCCCAGGCGGCCACGACCGACCGCAGCGAGGCCGAGGCCTCGATGGTCGGCGGCTCGGGCATCGTCTCGCTCGACCAGGTCGCCGCCCTCGGCGGGGCCTACTCGGCCTTCGGCACGACGCAGAACCCGCCGACGTCCCGCAACCCCCTGAACCTCACCGCGGTGAACGCCCTCTCGGTCGGTCTCGGCAACGGCTTCCGCCTGCTGGGCGCGAACGGTCTGCTGCAGCTCGGCGTCGACGGCCAGTACGCGAGCGCCACCGCGACGGGTGCCACCGCCTCGGCCGGCCTGATCGGTGCCGACGGGTCGATCGCCGCAGGCAGTGGCACCCCCGGTGCCGGTGCGACGCTGAACCTGCAGCCCCTGCTGGCGTCGGTGCCCGCCACGAACGGCGTCCTCTCCGACGTCCGCCTGGGCCTCGGCTCCCTCTCGTCCCAGATCAGCCAGCAGCGTGGAGCCACGGCAGGGACGCCGACGACGGCGTACCAGGTCGCCGGCGCGCGCTACACGATGACGAGCCCGGCCGTCCAGGGCGTGACCACGTCGCTCCGCGGCACGGTGACCGGGCTCGGATCGACGGTCAACGCGGTGGCCGGCAGCGGTGCCGTGACCGGGCTCGCCACCTCGATCACCGCACCGCTCACCACGGCCGTGAACGGACTGCCCCTCGGGGGAGCGGTGACCCTCGGTCAGCCGGTCGTCGGGGTGACGGCGACCGTCGACCTCGACTCGACGATCTCGACCGAACTCGCGAGGCCCCTGACCTCGGGCCCGGTGACCATCACTCCGAGCACGGGGCAGGTGATCATCGACTTCGGCGCCCTCAACGGCCTGCCCGCGAACAGCGACCTCCTCAGTCCCGCGACGATCACCGCCATCACCAACGGCGTCACCGACATCCTGCAGAACCAGCTGCCGACGAACCTGGTCGCTGCGGCGAACGCCGCCGTCCGGGCCACCGCCGCGACCGTCGACCTCCGTGTCGGTCTGCGCATCGACCTCGGTCTCGCGACGGTGAACGAGACGCTCACGACCCGCACCGTGACGACGATCGGGCAGCTGCTCGACGGCACCACCCCGGCGACCGCCACGACCGTCACCGGGTCGGGTCTCGTCGGTGCGCTCGGCGCCACCGTCCTCCGCAACGCGCTCCTCCCCGTCGTCGGCACCCTGCTCGGCTCCGTGGGCGGCCTCTACTCACCGCTCGTGGACGGCACGGCGCTCGCCGCGACGACGACCACCCTGCGCACCACGACCGCCGCCGTCGTCACGACCCTCGCTCCGCTGACCACCCTGCTTAACCAGCTCGTCCGCGTCACGATCAACGCCCAGGACGGCGTCGGCTTCCGTGACGGCCGGGGCACCGACGCGGGCTCGAGCTCCGTCCACGCGGTCAGCCTCTCGGTCCTGCCGCTCGTGAACGCGTCCCGGGTCGACCTCGCCACCTCCACCGTCCGGGCCGCGGCCCTCACCCCCCTGAGCATCGCCACGCCCACCGCCGGCCAGGTGTTCGTCGTGCCGAACGCTCCCGGAGCCACCCGCAGCGTCGTGCTGACCGGTGCCGGCGAGCCCGGTGCCACCGTCAGCGTCGACCTCGGTGCCGGTCTCACGGGCACCGGCACGGTGGCCGCGGACGGCAACTGGAGCGTGACCATCGCGTCCGTGCCCGCGGGGGCCTACAGCGCCTCCGTGACCCAGGCCCTCGGCACCGCGACCACCGGTCCGGTCACGCGCGACTTCACCGTCGTCGCCCAGCAGCCGCTCGTCGTCACCGCGCCCACCGCCGGACGCGTCTTCACCGTCCTCGACGCCGACTCCACGACCCCCGTGATCGTCTCGGGCACCGCCACCCCCACGGCCACCGTCGCCGTCGACCTGGGCGGCGGCCGCACCGCCACCGCGCTCGTCGCCGCGGACGGCACCTGGACGACGACCGTCGCGGGCGTGCCCGTCGGGGGCTACACCGCGTCCGTGACGCAGGCCCTCGGTGGCGACGTCTCCGCCGCCGTGACGCGCGCCTTCAGCGTCGTCGCCGGTGCGGGGCTCACGATCACGAGCCCGACCTCCGGCACGCAGTACCGGCTGCCCGGCGCCGACTCGACCCGTGACGTCACCGTCTCGGGCACCGGTCAGGCCGATGCCCCCGTCGCCGTCTCGCTCGGCGGCGGCCGCGACCTCACCGCGACGGTCGCCGCCAACGGCACCTGGTCGGTGACCTTCCCGGCCCTGCCGGTCGCCGCCTACACGGCCACCGCGACGCAGACGGTGGGAGGCGCGGTGTCCGCCCCGCAGACCACCGACTTCACCCTCGTGGCCGCGACCGGCGTGACGATCTCCACGCCTGCGCCCGGTGCGACCCTCACGGTCGCCGACGCCACCTCGACCACCCCGGTCACGGTGACGGGAGCCGCCGAGCCGAACGCCCCCGTCCGGGTCGACCTGGGCGACGGCTACGTGGCCACGACGACGGCCGACGGCACGGGCGCCTGGTCGGCGACCGTCTCGTCCGTGCCCGTCGGGCCCCGGACGATCAGCGTCACGCAGACGGTCGCCGGCGTCGTCTCGGTGCCGGTCACGCAGCCGCTGACGGTCGCCGCCGGCGCGCCGCTCGACATCCTCGCCCCGGCCGAGGGCACCACGGTGCGCGTGGCCGACAGCGCCTCCTCGACCACCCTGACCGTCTCGGGCACCGCCCAGGCCGGCGCCGACGTCCGCGTCGACCTCGGTGACGGCCTGACCGGCCGGGTCACGGCGGACGCCACGACCGGCGCCTGGTCGGTGGACGTCGCCGGCGTGCCCGTCGGTCAGCGCACGATCTCGGCGACGCAGACCGTCGGCGGCACCGTGTCGCCGGCGCAGACGCGCGTCGTGACGATCGTCGCCGGGACCCCCGTCGCCATCTCGACGCCGGCCCCCGGGGCAACGATCCCGATCGTCGGCGGCACCACGGCCGACGTGTCCGTCACCGGCACCGCCGACCCGGGGGCGACCGTCACGGTCGGCCTCGGCGCCGGCTTCGAGGTGCCGGCCACGGTCGACCCCGCCACGGGCGCCTGGACCGCGGTCATCCCCGACGTCCCCGCCGGTGTCCGCACGCTCGGTGCGACGCAGACCCTGGGCGGAACCACCTCCGCACCGGTGACCCAGCAGCTGACGATCGCGCAGGGAACGCCCCTGGCCGTCACGGCACCGCTCGACGGCGCCGAGTACTTCGTCCCGGGACCGCAGGACACGACGCCCGTCGTCGTCTCGGGCACGGGCCAGGTCGGGGCGACCGTCGCGGTCGACCTCGGCGACGGGCTCGTCGGCCAGGTGATCGTCCCGGCCTCGGGCCAGTGGTCCGTCACCGTCGCCGGCGTCCCGGTCGGTCCGCACACGGTCTCGGTGACCCAGAGCGTCAACGGCTCCACCTCGGACGCTGTCACGCGGGACATCCGGGTCAGCGTCGGCGGTGACGTCGTCATCACGGCGCCCGTCCTCGGGGCCCAGCTGGTCGTCGCCGACGACCGAGGGACCGCCGCCGTGACCGTCTCGGGCACCGGCGTGACCGGTCTGCCCGTCGTCGTGACGGTCGACGGCGTCGACCAGGATCCGGCCGTGCCCGTGGTCCCCGACGCGCAGGGAGTCTGGTCGCTCGAGCTCACCGGGGTCGCCATCGGCGACCACGTCGTGGGCGCGAGCCAGCAACAGGGCCCGGACCTCCTCGAGGCCGAGCCGACGGACTTCTCGGTGGTCTCGGCCGAGGCCGACCTCACCATCACCGCACCCGGTGACGGCGACGTCATCACGGTCGCCGGCACCGGCAGCACCACCGCCGTCGTCGTGACCGGCACGGCCTACCCGGAGGCGTCGGTCGAGGTGACCCTGGCCGGTGTCGTCACCCCGACGACCGCCGGGCCCGACGGGCTCTGGACCGTCACGGTCCCGGGTGTCCCCGTCGGCGACCAGGTCGCCTCCGTGACCCAGACGGTCGGCGGCACGACGACCACCGAGCCCGTGACCCAGGCCTTCGAGGTCGCAGCCGGGGCGGACGTGGCCATCACGACCCCCGCCGCCGACGTCCGCTACGTCGTCGCCTCGCCCGCGGCCACGCAGGACGTCCCGGTCGCCGGGACCGCCCAGCCGGGCGCTCGGATCACCGTGACCCTCGACGGCGTCGAGGTCGGCAGCACCCTCGCCGACCCCACGACGGGCGCCTGGGCGGTCACCCTCGTCGGCGTCGGCGTCGGCGAGCGCGTCCTCGGGGCCTCGCAGGCCGTTCGCGACACCGTCCAGCAGGCCGGCACGCGCGTCGTGACGATCGACCCGGCGGCCCCGCTCACCATCGTGGCCCCGGCCGACGGCGTCCCGATCGTCCTCGCCGACCCCGCCTCGACCACGACCCTCGTGGTGTCGGGCCAGGCCGAGCCGGGCGCGGTCGTCCGCGTCGACCTCGGCGACGGCCTCACCGACACGGTCACGGCCGGCACCACGACCGGCGCCTGGTCGATCTCGTTCGACGACGTCCCCGTCGGCACGCGGACGATCGTCGCGACCCAGACGGTCGGCACCTCGGTCTCGGTCCCCGAGACGCGGGTGGTGCAGATCCTCGCCGGTGCCCCCCTCGTCGTCGTCGCTCCCGCCGACGGTTCCGTCGTCGACGTGGCCGGGCCGGACGTCGTCTCGACGGTGACGGTCTCGGGCACCGCGGCCGCGGGCGCCACCGTCGACGTGGTCCTGGACCCCGCGACCGGTGCCGACCTCGTCGCGACCGTCGCGGCGGACCCCACCACGGGCGCCTGGTCGGTCGACGTGGCCGGCGTGCCCGTCGGTACGGTCGACCTGTCGGCGACGCAGAGCATCGGCGGGACCACCTCGCCGGCGCAGGAGAGCTCGTTCGAGGTCCGCGCGGCCACCCCGGTCGTCATCATCGACCCGGACGACTCCGTCTTCACCGTGCTCGACCCGGCCGGCACCATCGACGTCCCCGTCTCGGGTACGGCGTCACCGGGTGCCGAGGTCTCCGTCCGGCTGAACGGGGGAGCGGCCGTCACCACGACCGCCGACCCCGCCTCGGGTGACTGGTCCGTCGTCCTCGCCGACCTGCCCGTCGCCACCTACCAGGTGACGGCGTCGCAGGCCGTGGCCGGCACGACCTCCACCCCGGTCCTGGCGGCCTTCGAGATCGTGGTCGGCGACGAGCTGACCGTGTCGCAGCCCACGCCCGGTGCCGTCGTGACGGTCGCCGACGCGACCGCCTCGACCGCCGTCACGGTCAGCGGCACGGCCGAGCCGGGGGCGACCGTCCGCGTCGACCTCGGCGACGACCTCGTGGCCTCGACGATCGCCGACCCGACCACCGGCGCCTGGAGCGTCGTGGTGGCAGGCGTCACGGTCGGAGAGCGCACGCTCACCGCCACCCAGGCGCTCGGCACCTCGGTGTCGGCCGCCGTCACCCAGCCCCTCTCGGTGGTCCCCGCCGCCGCGGTCGTCATCGAGGCCCCCGCCGTCGGGACCGTCGTGGCGGTGGCCACGCCGGACGCGACGACCGACCTGGTCGTGTCGGGCACGGCCGAGCCGGGCGCCTCGATCGACGTCGACCTCGGCGACGGCCTGACCGCCACCGCCCCGGCCGACGGCACGACCGGCGCGTGGAGCGTCACCGTGCCGGGAGTCCCGGTCGGTGACCGCACCATCGCGGTCACCCAGACCGTCGACGGCTCGACCTCGACCCCGGTCACGCGGGACGTGTCGATCGTCGTGGCCCCCGCCGCGCCCGTGATCGTCACGCCCACCCCGGGTGCGACGGTCTCCCTGCTCGACCCGGCCGGCACCACGTCGGTCGTCGTCTCGGGCACCGGTGAGGCCGGCGCCACCATCGCCGTCTCGCTCGGCACGGGCCTCACGGCCGGCGCCACCGTCGGGCCCGAGGGCGACTGGCAGACGACCGTCGACGGAGTCCCCGTCGGCGACCACACCCTGACCGCCACGCAGACGATCCGGGGCGCGACCTCGGCCGCGGCGTCGCAACCGTTCACGGTCGCGGCGGCGGCGGGTCTCGTCGTCGACCGGCCCACCGACGGCACGACGGTCGTCGTGCTCGCCGCGGGCGACACCGCCCCGGTGGTCGCGTCCGGCACGGCCCAGCCCGGAGCGACCGTCACGGTCGACCTCGGTGACGGCCTGGTCGGGACGGTCGTGGCCGACCCGACCACCGGCGCCTGGAGCGTCACGGTCGACGGCGTGCCGGTCGGCGACCGCACCGCCTCGGTCACCCAGACCGTCGACGGCGCCGTGTCGACCCCGATCACGCGGGACGTGTCGGTCGTCGTGGCCGCTCCGGTGACGATCACCTCGCCGCCCGCCGGGTCGTCGATCGTCGTGGAGGACGCCGACGACACCACGGACGTCACGGTCTCCGGCACGGGTCAGCCCGGCGCGACGGTCGTGGTGGCGGTGGGCGACGACCTCTCCGAGACGACCACGGTGACCCCCGAGGGCACGTGGACCGTCACGGTGGGCGACGTTCCCGTCGGCTCGTACCCGGTCGTCGTCACGCAGACGGTCCCGGCCGGTTCGACGACTCCCGCCACCCAGCAGCTCGACGTCGTGGTCGGCACGCCGGTCACGATCACCGAGCCGGCCCCGGGTGCCACCGTCGTCGTCCTCGACGGCCAGACCACGCCGGTCACCGTGTCGGGCACCGCCCAGCCCGGCGCGACCGTCACGGTCTCGCTCGGTGACGACCTGACCCGGGCCGTCCCGGCCGACCCGACGACGGGGGCGTGGACCGCGACCTTCGACGCCGTGCCGGTGGGCGCCGGACCGATCTCGGTGGTGCAGCAGTACGGCACCGTCACGACGGTCCCCGTGACCCAGCCGTTCGCGGTCGTCGCGGCAGACCCGATCGAGATCACCGACCCGGCGACGGGCACGCGCCTCCTCGTGCTGTCCGTCGACTCGACGGTGGACCTGCCGGTGACCGGTTCGGCTCAGGTCGGCGCGACCGTCGCGGTGACGCTCGACGACGGCACGGCCGTCACGGTCGACGTCGACGACGACGGCACCTGGACGACCACCTTCACGGGGGTCGGCGTGGGCGAGCACGTGGTGTCCGCGACGCAGACGGTCGCCGGGTCCGAGTCGGCTCCGGTGACGACCACGGTCGTCGTCGAGGCCGCCGCCACGCTGACCGTCACGGCTCCGACCGACGGGCAGCAGTACCAGGCGGGCGACTCCGGCACCGCGCCGGTCGTCGTCCGCGGCCAGGGACAGCCGGGCGCGCCCGTCGCCGTCACGGTCGACGGGGGAGACCCCGTCACCACGACGGTCGACGACGCGGGCTCGTGGCAGGTCCCGGTCGTGCTCGCCACGGGGACGCACACCGTCTCGGTCGTGCAGACCGTCGGCGACGCGACCAGCGTCCCCGTCGAGGTGCAGGTCGTGATCGTGCCCGCCCCGGCCGACCCCGCCGTCGCCCCGACCATCACCTCGCCCGCCGACGGGCAGCTCGTGACGGACGCCGACGGCGACGGCTTCGTCGACCTGCCGGTCACCGGCACGGGCGAGCCCGGAGCCACCGTCACGGTCTCCGTCGGCGGCACCACGCAGACGGCGACCGTCACCGACGGGGGCACCTGGTCGGTGACCCTGCCGGCGGTCCCGGTCGGCACGCGGACCGTGGTCGTCGAGCAGACGGTCTCGGACGTGGTCACCGGCAGTGCTTCGGTGGACGTCGTCCTCGCCCCCGCCGCGGAGGTCGCCCCGCTCGTGGTGACCTCGCCCGAGCAGGGGTCGATCCTGCCCTCGGGCACGGAGGGCACGGCCGACGTCCTGGTCGGCGGCTCGGCCCAGCCGAACGCCTCCGTGGCCGTGAGCCTGGACGGCGGCCTGCCCGTCACGGTCGACGTGGACGCCGACGGCGCCTGGTCGACCACGCTGGTGGGCGTCGAGCCGGGGCAGCACGCCCTGTCGGTGACCCAGACCGTGGGAGGCGCGGTGTCGGCACCCGAGACCGTCGTGTTCACGGTCACCGCGGCCGCGAACACCGACGCCGTCGTCATCACCTCGCCCGCTCCGGACGCGTTGATCGCCGACGCCGACGACGACGGCGTCGAGGACGTCACGGTGACGGGCACCGGCACACCCGGTGCGCTCGTCACGGTCGACCTCGGACAGGGGACGACGCAGATCACGGTCGTCGCCGACGACGGCACCTGGACGGTGACGTTCGTGGGCGTCCCGGTCGCGGCCTACGTGCTCACCGCCACGCAGACCGCGGACGCGGGCACGACGACGGCCACCCAGGACCTCGTCATCGCCGCCATCGATCCGATCGTGATCACGAGTCCGCTGCCGGGCTCGGTGTTCCCGGCCGGTCAGGGCGGCACGACGACCGTCACGACCACGGGTACCGCCGAACCCGGCGCGACCGTCACGGTCCGGCTCGACGCGGGTGACGCCGCCGTCGGACCCGTCACCCGGGTCGCCGCGGATCGCGTCCTGGTCGTCACGGCGGACGCGGCGGGTGCCTGGACGGTCGTCTGGGAGGACGTGGCCGTCGGGCCGCACGTGGTCGACGCGACGCAGACCGTGGCGGGAGCCACCTCGGCCCCGGTCACGACCGGCTTCACGGTGACGGCCGCCGCCAGCACACCGGGCACGCCGGGCACGCCGGGTACGCCCGGTACGCCGGGCACGCCCGGGACCCCGGGCTTCCCGGGTCTGCCCGGTGCGGGTGGCGGCTCCGGCGACGGAACCGGCGGGGTCGCGACCGCGGGCGTCACGGGACTCGCGTACACGGGTTCCGACGTCCTCGGAGGGTTCTCCCTCGGGGCCTTCGCCCTCCTGCTCGGGCTGGCGCTGGTGCGTCTGCGTCGCCGGGGGAGGAACGTGGCGGAGTAGCCGGAACGGGCGCGTCACACCGGAGGGTCCGTCGTCTCGACGGGCCCTCCGGTGCGTCCGGCGGGCACCGCACCGGACCGGGCGGAGCAGGGCCCGCGCCGTCGACCGTTGTCGGTCGCCCCGACTACTCTTGCTCTGTGGTCACCGCCCTGTATCGCCGTTACCGGCCAGAGAACTTCGCCGAGCTCATCGGGCAGACGCAGGTGACCGATCCGCTCCGCACGGCGCTGCGCACCAACCGCGTCAACCACGCCTACCTGTTCAGCGGCCCCCGCGGCTGCGGCAAGACGACGTCGGCCCGCATCCTGGCTCGCTGCCTGAACTGCGCCCAGGGCCCGACCGACACCCCGTGCGGCGTCTGCGCGTCGTGCGTCGAGCTCTCCCGCGACGGCGGCGGCTCGCTCGACGTCATCGAGATCGACGCGGCCAGCCACAACGGCGTCGACGACGCCCGCGACATCCGTGACCGGGCCGTGTTCGCCCCGGCCCGCGACCGGTTCAAGATCTTCATCCTCGACGAGGCCCACATGGTCACCCCGCAGGGCTTCAACGCCCTGCTGAAGGTCGTCGAAGAGCCGCCCGAGCACGTCAAGTTCATCTTCGCGACCACCGAGCCCGACAAGGTGATCGGCACGATCCGGTCGCGCACGCACCACTACCCGTTCCGCCTCGTGCCCCCGGCCCAGATGCTCGAGTACGTCCACGAGCTCTGCGAGAGCGAGTCGGTCGAGGCCGCCCCCGGCGTGCTCCCGCTCGTGGTCCGTGCCGGCGGCGGGTCCGTGCGCGACACCCTCTCCCTCCTCGACCAGTTGATGGCCGGCAGCGAGAACGGGGCGATCGAGTACGAGCGCGCCGTCGCCCTGCTCGGGTACACCCACGCCTCGCTGCTGGACGACGTCGTCGAGGCGCTCGGCGCCCGCGACGGCGCCGCGGCCTTCGCGGCCGTCGACCGGGTCGTCCAGACCGGTCAAGACCCCCGGCGGTTCGTCGAAGACCTGCTCGAGCGCCTGCGCGACCTCATCGTCGTCGGCGCGACCGTCGAGGGCGCGTCGGCCGTGCTGCGGGGCGTCACCGCCGACGAGCTCGACCGTCTCGTGCACCAGTCGCACGCCTTCGGTGCCGCCGAGCTCTCCCGCTCGGCGGACGTCGTGAACCGCGCCCTCACCGACATGACCGGGGCGACGTCGCCGCGGCTCCACCTCGAACTGATGATCGCGCGCGTCCTCGTCCCCGAGAGCGACCAGACGGGTCGGGGTGCCCTCGCCCGGGTCGAGCGTCTCGAACGACGCGTCGGCGTCGAGGGCCCCGGCTCCGCCTCGTCGGTGGCGCCCGGCCCGTCGACCGAGGCCCGACCGGCCGAGGTCCGGCCCGCGTCGGGCCGACCGACGTCCTCCGTCGCGTCGTCGGCTCCGGTCTCGGCGGCTCCTGCCGCGACGTCTCCTTCCGCGGCACCGGTCGAGGCCACTCCGTCGACCGAGGCCGCGGGCGGTCCGTCGGCCGTCGAGAGCGCGACCGCGTCCTGGGCGACGGCCGCCCCGTCGGCCCCGGTCGCGCCCGTCGGCTCCGCCGCTCCGGCGACGAACGAACCCGCGCCTCCGTCCGCGCCGCACTCGGCCGCCTGGGCACAGACCCCCGACACCGGCCAGGGCGCCGGGTCGGGCGCGGCTCCCGTCACGCTCCAGCAGATGCGCGACAGCTGGCCCGAGATCGTCGAGGTCGTCCAGAAGGCGCGGCGCACGGCCTGGATGGTCGTCGTCACGGCCACCGTCGTCGACTTCGCGGACGACGTGCTGACGCTCGCCTTCCCCAGCGCCAACGACGTCGAGAGCTTCAAGCGTCCCCAGGGGGCGGCCGAGGGCGTCAGCGAGTACCTGCGACGGGCGATCGTCGACGTGCTCGGCGTCAAGGTCAAGTACATCGCCCGGGTCGAGGGCGACGGGCCCGCGGGTCCCACCCCCACCGGTGCGCCGCCGGTCGACGCGTCCGTCCCGCCCGCGACGTCGAGCCCGCAACGAGACACCGGCCGGTCGGCCGCACCGGTGACCGACGCCGGGCGGCAGGCTTCCGCTCCGTCATCCCAGGGGTCGACACCGGCCGACTCGGGCCGCACGACGGCCGCCACAGAACCGGCAGCGCGCCAGGACTCCGCAGCGAAGGCCGCGAGTCCTTCCCGGACCCCGGCGGCGGCCACGAAGCCGACGTCCGCCGAACGGGCCACGGCCCCGGCGTCGACCGAGCGACCCGGTTCCCCGGCGCCCGTCACCGGGTGGGACGTCGCCACCATCCCGCAGACCCCGCCCCCCGAGCCCGACGAGCCCGAGCACATCACCGAAGAGCCACCCGGGGGCGTCCCGACGGTCGACGCCGCGCCCCCGCCGCCCGAGGTCGACGCGGCCGCGGCAGGCCGTTCCGGCGCGGGTGCGTCGCCTCGGGCAGCCACGACCTCGACTGCGGCGTCGGCGGCTCCGGCTCCGGATCTCTCCACGGGTGCCGGCCCGTCGGTGGCCGAGCGTCGCGCCGCCACCGGCGACCCTCGTCGAGGCATCCCTACCGGGTCGCGCTACGGCGAGGCCGTCGTGCGCGAGATCCTCGGGGCCCAGTTCATCGAAGAAGAGACGATCGCCCCCCGGGTCGCGCCTCAGAGAAGCGAGTAGCGCGTGTACGAAGGCATCGTCCAAGAGCTCATCGACGAGTTCGGTCGCCTCCCCGGCATCGGGCCCAAGTCGGCGCAACGCATCGCGTTCCACATCGTGCAGAACGAGTCGTTCGACACGTCACGCCTCGCCGAGCTGCTCGTCGACGTCAAGACCAAGGTGCGTTTCTGCGAGATCTGCGGCAACGTCAGCGAACAAGAGACCTGCAACATCTGCCGTGACCCGCGTCGCTCGCCGGCCACGATCTGCGTCGTCGAAGAGGCCAAGGACGTCCAGGCCATCGAGCGCACGCGCGAGTTCCGCGGCCTCTACCACGTGCTCGGTGGGGCGATCAGCCCCATCGACGGCATCGGTCCCGACGATCTGCGCATCCGCCAGCTGGTGCAGCGTCTCGCCGACGACACCGTCCAAGAGGTCATCATTGCCACCGATCCCAACCTCGAGGGCGAGGCGACCGCGACGTACCTCTCCCGGATGCTCGCGCCCTTCGGCCTCCGGGTGACGCGGCTGGCCTCGGGCTTGCCCGTGGGCGGCGACCTCGAGTACGCCGACGAGGTCACGCTCGGCCGCGCCTTCGAGGGCCGCCGGCTCGTCTCCGAGTGACGACCCGCGCCTCCTGAGGCCGTGCGGCGGGCGCCTGCCCGTCAGAGGCGGGCGCGCCGTGCCCGGACGACGCAGTACGCGCCGTAGGCCATGAGCCCCAGGGCGACGGCCGTCAGCACCACCACTCCGAAGGGCAGGGCCGCCAGGGCCCTCAGGGCGCCGTCGAGCCCCGTGGCCTCGCTCGGGTCCGAGGTGATCGCCGCGACCGCGAACAGCACGCCGACGACGGCCAACGCGATCCCCTTGGCCACGTAACCCGTGACGCCCAGGGCGACCGTGCCACGTCCCGCCGCACCCCCCGGCAGCGTGAGGTCCTCGCGGAACTTCTGCTTCACGCCCTTCACGACGAAGTAGGCCCCGATCGCCACGATGGCGAGCGCGACGACGACGAGCAGCACGACGCCCCCAGGAGCGGAGAGCAGCCGGGCGCTGAGCGTCTGGGTCTGTCCGGAGCTGTCCGACGACGAGCCCCGGGCGAAGGTGAAGGCCGTGAACCCGACGGCGAGGTAGGCGACGCCCTTGCCGCCCTCCTTCGCGCGCTCGGCCCAGGCGTCCTCGTCGGTCCCCCGGACGAGAGCGGCTTCGAGCACCTGGAACAGGCCGAGGCCCCAGAGCCCCACGACGATCAGCCAGAGGAGGAAGACCCCGCCCGGACGGGACGCGAACTGCCCGAGGGCACCGCCCTGGTCGGCCTCGCCGCCACCGCCGAACGCGACGCCGAGGGCGATCACGCCGATCACGACGTGGAGCAGGCCGTTCATGGCGAAACCGACGCGGGCGGCGGTCGTGAGGGCGCGGCTGTCCTGGAGGCGGCTGGCGGCGCCGCGGGCCTGGTCGGTGGTGTCGGGCATCGGTCCACCGTAGGGGAGAGGCGTCGACGCCGCCCTCCGTGCTCCGATGCGCGACCCCTCGGGGCCGTCCGCGGGACACCGAGCCGTGTGCGTCACACGCCCTCGACACCGAATAGAATCGCCGGACGCAGGCGTGAGCCGTCCTCCGGCGCGCCCAGTCCCCTTCTCAGGAGTCACCGTGAGCTTGATCGTGCAGAAATTCGGCGGGTCGTCCGTCGCCGATGCCGAGAGCATCAAGCGCGTCGCCAAGCGCATCGTCGAGACGCGCAAGGCCGGCAACGACGTCGTCGTGGCCGTCAGCGCGATGGGCGACACCACCGACGAGCTGCTCGACCTGGCCAACGAGGTCAGTCCGCTCCCCGGCGGCCGCGAGCTCGACATGCTGCTCACCGCGGGCGAGCGCATCAGCATGGCCCTGCTCGCCATGGCGATCCGCAGCCTGGGCGTCGAGGCCCGCTCGTACACCGGCAGCCAGGCCGGCATGATCACCGACGCCCAGCACGGCAAGGCCCGCATCGTCGACGTGACACCCGGCCGGGTGCGCGACGCCCTCGACGCCGGGTACGTGGCCATCGTCGCCGGCTTCCAGGGGTTCAACCGATCCACGGGTGACATCACGACCCTCGGTCGAGGTGGCTCCGACACGACCGCCGTCGCCCTCGCGGCGGCGCTCGACGCCGACGTGTGCGAGATCTACACCGACGTCGACGGCGTCTTCACGGCCGACCCGCGCGTCGTGCCCAAGGCCCGAAAGCTCGACCGCGTCACGAGCGAAGAGATGCTCGAGCTCGCCGCCGCCGGGTCGAAGGTGCTCTACATCCGTGCCGTCGAGTACGCCCGGCGTCACGGGGTCACCCTGCACGTCCGCTCGTCGTTCAACAACAACGAGGGCACGCTCGTCGTCAACCCGAAAGAGGGAGAGAACGTGGAAGAACCCATCATCAGCGGGGTCGCGGGCGACCTCAGCGAGGGCAAGATCACCGTCGTCGGCGTCCCCGACGTGCCGGGCAAGGCCGCCCAGATCTTCCGCACGGTCGCCAAGACCGGCGCCAACATCGACATGATCGTGCAGAACGTGTCGGCGGCGTCGACCAGCCGCACCGACATCTCGTTCACCCTGCCGAAGTCCGAGGGCGCCGTCGTGCTCCAGGCCCTCGAGTCGGACCGCTCCGAGATCGGCTTCGAGTCGCTGCAGTACGACGACCAGATCGGCAAGCTCGCGCTCGTCGGTGCGGGCATGCGCACCAACGCCGGCGTCTCGGCGCGACTGTTCACGGCCCTCTTCGAGGCCGGCATCAACATCGAGATGATCTCGACCAGCGAGATCCGCATCTCGGTGGTCACCCGGGCCGACACCCTGAACGACGCACTCCGCGTCGTCCACACGGCCTTCGGTCTCGACGCCGAGGTCGACGCGGTCGTCCACGGCGGCACCGGCCGCTGACGCGACCCGGTCCTCGACCAGGAGGCGCGCGCGGCTCTCGCACCGCGCCTCCCGACCCTGCTCCCGCCGTTCCGCGGCCTGCACCACCGAACCCGGCACCACCGAACCCTGCACCACCGAACCCCCAGGAGGCACCCATGGCCGAAGGACTGCGCGTCGGCGTGATCGGCGCGACCGGACAGGTCGGCAAGGTCATGCGCACGCTGCTCGACGAGCGCGACTTCCCGGTCGCCGAGATCCGCTTCTTCGCCACCGCCCGATCGGCGGGCACGACCCTGCCCTTCCGCGGGGTCGAGATCGTCGTCGAGGACATCGAGACGGCCGATCCCGCCGGTCTCGACATCGCCCTCTTCTCGGCCGGCGCCACGGGTTCGCGGGCCCATGCCCCGCGGTTCGCCGCGGCCGGTGCGCTCGTCATCGACAACTCGAGCGCTTGGCGCATGGACCCCGAGGTGCCCTTGGTGGTCAGCGAGGTGAACCCCCACGCCCTGCGCGAGGCGGTGAAGGGCATCGTCGCCAACCCCAACTGCACGACCATGGCGGCCATGCCCGTGCTGAAGGTGCTCGACACCGAGGCCACCCTGCAGCGTCTGATCGTCAGCACCTACCAGGCCGTGTCGGGCAGCGGCCTCGCCGGCGCCGACGAGCTGCTGCAGCAGACCCGCGCCGCGATCGAGGGCGACACCATCGGCCTCGTGCACGACGGACGCGCGGTCGACCTGCCCGAACCGGTGAAGTACGTCCGTCCCATCGCCTTCGACGTCATCCCGCTCGCGGGCAGCATCGTCGACGACGGCATGAACGAGACCGACGAAGAGAAGAAACTGCGCAACGAGAGCCGCAAGATCCTCGAGCGCCCCGACCTGCTGGTCAGCGGCACGTGCGTCCGCGTGCCGGTCTTCACGGGGCACTCGCTCTCGATCAACGCCGAGTTCGCCTCGGACATCACGGTGGAGCGCGCCGAAGAACTGCTGCGCGACGCCCCCGGGGTGGTCCTCACCGACGTCCCGACCCCGCTCGAGGCGGCGGGAGCCGACCCGAGCTTCGTCGGCCGCATCCGTCACGACGAGGGCGTCCCCGGCCACCGTGGGCTCGCGCTCTTCATCAGCAACGACAACCTCCGCAAGGGCGCGGCGCTGAACGCCGTGCAGATCGCCGAGCTCGTCGCCGCCGAGCGCGCCGTCGCCTGATCCCTCGGTGCCGGCCACCTGAGGCCGGTGACGCGACGCACCCCGGTCTCTCGGCATCGAGACACCGGGGTGTCGCCGTCCGGTGGTCACCCGGGGTCGCCGAGGGGGCGGGCCTAGACTGACCTCGTGACCGATGCGAAGAAGCCCGTCGACGTAGCCCTCATCGGGGCAGGCATCATGAGTGCCACCCTCGGTGCCATGATCAAGCAGCTCGAGCCGAGCTGGACGATCCAGATCTACGAGGCGCTGGGCGACGTCGCCCTCGAGTCGAGCAACCCCTGGAACAACGCGGGCACGGGTCACTCCGCCCTCTGCGAGCTCAACTACACGCCCGAACGGTCCGACGGCACGATCGACACCTCGAGCGCCGTCAAGGTCAACGAGCAGTTCCAGGTCTCGCGACAGTTCTGGTCGTTCCTCGTGGCCGAGGGGGCCCTGCCCCAGCCCGACGCCTTCATCAACTCGACCCCGCACATGAGCTTCGTCTGGGGTGAGAAGAACGTGGAGTACCTGCGCAAGCGACACGAGGCACTGCGTGAGCACCCGCTGTTCCAGGGGCTCGAGTTCAGCACCGACTCGTCCGTCATCCGGTCGTGGGCACCGGTCCTCATCCCGGGTCGGGCGAAGGGGCAGCCGATCGCGGCGACGCGCATCGCCGCCGGAACGGACGTCGACTTCGGGTCGCTCACGCGCCTCCTCCTCACGTACCTGCAGGGCGAGGGTGCCCTGCTCGAGGTCGACCACCGCGTCACGAACCTCACGAAGCTCGCCGACGGCACGTGGCGGGTGGCCCTCCGCAAGCAGGTCGGTGGCACGCCGACGACCGTCGACGCACGCTTCGTGTTCGTCGGCGCCGGCGGCGGCGCACTGCACCTGCTGCAGAAGTCGGGCATCGACGAGATCAAGGGCTTCGGCGGGTTCCCGGTCAGTGGTGAGTTCCTCCGCTGCGACGATCCTGCGATCGTCGGCAAGCACCAGGCCAAGGTCTACGGCAAGGCCGCCGTCGGCTCGCCCCCGATGTCGGTCCCGCACCTCGACACCCGCGTCGTCGACGGGCAGGCCAGCCTGATGTTCGGGCCCTATGCCGGCTTCAGCCCGAAGTTCCTCAAGCACGGTTCGATGTTCGACCTGTTCGCCTCGATCCGTGCCCACAACCTGTACCCGATGATCCGCGCCGGGCTCGCCAACCTCTCGCTGGTCAAGTACCTCGTGGGGCAGCTCGCGGCGAGCAAGCAGACCAAGTTCGAGGCGCTCCGCGAGTTCATGCCCGACGCCGATCCGAAGGACTGGTACCGCATCACCGCCGGCCAGCGGGTGCAGGTCATCAAGAAGGACCGCAAGAAGGGCGGGGTGCTGCAGTTCGGCACCGAGGTGATCACGGCGGCCGACGGCACCATCGCGGGTCTGCTCGGCGCGTCCCCGGGGGCGTCCACGGCCGTGCCGATCATGCTCAGCGTGCTCGAGCGGTGCTTCCCCGACCGCATCGCGGCATGGAAGCCGCGACTGAACGCGATGATCCCGACCTACGGCGACGACCTCTCGTCCGACGAGCGGCGGGCCGCGTCGACCATCGGGGCGACCGCCGAGGCGCTGCACATCCACGCCTAGGCCCGGTGCCGGTCCGCGCGACCCCGCACGGAGCGCGCCGGGTTGACCCTGATTCGAACATGTGTTCGAATGGGGGGCATGCGATGGTCCGAGCAAGCGGTCGACACCGAGAACGCCTCGGCGCTGCCCGGTCTGGCGCGACTGAACAACCTGATCACCTCCGTCACGACGCCCGAGTTCGCGGGGGTCACGTTCCACGAGGTGGTCGCCAAGAGTGCTCTCAACCGCGTCCCGGGTGGCGACTCGACTCTGCCATTCGGGTGGACGATCAATCCCTACCGCGGCTGCAGCCACGCCTGCGTGTACTGCTTCGCCCGCCCCACCCACGAGTACCTCGACCTCGACGGCGGCGACGACTTCGACCGCCAGATCGTCGTCAAGGTGAACGTCGCCGAGGTGCTCGCCCGCGAACTCCACCGTCCGACGTGGCAGCACCACCCGGTCGCTCTCGGCACCAACACCGACCCCTATCAGCGTGCCGAGGGTCGGTACCGGCTCATGCCCGGCATCATCGCCGCCCTCGCCGACTCGGGCACCCCCTTCAGCATCTTGACGAAGGGCACGTTGTTGCGGCGCGACCTGCCCCTGCTCGCCGAGGCGGCACAGCACGTGCCCGTCGACCTGGCCATGTCGATCGCCGTCTACGACGACGACCTGCAGCAGTCGGTCGAGCCGGGCACGCCGACGACTGCGGCCCGCCTGGCCACCGTCTCGGCGGCCCGCGAGCTGGGGTTGTCCTGCTCGGTCTTCATGATGCCCGTGCTGCCGTACCTCACCGACGGGCTCGATCACCTGCACGCAGCGCTCGCGGCCGTCCGCGACTCGGGTGCCTCGAGCGTCATGTACAGCGCCTTGCACCTCAAGCCCGGGGTCAAGGAATGGTGGTTCGCCTGGCTCGAACGTGAGCACCCCGAGCTCGTGGTCAAATACCGCGCGCTCTACGCCCAGGGCACCTACGCACCGACGGGCTACCGCTCGTGGCTGGCCGCACGTCTGCGGCCCCTGTTGCGCGAGTACGGCCTCGAGAAGGGCCAGGCCGACCCGTCCACGGGGTCGATGCGCTCCGCGGCGCTCGACGACAGCGCGCGCTCCCTGCGACTCATGGGGCTGAACGGTACCGGCACGGCAGCCACCGGCGCCCTTCCTGGCACCCCCGATCTGACGGTCGGTACCGGTGGCTCCTCCGTTCCCCGGGCACTCATCGCCCACGAACTGCCCGGTGGGGCACGGTCGCAGCCTCGACTGTTCTGAGCCTGCGAGAGTTCAGGGCCGCCGGGCCGTCGGGCCGTCGGGCCGTCGGGCCGTCGGGCCCTCGGGTCGGCGGGCCACGGGGCCCATGGTGTCGCCCCCTCGCCGAGGGGAACGGGGCACAAAACGAAGCATCGGCCCGCCCTTAATCGTCGATGGCCCCACATGTCGGGGTACAGCCCGGGTCCGCCTTCTGCCATGATCTCTCCTGACCCGAACGAGCCGAGGAGGCCGCATGCTGCTCGGCCTCCCCGCCCACCTCGCTCCCGCGGCCGTCGGCGACTCCGTGTCGAGGGCGTGTCACGCCATCGCGGCCACGGTCCTCGCGGCGGCGGCGGCCCTGTTGCTCGCGAAACAGGCCGCCACGCCCGATCTGCTCCTCTGGCCGGCCCTGGTCTCGCTCGTGCCCCTGGTCGTCCTTCTCGTCGTGGTCGAGCGCTCGCGTTCGACGACGGCCCATCTCGCCTACCTGATCGTCGGGACCGCAGCCCTGTACTGGTACGCCGTCACCCTCTTCTCGCAGGTGGCGGCCGTGCAGGCCTCGGACGCCTTCTCGCTCTCGTTGCCCAAGATCGCCCTCGTCATGGTCGGCAGCACCGCCGTCGGCCCTCGTCGAGGTCTCCTCTGGTCGGCCGCGGGTTACGCGGCGGGCGAGCTCGCCACGCAGCTGGCGACGTGGCACACGGGCGCCTCCCTCCGGCTCGACGTCACCGCGCTGCTAGCGTTCGTCCTCGTGGCCGTGGTGACGGGCCATGCCGAGGTGTCGCGGGGACGTGCCCGCGAGGCCCAGCCCCGGCTGCACCGAGCGGCGCTCGAGCAGCAGGTCCAGGGCATCCGCGTCGACATCGAGCAGCAGGCGGCCGCCCTGGTCCACGACACGATCCTCGGGCACCTCGCCGCCCTGGCGACCACCCGTCCCGGAGCCCTGCCGCCCGAGACCGCCCGGTCGATCGCGGCCGACCTCGAGGTGCTCGTGGGGCGGGACTGGCTCTCGCCGGGCTCCGTGCCGCCCGAGGTCGCCGTGAGGGCCGCGGACGCCTGGGAGCGCAGCCGACTGCACGCGGCCGTCGAGCAGTCGCGGTCGGGCGGTCTCGAGGTCGCCGTGACGGGTGACGTCTCGGCGGTCGGTCGCCTCGATCCGGTCACCGGGGACGCCCTTGGTCTGGCCGTCGCGCAGTGCCTCGTCAACGTGGGTCGCCACAGCGGAGCCGACCGGGCCGAGCTCGTCGTGTTCGGCGACGGCACCGACCTGACCGTGATGGTGATCGACGACGGCGTCGGCTTCGACCCGGCTGCGGTGGCCCCCGACCGTCTCGGCCTGACGGCGTCCGTCGAGGCGCGTCTCGCACGCGTCGACGGTCACGTGCAGATCTGGTCGTCCCCCGGCAGCGGCACGTCGATCGTCCTGCGGGTCCCGTTCGCCGTCACGGCGCCGGTCGTCGTCGCCGACGACGGGGTGCCCGCATGACCCTCGCCGCCCCTCCTCGTCCCGGCGGCCGGGCCTCCGGTCGGTCTCCTCAACAGGTCGACCCCCTCGGCGCCCTGGCGGCCCGACCGGTCACCCTCGGGGCGGCCCTCGCCGCATGGCTCGTCGCCGTCGTCGAGACGCTCCTGCGGGCCTCCGACGTGTCCTCACCCTGGGCCGCGGCGGGCGCGCTCGTCGCCGTCGCCGCGGGGGGCGTCGTGCTCGTCGTGTCGGCCGCGCCCCTCCGGGCGCCGTTCGGTTCCGCGGCGCTCTGGGGCGTCGCGGGGGCGTGTGCGGCGGCGGGAGTCCTGTCCGCCCTGGCCACCGCCGGCAGCAACCCCTTCGTGAGGGACGACTGGGCGGGGATCGCCTCGGGGGTCCTCCTGCTCGGAGTCGCCCCGTACCGCTCGGCGCGAGAGATCCTCGCCGCCGGAGGTGCCGTGGCCGTGGTCCTCGCCGTCGTGGTCCTGGTCGAGGCCCCGGGTTTCGTCACGCCCGTGCCCACCGCGTCGTACGTCGTGGTCGCCCTCACGCCGTTGCTCGCCCTGACGGTCGCCGCGGCGACCTTCTCGAACGTCTTCGTCGCGCACGTCGAGGGGTGGGTGTCCCGAGCCACGGGATTCCGCAGAGCCAGCACCGACGACCTGAGGGTGACCCTCGCCCGGTCGGTCCAGCAGGACCGCGTCACCGTGCTCAACCGCGAGGTCGTGCCGTTCTTCGCGCGCCTCGTCGCCTCCGGTCGGATCGGCGAGGAGGACGCCGACGAGGCACGGCGCGTCGCCGACTCGTTGCGCGCCTCCTTGGTGGCCGACGCCGACGCGACGTGGCTGGCCCGGCGTCTCGCCGCGCCCGGCCGCCGGGTGCCGACCCAGGTCGTCGACCCCGATCGACTCGCCGACCGCCTGGGCCCGGAGCACCGCACAGCGCTCTGGGCGCTCTTCGCGGCGGTGGACGACGTCGAGGTCGTCGAGGCTCGCTCGCTCCGGGTCGTGCTCGAGGCCGAGGAGGCGCGGGTCGACATCGCGATCGACCTCGCGTTCGGGTCGTCGGCCGCCGCCGCGCGACGGTCGCTCGCCCCCTGTCTGACCGTGCTCCGCCTCGTCTCGGGCGACCTGCGGGTCGACCGGGCACCCTCGCATCTGACACTAAGGTTTTCTTATGACCAGCACTGAGTCGAGCGGTCGCTCGTCCCAACGTCCGGGCTTCGGGAGGCCCGTCGCAGCACCCTCGTGGGCCACCGTCGGCCCGGGGTCCGACGCACCGCCCGCCCGTCGCGTCCGGCTCGCCATCCTCGACGACCACGAGGTGCTGCTCGACAGCCTGAGCAGCTGGATCAACGTGAACGCCTACGACTTCGACCTCGTCCTCACGGCGCACACCTGGCTGCAGCTGGTGCACAGCGACAACTTCCCGACCGACCTCGTCTTCCTCGACTTCCAGTTGAAAGAGCCCGTCTCGATCGAGGCCCGGGTCCGTACCTGCCGGGCTGCCGGGGCCAAGGTCGTCGTCCTGTCGAGCCTCGACACCCGCGAGTCGCGCGAACGTGCCCTCGAGGCGGGGGCGTCGGCCTTCCTGTCGAAGACCCTGCCGATGCGCGAGGTGATGGACGCCGCCCGCCAGGTCATGGGGGTCGCCCGTGACAACTCGCCTCAGCGCGACTGGCGTCCGCTCCCGGCCGGTGCCGCGAACCAGACCAGGCCCAAGCTCAGCGCCGGCGAGGCCGAGGCGTTCCGGTTGTACGTCTCGGGTTTCAGCACCAACGAGGTCGCTGCTCAGATGAACGTCCAGTACGAGACGGCGAAGACGTTCCTCCGTCGGGTGCGCGAGAAGTACGCCAAGGCCAACCGACCGGCCAGCAAGAAGTCCGAGCTCATCCGTCGGGCGGCCGAAGACGGTTACCTCCAGTAGTGGCCAAGCTCTACTTCCGCTACGGCGCGATGAACAGCGGCAAGAGCACGGCTCTGCTGCAGGCCGCCTACAACTACGAAGAACGCGGTCAGCGTGTGCTGCTGGCCAAACCGGGTGTCGACACCAAGGGCGACGACGCCATCGTCTCGCGGTTGGGAGTCACCCGGGCCGCGGACGTCACCTTCGCCCCCGACGACGAGGTGCGGCAGGTCTTCCTGGCCCGACGTGACGCCGTCCGTGACGAGACGGGCTCGAGTCTCGCCTGCCTGCTGGTCGACGAGGCGCAGTTCCTGGCCCCGCACCAGATCGACGACCTCCTGCGCATCGCGATCCTCGACGACGTCCCGGTGCTGGCCTACGGCATCCGGACGGACTTCCGCACGGTGGCCTTCCCCGGCAGCCGCCGGCTGCTCGAGGTGGCGCACTCGCTCGAAGAGCTCAAGACGATCTGCCGCTGCGGTCGCAAGGCGGTCTTCACGGCGCGTACGGTCGGCGACCGGTTCGTGTTCGACGGCGACCAGGTCGCGATCGACGGCCAGCAGGTGACGTACGAGTCGCTCTGCGGTGCGTGCTACCTCGCCGAGTCCGGCGGCCGCCTCGCCTGACCCCGGATGTCCCCGAAGGGGGAACCATCTGCTGTGTCGCCCGAAGGGCGAACCAACAAGCACAGAAAATCAAATGGCTCCACCCAAGGGTGGAGCCATTTGCCGTATCGCCCGAAGGGCGAACCGATGAACACAAAGAAATTGGCTCCACCCAAAGGTGGAGCCAATTTCTTGTCGGGGTAGCGGGATTCGAACCCACGACCTCCTCGTCCCGAACGAGGCGCGCTACCAAGCTGCGCCACACCCCGATGTCTTCGCGTTCTCACGTGAAGCAACCTGACAAGAATAGCCCATGTTCGGGCCTGCTCGTGTCACTCGGGTGGAGCTCAGGCCGTGAGGGTCACGATCACGGCTTCGGGCCGGCACGAGAACCGGACGGGGGCGTAGATCGAGGTGCCCAGGCCGGCCGAGATCTCGAGGTGTGCGGTCTTGCGGGCATGGCTCCAGGTCGTCAGTCCGCTGACCTTGCTGCGAGGCAGGTCGCAGTTGGTGACGAGCGCCCCGTAGCCGGGCACCTGCACCTGTCCACCGTGCGTGTGACCGCCGAAGATGACGTCCGCACCGTTGTTGACGAACGAGTTGAGCACGCGCTGGTAAGGAGCGTGGGTGACGCCGATGCTGATGGGGTCGGGCCCGCCGCGATCGTCCTGCCAACCGACGTTCTCGCGGAGGTCGTCGAGGGCGCCGGGGATGCGGTCCAGACGGTCCCACCCGCGGTGTGCGTCGTTGACACCGAACAGTTCGAGTCGCGAGCCCCGCAGCTCGAGCGCTCGTGCCCTGTTGTTCAGGTCGAGCCAGCCGAGTTGGTCGGTGAAGAACGACTGCATGCGGTCGATGTCGAGGTCGACCGGCGCGCGGTGGGCCTTGCTCGGCCCGCCGAAGTAGGCCAGGGGGTTCTTGGGGGAGGGGCCGTAGTAGTCGTTGGAGCCGTTCACGAAGACCCCGGGGACTCCGCGGAAGGGTTCGAGCGCGTATTCGAGAGCGGTGTGGGCGTCCTCGTGACCGATGTTGTCGCCGGTGTTGACGATGAGATCGGGCTCGAGCACGGCGAGACCCCGGACCCATTCTTGCTTCTCGGACTGCCAGGGGGCGAGGTGCAGGTCGGACAGGTGCAGGATCGTGAGCGTCCGCGAGCCGGGCTCGAGGACGGGCAACACCTCGTGCCGCACCGTGAACCGGCTGCGCTCGACGAAGACGCCCCATGCCAGTGCTCCGAGGCCGACGGCCGCGCCCGCTGCTGCGGTCACGGCCGTCGTCTGGAGGGCGCTCGGCCCACCGGTGGTTCGTGGGCTCACGCGCAGTTGCCCGGGTCGTTGCCGTCCTTGTCGCCGTAGACCGTCAGCCCGATGGCCGAGTCCTTGGCGACGGACGTGTTGGCAGCGGGATTCGTGGACGCGACCTGGCAGGCGTTCTTCCCGTCTCCGGGGGTGAATCCCGCGATCGACACCTTGGACGTGTCGAAGCCGGCCCCACCGATCGACTTGACGGCGTCGCCCACCTTCTGCCGCGTCACGTCGGGGACAGCGGCGGCACCGCTGCCGTCACTCGTGAAGACCTTGACGGTCGTGCCCTTCGACACGACGGTGCCGACGGCGGGGTCCGAACCGATGACCTGACCGGCAGGCAGAGCCGACGGCTGGGTGCCGCCGTCCTCGTACGCCAGGGACACGCCTCTCAGCAGCGCCTGGGCCGCCGACGGGGTCGTGCCGGCCATGTCGGGGACGGCCACGCCCGAGCCGCGGAGGACGGCTCCCGAGGCGTCCCCGAAGGCGGTCCCCGGGTACACCGTGTTGTTCACGGTCTGAACGGCCTTGAAGTACTGCGGTCGGGCGTTCGCGTAGCTGCCGAAGCGGCTCTGGTTCGGTGACGTCACCGTGCGGAGGCTCTTCTTGCCACCGTCGGCGTTGCCCTGCCAGACCACCGTGGCGAGCTTCGTCGTGGCGCCGGCGATCCAGATCTGGTCCTTGGCGTCGGTGGTTCCGGTCTTGCCGATCTCGGGGTACCCGTCGGCGGGCAGACCGCCGACGGCGGTACCGTTCCGCCACAGTCCCTGCATGGCGACGGCAGCGGCCGCGGCGACCTGGGGGTCGACCGCCTGGTTGCAGGACTGGGGCTGACCACCGAGGTCGGCTCCGTTGGCGTCCTTGATGTTGTCGACGATGATCGGCGCGCAGTAGGTGCCGCCCGAGGCGATGCCGGCATAGGCCGCAGCCATCGTCAGGGGCGCGATCTCGTCGGCCGAGCCGAGGATGGCGGACGCGTAGTCGTGCAGCGGAGCACCGTCGGCGCGGTGCACGCCGAGCTTCTTCGCCACGCCCTGGATGTCGGCGATGTCGAGCTTCTCCGCCATGGCGGCGTAAGCCGTGTTCATCGACTTCGCGGTGGCGTCGGCGACGCTCATCTGGCCGGGCTGTTCGCCCGCGTCGTTCTTCGGCGAGTACTTGTTGCCACGGCTGCCATTGATCGTCATGTTGAACGTCCGGGGCTTGGCGTTCACCGACTCGTAGATTCCGTGGCCCTGTTCGATCCAGTCGATCAGCGTGAACGGCTTGTAGGTCGATCCGGGCTGGAATCCGCCCGATCCGCCGTAGTCGTAGTCCGTGCTGTAGTTGACCGAGGTCAGCGTCGGGTCAGGACTCACGACCTCGGAGAAGGCCGTGTTCTGCGCCATCACGATGACGCGGCCCGTCCCGGCCTCGACGGAGTCCACGACGCTGCCGAGCTTCAGGCGGCTCTCGGACGCCGGAGCGAACTTGTCGATCTGTGCCTTGGCGTTCTCGGTCAGGTCGAGGTTCAGGGTCGTGTAGACGCTGTACCCGCCGGTGTTCCAGTTGGCCTGGCGTTCCTCGGGCGTAGAGCCGAGGACGGCCAGGTCCTTGATGCTCTTCTTCACGTAGTCGCAGAAGTACGCCGCCGAGGCGACGGTCACGGCGCCGCAGCCCTGGGTGGGCGCCGTCAACACGACGTAGCTCTCGACCGGGGTGGCGAGGGAGGCATCGGCCGTCGCCTGGTCGATGTCCTTCTCGGCCAGCATCGACTTGATGATGACGTCGCGCCGGGCCTTGTTGGCCGGGTACTTCTCGGGCGTCGACATGTTGCGCGAGTCCGGGTACTGGACGATCGCGATGAGGCTCGCGGCCTCGGGGACGGTCAGGTCGGCGGCGCTCTTGTTGTAGTAGTGCTGTGCGGCGGCCTGCACGCCGTAGGTCTGGTCGCCGAAGTAGGCGATGTTGAGGTAGGCCAGCAGGATGTCGTCCTTGCTGTACTTCTTCTCGAGCCCGATCGCGAACTTCATCTCTTCGAGCTTGCGGTCGAGGGTCGTCGTGGTCGCCTCCTTGTAGGCGGCGTCACGCTCGTCCGCGGTCGGCAGCTGCTGCGACTGCGCGATGCGGATGTTGCGGACGAGCTGCATCGTCAGGGTCGAACCACCACCGCTCGCGCCGAGCTCGCCGGCCCCGGCCGAGCCGACTGCCGCGCGCACGAGGGAGGTCACGTCGACCCCGCCGTGCTCGTAGAAGCGCCGGTCCTCACCGGCGACGACGGCGGTCTTCAGGTTCTCGCTGACCTGGTCCCACTTGAGTTCGACGCGGTTCTCGCTGTAGAGGGTCGCGAAGGGCACCTGCTGCCCGCCCTGGCTCGCGTACAGCGTGTTGCGCTGCTGCAGCTTGCCGATCTCGATGTAATCGGGGATCGACTCGAAGACGCCGATCGAACTCGAGGCCGTCATGCCGGCGACCGCGATGGCCGGCGTCACGCCGATGGTCACCAGGAGGCCGGCCAGGACGCTGAAGCCGACGAATCCGAAGAGTGCCCCGATGGCGGACGTGGGCTTCGATTTTGGGGCAGACATAGGATCAGAGTAAGCGACATCGCTGATTTTCAAGCTGAACGGAAGCCGAAATGGTCCTTTGGGAGTACACGACGACGCCCCTGCTGGTGCACAACAGCACGGCGATCCTCAACAACTGGGGCTCCGACGGATGGGAACTCGTCCAGGTGACCCAGGGGCCCGAGGGTGGTCCCGTCGCGTGGCTCAAGCGCCCTCGGCAGGACGCCTGATGACGACGGTCGACGAGCGCCTGGCCGAGCTCGGTCTCGTCCTCCCTCCCGTCGCGGCACCCGCGGGCTCGTACGTCCCGGCCCTCCGCACGGGGTCGCTCGTCTACACCGCGGGTCAACTGCCGTTCGTCGACGGGCGGCTGCCGACCACGGGCAAGGTGGGTGAGGGTCACGGGCTGGTCGAGCCCGCCGACGCGCAGGCGATGGCCGCGACCTGCGTGCTGAACGCCCTCGCCGCTGCGGCGACGGTGCTCGATTCGCTCGACGACGTCGTCCGCGTCGTCAAGCTGACCGGTTTCGTCGCCTCCGATCCCGACTTCTCCGGCCAGCCCGGGGTGATCAACGGCGCGTCCGACCTCCTCGGGCAGATCTTCGGCGAGGCCGGGCGTCACGCCCGAAGTGCCGTGGGGGTCGCGGTGTTGCCGCTCGACTCGCCCGTCGAGGTCGAGCTCGTCCTCGAGGTCCGCTGACGCGCCTCCTCGTCCGGTCACGACGACGGCCCCTCCTCTCGACGAGGAGGGGCCGTCGTCGTGCCGGGGTCAGCGCATCTCGGCGGTGATCACCGACATGACCGACGTGTCCGCCAGCGTGGTCGTGTCGCCGACCTCGCGGCCCTCCGCCACGTCCCTCAGCAGGCGGCGCATGATCTTGCCCGAGCGCGTCTTCGGCAGCTCGTCGACGAGCACGACGGTGCGCGGACGCGCGATCGCGCCGATCTGGTGGGCGACGTGCGCACGCAACGCGGCCACCGCCTCCTCGGGTGTCTGCGTGGTCTTCGCCTTGTTCCTCAGGATGACGAACGCCACCACCGCCTGACCGGTGGTCTCGTCGGCCGCACCGACGACCGCGGACTCGGCGACGATCGGATGCGACACCAGGGCCGACTCGATCTCGGCGGTCGACAGGCGGTGACCCGAGACGTTCATCACGTCGTCGACGCGGCCCAGCAGCCAGATGTCGCCGTCCTCGTCGCGGCGGGCGCCGTCTCCGGCGAAGTAGCGGTCGCCGAACCGGCTCCAGTACGTCTCGACGTAGCGGTCGTGATCGCCCCAGATGCCTCGCAGCATCGACGGCCAGGGCTCGGAGACGACCAACAGGCCGCTCTTGCCGTTCGCCACCGGAGTGCCGTGGTCGTCCACCACGTCCACCGAGATGCCCGGCAGGGGGGTCTGGGCCGACCCGGGTTTGGTGGTCGTGACGCCCGGCAGCGGCGAGATCATCTGCGCGCCCGTCTCGGTCTGCCACCACGTGTCGACGATGGGCGTGCGGCCGGCGCCGATCACCTCGCGGAACCACAGCCAGGCCTCCGGGTTGATCGGCTCGCCCACCGACCCGAGGAGGCGCAACGACGTCAGGTCGCGGGCCCCCGGGATCTCCCTGCCGGACTTCATGAAGCCCCGGATGGCCGTGGGCGCGGTGTAGAAGATCGTCACGCCGTACTTCTCGACGAGGTCCCACCAGCGGCCCGGCGCAGGGAAGTCGGGGGTGCCCTCGTAGAGCACCTGCGTCGCGCCGTTGGCCAGCGGGCCGTAGACGACGTAGCTGTGCCCGGTGATCCACCCGACGTCCGCCGTGCACCAGTAGACGTCGGTCTCGGGGTGCAGGTCGAAGACGACGGAGTGGCTGTAGGCGACCTGGGTGAGGTAGCCGCCCGAGGTGTGCAGGATGCCCTTGGGCTTCCCGGTCGTGCCGCTCGTGTAGAGGATGAAGAGCGGGTGCTCGGCCTCGAAGGGTTCGGCGACGTGCTCGTCGGCAACGGTCTCGATCGCGTCGTGCCACCAGACGTCGCGGCCGTCGGTCCACTCGACGTCGTTGCCGCCCCGCCGGACGACGAGGACGTGCTCGACCGTGGAGTCGCCGTCCACCGCCAGGGCCTCGTCGACGGCGGCCTTGAGGGGGGAGACCGCCCCCTTGCGCCAGCCGCCGTCCGCCGTGACGACCAGGCGGGCTCCGGCGTCGTCGATGCGCGCCCGCAGGCTCTCGGCGCTGAAGCCGCCGAAGACGACGGAGTGGACGGCTCCGATCCGGGCCACGGCCAGCATGGTGACCACGGCCTCGGGGATCTGCGGCAGGTAGACGACGACGCGGTCCCCGGCCCGCACGCCGAGCGACAGCAGCAGGTTCGCCGCGCGCTTGACCTCGTGGGTCAGTTCGGCGTAGGTCAGCGAGCGGGCGTCGCCGGGCTCGCCCTCCCAGTGCAGCGCGACGCGATCACCGTGTCCGGCCTCGACATGCCGGTCCAGGCAGTTGTAGGCGACGTTGAGCGTGCCGTCGGCGAACCATCGGGCGAAGGGCGCGTCCGACCAGTCGAGCGTCTCGGTCGGGACCCGGGACCAGGTGAGCCGTTCGCGGGCCTGGTCGCCCCAGAAGGCGAGGCGGTCGGCAGCGGCTCGTCCGGCGAGGTCGGAGCCGGCGACGGCCGTCCGGACGAAGTCGGCGGGCGGGGCGAAGGTGCGTCCTTCGGTGGGCTGGTCGTCGGTGCCGTCGAGCATCGGAAGTCCTCTCGCGTCGTTGCGTGAACCGCGGCACGGAGCCGCGCCGACGACCTTACTCCGCAGGCGACGCCGGGCAGGGGTGGACGACACGCCTGGCAGGAGCGCACGGCGTGGTGTTCCCGGAGCGTTCTGGGGTACAGTGAGCGAGTCGGATTCAATTCCGACGTGCGTCGCGCTGATTCCCCCCAATCGCCCGACGCACGTGGCGGCACCGGTTCCCCCCAACCGGTGCCGCCCCTCTCTTTTAACCCGGTGCTCGCCCGGGTGGTCGGTCGGCTCGTCCCCAACGGCGGCGACGGACGATTCGTCCCCACGCTGCTCCACCGATCTGTCTGTTCCGGTCGGGCCCTCCCTACGGTCGGGACCATGTCCTACGCGCCTCCGGTCGGCACCGCCCGTCACCCCTCCCTCACCCTCGATCACCCCCCTTCTCGCTTCGCCCTGCCTCCTGCGGCGGCGCTCGGTACCATCCGGGGTACAGAAGCCCGTTTCGGGGTACAGGCACGGCTCAGCCGACACGAGCGTTCCGCGTTCGGCCCCCTGGGACGCCTCCTCGACGATCCGGCCGTCACCGACGTGTTCGTGACCGGCGGAGTGGGCGTCTGGGTCGATCGGGGTGACGGGGCCGAGCCCGAGACGAGCCTCCATCTCTCGGAGGCCTCGGCGCGGCAGGTGGCCGTGCGACTGGTCGCGCTCGGGGGACGACAGGTTGGAGAAACCCCGTGGGCCGTACCGTCGTCAATCCTGCGAGTCCATGTGGCTTCCGCTACTGGCCGTGGTTCTTCTTGGTTAATGGCTCGAATGCAAGTGCTTGGGTTCGACTAGGTTGCAGATTAAAGTGTGATTGACCTTGGGGGATGACTTGGAAGAAATCAATAAGGACCGACTTGAAGCCTTTGGGTCCGCAACGCTGGAGGCTGTCGTGTCCGCAATTCCTATCATTGGCGGGCCCCTGTCTGTATACACAAACAGGGCGCTTGGCTCGGCCTTCGAGAGGCGACAAACCAAGATCGTTGGCGAGCTACGAGACGATCTCACGCGCCTCGAAAAATCTGCGCTTGTTAGGTTCGATGCCGCATTGGCTGAATCTGACTGCTTCCAGGCCGCTGTGACGCGGACCTTTCGTCAACTGCTTGAGAGCGATTCAGACGCAAAGCGAAAACTGCTTCGCAACGCCCTACTGAATCGGATATTAGATTTTCCCGACGCCAATAGATATGAGCGCGCCCTTGAGGCATGCGAAGCAGACGACATTCGTGTCCTGGCAGCTGCGGACGAGATCACGGACGTCGGTGACCATGTGCAAGCAAGGGTGACTCTCATGAACCATCTGGAGAAACATTTCCAAGACCGTAACGAACCAGTTCCCACCGGGATGTACGATCGCACCCGCATCCTGGTTGGACTAGGGCTCATTGATGAGAGTCAGAAGTCAGAACTGAAGGAAAGACAGGCTGGTCACCCCTGGGCTAACCAACGGGAACCAGAAAACTTCGTGTCTAATCGAAGGTTGCAGTCCGTGTCGTCTCTTGGCCGGGGCTTTCTGGACTTTATCCGCGATCCGCTTGAGTCCTCTTCTGCGGATACTAAGTGAGCCTAAGTTAGGCGGCTCCGCGGTCCTGCGAGCGATTTCGGGTACTAAGCGGAGCTGTATCGTGACGCTCAATCGCGTGATGCTCAGTTCGCGAGCATGGTCACAGGGGAACTGGTGCCCAACAAACTGAACGTCGGAACTCGTCGTGCTGGCAATCTTGTTGACTTTGACCCGGACATACCTGGAGTCAGCATCAATTTGGAGCGCTCCGAGCGGGGCATCAGTCTGGAAATCTCGTGGTCGGCCATCGCCAGTCCATATGCGTCTTGGTTCTTGCACGAGGAGATCTAGACGGGCCTCACCGAAAGCGCGACGTCCCGAAGGTCCTGTCTTTCAGACTCCCGCGGGTCACTCCTTCTCGTTGACTGCTGGCCTCTGGGCTCCCATACAAACTTGGTTACGGGAACCGGCCGTGTCTGGGCCAAATGCGCCGTGATGGGCGTCTCGGATGAGATCGACTTCCGTCTCGTGAACGGACTCCGTACTCAAATTTCAGGCCTGCATGCATGGCTCGGGGTCTGCAGTGTTTCCGATGGACACACGGCCCCATGGATAAGAAACATCAATCCAAAGTTCTGGGGCAGAATGAGCTCATGCTCGAGTTCTTACAAGTACCGAACTGCCCAGCCTGTCTCCACCCGATGACCATGTCTGAGGGTGGCGCGGATTGCTCATGGGTTTGCTTCAGAGAAGACCCACAAAAAATAGCTCCACAGCTCTCGGCTCTTAGAGGTTCTTCTTGAGGGCTTTGGAGACCCAGGGCGCACCCTTCACGTTTTGTAATTTATCGAAGTCTTCTGTTTCTCCCGTGAGTATGACGTGAACGCCTACCTCTCTTAGAAGTGTCAACAGTGCCTGGCATTCCAGGTGGGCATTCCCTTGAAATGCATCCATACCTTGGCTCTTCGCCAACGCCCAAGAAGCCTTGACGCTTTCTTCTGAGGCATTGCTAGCCATTGCGGCTCTCGTATAGAGATCGCCCATGTCGATCGTCCACTGGGCTCGGCTTTCACGGCCTGACGCCCCTGATTTGCTCGCCGCTCGGGCCGGAGAGATCGACGTCGCGGTTCTGCCTGCGCAGCGCGGCGAGTTGTTGGGGCGCGAGAGCGCCATTGCATCCCTACTCGCCTCGGGCAAGTTGAGCCCTCAATCTGCCGAGGAGGCGCTAGACGCCGTGGCCTCAGACCTGCAAGTCCTCAATGATCGGATCGCCCTAGCCGTGAGACAGGGCCCGCTGGCGGACCTTGTGAGCGCCGGAGACGTGCGTGCTTGGTGGGAGGGCACCACTCTCGCCCGACGGCGGGCTGTGATCGACGCGCTAATGACAGTTGAGATCTGACCGGTCGGCTCTGGGCTTCGCGTGACGACGCTAGAGGCCGTGGCCGACCGTAGGCGTCAGCTGGCAGATGTGGTTGATGCTCGCCCTTGAACGGATCGACCATGGCCCCCACTCCTCACACGCGTCGACTCCAGACAACCCATGCGCCAGGATTGCCGCTCCCTGTCGGCTCCGGCTACGAAAGAACTTGGAAGATCAATTCTGCGTGGATTCGCTTTACCCCATTCGCAGAGCCGGCCGAACCGGCCGACCCTTACAGATCAAGCGTCGTACGGGTTCGCCAATCAGTGATGAATCTGCTCGCGAGCGCTCTAGAAGATGCTCTGCCCTGGCCTTCTTCGCGGAACATGTCCACGATAGATTTATGGAAAATACGTTGCCAAGCCGACTCGAAGCCCGTTGACGGCAGTTCCACAAGAATTCGAGGCTGCCTACCGGTGCTCATGAAAGTCGAACCGACATCGCCTTCGAGCAAGTACATGCTTCTCGCCCGAAGTATGTTGTCGATTGCACCGGCGAACTTGGGGAGCTGAAACTCGATCAAAAACTCCGTAGCGACCGGGCGCTCGAACTTGAGTTGAAGGCGCACTACGTCCCACTTTCCCAGCGAGGTGGCCCATTGCGATTTGCAGTCACCGGCGAATGTGTGTTCGTGTGCACGGATCAGTTCTGTGATCTCAGGGTGATTCGTAGCATCAACCATGATTACAGGAATCAGCCTTCCACCAGCCGTGTCAAAACTGGCAATGGCTGCGGAACTGGTGGCCGGTACGACCCGATCTCGTGGGAAACGCTGCACTTTCATGATGCAGGCGTCCTGGCATAAATTATCTCGACGGGAATCTCACTTTTGTTTTCAAAAGTATCAATGAAGATAGCCACGAAGTCTCGCGGCTTCCGCCCCTCGAGGAGTCCGGCCGCAGCGAAGAACCTCACGTCGCCTTCGAGACTCGTCCCCGCAGCGATGGTCGCGGGGAGGCTGAGCGCACCTTCAGCATCGAGGCTAGGGACACGCAGCGAGACGAGTGTGGCGTCAACCATGTATCGGATTTCCAACTCACCGGACGTGATCGCGTTACTAGCTTCCGTTGGGTTCTTTGCTCTGATGCGGAAGGTGTATTCGGTGCCGAGGTCCGTGGTGATTGACGAGCTCTCCAGGTAAGCGATCACGACTTTGGGCTGACGACGCGCCTCCTGTCGCCTCGTCGCGTTAAGGGAGCGAATCGCCGTGATAAGACCGCCAAGGGCAATTGCTGAAGTGACCAAGGACCAGCCAAGCGCGACAACGCTGACCTTGAGGGAGGGCTCGGCCCCGAAAAACCAGTCGACCGGATTGAACCCAGGATTCATGTGCATCACTCCTTGATTCAATAAGCGACAGCAGCGTTGTCGTACGCGAACCTGGCATCCGACTCGGACAGAGCCTTCGAGCGCACCTCCGCGAGCTTGAAGTCGAGCACGCGGAGCTCGCCATCGATCCGCGAGATCGACTCGATTCTGTGGAACCGATCTCCGTAGACTTCGGCGAACCTCGCCATACCGTGCAGCTTCCAAACCGCGTCAGGCAGCCATGAGCCGTGCGGGTCGACGATGCTCGCGCGCACGCCGGAATCGGTGTTGACGAAGAACAGAAAGTCCGGTCGCAGAGTACGCCATTCACCGTGCCGGTCTTGGTAGGCGATGCTCATTGAGTCGCGACCACCCGTCGGATTCCGATACCAGGCGAGCACGTCTCCATGCCCGATCTCTGTGTCGATGACCTCGACTTCGTCCGGATTGAGCTTGCCGACGGGGAACATGCCCTCTTCATCCGCTAGCAAATGCAGCGGCCGACGCTCGAGCAATTGCTCTGACTCGCCGGCAGCACGCTTCGTCTCTTCCTGGCGGTTCTTCGGCAGAGCCATCGACATGAGCTGAGGGTCGGTGCTCATGGCCGTTATCTCGGCGTAGAGGCTCTGCCTGGACTCGGACAGCGATTTGATAGCGACACGGTACTGGTTCAGCCAGTCTGCTGCGATCGCGTCGGCCTCGGCGTCCAGCGCGGGGCGCGTCTGCGGCAGCATCGCGAGAGCGGCGACCTTGACGTGAGCGTCGCGCAAGGCGTCCTCGTCATCGGCGTCGCTGGTCAAGAGGTCGATGTAGGTCCGAGCGACGTCGGGCGTGATTGTCCGCGCACCGCTTCGGTAGGAGTCCTGAATAGCTCTATCGTCCGCGACCTCGGTGAATACGCCGTCCGCGCGGGTCCCGTACCTCGCCGAACTGTGAAGCGTCGTGCCCGCGACAGTCAGGACGTCCTCCATGGCCTTGACCATGTCCTTCGAGTACTGAGCTGCCACGCCATTCAACACGCCGTGAAGGCGTTCGTGAGCGAGCTTGCCTGCGTTAGCGAGGAGCTTGTCAGCAGCCAGCGCGTGCGCCAGCGAAGTGACTCTCTTGATGGGGTTGGCATGCTTACGAGGCAGTGTCTCCGCAGGTAGCGTACTGAAGACAGTCCAGACCTCGTCCGGCACGACGGCATTTGGCGTCATCAGCTTCGGGTCGATGAGCACGCGCTGGCCGGTGTCCCCGCCGCCCGTCAGGTCGTTACCCATGATCTTCTCGATCACGAGGCTGGCAGTGGCCTTATTGAACTTTGGCAAAATGCACTCGACGCTATTCAGCAGGTCGTCACCCTCGATGCGCCGAGCGAGCGGAGTGCGGATCATCCGGCCGAGGAGCTGCGCGATGTGCGTCTCATCCTTTGCGGGGCGGAACGAGACCATCACCTCGGCGCGCGGGCAGTCCCAGCCCGTGCTAATGGCATCCTTGGCGAGCAGCACCCGGACATAGGTAGCGTCCTGCACGCGCTCCGGCGAGATGTACGGCACGCTGTGGGCACCGAATGACTGTGGAGAGTGATCTCCAAATACGTGCGCCACTGCGTCGGATTCAAGCTCGGGCCACTCGTCGCGGATCACGTCGATGGCGGAGGCGACCTCGTCGGGGGCGGGCTTGTTCGGCACCTGAAGCACCATCAGCGGCTTGATCGCCTCGTCGCCCTGTTCAGCGGCGTAGGCAGCCCACGCTACGGACAAGGCCTTGACCTTACGGACGCCTCGCCGCAGCAGGACCGTGTTAAAGTCCCCCGTCTCAGCTGGGAAATCGAGGACAATGTCGTCCTTGAGAAGGCCCGATTCCTGGATGCGTACAGGGTCGACCTGGACGGTCCCCAAATGCACGCGGTTCGACTGGACCTCGGCAGCAGCCATTGCTTCCTCGAAGCGAGTTACTGTGGCCGAAACGCCCCACACAATCGGTACCGGTGGCACACCGCCGTGGCCGTTAATGAGCCGCTTCACGATGGTTGGCGTCTCGACCGGACGCTTGCCCATGCCCTTATGTGCCTCGTCTAGGACCATGTACAGCGTGAGCCCCTGGTCCTCAATCGTATTCCGCAGGGTGTCCCAGAAAGTAAACGGCAGCGAGTCGGGGTGCGATGACATGCCATCGAGGGTGTTCGAGTTGTCGTGGCCGCGCACAAGAAGGCTGTTCTTTGAAAGTTTCGACGTGTTGAGAAAGTAAACGTGCCCGGCTAGCAGCTTCGGGTACCGGAACGGGTGCTCGACCGTCACGAGACGGTTTCGGAGCCGGTCTGAGGCCTGCTCCAACCGATGTCGCGTCTGCTGGTTAAGTGATGGATCGTCACTGAACCAAAGCACCACGCGCCTGGGTCTGGCTCCACGCTGTAGTCATCGTTGCCCCAGAACAACGCCTCGATCACCGCTGCCGCCATGACAGTTTTCCCCGCGCCCATGGTGGCGGTCAGAGCAACTGACGAGACGCGTTTGCTGGCGCTGCGGTAGAAGTCTCTTGCGGCCGAGAGCTCGCGAAGCGTATCGCCGACGGCATCGCCCTGGTAATCCTTCAGTGTGTAGCGCATCAGAGGTCACCCATGTTTTCGCAGTTCCGCAGATAGTCCTCGTATAGACGGACTGTTTCGAGCCCGCGGAGCTCATCCGCGACTTGCTGGTACCGGCCTTCATCATCGGTGACGATGAAAGCGATACGGAGATCCTTCGCGCCCCTGAGAGCCCTCGCGAACTCAGCAGCTTGATCTAGGTCCCTGAGGACGCCATACGTTTCAGCGACCGCCCATCCTCCCGAGAGGCTGTCGATGCGCGCACCTTGCGCACCAGCTCGCAACCAAAGCATCGGAGCGATCGCAGCGAATGCTCTGTCGTTGGAAACCATCCAGGGGGACTCATACGTGAGAGTGAAGAATGCAGCGTTCTCCTCGAACCCGTCGGACATGGGGAACTCGTCGACAAACTTGTAGTCGCCCTTGATAGGTGCATCAAGAGTCGTATTGCCACTTATTGCGGCAGTGATGCGCGGTTTCGTAATGAACTCGCAGATGCCGAGACGTTCCCATTCGGGGTCGCCAGGACGCAATTGACTCAATCGGAGTGATGATTGCTCACCCGCCGAAACCTCATTGTTGGTCACTGAGATGCACTGACGGCGGCCCCCGTCCTGCCTATTCAGACGCATTACTGCATGGGCCGTTGTGCCGGACCCTGCAAAGAAGTCGAGAACGACTGCTTCAGGTTTCGCGTCTACGAAGAAGCGCAACGCGTCCTCGACTGCGTAAAGCGATTTTGGGAACGGAAACTTGCGATCAGGCATCATCGCGCTGAGCAGATTGGACCCATTTCGCGAAGAGTCATGCGCGGGAATTCTCCATGCGGAGCTAGGAACGATGGAGCGGAACTCAGTGCTAGATATGATCGACCCGTCGGGGCGGCGGCCTGAGATCTCATAGGTGCCGTCAAGTACCTTCTTTTGCTCTCCCGACTTGAGATACGACAAGGACATTCCTCGGTCTGAGAAGCGGCCTAGACGGACGTAACCGTCAGAATATGCACTCAGCAATTTGTCTTGGGAGATCTGCCAATTTCCCTCGGTTCCGTCTCGCCGCATAGGCCAGATGGCCCTCGACCCGTCTGGTGGCTGCACGTCTCCGCGATCGACGCTCAGTTGCGGCGATTCCCCAGCGCCTATCAGTCGCAGCCCGTCTTCGGATACGAAGATTGGGTAGAAAAGATTGGGGCGATCAACCCGTCGAGCATTCGTTCCTGTTCGGATCAACATCGACCAGAGCATTCGTGTCGTTCTCGTATCGCCGGGATTCAAGCGCCATTCGTCGCCAAGAGGCAATGCGGAGACGCGCGAGCCGCCAAACTGGACAAAGAACAGGTACTCATCCGTCCGGGAGAAGCTGCCGGGGCGCGTAACGCCCGCGGGGTTGATTACAGCGGAGATCATGGTGATTCGAGCCTCAGGAAACGTCTGCTCCAGGAGCAGACCAAGTCGCAAGTACTCCTTCTCGTCGATCGTGACGATCAGAACCGAGTCGTCCGGCTTCAGTAGTTGTTTCGCGATCCTAAGTCGGCGCTCCATGAACGCCAGCCACTTCGAGTGACGGTAGAGGTCGTCGCCCTCGACGTAGTCGTTGTTGTACTTCCAGTCTCGGGATCCTGTGTTGTAAGGCGGGTCGATATAGATTGCGTCCACAGCGTGTTCATGAGTGAAGGTGAGCTGTTCCAAGACATGGAAGTTTTCCCCGTTGATAACGGTGTGAAACGGCTTGTCCGCGCCCCGCTCGACGCTGCCGTCCGGGCGCAGACCTGGGTAGATCCGGTCGCGGAACTCAGCGACGAGCACGAGGTCGTCGACCGGGACAGTGGCCGTCTCCGGTTCGGCGGCGTCGAGGAGGGAAATCACCGCGACGTCCGCGGTGACGGACTCGACCTTCCACAACCGCTGGTCACCACGCGTGGTCGAGCGTCGGGGAGGAAGTCTGCGGACCTTGCTTGTCTTGCGAATCGCGTGGCCCGGCAACTCAACAGCCTCGGGCGCGTGACGCTCAAAGTTCAGCCCGAAGGGAAGGCGCTTCTGGAGCGGCTTGAGCTCTTCTTCGAGATCGGCACCGAGCTGCGGGTCTAGCTGCTTTGCAGCACGCAGAAGGTCTGTAAGCCGCGACATCGCATCCCCCTATTTTCATTAGGCCAGAGCCCACCTCTCCACACAACAGCGGGGCGCGAGCTCTGCCGAAATCCTACCGAGCGAGAGTTCGGCGCGCCAAAGGCGCTTGGCTGGGGGCTGCACTGTCCGCTCGGCTCGCCGCAGGATGAGCTCTGTGGATGCCGTTGCTTGGGCGCGTGCCATCGACGACGTGCCTGAGCGCCAGCACCAGACGCTTTGCGCTTGAATCGAGCCCGGGGACGTCGCTGCTCAGGGCGACGGCTAAGCGCCGAGCATCGCGGACTTCACCGGGGCTACCAAGGCGAGTGGGCCGTGTTCCGCGACTACGCCTTGAATCTCACGGAAGACGCGGGCCTCCTAATCGAGGTCCCCCCGAAAAAAGTCGGACCATTTGGTTCGGTTCGAGGGGTTGATCTGCGCGAGCCGCGGGGGCTGCCTATTTCCCTTTAGGCGCGCCCGCCTGAATGGACAGGTTGCGCGCGCGTTTCACGGCGACGCCGGAACAGATTCGGCGGCTTCAAGGCGTGTCAAGCACGCGCGTAGGCTTACAGCATGATCGACGGCGGGGACGACGCACCAGACCTGAATTTCGAGCAAATGCCTCTCTTTAGCGCCTTCATAACTGACGCGAATGGGAGGCGCTTGGCAACAGCGTTCATGCTGCGAGTGCGAGTGGGTGAACGCCCTTGGAGCGACTACTACTCCCACCTTTACCTCGTGACGGCGCTGCATGCCATTTATGACAAAGGGAATGGGCTGTATCGGACGGGGCTGTTTGTAGAGTTTCCGTGGATGGAGGAGCAAGGCCTGAGCAGGCAATCTCTGGACCCCTTGAAGTGGTCCTTTTTGCGTCCCGGGGATCTGCCTAAAGGTGAATCTGGTCTTGATCTCGCGATTGCGTCATTTACGGGTTCAGGGTTCACTGGGCTTCAATTCGGGCGATCGGCGCGCGCGGTCGACGAGAACAATTGTGCGTTTGGACTAGATCGACGCTTACTCGGCGCCGAAACTGTCGCCGTTGGGTTGCTGACACAGCATCCCGGTGGCCCTGGCCATATCGAGCCCCTCCTTCGGTTTGGGCGCGTAGCAGCCGTCCCCCAGGCTCCAGTGTTGACCGCATTCGGGTTGACGCATGTACTGCTTGTGGAGTCTTCGGCCGATGCCGGCATGAGCGGTGCCCCTGTATTCGTCAATCGTCACGGCGAATGGATGCTCTTGGGCATTCATGTCGGTCACTTCACTTCCGCGCAGGTCGCTTCTGGAGAGCCAGGTCGGGTTCGCTTCGAGACTCATTCGTCAATCGGCATCGTGATCCCTGGTGAGCGTCTAATCGACGACCTCGCGCACGTTGATTCGCTAGCCTCCGTACGCAGTGACGTTGATGCGGAGATCGAGAAGTTCCCATGGAGGTTCGTTGACCGACGCCACAGGGAGTTGCGGGGGGTTGTGTTCAGTGAGCGTTACTTCAACGACATGTCGGACTATGAGGAGTCATCAGGCTCTGTCTGGGACTACCTTTGCTACTCGCCCGATGGCTTCGACGACCTATTCACCACAGGGAGCGAATCTCTCGAATGGACGACCGAGACTGCACGACCGCTTGCAGAGGCGGGTCAGACTGCTGCCGAGCTAGAAAAAGTTTTGGGCCCGATCGCCTGGGATCAGAAGCAAGCGCGGTTGTGGCGCGGCCTCGTGAACTCTCTTGGGGGCGGGCAGGTCGACCTTTTCCTCGACGAACAGGGTCGCGTCCAGGTGTTCCGCTTGTGCCCTCGTTGCACTCAGCTCGACGATCTAGTCCTGGATGGCTTGCGGGTGAGATTTCCTGGACTCAATATCGTTGACCTCCAGTCCGGTGACAGCGTTTAGTATCTCTAATATAGGAGGACGTCCCGGCTAAGTATGCTTTAGGGCGACCACACCGGCGGCCGTTGGCTTCGCTGGCCTGCGCGTAGCGTTTGAAAGATCGGACAAGATGCGGGGCATGCTTTCCGACCTGGCCCGATCAGCCCAGAGCGTCGGATGATCGCTGTCGTGACGACAAGGGTCTGTGGGCGTCTCGTCCTTCTGACCCGTCCGGTCCGTCTCGTCCGTCGACTTAACGGCCAGAGGGGAAGCGCAACGGTCGAGTTTGCGACGAACGTGTCCGCCGTGGTCCTGGTCCTGGTCCCCACGCTCGTCATTGCGAACTTTGGCGTCACCTCGCAGTCGGTCCCCCTCGCGGTCGCCGTGGCCGTGGTGGCACGGCAGACCGCCCGGGGCGATCGCGGCTCGGTCGGGGCGACCCTGGCGCGGCTCGCGCCGGGCGCCGCGATGTCCGAGTCCGTCGGCGCCGACCTCGTCTGCGTCGACCTCCGCCGGGAGGTGCGGGTCGGCCCTTCGGCGAGGTCACATTGACCTCCCGCAGCTGCGCGCCGACGGCCGGGCGATGACCGTCCGCCACGTCCTGGCGAGCGACCGCGGCAGCTCGAGCGTCCTGTCGGCCGCCGGCCTCGTGACGATCACGGTCCTCGCCGTCGCGCTCGTCGGATCGCACTCGGCCCTCGCCGTCCGGTCACGCACGGCCGGGGCAGCCGACGCCTCTGCGCTCGCCGCGGCCGACGCCCTGTCGGGGCTCGCCACCGGCGCGGTCTGCGACCGGGCCGCCGCGACCGCGAAGGCGAACGACGTCGCGCTCTCGGCCTGCGTCGTCGCGGGCGCGGAGGTCACGGTCGAGGTCTCCACGGCCCTCGGTCCCCTCGTCGTCAGGGCCCGGGCGACGGCCGGTCCACCGCCCGCGACGGCCCCGCCCCGGGGCGGTGGTCCGTGAAGAGAGCCCGAGCGTCGGGTGTGTATGGTGTGGCTGTCGGCTGCACGGCTCCCGACGTTCCTCGGGGTCGGTGGGAGCGATCGAGCACCCCGTCCTCGCCCTGCAGCCCCTCGCCCGGTCCGTCGGACCGGGTCGCCGCACCACCACCCAAGGAGTCCCGTGCCAGGCACGAAGAAACTGGTCATCGTCGAGTCGCCCGCCAAGGCCAAGACGATCGGGCAGTACCTCGGCGACGGATACGAGGTGCTGGCCTCCGTCGGCCACATCCGCGACCTCGTCGAGCCCAAGAACCTCCCGGCCGAGCTGAAGAAGGGGTCGATGGGCAAGTTCTCCGTCGACGTCGAGAACGGATTCGAGCCCTACTACGTCGTCTCGGACGCCAAGAAGAAGACGGTCTCCGACCTCAAGCGCGCCCTGAAGAACGCCGACGAGCTCTACCTCGCGACAGACGAGGACCGCGAGGGCGAGGCCATCGCGTGGCACCTCCTGCAAGAGCTCAAACCCAAGGTGCCGGTCAAGCGCATGGTGTTCCACGAGATCACCAAGGACGCCATCCAGAAGGCGCAAGAGAACACGCGTGACCTCGACACCGCCCTCGTCGACGCGCAAGAGACCCGCCGCATCCTCGACCGCCTCTACGGCTACGAGGTCTCGCCCGTGCTGTGGCGCAAGGTCGGACCGGGGCTGTCCGCCGGGCGCGTCCAGTCGGCCGCGACGCGTCTCGTCGTGGACCGCGAACGCGAACGCCTCGCGTTCGTCTCCGCGTCCTACTGGGACCTCACCGCGACCTTCGAGCCCGTCGCGGCCGAGGGCGAGGCGAGGGTCGCCTTCGGGTCGCGCCTCGTCCGCGTCAACGGGGGACGAGTCGCCGCCGGTCGCGACTTCGACGACCGGGGTCGACTGAAGGGCGAGGCCGTCGCGCTCGACGAGGCGGCGTCGCGGGCACTCGCCGAGGCGTTGAGCTCGTCCGACGTCGAGATCGTCGTCGGGTCGGTCGACTCGAAGCCCTACACCCGTCGTCCGGCTGCCCCCTTCACGACGTCGACCCTCCAACAAGAGGCGGCGCGCAAGCTGCGGTTCTCCGCGCGGCAGACCATGAGCGTCGCGCAGTCGCTCTACGAGAACGGCCACATCACCTACATGCGCACCGACTCGCCGGCGCTGTCCCAGCAGGCGATCGGTGCGGCACGCAGCCAGGCGGCCAAGCTCTACGGGTCCGACACGGTTCCCGACAAGCCGCGGCTGTACACGGGCAAGAGCAAGAACGCCCAAGAGGCCCACGAGGCCATCCGCCCGTCGGGTGACACCTTCAAGACCCCCTCCGAGATGCAGAACGTCCTGCGGGGCAACGACTGGAAGCTCTACGACCTCATCTGGAAGCGCACGGTCGCCTCGCAGATGGCGGACGCCAAGGGATCGACCGCCTCGGTCGTCGTGGCGGCGACCACCTCGGGGACGGTCGAGGGCATCGCCCCGCGTGCCGCCACCGGGACGCTCGCCGAGTTCGCCGCGTCCGGCACGGTGATCACGTTCCGCGGGTTCCTCAACGCCTACGAAGAGGGTCGCGACGAGGACCGCCACGGCGCGGCCGAACCCGCCGAGGCCAAGCTGCCCCCGCTGACCGCCGGTCAGGCACTCGGCCTCGACGAGGTCGAGGCGAAGGGGCACGACACGTCGGCCCCGCCGCGCTACACCGAGGCGAGCCTGGTCAAGACCCTCGAAGAGCTCGGCATCGGACGGCCCTCGACCTACGCCGCCATCATGTCGACCATCGTCGACCGCGGCTACGTGACGCCGCGCGGCACGGCCCTCGTCCCGAACTGGATCGCGTTCTCGGTGGTCCGTCTGCTCGAGGACTACTTCGCCGACCTGGTCGAATACGACTTCACGGCCAGCATGGAGGACGACCTCGACCTCATCGCCGGCGGCGACGCCGACCGCGTGGACTGGTTGAACGGTTTCTACTTCGGCAACGAGTCGCACCGTGGTCTCCGCAAGGTCATCGACAACCTGGGCGAGATCGACGCGCGCGACATCAACTCCATCGTGCTCGCCGACGGCGTGACCCTGCGCATCGGTCGCTACGGTCCCTACCTCGAGGCGCCGGGCGACGACCCCGAGACGCCCCGTCGGGTGAACGTGCCCGAAGACCTCGCTCCCGACGAGTTGACCGCCGAGAAGGCGCGCGAGCTGATCGACGCCCCCGTCGTCGGCGACCGTGTGCTGGGGCTCAACCCCGAGACGGGCAAGGAGGTCATCGCGAAGGACGGCCGCTTCGGCCCGTACGTCACCGAGCGGACCCCCGAGTCGCCGTCCGACGAGATCGTGGCCGACCCGGCGACGGGCGAGGTGACCGAGCCGGCGGCTACCACGACGACCACGACGGGGGCGAAGAAGGCTCCGGCGAAGAAGGCCCCCGCCAAGAAGGCCGCCGCTCCGAAAGAACGCACGGCGTCGCTCTTCAAGAGCATGGGGGTCGACACGGTCGACCTCGACACGGCGCTGCGACTGCTCGACCTGCCCCGCACCGTCGGCACCGACCCCGAGAGCGGCGACGAGATCCAGGCGCAGAACGGGCGCTACGGTCCCTATCTCAAGAAGGGGACCGACACCCGGTCGTTGACGAGCGAGGACCAGATCTTCGAGATCGACCTGCCCGGGGCGCTCGAGCTCTACGCCCAGCCGAAGTACGGCGCCCGCAAGGCCAGCAGTGCCCTGAAAGAGTTCGAGGCCGATCCGGTCAGCGGCAAGCCCATCAAGGTGAAGGACGGGCGGTTCGGCGCGTACGTCACCGACGGCGAGACGAACGCCACGATCCCGCGCGGTGAGACGGTGGAAGAGGTCGACTTCGATCGCGCCGTCCAGTTGCTCGCCGACAAGCGGGCCAAGGGGCCGGCCAAGCCCAAGACGGCTGCGAAGAAGGCACCGGCCAAGAAGGCGCCCGCCAAGAAGGCGAGCACCACCAAGGCGCCGGCCAAGAAGGCGACGACCGCGAAGGCGACCACCACGAAGGCGTCGACGACGGCTGTCAAGAAGACGCCGGCGAAGAAGGCTCCTGCCGCCAAGGCTCCTGCGGCGACGGCGACGGCGCCGGAGGCCACGGCCGAGTGAACGGCGCGGTCGGTCCCCGAGCCGAGGGTGCACGCTGACCATGCCCCTCTGGGAACACCTCACGGGTCAGCCCGATGCCATCGAGGCGTTGACCGCGGCGGCCTCCACGCAGCCCGGCAACGCCTCGATGACCCACTCGTGGCTCATCACCGGGCCGCCCGGCTCGGGCCGCTCGAACCTGGCCTACGCCTTCGCGGCCGCGCTGCTCTCACGAGAACCGGCCGACGAGGAGGCCACCCTCCGGCAGGTCGCCGCGAGGTCGCACCCCGACCTCGCGGTGCTCAGCACGGAACGCATCATCATCACGATCGACGAGGTCCGGTCGCTGGTCGCGGCGAGCCAGTTCTCGCCGTCGGTGGGTCGCTACCGGGTGGTCGTCATCGAGGACGCCGACCGCATGACCGAGCGCACCTCGAACCTCTTGCTGAAGGCGCTCGAAGAGCCGCCGCCCCGGACGGTCTGGCTGTTGTGCGCCCCGAGCGAGGCCGACCTCATCCCCACGATCCGCTCCCGCGTCCGCAGCGTGCGCCTCCGCATGCCCGCCGTGGGTGACGTCGCCGCGCTCCTCGAGAACCGCGACGGCGTCGACCCCGACATCGCGCTCGTGGCGGCCCGCGAGGCCCAGAGCCACATCGGCATGGCGCGGCGCCTGGCACTCGACGCCTCGGCGAGGTCGCGACGTCGTCAGACCCTCGAGACCGCCCTGGGCATCCGCAGCGTCTCGGACGCCGTCATCGCGGCGGCCACCCTGCTCGCGGTCGCGGGCGACGACGCGAAGGCGATCACGGAAGAGCGCGACGCCGAAGAACGGGCGAGTGCGTTGCGGTCGCTGGGCGTCGAGCCGGGCGGCACCGTGCCCCCGGCGCTGCGCAGCCAGCTGCGTGCCCTCGAGGACGACCAGAAGCGCCGGGCGACCCGGAGCCTCCGCGATGGGATCGACCGCATCATGGTCGACCTCCTCTCGCTGTACCGCGACGTCCTGTTGCTGCAGCTCGGGGTCGACGAGCAGCCCATCAACGAGGCCATCCGGGCGCAGCTCGACGCCGCGGCGGCCGCCTCCAGCCCGGCCGCTACCCTGGCCGTGCTCGACGCGATCGCCCTGGCCCGTCGCCGCATCGAGGCCAACGTGTCGCCGGCCATGGCTCTCGAGGCCATGCTGGTCGTCGTCAGTCGTCACGCCACCCGCTGACCGGCGCGCGCGGCACCGCCACGAGCACCCGTGGCGCGCGCGGCAGCCCCACGAGCACCGGGGCGGCGAGCGGGCCGTCCACCCCTTTCCCCGGGTGCATGCGCGATGATGGCCTGATGAGCGACCCGAACGCCGCCCCCGGCCTGCGCGAGCGCAAGCGTCTGGCCACCCGACGAGCGATCCAGGTCGCCGTCCTCGACCTCATCGTCGAACACGGGCTCGACGCGGTGACGGTCGACATGGTCAGCCGCCGGGCCGACGTCTCGCCGCGGACCTTCTTCAACTACTTCCCGTCCAAAGAAGAGGCCGTGGTCGGCGATCCGCCGGCGCTGCCCGACGGTCGCGACCTCGAGCGGTTCGTGGCCCAGCGCGACGAGCCCGTGTTGTCGAGCCTCATCCAGCTGTTGACGCACGCCGTCGAGTCGGCGACGGTCGATCGAGAACTGGTCGTGCTGCGCCGCCGGGTGCTCCGGGCGCACCCCGACCTGCTGGCCCGTCGCATCGCGTCGACGCGGGTCTTCGAGGAGCGCCTCACGACCGTCGTCGCTCAGCGCATGGCAGCCGACGCCGGGGTGGCGGACGACGCCGTCGACGCCTCGTTGCTCAGCCGCGCGCACCTGGTGTCGCTGGTCAGCATCGCCACCCTCCGCCACGCCTGGGCCGAGTGGATCGACGACGACGACGTGGACCACCTCAGCGACATGCGGTACAGCCTGCGCGCCCGCATGGAGGCCAGCTTCGTCGAGCTCGGTCGCCTCGTGACACGTGAGGTCCGCTGATCCTGTACAGTATCTAATCGTGCCGCGAGGCACGGGCAACCGGCCGAGGTCGGTCCCGCCGCTTTAGCTCAGTCGGTAGAGCGTCTCACTCGTAATGAGAAGGTCATCAGTTCGATTCTGATAAGCGGCTCCACCACAGCCCCGGGTCACGACGACCCGGGGCTGTTCGCATCCGTCGGCCGCGCCGAGGGCGTGCCGGCCTGAGGCCCCCGTCCCGCTCCCTGCGCCCCCAGTAGTGGTGAGCGCGTCGCCGGGTTGTACCCCGATCGGCCCACGGGCCTCGTCCCGTCGCCCTACGGTCGATCTGCGACGCCCACCGCTCGCCGGAAGGAGGTGGCCCGCATGCCCCTCCGAGTGATCTGCACCGCTCTGCTCGCCGCCGTCCTGGCGGGCATCCTCCTCGTGGTCTGGGCCGGAGGCGACTCCTCGGCCCTCGCGACGGCCGGCGTGGCCGACGGGCCGACGACGGTGGTCCTCGCGAGCGGCGACCCCGGACCCGAGGTCGGCCCCGCGGCCGAGGACGCAGGAGGCGCGGGGTGCGTCGACGACGCCACCAGCGCCTCCGTCCCCTCGCCCGCGCAGCCCGGCACCGACTCCCTGAGCGGCGCGACGGGGGCCCCCGACGCGGCGAGCGGCGCGACGGGCACGACCGCCGCCGACCTCGACGCGTTCCGAACGGCCTACGAGGAGCATCGTGAGGCGGCGTGCCTCGGGCTGCTGCCGGCCGCGAACGTGCGTCACGACGCGTGCCTCGAGCAGTACCTCTTCTGGGTCGCCGGCGACCCGAGCCCCGATCCGTTGAGCGCCTGGGGGCACAAGGGCGAGGTGGTCCGGAGTGACGGGGTGCCCCCGGTCGGCTGCGACGGCAACCTCGCGGGCGGCACCGCGACCACGGGCGACGTCGCCGCCGCCAAGTGGTGGGCCTCGGCCCCGCACCGCTCGGCCGTCTACCGACCGGACTTCCGCGGAGACCTCGCCCACGCCTGCGTCGGGTTCGCCGCGGTGCACGGGGGAGCGCCGGACGACAGTCCGGACTTCGTCCGCTCGGCCAGTCGCTGGTACGCCTGCTGACCGGAGAGGTGGCACGGGCCTCGAACCGGAGGGCCTCGCCGACGGCGGTGGCTGGTAGACAGTCCGCATGACACTTCGATGGGGAATCCTCGGCGCCGGCGGCATCGCCTCCACCTTCACCTCCGACCTGCAGGGTGCAGGGCTGACCGTCTCGGCCGTCGGGTCGCGCGACCTGGCCAAGGCGCGCGAGTTCGCCGACCGTGCCGGGGTCCCGGGGGCGCACGGCAGCTACGACGACCTGGTCGCCGACCCCGAGGTCGACGTGGTCTACGTCGCCACGCCGCACCCGTTCCACGCCGAGAACGCCCTGCTGGCCATCGCGGCCGGCAAGCACGTCCTCGTCGAGAAGGCCTTCACCGTGAACGCCGCCGAGGCCGAGCGGGTCCACGCGGCCGCTCGCGAGGCCGGCGTGGTCGTCCTCGAGGCGATGTGGACGCGGTACACGCCGCAGAGCGCGCGGCTGCGCGAGGTCGTGCGCTCCGGCGTCATCGGCGAGGTGCGCCTCCTGACGGCCGTGCACGTCCAGTCGCTGCCCACCGATCCCCGCCACCGCATCAACGACCCGGCGCTCGGTGGCGGGGCCCTGCTCGACCTCGGGGTGTACCCGGTGTCGTTCGCGGACGACCTGCTCGGGGCGCCCTCGACGGTCTCGGCCGCCGCCACGCTCAGCGACCAGGGCGTCGACGCCCGCGTCGCGATCCAGCTCGGTCACGCGTCGGGTGCGACGGCCCAGCTGTACGCCGCGCTCGACACCTCGGGCCGCAACACGGCGACGCTGCTCGGCACCGCCGGCCGCATCGACGTCGACGACACCTTCTACGCGCCGGGCGGCTTCACCGTGCGCGACTCGGACGACGCCGTGGTCGAGCGCTTCGACGCCGACGAGGGCGGTCTGCGCGGCATGCACCACCAGGCGCTCGAGCTCGAACGGGTCGTCGCGGCGGGCGAGCGTGAGAGTCCGTTGCTGACCGCTGCCGACGGTGTCGGTGTCATGCGCACGATGGACGAGGTCCGTCGACAGATCGGCGTGCGGTACCCCTCCGAGGGATGACGTCGGCGCGAGGCTCCGTATGATGTCCTCGATGAGCGATCAGGGTGAGCCACGTCACGACCGTCCCGAGGCGACCACGGGTGGTGACGGCGCCGGCCCCCGCGACGCGGCCACGGTGACGTCCGCCGGTTCGGGGTCGTCCGTGTGGCGATGGGTCTCGTCACGGCCGCGAGGGGTCCTCGTGGCGGCGGGCGTCCTCGTGTTCGCCCTGCTGGGCGGCGGCGCCGTCGCCGCCGGGGCCGCCACCGCGCCCGACGCCGCGACGGTGCGGGCCGCCTCCACTTCCCCCGAGCCGGCGGTCACCATCACACCGACGGTGACTCCCACGGTCGACCCCGCTCGGTCGGTACCGGGCGTCATCCCGGGGGCCACGCGCCTGCGGACCTGCTCGGTCGCCGGTGCCGCGTCCGACGCCCGTCTGGCCCAGTTCGAGGGCAGCGTGGTCAACGCCACCACGGGTGAGGTCCTCTTCGACCGCAACGGCTCGACCCCGGCGCGCACGGGCAGCGTGCTGAAGACCCTGACGAGCGCGGTCGCCCTGTCGGTCCTCGGGCCCGACGCCAGTCTCACCACCCGCGTGACCGGCGACGCCGGGACGGGTGCCGTGTCCCTGGTCGGCGGCGGCGACGCCACGCTCAGCGCCACGGGTTCGAGCGTCTACGCCGGGGCCCCCACGGTCGCCGACCTCGCGACCCAGGTGAAGGCGTCGCTCGGCGAGCAGCCCCTCACGCAGATCACGCTCGACGCCACCTACTGGAATCCCGCCGACAAGTGGGACCCGTCCTGGAAGCGCACCGAGCAGACCATCGGCTACCACTCCGAGGTCACCGCGCTCATGGTCGACGGTGACCGGGCGAACCCCGCCGCGCAGACGAGTCCGCGCAGCACCGACCCCGTCGCCCGTGCCGGCGACGCCTTCCGCTCGGCGCTCGTCACCGCGGGCGTGGTCGGTGCCGACTCCGCCACCATGACCCAGGGCACCGCCTCGAGCGGCACGGTGATCGCCCAGGTGACGTCCCAGCCGGTCAGCCGCCTCGTCTCGCAGCTGCTGCCGACCTCCGACAACACCCTCGCCGAGATGCTCGCGCGCGTCTCGTCGAAGGCGTCCGGTGCCGACGGGTCGGCCGCGTCGCTCACGGCGCTCTACAAGTCCGTGCTCTCGTCGACCTACGGTCTCGACACGTCGTCGCTCACGATCATCGACGGGTCCGGCCTGAGCGAGAACGACGCCGTGCCCTCGACCTTCGTCGCGCGGCTCATGATCCAGGTGCTGAACCGCGAGCACGGCCTCGGCGTCGTCTACGACGCCCTCCCGGTGTCGGGCAAGACGGGCACGCTCGCCTCCCGCTTCACGGGCTCGAACGCGGTGGCCCGAGGCGCCGTGCACGCCAAGACCGGCTGGATCGACACGGCCTACACGCTCGCGGGCACCGTCGACGCGGCGGACGGCACCAAGCTCACCTTCGCCTTCTACGCGATCGGCTCCGTGCAGGACAACGCCCGGGCCGCCCTCGACACCCTGACGACGGCCGTCTACAGCTGCGGCGACAACCTCGCCAACAGCTGAGGCGAGCCGCTGTCGGCGCGGCGCGCGAGAATGGTCGCATGACCAGAGCACTCTTCGTCATCGACGTCCAGAACGACTTCACCGAAGGAGGCGCGCTCGGGGTCACCGGCGGCGCCCACGTCGCGCAGGCGGTCACCGACCACCTCCGCGCCCACCGCGACCGGTACGACCTCGTCGTCGCCAGCCGCGACTGGCACGCGCCCGACGGCGACAACGGCGGCCACTTCAGCGCCGAGCCCGACTTCGTCGACTCGTGGCCGACGCACTGCGTGCAGGGTTCGACCGGTGCCGACTACCACCCCGACCTCGACACCGCCCTCGTCGACGTCCACGTGCTCAAGGGCGACGGTCGGCCGGCCTATTCGTTGTTCGACGGGCTCGTCGACGACGGGCGGCCGTTCGGTGACGTCCTCGCCGCGACGGGCGTCGACGAGGTCGATGTCGTCGGTCTGGCGACCGACCACTGCGTCCGGGCCTCGGCCCTCGACGCCGTCACCGCCGGGCTCGGGGTGACCGTGTTGACCGACCTCGTGGCAGGTGTGGCCCCGGCTCCGAGCGAGGCCGCCCTGGCCGAGCTCCGCGCGGCCGGCGTCCGCACGGTCCCGTCGTCCGACGTCGTCGACGGCTCGACCGGGGTCCCGGCGTGAGCCGCCCGGTCGTGACGGCCGCCGAGCGTCGTCGCGTGGTCGAGGCCGTGCCCACCGGTCTCTTCGTGGGGGGCTCGTGGGGCCCGTCGTCCTCGGGCGACACCATCGACGTCGTCGACCCCGCCACGGGCGAGGTCCTCGTCGCGGTGGCCGACGCGACTCCCGCCGACGGCCTGCGGGCCCTCGACGCCGCGGTCGCCGCGCAGGATGCCTGGGCGGCGACGTCTCCCCGTCACCGCAGCGAGGTGCTGCGCCGCGCCTTCGACCTGCTGATGCAGCGGCGCGACGACTTCGCCCTGCTGATGACGCTCGAGATGGGCAAGCCGCTGGACGAGTCGCTCGGCGAGGTCACCTACGGCGGCGAGTTCCTCCGCTGGTTCTCCGAAGAGGCCGTGCGCGTCTCGGGTCGCTACGGCACCAACCCCGAGGGCACCGGCCGGACGACGGTGCTGCACCGCCCGGTGGGCCCCTGCCTGCTGATCACCCCCTGGAACTTCCCCCTCGCCATGGCGACCCGCAAGATCGCGCCCGCCCTCGCCGCCGGCTGCACGGTGGTCGTCAAGCCGGCCGAGCTGACCCCGCTCACCACGCTCGCCTTCGCCGCCCTGCTCGCCGAGGCGGGTGTTCCCGACGGTGTGGTGAACGTCGTGACGACCCTGTCGGCGAACGACGTGTGCGAGCCCCTGATCCGCGACCCGCGCCTCCGGAAGCTCAGCTTCACGGGGTCGACGCCGGTCGGCTCGACCCTGTTGACCCAGGCCTCCGAACAGGTGCTGCGCACCTCGATGGAGCTCGGCGGCAACGCCCCCTTCGTGGTCTTCGACGACGCCGACCTCGACGCCGCGGTCGAGGGGGCGATGCAGGCGAAGTTCCGCAACGTGGGCCAGGCCTGCACGGCCGCCAACCGGTTCATCGTGCACGAGTCGGTCGCCGACGAGTTCACCGCCAGGGTGGTCGAGCGCGTGCGCGGGCTCCGGGTGGGCGCGGGGACCGACGACGGGGTCTCCGTGGGCCCGTTGATCGACGACCGGGCCGTCGACAAGGCGGACCGGCTCGTCCGCGACGCGGTCGGCCGCGGGGCGGTGGTCGAGACCGGCGGCCATCCCGTCGACGGGCCGGGCACCTTCTTCGAGCCGACCGTCGTGTCGGGCGTCGCCCCCGGCAGCGAGATCCTGACCACCGAGATCTTCGGCCCGGTCCTGGCGATCTCGACGTTCCACGACGAGGCCGAGGGCGTCCATCTCGCGAACGACACCGAGTTCGGGCTCGTGGCCTACGCCTTCACCCGCGACCTCGCCCGAGGGCAGCGGCTCGCCGAACGGCTGCAGACCGGCATGCTCGGTCTCAACGTCGGCGTGGTGTCGAACGCCTCGGCGCCGTTCGGCGGCATCAAGTCGTCGGGCCTCGGTCGCGAAGGCGGTGCCGAGGGCATCCACGAGTACCTCGAGACGGTGTACGTGCTGACCCCCGACCCGTTCGCCGGCTCATGAGCGCCGTCGAGCCGCTGCGCGTCGGCATCGTGGGCTACGGGCTCGCGGGGCGGGTGTTCCACGGCGCGCTGCTGGCCGCCGACCCGGCCTGGCAGGTCGACGCCGTCGTCACGCGAGACCCCGACCGTGCCGGGCAGGCCGCCGCGGCGCATCCCGGGGCCGAGGTCGTCGCCGACGTCGACGAGCTCTGGGGCCGTGGACTCGACCTGGTCGTCGTGGCCACCCCCAACGACACCCATGTCGAGACCGCGACGCGTGCCCTGCAGGCCGGGGCGGCCGTCGTCGTCGACAAGCCGCTCGCGACCTCGGCCGCCGACGCCCGCGGGCTCGTCGAGCTCGCCGAGTCTCTCGGCCGGCCGCTGAGCGTCTACCAGAACCGGCGGTGGGACGGCGACTTCCTGACGGCGACGCGCCTCGCGGCGTCGGGCGAGCTGGGCGACGTGCACACCGTCGAGTCGCGCTTCGAACCCTGGAAGCTCGAGAACCGCGCCGGCTGGAAGCGTCGGGCGACCCCGGCCGACGGCGGGGGCATCCTGTTCGACCTGGGCCCGCACCTCGTCGACCAGGTGGTTCGACTCCTGGGGCCGGCCCGGGCGGTCCACGCCGAGATCGCGACCCGCCGCCCGTCCGGGACGGCCGACGACGACGTGTTCCTGTCGCTCGAGCACGAGGGTGGTCGGCGGTCGCGGCTGGCGATGAGCCACGTGGCAGCCCTCCCCGGGCCGAGGTTCCGAGTGCTGGGGTCGGCGGGGGCGTACGAGGTGCACGGTCTCGACCCACAAGAGGCCCAGTTGTCGTCGGGACTCGCGCCGACCGACCCCGCCTACGGTGTCGACGCGGGCGATCGTCGGGGCGAGGTGTCCGAGGGCGGCACCCGCCGTGACGAGACGACCGATCCGGGCCGGTACCCCGCGTTCTACTCGCAGCTGGCCAGGGCCCTGGCCGGCGAAGGCGAGCTGCCGGTCGACCCCTGGGACGCCGTCCGCTCACTCGAGGTGATCGAGGCCGCGCGTCGTTCGGCGGCCGAGGGACGCGTGATCCGCCTCTGACCCGGCGGCCATCGGCGAGTGGCCCGTGGACGACGCTCGCCCCTCGGTCAGAGCCGCGTCGTCCAGTCGACCGTCGCGAGGGTCGCGGCGACGTCGACCTCGGCGAGCGTCGGAGGTGACCAGCGGGGTCGGCGGTCCTTGTCGATCACCCGTGCGCGGACGCCCTCGACGAGGTCCGGCGACGCGGCGAGCGAGGTGACGATGCCCAGCTCCTGCCCCAGCACCGCCTCGAGGTCGGGCAGACGGGCCGCCCGCCGCCGCGCCTCCAGGGTCAGCACCACCGACGTGGGCGAGGCTGCCTCGAGGTCGTCGGCCACGGCTCCGGCGTCGGCGAGACCCGACGCCGAGAGTTCGCGGAGGCGTCGCACGATCGTCCGGGCGTCGTCGCCTCGGTAGGCGTCGTCGATCCACTCGGCGGCCCCGGCGAGATCGGACGGTCCCGCGTCCGTGCCGAGTGCCCGCACGGCCTCGGGGCCCCCGTCGGCCAGTGCCGGCAGGACCCGCGTCAGCTCGGACGACGGGACGAACAGGTCGGCGAAGCCCGTGTGGAGGGCATCGGCAGCCGTCATCGCACGACCGGTCAGGGCGAGATGGGTGCCGAGCTCACCCGGGGCCCGCGACAGCAAGAAGCTGCCGCCCGCGTCGGGGGAGAGCCCGATGCGGGTCTCCGGCATGCCCACCGAGCTTCGTTCGGTGACGATGCGGAGCGTGACGTGACCGCCGAGCCCGATGCCCGCACCCATCGCGATGCCGTCCAGAAGCGACACGATCGGCTTCGACCAGCGTGCCAGGCGCAGCGTTCCCCGGTATTCGCGCCGCCACATGTCGATGCTGCGTCGCGGGTCCGTCGTGGCGGCGGCGTGGATCCACGCGATGTCGCCCCCGGCACAGAACCCCCGGGGCCCGGCACCCCGCAGCAGCACGGACGAGACCCCGGGGTCGTCCTCCCAGACGTCGAGCGCCTGCTCGACGAGCCCGAGCATCTCGATCGTCACCGCGTTGATCTTCTGCGGGCGGTTGAGGGTGATCACGCCGACCCCGCGGTCGACGTGGGTCAGGACGGTGGGGGCGACGTCGCTCATCGGGCCATCGTCGCACGGCGTCGCGGCCGTGCGCCGACACCCCCGCACCCCGGTCTCAGACGAGGAGTTGGTGCTTCGCCAGATCCTTATAGAGCGGCGTCGTCTGCACGAGTTCGGAATGGGTGCCCACGCCCACCACCCGGCCGGCTTCGACGACGACGATCTGGTCGGAGTCGACCACGGTCGAGAGCCGGTGGGCGATCACGATGAGCGTGCGGTTCTCGGCGACGGCGTCGATCGCCTCGCGGAGGCGCTGCTCGTTGAGACCGTCGAGACTCGAGGTCGACTCGTCGAGCAGCAGGATCGGCGGCGCGTTGAGCAGCGTGCGGGCGATGGCCAGGCGCTGACGTTCGCCGCCGGAGAGCATCACCCCGTCCTCGCCCACCTGGGCGTCGAGACCTTCGTCGCCGCGTTCGACCACCGCGGTCAGGTTCACGGCCTCGAGGACCCGACGGCAGTCGTCGTCCGTCGCCTCGGGCGCACCCAGGGTGAGGTTGTCGCGGATCGTCCCGGCGAGCACGGGTGCGTCCTGTTCGACGTAGCCGATGCGCGACCGCAGGTCGCGCCGGTCGAGGGTGCGGACGTCGGCCCCGCCCACGCGCACGGCACCCGAGGTCGGGTCGTAGAAGCGCTCGATGAGCGACAGGATCGTGCTCTTGCCCGCTCCCGAGGGGCCGACGAGGGCCGTGCGCTTGCCGACGGGCACCGAGAAGCTCACCCCTCGCAGCACCGTGAGGTCGTCGTCGGCGGGGCCCTCGCCCGAGTCGTGGGCCGGGGCACCGGACAGCTGCGGCCCACGCGTCGCCGGCCCGGTGGCGACCGGCGAGTCGGGGTACCGGAAGTGCACGTCGTCGAACCGGACGGCGATGCCGTCCTCGGCCGTGAGACCGGCGCCCGCCTCACGGGTCGCCACCTCGGCCGCGAGGCGTTCGTCGCCGTCGGTCTCGCTCGGCAGGTCGAGGATCTCCTGGATGCGTCCGAGCGCCCCCAGGGCCTGGTTGACGCTGAGCACGGCACCCAGGGCCTGACCGAGCGGCATGATCATGAGGAAGAGGAAGAGCACGAACGAGACGAGCGAGGCGATCTCGATGGCTCCGCTGGCCACCCGGTACCCCCCGACGCCGAGCACGACGAGGAACGAGGCCTGGAGGGCGACGGACGAGATCGGCACGACGAGTGCCGAGATGCGCGCCACCTGCAGCCCCCGTTGGTAGGCGCCCTCGGCGTCGCGTTCGACGGCGACGATCTCGCGTTCGGTGGCGCCCGAGGCGCGGATCGTGCGGACCGAGCTGATGGCGCGTTCGACGGCGGCCGTCAGGTCGCCCACCTTCTCCTGCGCCTGGCGGCTCGCCACGCGGATGCGACCGGACAACAGCACGACGACGACGACCGAGACGGCGACGACGAGCACGGTCAGTCCGAGCAGCACGGGGTCGATCAGGAACATGCCGACCAGGGCGCCGACGAAGGTGAGGCTGCCACCGATCGCCTCGACGAGCCCCTGCGTGAGCACGGCCCGCAGCAGGGTGGTGTCCGAGCCGACCCGCGACACGAGGTCGCCCGTCCGGCGCGTGTCGAACTGGCTGACGGGCAGCCGGAGCATGCGTCCGACGAGGCGACGACGGCTCGAGAGGACGACGCCCTCGCCGGTGCGCTGCAGGAGGTAGTGCTGGAACCCGCTGATCAGCCCGGCCACGACGACCAGCGCGACCAGCGCCCAGACGAGGGGTCCGAGCGTGACGCCCTGCTGCACGGCCGAGATGACCTGCTGCACGAGCAGCGGCTGACCGAGCGACGCGGCGGCACCCAGGACGCTGAGCACGATGATGAAGGCCATGACCTTCTTGTGCTCGAACAGGTAGGGCAGCAGCTGACGGAACGTGGCACGGGGACCCTCGGGCTGCGGGCGGCGACCCCACCGCGACCGAGGCGCGGCCGGTGGGTCGACCCGCGTCTCCTCGCCCTCGGACGTCGTCGTGCGCGCGCGTGTGTCGGAGCTCATGATGCCTCTCGTGCCAGGTGACCGGCGTCGCGGGGTGCGGCGGTCGGATGTCGCGGGCGGTGCCACCGCCGACTACGACCGTACTTCGTCCCGGTGACTTCCACCTGCGTCACGGAACCGGCCCGCGTCCCCGGTCACGAGGCGCGGGCCGGGCGGCAGGGCACGTCGCGTCGGTCAGCCGGCCGTGTCGTAGTCGACGTCGCGGGTCTCCCGGCTGAGCACGAGCGCGATCAGGGTCAACACCGCCATCGACGACAGGTAGAGGCCCACGAGCCAGGTGCTGCCGCCCGCCGCCGTCCAGAGTGCCACGGCGATGAAGGGGGCCACGGCGGCTCCCAGGATGCTGGCCACGTTGTAGCTGATCGCCGAACCGGTGTAGCGCACGCTCGTGGGGAACAGCTCGGGCAGCACGGCCCCCATCGGTCCGAAGGTCAGCCCCATGAGGACGAAGCCGATGATGAGCAGCGCCTGAGCCCCGAGGGCTCCGGCCGCGAACAGCGGGGCGAACGTGAAGCCGAAGACGAGGATGCCCGCCGTCACGCAGATGAGCATGGCGCGGCGCCCGTACTTCTCGGCGAGCGGCCCCGACACCAGGGTGAAGATGCCGAAGAACACCACGCCGAGGATCAGCATCCAGAGGAACTGCGTCCGGGGGATGCCCAGACCTGCCGGGTCACCCGCGGCGTCGGCCGTGCCGAACGTCAGCGTGAACGTCGTCATCAGGTAGAAGAGCGTGTAGGTCGCCAGCATGATGAACGTGCCGAGCAGCAGGGGGCGCCAGCTCGACCGGACGACGCGGGCGAGTGGCAGCGTGGCGACGTTGCCCGAGTCGACGACCTTCTGGAACGCCGGGGTCTCGATGAGCTTGAAGCGCACGTAGAGGCCGATGATCACCAGCACGGCACTCGCCAGGAACGGCAGGCGCCAACCCCAGGCCAGGAACTGCTCCTCGGTGAGGGTCGTGTTCAGCAGCACGAAGAGCAGGTTGGCGATGATGAAGCCGATGGGCGCACCCAGCTGGGGGAACGTGCCGTAGATCGCTCGGCGGTTCGCCGGGGCGTTCTCGGTCGCGAGCAGCGCGGCACCGCTCCATTCGCCGCCGAGGCCGAGGCCCTGGCAGAAGCGCAGCACGACGAGGCAGGCGGGGCCGGCGACCGCCCAGCCGGGCGTGGTGCCGGCCGGGATGCACCCGATCAGCACCGTCGCGATGCCCATCGTCAGCAGCGAGGCCACGAGGGTGCCCTTGCGACCGATGCGGTCGCCGAAGTGCCCGAAGACGATCGACCCGACGGGCCGGGCGATGAACGCGACGCCGAAGACCGCGAACGAGGCGAGGCGCGCCACGGCGGGGTCGTCGTTGGCGAAGAAGATCGTCGGGAAGACGAGCACCGCGGCGGTCGCGTAGACGTAGAAGTCGTAGAACTCGATCGAGGTGCCGATGAGGCTCGCGACGATGACGCGCGAGCGCTTGTTGGTGGTGGGGGCGGACGACGTCGACGGGTCGACGGTGGGTACGGACACGGGGCACTCCGGGGCAGGGGTCGAGGTCCCGGCGGACGTCGACGACCGGGCGCGTGATGCGGCGCAGCGGGTCGGACGGAGGCGCGGCGCAGGGATCTGCGGATCGCTCGGCCGGGTGAGACGGGGGCCGCTCGTGACAGCCGCGTCCATCGTACTCCGGCTCGTACCCCGGCGGGGACGCGCGTCAGGGCCGCAGGAGCGCCCCGGTCGCGGGCTCAGTCGTCGGAGCCGAGGTGGCCGGGCAACTCGTGACCCATGCGGTCACGCTTGGTGTCGAGGTAGCCCTCGTTGAACGCCCCCACGCCGACGACGAGCGGAACCAGTTCGGTGACCTCGATGCCGTGTTCGCCGAGCTGACGTCTCTTCTCGGGGTTGTTGCTGAGCAACCGGACGCGGGTGAGGCCCAGGTCGCGCAGCACGTCGGCAGCCGCGCCGTAGTCTCGGGCGTCCGCCGGCAGCCCGAGGGCGAGGTTGGCGTCGAGGGTGTCGAGGCCGTCCTCTTGCAGGCGGTAGGCCCGGAGCTTGTTGACGAGGCCGATGCCCCGACCCTCGTGGCCGCGCAGGTAGACGACCACACCGCCGTGGTCCCGGATGGTGTCGAGCGCGGCGTCGAGCTGCGGGCCGCACTCGCACTTGAGCGAGCCGAAGGCCTCGCCGGTCAGGCACTCGGAGTGGACGCGGACGAGGGCGTCGTCCGCCGGGGGGAGGCCCGTCGGGTCGCTCGCGATGATCGCCACGTGGTCGGCCCCGGTGACCGTGTCGCGGTAAGCCCTCATGCGGAAGGTGCCGTGGCTGGTGGGGACCGTGGTCTCGACCTCGAACGACACCTGGGACGATGCGGCGGGGGTGGTGGTCATGCGGGTCTCCTGGGGGTGTCGCGGGCGACGACCACCAGGTCGTCGCCGAGGGGGTGCGCGTCGGTGACGCGCAGTCGTCGTTGCCCGTCGATGTGGTCGACGCCGAGGTCGTCGAGGGCGGTCCGAGGGCCGCCGAGCAGCGTGGGCGCGAGGTAGACCACGTAGTCGTCGACGAGTCCGAGCCGGACGAACGCACTCGCCACGGTCGGCCCGCCCTCGACGAACACACTGCGGACCCCGCGGCGTCCGAGGTCGTCGAGCACGGCCTCGAGGTCGTGCGTGCCCGTCGCGACGAGCTCGCGGGGATGCCGGCGCAGGGCGGCGTCGGCGGGCACGGGGCGCGTGCCGACGACGACGGGCAGGGGCTGGTCGGGCAGCAGTTCGCCGCCGTCGCCCCGGGCGGTCAGGCTGGGGTCGTCGGCCAGCACGGTGCCCGTGCCCACCAGGATCGCGTCGTGGGCCGCCCGCTGCTCGTGGACGTGCTGCCGCGCCGCCGTGCCGGTGATCCACCGGCTGCTGCCGTCGGACGCGGCGGTGCGGCCGTCCAGGCTCGAGGCCCACTTGAGCGTCACGAAGGGTCGGCCCGTCCGGGCCGTCACCAACCAGCGGCGAGCCATCTCGGCGGCCTCGTCGGCGAGCACGCCGTCGACCACCTCGACACCCGCCCGCCGCAGCCGGTCGGCCCCGCCACCGGAGGACGCGCCGGGATCGGCGACGGCATGGACGACGCGGGAGACGCCCGCCTCGATCAGGGCGACGCTGCAGGGGCCGGTACGCCCCACGTGGTCGCAGGGTTCGAGCGTGACGACGGCGGTCAGGCCGCGGGCCTCGCCGGGGGGGAGGTGCGAGAGGGCGTCGACCTCGGCGTGCGGGGTGCCGGCACCCCGGTGCCACCCCTCGGCGGCCGTGCTGCCGTCGGGGCGCAGCAGGACGCAACCGACCTGGGGGTTGACCCCGCGGGCCGGCCCCCGGCGGGCGAGCGCGACAGCCCGTCTCATGGCGTGCTCCAGGAGCTCGTGGTCGATCGAGTCGATGCTCACGGGGCCTCCGGGACGGAACGGTCGCGCGCCGGGGCGTGCGCGGTGGGGGACGGGCGGACGACGCCGTCGACGGCATCGGTGAGGGAGTCAACGCCGTCGGCGACGGGGTATTCCGTCGAGCGGCCGGGGCGGGCCCCGGGACGTCCCAGGTCGGGCCAGCCCGGCCGCGCCACCCGCGCGTCGTCCGGTCGCAGGCGGGCCTTCCAGCAGAGGGGGTGGCCCCCGTCACGGTCGGGGTGGAGCCCCGGACCGACACCCTGGTACGTGAACCCCGTGCGGCGGGCGACGGCGGCCGAGGCGTCGTTGCCGACGTAGCCCTCCCAGAAGAGTTCGCGCAGCCCGCCGGCACCGAAGGCCCAGTCGGCCACGAGGCCGAGGGCCTCGGTCATCAGGCCGAGCCCACGCGAGGCCGGGGCCGTCCAGAAGCCGACGTCGGACGAGCGGAGTCGCACGCTGATGACGCCCTCGAGCAGGCCCGACCCCGGGCGGCGCAGCCCCCACGTGAACTCGCGTCCGGTTGCCCACCCGTCGTCCACGATGCGCCGCAGGAAGAACTCGGCGTCGGACCGTGCGTACGGGACGGGCACCGTGGTGAACCGCTGCAGCGTCTCGTCGCGGCAGGCGTCGACGATGGCCGGCACGTCGGCCGCGCTCGGCACCACCAACTCGAGGGTCGGTGACGCGAGCACGAACGGCAGCACGATCAGGCCTTGCGGACGAAGCCGATGCGGTCGTACACGGTGTCGATCGTGGCCTGGGCGATCTCGTTCGCCCGATCGGCGTTGACCGCGAGGATGCGGTCGAGCTCGGTCGGGTCGTCGAGCAGTTCGAGCGCCCGGGTGCGGACGGGTGCGAAGGTCTCGACGACGACCTCGGCCACGTCCTTCTTCAGGTCGCCGTAGCCGCGACCGGCGTAGCGCTCCTCGAGGTCGGCCACGCTGTCGCCCGAGAACGACGACAGGATGGTGAGCAGGTTCGACACACCCGCCTTGGCCCCGCGGTCGAAGCGGATCTCGCGCTCGGCGTCGGTGACCGCCGACTTGATCTTCTTGGCGGTGCGGCTCGGCTCGTCGAGCATCCACACGACACCCGAGTCGGTCGCGGCGGACTTGCTCATCTTCGACTCGGGCGACTGCAGGTCGTAGATGCGTGCGGACTCTTTCTGGATCGTCGCCTCGGGCACGACGAACGTCTCGCCGAAGCGGGAGTTGAACCGGGTGGCGAGGTCGCGGGTGAGTTCGACGTGCTGACGCTGGTCGTCACCCACCGGAACCGTCTCGGCCTGGTAGAGCAGGATGTCGGCGGCCATCAGCGTCGGGTAGGCGAACAGTCCGAGCGAGGCCGCGTCGGACCCCTGCTTCGCCGCCTTGTCCTTGAACTGCGTCATGCGGCTGGCCTCGCCGAACCCGGTCAGGGTGTTGAGCACCCAGGCCAGCTGCGTGTGCGCCGGCACGTGCGACTGGATGAACAGGGTCGACTGCGCCGGGTCGATGCCTGCGGCGATGTACTGCGCGGCGGTGCCACGGATCTGGGCCCGCAACGCCGCGGGGTCTTGTGGGACGGTGATGGCGTGCAGGTCGACGACGCAGAACAAGGCGTCGTGCGTCGTCTGCAGCGACTTCCACTGCTGCAGGGCGCCGATGTAGTTGCCGACGTGGAGCGAGTCGGCGGACGGCTGCATGCCGGAGAAGAGACGGGGCTTGGTCATGGGGTCCTCGGTCGGGGTGGTGCGAGAAGGGAGGGGCGGGACGCGGGGTCAGAGTCGGTAGTCGACGACGACCGGAGCGTGATCCGACCACCGCTGGTCGTAGGCGGCCGCCCGGTCGACCACGTAGTGCTCGACCTTGTCGGCCAACGCCGGGGTGGCCAACTGGTAGTCGATGCGCCAACCGGTGTCCTTGTCGAAGGCCTGACCGCGCCACGACCACCACGAGTAGGGCCCCTCGACCTCGCCCGCGAAGCGTCGGCCCACGTCGACCCACCCGAGGCCTTCGCCGCCGGTGCCGTCGACCGTCTCGACCTGCTGGCCCGCCGGCCCGAGGAAGCGGTCGAAGTACGACCGCTCACGGGGGAGGAAGCCGGCGCGCTTGACGTTGCCCTTCCAGTTCTTGATGTCGAGCTCGCGGTGCCCCACGTTGAGGTCGCCCGTGACCACCGAGAGCTCGTTGTGGGCGGCGAGCTCGGGGAGTCGCGCCGACATGGCGTCGAGGAACGTCCATTTCTCGTCCTGCTTGGGGGTGTCGACCTCGCCCGAGTGGACGTAGGTGCTGACCACGGTCACCACGGTGCCGTCGATCTCGTAGTCCGCCTCGAGCCAGCGGCCGGCGCTGTCGAAGTCGTCGGGCCCGAGCTCGACGCGGTGCACGTGAGCCGTGCCCCGACTGGCGATGGCGACCCCCGCCCGGCCCTTGGCGGTCGCCGGATCGTGGACGACGTTCCATTCGGGGCCGAGCAGGCCCTCGAGGTCGTCGGTCGAGGCGCGCACCTCTTGCAGCGTGAGGACGTCGACGTCGCGCGCCGAGAGCCACTCGCCCATGCCCTTGCGGAAGGCGGCACGGACGCCGTTGACGTTGACGGTGGCGAGACGGAGGCGCGTGGACATGGGCTCCAGACTAGCGGCGGGCACCGTCAGGAGGGCTCGTGGGCGGGACGTCGGGCGGGTCACCTCGACGGACGGCACGCATCGACCGCGAGAGCAGGCCGCGGGCGCCGTCGACGAAGCGACCACCGCGCGACCGGGCCCGCGCCTCCTGGGCTCGCCGTTCCTCCTCGAGGCGCCGCAGACGGGCCGCCTCTTCGTGCGGGTCGGCGAGGACGCCGAGGTCGTCCATGCCGACGGCGATCCAACCGGCGCTGAGCAGCAGCACCTGGCACAGCAGGTTGATCACGATCAGCAGTCCGACGATCGCCGCGAACGAGGCGACGAGGGGGTTCGAGCCCGTGGCGCGCAGCACGACGCCTCCGACCACGGTCAACGAGACGAACCCGGCCGCGCCGATCATGGCCCCCGCGAGGAGTCGACGGAAGGGGATGTGGAGTCCGGCCAGCACGCGGAAGAGCACCGCGAGCACCGCGGTCTCGAAGGCGAACACGAGCACGATGCCGACCACGCGCAGGGTCGCCTCGCCGACGATCGACCGGGTCGAGACGCCGACCCCGGACAACAGGCCCGAGACCGCCGTGGTGCTGAGCAGCGACAGCGTCGCCGAGACGACCACGGCGGCGCCGAAGCAGAGCGCCAGGCCGAGGTCGCGCACGATCAGGCGACCGAGCGGAGTGACGGGTTGGGGTGCCCGGAACACGATGCGGACGCAGTCGCGCATGCTGCCGAGCAGCGTGATGGACGACACGAGCAGGCCGAGCAGGGCGACGGCCCCGGTCCAGCCGAAGACCGACGCGTCGAGCAGCAGTTCCGGGTCGACCACGCCCGTGCCGTCGACGTCCTGGATCAGCCCGGGCACGGCCGACCGGATGAACACGATCAACTCGTCCCGCAGCAGCTGGTCGCCCGAGACGACGAACCCGGCGACCGAGAAGCCCACCCACAGGGCGGCGAACAACGCGAAGAGCGCCTGGTAGGTGAGCCCGGCCGCGAGCAGGGGTCCCTTCGCCGTGACGTGCCGTGCCAGCACCCGGGTCGGGCGCGACCCCGCGACGCGCGACCCGGCCCGCCGGGCACGTCCGGGTGGACCGCCCGCCGAGGAGGCGCGGGCCGCCTCGGCCGGGTCGGGCGTCGGTTCTCGGGTCCACGGCGCACGCATGCGTCCAGGGTAGGGGTGGCCGCGCGAGGCGGTCCGGAGCACCGGGATCGGCGCCGGCGACGGTGCAGACCGGACGTCCGGGCGTTCCGTCTACGATGGACCGACCGTGGGCGTGCTCGGCGTCGTGCCGTACGTCCCCATCATCGAGACTCGAAGAGGTTCACCGTGGCACTACAGGGCGTTGGCGTCGGACGTGGAGTGGCCGTCGGCCCCGTCAGGAAGATGCCCGATCCGCTGCCCGAGCCGGGCACCGACCCTCGTACGGCCGACGCGGCCCTCGAGTACGACGCCGTGCTCACGGCACTCTCCGCCGTCGCCGCCGACCTCACGGCCCGGGGCGAGAAAGCCGGTGGCGAGGCGAAGGACGTCCTCGACGCCCAGTCGCTGATGGCGCAGGACCCCACCCTCACCGACGACGTCAAGGCCCGCATCGACGACGGTCGCACCGGCGAACGCGCCGTGCACGAGGCGTTCTCCGCCTTCCAGGACCTTCTGATCGGCATGGGGGGCTACATGGCCGAGCGAGCCACCGACCTCGGCGACGTGGCGCAGCGCGTCATCGCCTCGCTGCGCGGCGTCCCGGCCCCGGGGGTGCCCGAGAGCGACACCCCGTTCGTCCTCGTCGCGCCCGACCTCGCGCCCGCCGACACCGCCCTGCTCGACCTCGACAAGGTGCTCGCGCTCGTCACGCGCGACGGCGGGCCCACGTCCCACACGGCCATCCTCGCCCGGTCGAAGTCGATCCCCGCGATCGTCGGCGTGACCGGCGCCCTCGACCTGGCCGACGGCACCGTCGTCGTGGCCGACGCCGCGACCGGCGTCGTGACGGTCGACCCCTCCGCCGACGAGGTCGCCGACGCCGAGAAGCGCATCGCCGACCGGGCCGCCGCGGCCGCCGCACCCCTGACCGACGGTGCCCTGGCCGACGGCCACGTCGTCCCGCTGCTCGCCAACCTCGGCGCGCCCGCCGAGGCCGCGGGGGCGATCGAGCTGGGTGCCGAGGGCGTCGGCCTGTTCCGCACCGAGTTCCTCTTCCTCGGCAACTCCTCCGCGCCCACCGTCGAGAGCCAGACCGCGAGCTACACCGCGCTGCTCGAGGCCTTCCCGGGCAAGAAGGTCGTCGTCCGCGCCCTCGACGCCGGCGCCGACAAGCCGCTCAGCTTCTTGAACGATGCCCACGAGGAGAACCCCGCCCTCGGCCTGCGGGGCCTCCGCGCCCTCCGCGTCAAAGAAGACATCCTCCGCGACCAGCTCACCGCCCTGGCGGCGGCGCAGGCCGCCACCACCGCCGACCTCTGGGTGATGGCACCCATGGTCAGCGACGCCGAAGAGACCGAGTACTTCGTCACCCTCGGACGCGAGCTCGGACTGAATACCGTGGGCGTCATGGCCGAGGTCCCTTCGCTCGCCGTGCTCGCCGACCAGATCTTCGCCACCGCCGACTTCGTCAGCGTCGGCACGAACGACCTGACCCAGTACACGATGGCGGCCGACCGCATGCTCGGCTCCGTCGCGGCCTACCAGGACCCCTGGCACCCGGCCGTTCTGCGCCTGGTCAAGTCGCTCGGAGACGCCGGCGCGGCCGCGGGCAAGCCCGTGGGCATCTGTGGCGAGGCCGCCGCCGACCCGCTGCTGGCCGTCGTGCTCGTCGGACTCGGGGCCACCACGCTCTCGATGACGCCGGCCGCACTGGCCGACGTGCGGCTGGAGCTCTCGCGCTACACCCTCGAGCAGGCTCGCACGCTCGCGACCGCCGCCGTCGCGGCGACCACCGCCGCGGGCGCGCGTCAGGCCGCCGAAGCCGTCACCGTCTGACCCGTTCCGGCGGTCGGCCCCGGGGTCGACCGCCGCCCGTCCTCAGCGCGAGTCGGTCTCGGCGTGACGTTCGTCGAGGTGGTCCGCGAGTTCGCCCCAGGCGACGACCACGTCGCGGAGCGCGCCGGCCGTGCTCTCGTCGAGCACCGAGACGAGTCCGCGAGGATCGTCGACGAGGACGAGTGCACTCGACCGCGAGAGCACGGCGTACGACGACGACCGGTCGCCGACGGGCGCGTTCGTGCCCCGCAGCTCGAGGTGCAACCGACCCGATGACCGCGTCAGGCGCGCCCGCACCGGGTCGCCGTCCGACGCGAAGAACTCGGCCAGCGCCTCCCGGTCGTCCGACAGGACGTCACGCTCCCACCCGTTCTCGGCGAGTCGCGAATCGGCGCCGGCCACGGACTGCCAGAGGACTACCGACCTCTCGGTGGGGGAAGCTCCGGGACGCAGGCCGAACCGCGCCTCCAGGTTGTCCGCGACGGCGGCGGCCACCGCGGCACGGTCGACCGACGGCGGCGGATCGAGCCGGTCCACCACGACCGTGACGACGGCGTCGAGTTCTCGCGGCCAGACCGACACACGGGTCTCGTCGAGCAGGCGGTCGTGGTCGCCCGAGAGCAGGGTCTTCTCGACGAGCTCGTCGAGGCGGGCGAGGGCCCGGCCGAGCTCGCGGTCGGCGGTGGGGCGCAGGGGCGGCCTCGTGCGGACGGCGGCGGCGAACGCGCGACGGCGTTCGCGCTGGTCGTCGGGGCGTTCGCCGTTGCGGTACGGGCGTCGCCTCACGAGATCGCTCGCGGATCGGACCGGCGGGGTCGTCGGTCGAGACGTCGGACGTCGTGCATGGCGTGCCTCTCGAGGGTCGGGGGCGATGACGGGGACCCAGCCTAGGCCGCGGCGGGCGTCACGGGCCGCGCTGATCCGAGTCCGCCGTGCATCCGGTCGCGGCCGTCCGGCACGGAGCAGAATCGACGAGTGGGCACCCCAATCCGACACCCGTTGGTCGACGCGATCACGTCGCGCGCCGTCCGGGTCGACAGCAGGGCCCGCGTCGTCCGACTCAGTCGTCCGCTCGCGGACCTCCTCGGTCGACCCGCGACGAGTCGACGGGTCGTGCTGGTCACCAGTGAGCGGTCGCGCCTCACGGTCGGACTCCGGGCAGCCCTGGTCGCCGCCGGTGGAGTCTGGGCGGTCCACGACGACCAGGACCTACTTCGCGACGGCCTCACGGGCGTCCCCTACGAGGACGTCGACGCCGCGGCCACCGAACCGGATGCCTCCGCCGTCGCCGTGCCCGCCGCCGAGCGGCTGCCGGTCATCGCCGACGCCGTCGACACCACCTGCCAGCTCAGCGTCGACCTCACGGTGCTGCACCGGGCGTCCCACGACACGAGCCTCGGAGGCGCGGTCGAGACCCTGGGAGCGGCCGTCTCGGGCTCCGTCCCGACCCGCTGGGGGACGACCGAGCCCCTCGGGCACGTCTGGGACCGGTGGGTCCTCACCCAGCATGCTCGTCACCAGGCGCCCGAGACCGTCCGGGTCGTCGTCGAGGGGCCGCACCTCTCGGCGACCATCACCGCGCGGGTCACCGACCACGGCATCGAAGAGACCACGGCGTTGACGGTCGACGTGACCGAGGGGTCGCTCGACGACGCGATCGCGCGATTGACCCACGCCCTCGACCACATCGCCCGGTCCTCGTTGCCGACGTTCGCCCTGGTCATCGCCCGCGAGGGGGAGTCCGACCGGTGCGTCCGGGCAGTCACCTATCCGCCGCCGAACCCGGTCGCCCTGCTGATCGGGGCGCCGTCCGTCCGACGACTCGGTCTCGAACGTTCCGCCCTCGACGCCGACCGGCCCGTCGTGGTGGTCGGCCGTCCTCGGTTGCCGGCCTTCGTCGTCCCGCTGGGTGACGCGGCCACCTCGGGTTGGAACGCCCTGCACCGCACCCTCGAGGCCGTCGGCCCCGAACGGCTCGCCCAACTCGTCGCCAGCCCGCTGCTCCAGGCGTGGGAGGAAGATCTGCACGAACTCGACCTGTTGCACGAGAGTTCGGCCGGGGCCGACGTCGAGGCCGCGACCGAGCCATCGGCCGAAGACGAGGTCTGATGCCCCGCGACATCACCATCCTGAGTCCGCACGTGTACGACCAGCTCGATCTCGCCGCCGCGGCCCATGCTGTGGACGGGTCTCTCGGCGTGCGTGAGATCGACGGCGGCGACGCCCTCCAGGTGTTCGGGGTGGGCGGGGTGCCCCTGCTCACCGTCTACCAGGCGGCCGAGTTGACCGAGGCGGGCGAGCTCGATCGGTTGCTGCCCGACCCTCCTTCGGTGCGCCTCCCGGTGTTCTGGATCGACGCCGTCGCCCCGATGGGCGACGAGGGCGAGACCGGTGTGTCGGTCGCGTTGCGCCTCGCTCTCGGCCTCGAGGCCGCCTGCATCGTCGAGGACGACTGACCGCGCATCGGGGTTCGCCCACGCGCCGCGACGACGCGTGAGACCAGGAGGGCCCGACCACCAGGTGGTCGGGCCCTCTCAGGTCGGTGCGTCGCCGTCAGGCGCGACCGCGCAACACGGCCTGCTTGACCTCGGCGATGGCCTGGGTCACCTGGATGCCACGTGGGCACGCCTCGGTGCAGTTGAACGTGGTGCGGCAACGCCACACGCCCTCTTTGTCGTTGAGGATGTCGAGGCGTACCTGGGCGCCCTCGTCGCGGGAGTCGAAGATGAAGCGGTGCGCGTTGACGATCGCCGCCGGGCCGAAGTACTGGCCGTCCGTCCAGAAGACGGGGCAGCTCGACGTGCACGCGGCGCAGAGGATGCACTTGGTCGTGTCGTCGAAGCGTTCGCGCTGGGTGGCACTCTGCAGGCGCTCCTTCTCGGGCTTCGACGAAGCCATCAGGAACGGCTGGATCTCACGGTACGACTGGAAGAAGGGCTCCATGTCGACGACGAGGTCCTTCTCGAGCGGCAGGCCCTTGATGGCCTCGACGTAGATCGGCTGCGAGATGTCGAGATCCTTGATCAGGGTCTTGCAGGCCAGCCGGTTGCGGCCGTTGATGCGCATCGCGTCCGAGCCGCAGACGCCGTGGGCGCACGAGCGGCGGAAGGTCAGCGAGCCGTCCTGTTCCCACTTGATCTGGTGCAGGGCGTCGAGCACACGGTCGGTCGGCAGCACCTGGACGTCGAAGTCCTGCCAGCGGGGCTCGTCGTCGACCTCGGGGTCGAAACGACGGATGATCAGGGTGGCCGTGAACGTGGGGACGGCGTCGGAGCCCTGGGGCTTGTTCTCGAGGACAGCGGTGCTCATGTCAGTACTTCCGTTCCATCGGCTGGTAGTTCGTGATCACGACGGGCTTGGTGTCGAGCCGGATGTGGTCGCCGGCCAACGACGAGTGGGCGTCGCCGGTCAGGTAGGCCATCGTGTGGACGAGCCAGTTCTCGTCGTCGCGGGTGGGGTAGTCCTCGCGGAAGTGTCCGCCACGGCTCTCCTGGCGGGAGCGTGCCGAGTAGACGACGACCTCGGCGAGGTCGAGCAGGAAGCCCAACTCGATCGCCTCGAGCAGGTCGGTGTTGAAGCGCTTGCCCTTGTCCTGCACCGAGATGTTCTTGAAGCGATCGCGCAGGTCGGCGATCACGTGGGTGACCTCGTCGAGCGTCTCCTCCGTGCGGAACACCTGGGCGTTGCGGTCCATGCTGTCTTGCAACTCTTTGCGCAGCGTCGCGATGCGCTCGGTGCCCGTGGCGTTGCGGACGTCCTCGACCAGACCGCGCACGAAGCCGGCGGGGTCCGCCGGAAGGGGCACGAACGGGGCGTCCTTCACGTACTCGACGGCGTTGTTGCCGGCCCGCTTGCCGAAGACGTTGATGTCGAGCAGCGAGTTGGTACCGAGACGGTTCGACCCGTGCACGCTGACGCAGGCGCACTCCCCGGCGGCGTAGAGGCCCGGCACGACCGTGGTGTTGTCTCGCAGCACCTCGGCCTTGACGTTCGTCGGGATGCCGCCCATGGCGTAGTGGGCGGTCGGCAGCACGGGCACGGGTTCGGTGTAGGGCTCGACGCCGAGGTAGGTACGGGCGAACTCGGTGATGTCGGGCAGCTTGGCGTCGATCACGGCCGGGTCGAGGTGGGTGATGTCGAGATAGACGTAGTCCTTGTGCGGCCCGGCGCCCCGGCCCTCGCGGATCTCGGTGGCCATGCAGCGCGCCACGATGTCGCGGGGTGCGAGGTCCTTGATGGTGGGGGCGTAGCGCTCCATGAACCGCTCGCCCTCGCTGTTGCGCAGGATGGCACCCTCACCGCGGGCGGCTTCGCTCAACAGGATGCCGAGGCCGGCGAGGCCGGTCGGGTGGAACTGGAAGAACTCCATGTCCTCGAGCGGCAGGCCCTTGCGCCAGATGATGCCCACGCCGTCGCCCGTGAGGGTGTGCGCGTTCGACGTCGTCTTGTAGATCTTGCCGAAGCCACCGGTGGCGAAGATGACGGCCTTGCCCTGGAACACGTGCAGGTCACCGGTCGAGAGCTCGTAGGCGATGACGCCGGCCGGACGTTCCTCGCCGTCGATCTCGCCCATGATGAGGTCGAGGACGTAGAACTCGTTGAAGAAGTTGATGCCGTGCTTGACGCAGTTCTGGTACAGCGTCTGCAGGATCATGTGCCCCGTGCGGTCGGCGGCGTAGCAGGCCCGGCGGACGGGGTTCTTGCCGTGCTCCGCCGTGTGGCCGCCGAATCGACGCTGGTCGATCTTGCCCTCGGGTGTGCGGTTGAACGGCAGGCCCATGTTCTCGAGGTCGAGGACGGCGTCGATCGCTTCTTTGGCGAGGATCTCGGCGGCGTCCTGGTCGACGAGGTAGTCACCGCCCTTGACGGTGTCGAAGGTGTGCCACTCCCAGTTGTCGTCCTCGACGTTGGCGAGGGCCGCAGCCATGCCGCCCTGCGCCGCCCCGGTGTGCGAACGGGTCGGGTACAGCTTCGAGATCACCGCGGTGCTGGCGTTCGGGCCTGCCTCGATGGCCGCCCTCATGCCCGCACCCCCGGCCCCGACGATGACGATGTCGTGCTGGTGGTAGTGGACGCCGTCGACGACGGTGCTGGCGGGGGCGGGGGAGGGTGTGGTCACGGTTCTTTCCGGTGGGGGACGTGCGGCCGGGGGCCGGAGTGGACGGTGGGCCGGGTGGCTAGCCGGCGGTGCAGAACGACGGCAGCAGGTCGGCCGGGGCGTTCGCGGGGCACGGGTCGAACGTGTAGATCACGAGCGTGCCGAGGACGAGCAGGACCACCGTCGACACGAGCAGCGTGACGAGCAGCACCTTGCGCACCGTGGGCTTCGACACGTAGTCGTTGACGATGGTGCGCATGCCGTTCGTGCCGTGGATCAGCGCGAGCCAGAGGAGGAGGGTGTCGTAGACCTGCCAGAAGGGGCTGGCCCACTTGCCGGCCACGAAGGCGAAGTCGATGGCCTTGACCCCGCCCTCGCTCGCGAGCAGGTTGATGAACAGGTGGCCGAACACGAGCACGACGAGCAGCAGGCCGCTGGCTCGCATGTAGATCCAGCCCCACTTCTCGTAGTTGGTGGAGCGCTGGGCGGCGCGGGCGGAGCGCGGGGCTTCGACGGTCTGGGTGGTCATGGCTCTACTCCGAGAAGACGTTCATCAGGTGGCGCGGCGCGAAACCGGCGAACAGGACCACGGCGAGGCCGATGACGATCCAGAACATGACGCGCTGGTACTTGGTGCCCGGGCCCCAGAAGTCGATCAGGATGATCCGCAACCCGTTGAGGGCGTGGAAGAGGATCGCCGCCACGAGGCCGGTCTCGCCGAGCCCCATGATCGGGTTCTTGTAGGTGCCGATGACCGCGTTGTAGGCCTCGGGACTGATCCGGACGAGGGCGGTGTCGAGGATGTGCACCAGCAAGAAGAAGTAGATGCTCACGCCGGTGATGCGGTGCAGCACCCACGACCACATGCCCTCACGGCCCCGGTAGAGGGTGCCGGCGATCTTCCCGGGCGCTTTGGGCGCACTGATCTTCGGTGCACCCGGTCTGCCTGCCGGTGATGCGACCGTTCCCGTCGACTGCTCGGCCATGAGCACTTCTCCTCGCGGATGGGGCGGACGACGCTCTCACTCGGTCGGTACGAGGGACAGCCGTGTCCGCTGGTGGCGTTCTCAGAACCTGTCCAGTCTATGTTCCCGCCGAGCGGGGCCGCCGCCCCGCCCCGCCGAAGTCGTTCGACGTCGAGACAAGACGGACCTGTCGGCCCGCGTCGCGATCAGCGGACGGAGGCGCGCTCGGCCCCGTCGCGGACGCTCGCCATCGCGCGTCGGTAGTGCTCGACGAGTTCGTCGCCGAGGGTCTCCCACGTGCGTCCGACGACCACGCGCCTCCCGGCCTCTCCGAAGCGGGCCCGCAGCTCGTCCGAGGAGACCAGGGTGCGGACGCTGCGGCGGAGCGAGTGGTCGTGCCGGGGGTCGAAGAGGAACCCGTCGACGCCGTGCCGCACCAGGTCGAGGGGGCCGCCCGCGGCCGGGGCCACGACCGGCAGTCCGCTGGCGTGGGCCTCCTGCACGGTCTGACCGAAGGTCTCGGTCGAGCCCGTGTGCACGAAGACGTCGAGAGCCGCGTAGGCGTCGGCGAGCTGCTCGCCGTGCAGCGGGCCGGTTAAGACCGGGTCGAGGCTCCGCAGCCGGCGGCGCAGGGCGGGCAGCGAGGGGCCGCCGCCGACGACCACGAGGCGCGCCTCCCGCAGGGGGCGCAGGGCGGCGAGCCGCTCGACCTGCTTCTCGGGGGCCAGACGGCCCACGTAGCCGACGAGCACGCGGTCGGGTGCGCCCCAGCTCTCGCGCAGGGCACGGACCGCGTCGCCCGACTTGCGGTTCGGGTGGAACAGGGCCGAGTCGACCCCCCGGCCCCAGGTCGCGAGCCGCCCCACGCCGGCGGTCTCGAGGTCGCGGAGGGAGGCGCGCGAGGGGACCAGCGTCGTCGTGGCCTGGTCGTGGATGCGGCGCACGAGCCGCCAGGCGACGGCCGAGCCGAGCCCGAGGCCGTTCGTCCCCGCGTACCGGGCGACGTCGGTCTGGAAGACGGCCACCGAGGGCACGCCCAGGCGGGCGGCCGCGGCGATGGCCTGGGCGCCGAGCAGGAACGGCGAGGCGACGTGCACGACGTCGGGTCGGAAGCCGGCGATGGCGGCCGCGACCTGCGGGTTGGGCAGGCCGACCGGGAACTGACGATAGGCGACCGACGGCACCCGGTGGACCGGGAAGCCGGCGTAGTTCGTGGTCCCGCGCCCGGCCGGGGCGATGACCAGGGCCTCGTGCCCGCGTCGGGCCAAGTGGTCGAGCACGCGCAGCACGCTCGTGGTGACCCCGTTGACGGTGGGCAGGAAGCTCTCGGTCACGATCACGACTCGCATCGGTCCTCCTCGGACTGCTCGTGCCACGAGCCTCACCGGCGACGGTGGCGGGAGGGGATCGGCGGCATGGAGGAGGGGCGTCGATAAGGTGAACGCATGATGATCCAGGAAAGCCTCGACCGGTTCTACAGCATCATCCCGGCGGGCGGCATCGGGTCGCGGCTCTGGCCCCTCAGCCGGGCCGACGCGCCGAAGTTCCTGCACGACCTCACGGGCAGCGGCTCGACCCTGCTGCGCGGCACCTGGGACCGTCTCGCCCCGCTCAACGGCGACCAGCGCATCATGGTCGTCACCGGGCGGGCGCACCGTGCGGCGGTCGAGTCGCAGCTGCCCGGGCTCGCCGACCACAACGTCGTCCTCGAGAGCGAGCCCAAGGACAGCACCGCGGCCATCGGTCTGGCCGCCGCCGTGCTCCGTCGGCGCGAGCCGGACGTCATCATCGGCTCGTTCGCCGCCGACCACGTCATCGCCGACACCCGCGGCTTCGGTCGCGCGGTCCGCGAGGCCATCGTCGCCGCCGACGAGGGATACATCGCCACGATCGGCATCACCCCCACCGAGCCCGCGATCGGGTTCGGCTACATCCACGTCGGGGCTCCCCTCGACATCGAGGGGGCACCGAGCGCCCGCACGGTCGAGTCCTTCGTCGAGAAGCCCGACCTCGAGACGGCCGAACGGTACGTCTCCGGAGGCGACTACCTCTGGAACGGCGGCATGTTCATCTCGCGCGCCGACCGGCTGCTCGAGCAGCTGGGCGAGACCCGGCCCGACCTGCTCGAGGGCATCGAAGAGCTCGCGGCCGCGTGGGACACCCCGAGACGCGGCGCCGTCGTCGACAAGGTGTGGCCCGGCCTCGAGAAGATCGCCATCGACTACACGGTCGCCGAACCGGCGGCTGCGGCGGGCCGGTTGGCCGTCGTGCCCGGGGACTTCGACTGGGACGACGTCGGCGACTTCGCGTCCATCGCCAAGCTGCACGCCGGCGGTCGCAAGAGCGACCTGGCCATCCTCGGCGAGAACGCCCGCGTCCTGGCCGACAGCTCGAGCGGCATCGTCGTCGGCAACAGCGGCCGGCTGATCTCGCTGATCGGCGTCAACGACATCATCGTGGTCGACACCCCCGACGCGCTGCTCGTCACGACGACGGCGAACGCGCAACGCGTCAAGAGCGTCGTCGACGCCCTCAAGCTGAGCGGGCGCAGCGACGTCCTCTGAGCTCGTCAGGAGTCGTGGACGTTTCGTGTTCGTTAAGTCGTGGTCGCGACTGTGTAACGCCTCGGCATCGCTACCACCCGAGGGTCGGCGACGCTCGTCACAGTAGGTAATCTGTCAGCCATACCCACCCGGCGCGCCTCGTGCCGGGCTGCACCCTGGAGGACAACTTGACTACAACTGCGCGCAAGGCCGTGCTCAGCGGCCTCGCCCTGGCGAGCACCGCCGTCATCCTGGCCGGCTGTGCCTCGGCCCCCGAGAGCGGCTCTGGCTCGACCAGCGGCGCCTCGAGCGACTTCGTCCCTTGCATGGTCTCCGACGCCGGCGGCTTCGACGACAAGTCGTTCAACCAGCTCGGCTACGAGGGCCTGACCGAGGCCGCGAATGCCATCGGGTCGACCCCCAAGACGGTCGAGTCGGCCGACGAGACGGTCTACGACGCGAACCTATCGAACCTCGCCGACCAGGGCTGCAACCTGATCGTCACGGTCGGCTTCGCACTCGCCGACGCGACCAAGTCGGCGGCCGAGGCGAACTCGGGCATCAACTACGCCACCATCGACGACGCGTCGATCACGGCCGACAACGTGCAGCCGATCACCTTCAACACCTCCGAGGCCGCGTTCCTCGCGGGCTACGCGGCGGCGAGCTACTCGAAGACGGGCGTCGTGGGCACCTTCGGCGGCATGCAGTTCCCGACCGTCACGATCTTCATGGACGGCTTCGCCGACGGCGTGAAGTACTACAACGAGCAGAAGAGCAAGGACGTCAAGGTCGTCGGCTGGGACGTCGACTCCCAGACCGGCAGCTTCACGGGCGGCTTCGAGGCCGGCACCACGGCCAAGCAGAGCGCCCAGACGCTGATCGACCAGAACGCCGACGTCATCCTGCCGGTCGGCGGCCCGATCTACCAGAGCGCCGCCGAGGCGATCCGCGACTCCGGCAAGGACGTCGTCCTGGTCGGTGCCGACAGCGACACCTACGAGACCGACAGCGCCAACAAGGACCTCTTCCTCACCTCGGTGCTGAAGGGCATCAAGCAGGCGACCGACGCGGTCGTCACGCAGGCCAGCGAGGACAAGTTCTCGAGCACGCCCTACGTGGGCACGCTCGAGAACGACGGCGTCGGCATCGCCCCGTTCCACGACTACGCCGACAAGGTCGACTCCGGTCTGCAGGACGAGCTCGACACCATCAAGGCCGGCATCATCGACGGTTCGATCGAGGTCGAGTCGCCGTCGGCGCTCACCAGCTGACGAAAGCACCTCCCGTCATCGATTAGCATCGACTGACCCAGGGCCGGGAGCGACGGTCACCCCGTCGCTCCCGGCCCTCTCAACGCCCATGGGCGGGCCGCCGACCCGGTGCCGTCCGACCGACCCGAATGCCTAGACCCGAGGTAGCCACCTGAGATGAAGCTCGAACTGCGGGGCATCACCAAGCGATTCGGCGCACTGACCGCCAACGACCACATCAGCCTGACCGTCGAGCCGGGCGAGATCCACTGCCTGCTCGGCGAGAACGGTGCCGGCAAGTCCACGCTGATGAACGTCCTCTACGGCCTGTACCAGGCCGACGAGGGCGAGATCCTGCTCGACGACGCCGTCCAGCACTTCTCGGGCCCGGGCGACGCCATGGGCGCCGGCATCGGCATGGTCCACCAGCACTTCATGCTCGTCCCCGTGTTCACCGTCGCCGAGAACGTCATGCTCGGCCACGAAGAGACCAAGTCCGGTGGACGGCTCGACCTCGCCGCGGCCCGCGCCAAGGTGCGTGAGATCAGCAGCCGGTTCGGGTTCGACATCGACCCCGACGCCCTGGTCGAAGAGCTGCCCGTCGGTGTGCAGCAGCGCGTCGAGATCATCAAGGCCCTGTCCCGCGACGCGAAGGTGCTCGTGTTCGACGAGCCCACCGCCGTCCTGACGCCGCAAGAGACCGACGAGCTCATGGTGATCATGCGTCAGCTGCGCGACGCCGGCACCGCCATCGTCTTCATCACCCACAAGCTCCGCGAGGTGCGCGAGGTCGCCACCCGCATCACGGTGATCCGCCTGGGCAAGGTCGTCGGCGAGGCCGAGCCGTCCGCCTCGAACGCCGAGCTCGCCTCGCTCATGGTCGGTCGCGCCGTCGAGCTCACCGTCCAGAAGGCACCGGCCCGAGCCGGCGAGCCCGCCCTGGTGGTCCAGCACCTCCGGGTGGTCGATCCCATCGGGCAGGTCGTCGTGGACGACGTGTCGTTCGAGGTACGCCGGGGCGAGATCCTCGCCATCGCCGGCGTCCAGGGCAACGGCCAGACCGAGCTGACCGAGGCCATCCTCGGCCTGCAGCCACGGGTCGAGGGCCGCGTCTCGCTCGACGGACGCGACATCACCGGTCGCAGCGTCCGCCAGGTGCTCGACGCCGGTGTCGGCTTCGTCCCCGAGGACCGCAACCAGGACGGACTCGTGGGCGAGTTCACCGTCGCCGAGAACCTCATGCTCGACCGCTCGCAGTCCGGCCCCTTCGTGAAGCGTGGCTCGTTGAAGCTCGCCGACCTCGCGGCGTTCGCCGTGGCCAAGGTGAAGGAGTTCGACATCCGCACCCAGGGCATCACGACTCCCGCGGGCCGCCTCTCGGGCGGCAACCAGCAGAAGGTCGTGCTGGCGCGCGAGCTGAGCCGCGACCTGCGGCTCTTCGTGGCGGCCCAGCCCACCCGGGGCATCGACGTCGGCTCGATCGAGTTCGTGCACAAGCGCATCGTCGAGACACGCGACCAGGGCGTGCCCGTCATCGTCGTCTCGACCGAGCTCGACGAGGTCGCCGCCCTGGCGGACCGCATCGCCGTGATGTACCGCGGCACCATCGTCGGCATCGTGCCGGCGGACACCCCTCGCGACGTGCTGGGGCTCATGATGGCCGGCGAGATGCCGCAGGGAACGGAGCAGGCAGCGTGAGCGACGCCACGACCACCACGCAGGGCCAGGGCACACCACCCGCCCCGTCGTCACCGGAGTCGGCCGAGGGACGCGGCTCGCGCCTCCTGCGAGAGATCACGACGGGCAACGCGGCCATCTCGGTGCTCGCCGTCGTGCTGGCCCTCGTCGTCTCCGGCCTGTTGATCGGGTTCACCGACACCACTGTCCAGGGCACCCTGGGGTACTTCTTCTCACGCCCGGCCGACTTCTTCCAGGCGTTCTGGGCCGCGGTCGGCGGGTCGTACTCGTCGCTCTTCCAGGGCGCGATCTACAACTTCCGGGTCGACGGCTTCGCGGCGGGCATCCGTCCGCTGACCGAGACGCTCAACTACGCCGTGCCGCTCATCGCCGCGGGCCTCGGCGTCGCGGTGGCGTTCCGCGTGGGCCTGTTCAACATCGGTGCCCGTGGGCAGATGCTGATGGCCTCGGCCGCCGCCGGGTGGGTGGGGTTCTCGTTCCACCTGCCGCTCGCCGTGCACCTCCCGCTCGCCCTCGCCGCCGGCATCGCGGCCGGTGCGCTCTGGGGCGGCATCGTGGGTCTGCTCAAGGCCCGCACCGGCGCCCACGAGGTGATCCTCACGATCATGCTCAACTACATCGCCTTCTACCTGCTCGCCTTCATGCTGCGCACGCAGGGCCTGCTGCAGGCCCCGGGCAGTGCGAACCCGAAGTCGCCCGCCACGCTCGACACCGCGATCCTGCCCGACCTGTTTGGGGCCCGGTACAACCTCAACTGGGGCTTCGTGCTGGTCATCGTCATCACGGCCGTCGTCTGGTGGCTGATCAACCGGTCGACGCTCGGCTTCCGGTTCCGTGCCGTGGGCGAGAACCCGCACGCGGCCCGCACGGCCGGCATGAACGTCAAGAACATCTACCTCTACGCGATGCTCATCTCGGGTGCGCTCGCGGGTGTCGCCGGGTCGACGCAGGTGCTCGGCACGCTCACCAGCGGCTTCACCTCGGGCATCGACGCCGGCATCGGCTTCGACGCGATCACGGTCGCGCTGCTCGGTCGCTCGCGGCCGTGGGGCGTCTTCGGTGCCGGTGTCCTCTTCGGGGCGCTCAAGGCCGGCGGGTACTCGATGCAGGCCGCCAACGGCGTGCCGATCGACATCGTCCTCGTCGTGCAGTCCCTCATCGTGTTGTTCGTGGCCGCGCCCCCGCTGGTCCGAGCGATCTTCCGTCTGCCGGCCCCGGGCCTCCGCCCGGTGCGCAAGGCCTCGAACAAGGAGGCGGTGGTCACCAAGTGAGCACGCTCACCCCCGACACGGCGGTCCCCGCCGCACCGTCGCCCGACCTGGCCCGGACCACGACCCGCAGCCTCAAGGCCCCGATCGCGTTCGCGATCTTCACCGTCGTCGCCGCCGTGCTCTTCCTCGGCCTGGCGAGAGACGGCGAGAGCACCTTCCGCCTGTCGACCGCGACCGACTTCTTCGCCTTGCCCGACGCGGTCCTGCCGGCGGCGGGCACGGGCATCGTGCTCACGGTGCTCCTGGCCGTCATCACCGTCGTCGCCGTGCTGCGTGCCGTCCGTTTCGAGAAGGTGCCGATCTGGCTGATCGCCGTGTTCGGCGTCCTCTTCCTGCTCGGCTTCCTCACGTGGGCGAGCGCCGGTCAGACCATCCCGGTGCCCGGTCTGCTCCTCGGCGCGCTCGCGCTCAGCACCCCGCTGATCTTCGGTGCCCTCGGCGGCGTGATCAGCGAGCGGGTCGGCGTCGTCAACGTCGCCATCGAGGGGCAGCTGCTCGCCGGGGCCTTCGTCTCGGCGATGGTCGCCTCGGCGACCGGGTCGGCCTACGTCGGCCTGGTCGGGGCGATGATCGCGGGCGTGCTCGTGTCGATGGTGCTCGCCGTCTTCAGCATCCGGTACATCGTCGACCAGGTCATCGTCGGCGTCGTGCTCAACGTGCTCGTCACGGGCCTGACCAGCTTCCTGTACTCGCAGGTGCTGTCGAAGTCGGAATCGCTGAACCGCGGGGTGCGCTTCCCGCAGCTCGACATCCCGGTGCTGAGCCAGATCCCGATCGTCGGGCCGGTCTTCTTCCGTCAGACGATCATCGTCTACCTGATGTACATCGCGATCGCGGTCGTCTTCTACGGTCTCTTCCGCACGCGGTGGGGGCTGCGCCTCCGTTCGGTGGGCGAGCACCCGCAGGCGGCCGACACCGTGGGCATCAAGGTCAACGCCACCCGCTTCTGGAACGTCTCCCTCGCGGGGGCCATCGCCGGCCTCGGCGGGGCGTACTTCACGCTCGGCTCGCTCGGCAACTTCCAGAAAGAGATGACGGCGGGGGCCGGCTTCATCGCCCTGGCCGCGGTCATCTTCGGTCGGTGGGACCCGATCCGGGCCACGCTCGCCGCATTGCTCTTCGGCTTCGCGAGCAACCTGCAGAACGTGCTCGGGGCCATCGGTTCGCCGGTGCCCAGCGAGTTCATGCTCATGTTGCCGTACGTCGTGACGATCTTCGCGGTCGCCGGCCTGGTCGGGCAGTCCCGGGGCCCCGCGGCCTCGGGCAAGCCCTACATCAAGTCGTGACCGCCCGCAGCAGCGAGTCGGTCGTCGCCGAGACCGACTGGGACGCCCTCCGCGGGGCCGCCCGCGACGCCATGCGCAAGGCGTACGTTCCCTACTCGAACTTCCCCGTGGGGGCCGCGGCCGTCACGGACGACGGTCGGATCGTCTCGGGCTGCAACGTCGAGAACGCCTCGTACGGCATCACCCTCTGCGCCGAGTGCTCACTGGTGTCCGACCTCGTCATGTCGGGAGGTGGCCGTCTGGTCGCCTTCGCGTGCGTCGACGGCAACGGCGGGGTCTTGATGCCCTGCGGGCGGTGCCGTCAGCTGCTCTACGAACACTCCGACGAAGCCATGGTCCTCGACACCGTCTCGGGCTTCAAGACCATCGACGAGGTGATCCCCGACGCGTTCGGGCCGCGGCAGCTCGAGGCGTACCGCGCCTCGCAGGGCTGACCCGCACCTCCTCGTCCCTCCCGGTCGCGACCCCGTGGTCGCGCCCTCGCACCACCCACCGCACCACCGCTAGGAGCCCCGCCGTGACCCAGAACGCCGTCGAACCGTTCGACACCGTCGACCTCATCCGCGTCAAGCGGGGCGGCGACGCCCTCAGCACCGCGCAGATCGACTGGCTGATCGACGCGTACACGCGCGGCTACGTGGCGGACGAGCAGATGTCGGCACTCACCATGGCGATCTTCCTGAACGGCATGGAGCGCCGCGAGATCCGCGACATGACGATGGCCATGATCCGGTCCGGCGAGACCATGGACTTCGCCGGTCTCGGCAAGACGACCGTCGACAAGCACTCGACCGGCGGCGTCGGCGACAAGATCACCCTGCCCCTGGCCCCGCTGGTCGCCTCGTTCGGCGTGGCCGTGCCCCAGCTCTCGGGCCGGGGCCTCGGGCACACCGGCGGCACACTCGACAAGCTCGAGTCCATCCCGGGCTGGCAGGCGTCGATCTCGAACGACCGCATGCGCGAGATCATGGCCGACAGCGGCGCCGTCGTCTGCGCCGCCGGGTCGGGCCTCGCCCCCGCCGACGGCAAGCTCTACGCCCTGCGCGACATCACGGGCACGGTCGAGGCCATCCCGTTGATCGCGTCGTCGATCATGAGCAAGAAGATCGCCGAGGGCACCGCGGCGCTCGTCCTCGACGTCAAGTTCGGATCGGGCGCGTTCATCCAGGACATCGAGCGGTCGCGCGAGCTGGCCCGCACGATGGTCGACCTCGGCACCGACGCCGGCGTCGCGACGACGGCCCTGCTCACCGACATGAACGTGCCCCTCGGCCTGACCATCGGCAACGCCCTCGAGGTACGCGAGTCGGTCGAGACCCTCGCCGGCGGCGGCCCGGCCGACATCCGCGAACTCACCGTCGCCCTCGCCCGCGAGATGCTGACCCTGGCGGGTCGACCCGACGCCGACGTCGAGGCCGCCCTCGACGACGGCCGCGCGATGGACGCCTGGAAGCGCATGATCCGCGCCCAGGGCGGCGACCCGGACGCGGCGCTGCCGACGGCCCGAGAGACGCACGTCGTCACCGCCGAGCGCACCGGCTACCTGACCGAGCAGCACGCGTTGCCGTTCGGCATCGGTGCCTGGCGTCTCGGTGCCGGTCGTGCCCGCAAGCAGGACCCGGTGCAGGCGGCCGCGGGCATCGAGCTGCACGCGAAGCCGGGCGACCGGGTCACCGAGGGCCAGCCCCTGTTCACGCTGCACACGGACGAGCCCGGCCGCTTCGAGCGCGCCCTCGAGGCCGTCGACGGGGCGTGGGCGATCGGCGACGAGGCGCCGGCGGCGCGCTCCATCGTCGCCGAGCGGATCGGCTGACCGGGCTCGTCCGACGGACGACCCTCCGGCACCGCGCCTCCGTCCAGGAGGCGCGGTGCCGGTTCTCGTGGTGCGCGCACCTCTCTCGTGGCGCGCGTCCAGAGTCGTCGGCCGGACCGCTAGTAGATTGAGGGCATGAGCGCTCCCGACAAGGACTACCGGCTGCCGAACGGGGGCCCGCGGCTCGCGGCCCTGCCCAAGGTCTCGCTGCACGACCACCTCGACGGGGGCCTCCGACCCGAGACCGTCGTCGACCTCGCGGTCGAGGCCGGCGTCGACCTCCCCGCCTCCGAACCCGAGGCGTTGCGTCGCTGGTTCGTCGAGAACGCCGACTCCGGCACCCTCGTCGACTACCTCGCCACCTTCGAGCTCACGGTCGCGGTCATGCAGACCGCCGACCAGTTGACCCGGGTCGCCCACGAGTTCGTCCTCGACCTGGCCGCCGACGGTGTCGTCCACGCCGAGGTCCGCTGGGCCCCCGAGCAGCACCAGCGGCAGGGGCTCACCCTCGACCAGGCGGTCGAGGCGGTGCAGGCGGGCTTCGCGTCGGCTGTGCGCTCGCTCGCCGCCGACGGGTACGAGATCTCGGTCGGGCAGATCCTCAGTGCGTTGCGCCAGGGCGAGCGATCGCTCGAGATCGCCCAGCTCGCGGTCCGCCATCGCGAGAACGGCGTGCTGGCCTTCGACATCGCCGGTCCCGAGGCCGGGTACCCGGCCGCCGACCACAAGGTCGCCTTCGACCTGCTGGCCCGCGAGTTCATGCCCGTCACGGTGCACGCGGGCGAGGCCGACGGCCTCGACAGCATCCGTGGCGCGCTGATCGACGGGCGGGCCCTCCGACTCGGCCACGGTGTCCGCATCGCCGAGGACATCCGCGTCGTCGCGAGCAAGGGGTCGACCTCCACGGTCGAGATCGGGCCCATCGCCTCGTGGGTGCGCGACCGCGAGATCCCGCTCGAGCTGTCACCGCAGTCCAACCTGCAGACCGGTGCCATCGCCGCCTGGGGCACGGACCTCGACGACCACCCCTTCGACCTGCTCTACCAGCTCGGTTACGGCGTGACGGTCAACACCGACAACCGCCTGATGAGCGACACGAGCCTCTGCAAAGAGCTCGCCCTCCTCAGCCAGGCCTTCGACTACGACCTCGACGACCACGAGACCTTCCAGCTCAACGCCGCCGCGTCGTGCTTCCTGCCCCTCGAAGACCGCGAAGCGCTGGCCGACCGCATCACCGCCGGCTTCGAGGGGGTCTGAGCATGGCTCTCCCTCCGCTGCCCGACGAGGCGGTCGTCATCGGTGCCCGGGTCGCCGACTGGCGCGAGGCCGTCCGTGTCGCGGGGCACGCGTTGGTCGACTCCGGCGCCGCCCGCGAGGGCTACGGCGACGAGATGGTCCGCATGATCGACGAGCACGGCCCCTACGTGGTCATCGCGCCGGGCCTCGCGTTGGCCCATGCCCGTCCGGGCGACGACGTGGTGCGCGACGGCCTCGCGGTGGTCACGTTGGCCGAGCCCGTGCCCTTCGGCCACCCGCACAACGATCCCGTCAGCGTGGTCCTCGGCCTCGCGATCGTCACGGTCGGCGGCCACCTCGAATCGATCGCCGACCTCGCGAACGTCTTCAACGAGGCCTCCGTCATCCCCGCCCTCGCGGCCGCCACCTCGGTCGACGAGGTGCGTCGGCTGATGGGCGTCCCCGCCTGACCCTCCCACGACGGATCGAGACAGCCCCATGAAGATCGTCACCATCTGCGGCGCCGGCATCGGCAGCAGCGGAATCCTCAAGGTCAACGCCGAGCGCGTCCTGGCCAAGCTCGACATCGAGGCCGACGTCGTCGCCGCCGACATCGGCTCGATCGCCTCGGTCGGTGACGACGCACAGGTCATCCTCACGTCGGCCGAGTTCGTCGAGGCGATCGGCTCCACATTCGCCGACGTCATCGTCATCCAGAACCACTTCGACCAGGCGGAGCTTACCGAGAAGCTGCAGAAGTCGCTGGGCTGACCTCGGCGTGCGGCATCGGGGCGAACCGCACCGGCCACGACGAGGGAGACCCCGGAGGCGCAGCTCGCGCCTCCGGGGTCTCGCTCGTCGTGCGGGCGGTCACCGCCCCGACCGTCAGGCCAGGAGGTCGCGCATGCCGGCGTCGAGATCGGCCACGGCCGCCTCGGCGGCGGCTCGACGGGCGACGGCGTCGCCCTCGGTGCTCGACGCGTCGATGTAGACCTTGAGCTTCGGCTCGGTGCCGCTCGGGCGGACGATGACGCGTGAGCCGTCGGTGAGCCAGTAGCGCAGGATGTCGCCCGCGGGGAAGGCCCCGAATCCGTCGCGGAAGTCGTCGACGCGGTCGACGCGGTGCGAGCCGATCGTCGACGGCGGGCGCCGGCGGAGACCGTCGGTGAGGGCCGTGATGGTGGCGAGGTCCTCGACCCGGATCGAGATCTGCGACGAGGCGTAGGCGCCGAACCGCTCGTCGAAGGCGACGAGGTGCTCGGCCAGGTTCGACCCGGCCGTGTGCAACTCGGTCGCGAGGGCCAACAGGTCGACGGCGGCCGAGATGCCGTCCTTGTCGCGGACGACGTCCGGGTCGACGAGGTAGCCGAGGGCCTCCTCGTAGCCGTAGAGCAGTCCTCCGACGCGGGAGACCCACTTGAAGCCGGTGAGGGTGTCGACGTAGTCGAGCCCGTGCACGCGGGCGATCTCGCGCAGGGCGGGGGACGAGACGATGCTCGCGGCCAGGGTGCCGTCGCGGTCGTCCCGACGCGCGCGCTCGGCGGCGCGCCAGCCGAGCAGCGAGCCGACCTCGTTGCCGCTGAGTCGACGCCACCCACCGTCGACGGGGATCGCGACCGCGAGCCGGTCGGCGTCGGGATCGTTGGCGATGACCAGGTCGGCCTCGACGCGGCCGGCCGTGGCGTACGCGAGGTCCAGGGCGCCGGGCTCTTCCGGGTTGGGGAAGGCCACGGTCGGGAACGCCGGGTCGGGGGCGCTCTGCTCACCGACGGGGATCGGCTCGGCGAAGCCCGCGGTCGCGAACACGCGTCGCGCGACCTCCCACCCGACGCCGTGCATCGCGGTGTAGACGACGCGCGGCTGACGACCGGTCGCAGCCGTCCCGGCCACGGAGGCGGTGCGTCGGACGTACTCCATGACGAGGTCGTCGCCGGCCTCGCGGTAGTCGTCGGAACGCGCCAGGTGGGTGACGGGAGACTGCGCCGCCTTCTCGATCTCGGTCGCGATCTCGCCGTCGACCGGCGAGACGATCTGCGATCCGGCGTCGACGCCCCCGAGATAGACCTTGTAGCCGTTGTCCTGCGCCGGGTTGTGACTCGCGGTGACCATGACGCCCGCACTGACGTCGAGGTGGCGCACGGCGAAGGCCAGCACCGGTGTCGGCAGGGCCCGCGGCAGGATCGTCGCGGACACGCCGGCCGCCGCCATGATCTCGGCGGTGTCGCGCGCGAAGACGTCGGAGTTCTTGCGCCCGTCGTAGCCGATGACGATCGAGGGATGCGCCTCGCGGCCCCGCAGGAAGGCCGCGAAGCCGGCCGCGGCCTGCGCCACGAGCACGCGGTTCATGCGGTTCGAGCCCGAGCCCAGGGCACCGCGCAGGCCGGCGGTGCCGAACTGCAGGCGACCGGCGAAGCGGTCGGCGAGGTCGGCGGCGGCGTCGGCGTCGTGGGCACCGGCACGGCTCAGCAGCCGGCCGAGCTCGTCACGCGTCTCGTCGTCGGGGTCCTGGTCGCGCCAGGCCGTGGCCGTCGCGATGAGCTGCTCGAGGTCGGACGAGACCGCGGAGTCGTCGTTGCGGGCCCCCGCCACGTCGCCGCTCACAGGGCCGCCACGATGCGGGCGAGCAGGTCGCTGATCTTGGCCTCGGCGTCGCGCCCGGCCTCGAGCACCTCGGCGTGGCTGAGGGGGGTCTTCTGGATGCCCGCGGCGAGGTTCGTGATCAGCGACATGCCGAGCACCTCCATGCCGGACTGGCGGGCGGCGATGGCTTCGAGGGCCGTCGACATGCCGACGATGTGGCCGCCGATCGCCTTCGCCATCTGCACCTCGGCCGGCGTCTCGTAGTGCGGGCCGCGGAACTGCGTGTAGACGCCCTCGTCGAGGTCGGGGTCGATCCCGCGCGCGACGTCGCGCAGTCGCGTCGAGTAGAGGTCGGTCAGGTCGATGAAGGTCGCGCCCTCGAGGGGCGAGTCCGCCGTGAGGTTGATGTGGTCGCTGATCAGCACGGGTGTGCCGGGCTTCCAGGTCTCTCGGATGCCGCCGGCACCGTTCGTCAGGATCATCGTGGTCGCGCCCGTGGCGGCGGCCGTGCGCACGCCGTGCACGACCCGACGCACGCCGTGGCCCTCGTAGTAATGCGTGCGGGCACCCATGACGAGGGCGTGCTTGCCCGAAGGCAGGACGATGCTGCGGATCGAGCTCGTGTGGCCGACCACGGCCGACGCGGCGAACCCGGTGATCTCGGTGGCCGGGACCTCGGCCACGGTCTCGCCGATCAGGTCGGCGGCCTTGGCCCAACCGCTGCCCAGCGTCAGGGCGATGTCGTGTCGGGCGACGCCGGTCTTCTCGGCGATCTCGGCGGCGGCGGTGCGGGCGACCTCGAAGGGGTCGGCGGCGCGGTCGTCGAGTGGGTGCGTGGTGGTCTCAGACATGGCGTCCACTCTAGGGTCTGCCGACCCGCGTCCCCGGTCGCCGCGGGGCCCGGCGCGGGCTCAGTCGATGCTGAGCAGGACGTGGCCCGACGAGACGGTCTCGCCGACGACGGCCGCGATGCCCGAGACGGTGCCGTCACGGTGGGCGGCGACGGGCTGTTCCATCTTCATCGCCTCGAGCACGAGCACCAGGTCGCCCTTGACGACCTGCTGACCGGCCTCGACGGCGAGCTTCACGACGGTGGCCTGCATCGGCGCCTTGACCTCGGCGCCGGTCGCGGTCACGACCGACGAACGGGGCGCACCGCGGCGTTTGGGGGCGACCGCAGGAGGTGCGGTGCGCGACCCGAGACCGGCCGGCAGCGAGACCTCGAGTCGCTTCCCGCCCACCTCGACCACGACGGTGTCGCGTGCGTCCGTCGGGCGCGGGGCCTCGGCCTCGCCGCTCCAGGCGGGGATGGTGTTGTCGAACTCGGTCTCGATCCAGCGGGTGTAGATCGAGAACGGGGCGCCGTCGGCGGGCGCGAAGGCGGGGTCGTCGACGATCGCGCGGTGGAACGGCAGCACCGTCGGCAGGCCGGCGACCTCGAACTCGGCCAGGGCCCGGCGCGAGCGCTCGAGGGCGTCCTCACGCGACGAGCCGGTGACGATCAGCTTGGCGAGGAGCGAGTCGAACGAACCGCTGATCTCGTCACCCGCCTGGACGCCGCTGTCGACGCGGACGCCGGGGCCTCCCGGGGCCTTGAAGACGTGGATCGGACCGGGGGCGGGCATGAATCCACGGCCGGCGTCCTCGCCGTTGATTCGGAACTCGAACGAGTGGCCGCGGGCCTCGGGGTCGTCGTAGTCGAGCACGCCGCCCTCGGCGAGACGGAACTGCTCGCGGACGAGGTCGATGCCGGTGACCTCTTCGGACACGGGGTGCTCGACCTGCAGGCGCGTGTTGACCTCGAGGAACGAGACGGTGCCGTCCTTGCCGATCAAGAACTCGCAGGTGCCCGCGCCGACGTAGCCGACCTCGCGCAGGATGGCCTTGGACGACTCGTACAACTTCGTGGTCTGCTCGTCGGTGAGGAACGGCGCGGGGGCCTCCTCCACGAGCTTCTGGTGGCGGCGCTGCAGCGAGCAGTCGCGGGTCGACACGACGACGACGTTGCCGTGCGAGTCGGCCAGGCACTGCGTCTCGACGTGGCGCGGCTGGTCGAGGTACTTCTCGACGAAGCACTCGCCGCGGCCGAAGGCGGCCACGGCCTCGCGGGTGGCCGAGTCGAACAGCTCGGGGACCTCGTCGCGGGTGCGGGCCACCTTGAGGCCGCGCCCACCGCCGCCGAAGGCGGCCTTGATCGCGACGGGCAGGCCGTGCTGGTCGACGAACTCGAGGACCTCGTCGGCGCCCGAGACGGGGTTCAGGGTGCCGGGGGCGAGCGGCGCCCCGACGCGCTCGGCGATGTGACGAGCCGAGACCTTGTCACCGAGCTGCTCGATGGCCTCGGGCGACGGGCCGATCCAGACGAGGCCCGCGGCCTGGACGGCTCGGGCGAAGTCGGCGTTCTCGGCGAGGAAGCCGTAGCCGGGGTGGACGGCGTCCGCACCCGAGCGGCGGGCGACCGAGAGGATCTTGTCGATGACGAGGTAGGTCTCGGCGCTCGTGGTGCCACCCAGGGCGTAGGCCTCGTCGGCGAGGCGGGCGTGCTGGGCGTCGCGGTCCTGGTCGGCGTAGACCGCCACCGAGCCGATTCCGGCGTCACGCGCGGCCCGGATCACGCGGACGGCGATCTCTCCACGGTTGGCGATGAGGACCTTGCTGATACGCGGCATAGTTCCCCACCCTATTGCGCGGTCCGCGCCTGCCTTTGGCTGACGTGCACAAAAAGGACCAGGAGGCGCGAGGCAGAACCTACAAGGACCCGGCGGTCGCCGAGGTCCACAGCTCGTGCCACGGCACGCCGAAGCCCCGGACGAGCGACCGCAACACGGGCACCGAGAGACCCACGACGGCGCTCGGGGTGCCCTCGATGTGCGTGATGAACGCGGACGCACGACCGTCGATCGTGAAGGCACCCGCGACCTCGAGCGGCTCGCCCGTCTCGACGTAGGCCGAGAGTTCGTGCGGGTCGAGGTCGTCGGCGAAGGTGAGGGACGCGCTCGCGACCCGGCCCGCGCCTCCTGACGGGGCGTCGGCGGTGACTCGGGGAGCGCCGCCGCGGTGGTCCACCAGCCAGTGGCCCGACCAGAGGGTGCCGTGGCCGATCTCGGCCATGCGACGCCACCGGTCGAGCGCCAGCGCGGGCTCGTGCGGTTTGCCGTGCACCTCGCCGTCGAACTCGAAGGCGCTGTCGCCCCCGAGCACCAACCCGTCCAGGGGGCGGCCGTCGACCACGGTGTCGAGCACGGCCTCGGCCTTGAGCCGGGCGAGGTGCTGCACCGTCTCGGCCGCCGTGAGGTCTCGGCCGAGACGTGCCGACTCGGCGGCGACCGCGGCCTCCTCGTCGACGCCGGGGCTGATCAGCACCGGCTCGATGCCGGCGGCGCGCAACAGTGCGAGACGGGCGGGGGAGGTGCTGGCCAGGTAGAGCGGGACGGTCATGCCGCCCAGCCTGTCAGACTCGACGCATGGGAGACATGCTGGGCCGCGAGGTCGAACTGGACGTGACGGGCATCGCACACGGGGGCATCTCGGTGGCCCGCCTCGACGGGCGGGTGGTGTTCGTGACAGACACCCTGCCCGGCGAGAAGGTCGTGGCGCGCATCGCCGACGACCGCAAGAAGGCCTTCTGGCGGGCCGACACGGTGAGGGTCCTCGAGGCGAGCGAGCACCGCCGACCACACGTGTGGGGAGCGGCCGCCCTCGAGGTCGATCCGGCCGACCGCGCCGGAGGGGCCGAGTTCGGGCACATCGAGCTCGCCCACCAGCGCGAGCTGAAGCGGCGCGTGGTGGTCGACGCACTCACCCGGATGGGCGGGGTCGCCGACGCCGACGGACGGGTCTCGGTCGAGGCACTGCCCGGCGACGACGACCGCGGCGGCACGGGGTGGCGCACACGCCTGCGCCTGCACCTCGACGCCGAGGGGCGTCCCGGTCAGTACGCCGCGCGCTCGCACCGGGTCGTGCACGTGCCCGACCTGCCGCTCGCGTCCCCGGAGGTCGCCGAGGTGGCGCCGCTGGGCGATGCCTTCCCCGGCGAGGAACACGTCGACGTCGTCGCCCCGAGCGTGGGAGGCGCGCGCCTGATCATCGGACGTCAGGCCCGCTCGACCATCACCGAAGTGGTCGGTGACCGCGAGTTCCGCCTCGACGACGGGGGGTTCTGGCAGGTCCACCGCGAGGCCGCCGCCACGCTCACCGCCGCCGTGCAGACCATGATCGACCCCGAGCGCTTCGACCCGAAGGGTGCCAACCTCGACCTCTACGGCGGGGTCGGACTGCTCGCGGCCGCCGTGGGGGACCGGTTCGGTGCGGGGACCCGCATCACGAGCGTCGAGAGCGACGAGCGGGCCACCGAGCACGCCTCCGAGAACCTGGCCGAGTGGATCGGTGCGTCGGCCGTGACCGGACGGGTGGAGCGCTGGTTGCGGCAGACCGCGTCACAGGCCGGCGACGCCGAGCGCGAGCGCCTCGCGGCCGCGACGGTCGTCCTCGACCCGCCCCGCTCGGGTGCGGGACGCGACGTCGTGTCCGAGATCGCGGCCCTGCGCCCCGCCCAGGTCGTCTACGTCGCGTGCGACCCGGTCGCCCTCGCCCGCGACGTCGCCCTCTTCGCCGAGCGCGGCTACGAACTCGACGCCCTGCAGGCCTACGACCTCTTCCCGAACACGCACCACGTCGAGACGGTGGTGAGCCTGCTGCCGGCCTGAGCCGCGATCCCGTTACGATGTACCCCGTGCACGCCCGGGATTCAGGGACCAGGGCACACGCCGACAGAAGGATCACCGTGTCAGACCTCACGACCGAGACCCCCACCGCCACCCGCGAGACCGTACCCGTGCGGGTCGCGGTCGTCGACGACCACGAGTCGGTGCGTCTCGGCATCCAGGCCGCCTGCCAGAACGAGGGCTTCGAGGTGATCCTCACCGCGGCCGGCGTCCAGGAGTTCGTCGAGAACCTCGCGGGTCGCGAGGTCGACGTCGTCGTCCTCGACCTGTCGCTCGGCGACGGCTCGACCGTCACCGAGAACGTCAAGCGGGTCCAGGCCACGGGCTCCGCCGTCCTCGTCCACAGCATCGCCGACCGGGTCGCCTCGGTGCGCGAGGCGCTCGCCGCGGGGGCGGCCGGGGTCATCCCGAAGTCCTCCGCGACGAAGACCGTCATGGCCGCCGTCGCGACGGTCGCCCGGGGTGACGTGCTGAACAACCTCGAATGGGCGAGCGCGATCGACGCCGACCGCGATTTCGCCAAGGCCCAGCTCGGCCGTCGCGAGCGCGAGATCCTGCACCTCTACGCCTCGGGCCTGCCGCTGAAGCTCGCCGCCCAGCAGCTCGGCATCGGCTATTCGACGGCCCGCGAGTACCTCGACCGCATCCGGGTCAAGTACGTCGAGGTCGGCCGACCGGCGCCCACCAAGGTCGACCTGCTCCGTCGCGCCGTCGAGGACGGCATCCTGCCGGGGCTCGACGCAGACGGCGGCGATGGCCGTTGAGGGTCGACTGAGCGCCCCGATCCCGCTCGGAGCTCTCCGGCCCCCGCGCAATCCGATCAGCCGCGCCCTGCTCGACAAGGTGCTGGGGCGCATCATCGCCGCGGCCGGACTCGTGTTCGGCCTGCAAGCACTGCCCGGCATGATCGGTCAGGTCGACAGCATGCAACTCGCGTGGGCCTGGGTCATCGGCTTGGCGATGTTCGGCGGGTTCTTCGCGCTGGTCGTGGCGAGCCTCGTCCAGCGCGGCGTCACGACGGTGGAGGCCTTCGTCGCCATCGCCTACCTGATCGCCCTGGTCACCTGGCCCCTCGCCGTCGACGACCCCAGCGAGGTCCAGTCGAGCGTGCCGTGGCTCTGGTACCTCTGCACCGTCGCGACGGCCTCGGCCGCCTCGGCGTTCTCGACCTGGATCGCCACCGGCTACCTCTTCGTCGCCCCCGCCGTCTACGGCTTCATCCGCCTCACGCCGTCGGGCGGCGCGGTCTCCCCGCAGCGGGCGACCCTCGACTCCGTCTACGCGATCCTGCTCGGCGGCGCCGTGCTGATCCTCGTGGTGATCCTGCGCCAGGCGGCAGCGAACGTCGACCAGGCCCAGGCGACCGCCGTCGCGCGGTACTCCGAGGCCATCCGCGAGCACGCCACCGAGCTCGAGCGGGTGCAGGTCGACGCCATCGTCCACGACAGCGTCCTCACGACCTTCATCCAGGCGGCCAGGGCGTGGTCGCCGGACGAGCGCGAGTTGTCGACCAACATGGCCCGGAACGCGATGTCCCACCTCTCGGCCGCGGCGAGCACCACGCCGTTCGACGAGTCCGACACCACGATCGCCGACATGGTGGACCGCATCGAGGCCGCCGTGGCCGACCTGGGTGTCGAGGTCGAGCTGCGCCGGGGCCCGATCGAGGGCGACGGCATCCCGTCCACGGCCGCCGAGGCGCTCTACTCGGCCGCCGTCCAGGCCCTCGTCAACAGCTCACAGCACGCCGGCGACGGGCCCGGTGTAGAGCGCTGGGTGCGCGTGACCCGTGACCAGGCCGGCCTGACGACCGTCGAGGTCGGCGACACGGGCAAGGGCTTCGAACCGACGACGGTGCCGACGGAGCGTCTCGGAGTCCGCGTCTCGATCCACGAGAGGCTCAACAACGCCGGCGGGCTCGCGACCATCGACTCGGCACCGGGTCGGGGGACCCTCGTGCGCCTGCGGTGGCCGGTCGACGCTCTCCTCGACGGCGGCCGGACCCCCGACCGTTCGGCCGACCCCACCGACGCGGCGGGCGCCTCGGGCGGCACCGCGTGAGGGTCTCCGTGCCGCGGTGGCTGATCGTGTCGCTGGCCGCGGTCTTCTCGGCCTACCACCTGGTCCTGGCCGCGGTGTCACTGGACCGGTTCACCGATCCGCTGCCCGTCGTCGCGTGCATGGCGTTGTACGCCGCGGCGACCGTGGCGGTGCTGTGGCCCAGCAAGCACGTCATCATGCCCGTGTGGATGGCCTCGTTCTGCTTGGCCGTGAGCATCGTCCTGCCGCTCGTCGTGACCTCCGGGCTCGACAGCTCGGTGAAGAACGGCTACGCCACCTGGTACGTGGCCGCCGTGGGCACGCTCATGGTGATCGTGTCCACGAGGCGTCGACAGGGCTTCGCCTGGCTCGGGGTCGGTTTCATGGCGGTGCACGGCGTGCTGTGGGCCGGGCTCGAACAGATCGCCGACCTCGGCATCGTCGGCAGCGTGGTCTGGGTCGCCTTCAGCCATGCGATGTCGAGCACGCTCACCCGCGCGGGGCGCGAGACGCGCGAGTTCATCCTGGCCGAGCACGAAGCGGCGGACTGGCAGGCCGCGCAGGAAGCCCACGTGAACGAGCGCCAGTACCGGTTGCTCCAGACGGGTCGGACGGCGCGGCCGATGCTCCAGACCATCGTCAGCCGACACGGCGACCTGACCGCGGCCGAGCGACAGGAGTGCCTCAACCTCGAGGGAGCGATCCGGGACGAGATCCGGGGCCGGCGCCTCCTCGACGACGACGTCCGTCACGAGGTCATGGCGGCGCGCCGCCGCGGAGCCGTCGTCAGTCTCCTCGACGAAGGAGGCATCGACGACCTCGGACCGACGGATCTGCGACGGGTGCATGGCGTGCTCGCCGGGGCCCTGCGCGAATCCGTCGCCGATCGCATCATCGTCCGGACCGTTCAGGGCGGGGGAGACGACGCGGTCACGGTCGTCGGGCTCGGCTCGGCAGACCTGTCGTCGAGCGCGCTGGGCCGCGGGGTCTCGGCCGACGCGGACGAGGACGACGACGGCGACGAAGTCCAGCTCTGGCTGCAGATCCCTCGCTCGGCCCCCTGATCGTCCGGCGGCTCTCGGCGCGGCCGACACCCACGACGTGAAGAAGGGCCGGACGATCGTCCGGCCCTTCCGAGACCTCGAGTCAGGGCGGCAACCCGAATGCCGCCCTGACTCCCCCCCCGACAGTGACCCGTTCACCCTGGTCGGCCCCTGCTCGGTGGTGTGACTCGACGAGACACCCGGCACCAGCAAGCATGGTCGTTCCGGGACGCGTGTGCAGTCGTCATTTAGGAGGACAGATGGGTGAGGGGCCGTGCCCATCGCCGTTCCCGGGGCGTCAACCCGCGAAACCCCGCCAACGGCCCTCGCCGGACACGATGGACGGACGGGGAGCACGGGCCGAACGCGTCCAGGCCGACGTCGCGGTTCGCGAGGACGTCGTCGCCGCCGCCTCGGCCCGGCCTGCCTCGACGGCGGCCAGCAGTGCCGTCACCGCCGCGAGCTCGTCGGGCGTCGGATCTCCGGCGACGATCCTGAGCAGGGGTGTCGACTGCTGCTCGACCGCGGCGGTGGGGCGGTCCGTCGCGTCGGGGGACGCGGCTGCGTGGCGCCCGCTCACAGGGGGATGTTCCCGTGCTTCTTCGGCGGCAAGGTCGCCCGTTTGGTCTTGAGTGCTCGCAGCGCCTTGATCACGGCGACCCGGGTCGCCGCCGGTTCGACGACGCCGTCGAGTTCGCCCCGCTCGGCGGCGAGGAAGGGGCTCGCGACGTTGTAGGTGTACTCGTTCGCGAGCCGCGTGCGCACGGCTGCGACGTCCTCGCCGGCCTCGGCCGCCGCCTTGATCTCGTTGCGGTACAGGATGTTGACGGCACCCTGCCCGCCCATCACGGCGATCTCTGCCGTCGGCCAGGCGAGGTTGATGTCCGCGCCCAACTGTTTCGAGCCCATGACGATGTAGGCGCCGCCGTAGGCCTTGCGGGTGATCACCGTCACGAGCGGGACCGTGGCCTCGGCGTAGGCGTAGAGCAGCTTGGCTCCGCGACGGATCACGCCCGTCCACTCCTGGTCGGTGCCGGGCAGGTATCCGGGCACGTCGACGAGGGTGAGGATCGGGATGTTGAACGCGTCGCAGAAGCGCACGAAACGGCTGGCCTTCTCACCCGCCTCGATGTTGAGGGTGCCGGCCATGGCGGACGGCTGGTTGGCGATGACACCCACCGGGCGGCCCTCCACCCGGCCGAAGCCCACGACGATGTTCGGCGCGAAGAGCGGCTGGACCTCGAGGAACTCGCCGTCGTCGACGACGTGCTCGATCACCGTCATCACGTCGTAGGGCTGGTTCGGGCTGTCCGGGATCAGGGTGTTCAGCTGTCGATCGTGGTCCGTGGTCTCGAGTTCGACCGGTACGTCGAAGACGTGCGGGTCGGCCAGGTTGTTGTCGGGGAGGTACGACAGCAGGGCCCGGGCGTAGTCGAGGGCGTCGTCCTCGTCGCTCGCGAGGTAGTGCGAGACGCCCGAGACCTTGTTGTGGGTCAGGGCTCCGCCGAGTTCCTCGAAGCCGACGTCCTCGCCCGTCACGGTCTTGATGACGTCAGGCCCGGTGACGAACATGTGGCTCGTCTTGTCGACCATGATCACGAAGTCGGTCAGCGCGGGGGAGTACACCGCGCCTCCGGCCGCCGGGCCCATGATCAGCGAGATCTGGGGGATGACGCCCGAGGCGGCCGTGTTCAGCCGGAAGATCTCGCCGTACTTGCCGAGGGCGACGACGCCTTCCTGGATCCGCGCCCCGCCCGAGTCGAGGATGCCGATGATGGGCACCCCGGTCTTGAGGGCCAGCTGCATGACCTTGATGATCTTCTCGCCCGCGACCTCGCCGAGCGAGCCGCCGAAGATGGTGAAGTCCTGCGAGTAGACCGCGACCTGGCGGCCGTGGATCGTGCCCGTGCCCGTGACGACCGCGTCACCGTAGGGTCGCTTGGCCTCCATGCCGAAGGCGTGGGTGCGGTGCCGGACGAACTCGTCGAGCTCGACGAACGAGCCCGGGTCGAGCAGTTCGTCGATGCGCTCTCGGGCCGTCTTCTTGCCCTTGGCGTGCTGCTTGGCGATCGCGGCCTCGCCGCTGGCCGTCACGGCCTCGTGATAGCGGGCCTTGAGGTCGGCGAGCTTGCCCGCGGTGGTGTGCAGGTCGGGCGCGGCGTCGGTGAGGGGCGCGGAGTCAGGAGTCACGCGCCTCACTCTACTGACCGACCCGCAGCCATCCGTTGGAGGTTTCCACGCGTGGACGCCCCCGGACGTCGTAGGAGTCGTCAACGGCGGCCCCCTAGGCTGAGTTGATGGCCTTCCCCCTCAGCACGTCCGTCAGTCCCCGACTCGTGGTGCTCGAGTCCACCGGGTCGACCAACGCCGACCTGCTCGCAGCCGTCGACGAGCCGCACCTGGCGACCTGGCTGACGCTCGACCAGTCCGCGGGGCGGGGCCGGCTCGACCGACGGTGGGAGACCGCGCCCGGTCGTTCCCTCGCGGTCAGCGTGCTGCTGCACCGGGGCGACCTGCCGGTCGACTCGCTCGGCTGGGTGCCGCTCCTCGCCGGGGTGGCCATGCGCGCCTCCGTCCGGGGTGTGGTCGAGAGCGGCGACGTCACGCTGAAGTGGCCCAACGACGTGCAGGTCGACGGTGACAAGGTCAGTGGCCTGCTCGCCGAGCTGCGGTCCGACGCGAGCGCCGTGGTCGTGGGTGCCGGGGTCAACCTCACGGTGCCCGCCGGCGACCTGCCCACCCCGACCTCGACGTCGCTCGGTCTGCACGGAGCGCGGGGCACCGCCCTCGAACTCGCGGACGCCGTGACGTCGTCGTGGGTCTCGGGCCTGGCACGACTCGTCGGCGACCTCGCCGCGGCCCGGGGCGACGCGGTCGCGAGCGGCGCCCTGGCGTCGGTCCGCGCGAACTGCGCGACCCTGGGACGCGGAGTCCGCGTCGAACTCCCCGGAGGCGCGGCGCTGGTCGGCGAGGCGGTGGACGTCGACGAGGCGGGCCGGTTGGTCGTGCGTTCCGCCTCGACCGGCGCGCTGACGGCCGTCGCTTCGGGTGACGTCACGCATCTGCGGTATGAATGAGCCTGTGAGCACCGACGGACCGCAGCCGACCGAGTACGTCGTCGCGCGGCTGCGGCCCCACGCCCGCGTGCTGTTCTGGCCGTCGCTCGCGCTCGTCGGCATCTGCGCCGCGACCGGTTTCTTCGGTGGTCGCTTCGACGTCGAGTGGCAGAACTACGTCGTGTTGGGCGCCGCCGTCGCCCTGATCGTGCTGCTCTGGCTGGTGCCCGTGCTCATCTGGCTCGGTAAGCGCTACGTCATCACCTCGCGGCGCCTCGTCGTGCGCAAGGGACTGTTCGTGCGCACCCGTCAAGAGCTGCTGCACAGTCGCGGGTACGACCTCACGGTGCGCAAGAACTCGGTGCAGAGCGCGTTCCGCAGCGGAGACGTCCTGATCAACACCGGCCTCGACCGTCCGCTCGTCCTCTGGGACGTGCCGTCGGCCGACCTCGTCCAATCGACCCTGCACGACCTGATGGAGTCGAACCTCAACAGCGTCGCCCAGCGTCGCCAGCACGAGCAGTCCGTCGGACACGCCGACACCACCTCGTGGGGCGACGACCGGGTCGTCTGACCCGACGCGCGTGACATAGGATATTACAATGCGAATCTCAGTCATCGGTTGCGGTTACCTCGGAGCCGTGCACGCCGCGTGCATGGCCGACCTCGGGCACGACGTGGTCGGCATCGACGTCGACCCGGGCAAGATCGCCCTGCTGTCGTCGGGTCACGCCCCGTTCTTCGAGCCCGGTCTGCCCGAGGCCCTCCGCCGGGCCATCGACTCGGGGCGACTCCGGTTCTCGACCGACCCCGCCGACGCCGCGGGCTCCCAGGTCCACTTCGTCGCCGTCGGCACCCCGCAGACCGCGGGCAGCGACGCCGCCGACCTGACCTACGTCGACGCCGCGGTCCAGGGGCTGTTGCCCCACCTCGCCGACGGCGACCTCGTGGTGGGCAAATCCACCGTTCCCGTCGGCACCGCGAGCCGACTCGCCGACCTGGTCCGCGCCTCCTCGGGGGCCGACCTGGCCTGGAACCCCGAGTTCCTCCGAGAGGGGTTCGCCGTGGCCGACACCGTCGCACCCGACCGCTTCGTCTACGGGGTGCCCTCCGGCGACGCCGGCGAGCGTGCGACGGCCGTGCTCGACGAGGTCTACGCGACGGCTCTGGCGACGGGCACGCCCCGGCTCGTGACCGGGTACGCGACGGCCGAGCTGGTCAAGGTCTCGGCCAACGCGTTCCTCGCCACGAAGATCTCGTTCATCAACGCGATGGCCGAGATCGCCGAGGCCACCGGCGCCGACGTGACGCAACTGGCCGACGCGATCGGGCACGACGCCCGCATCGGTCGCCGGTTCCTCAATGCCGGCCTCGGCTTCGGCGGCGGGTGCCTGCCGAAGGACATCCGGGCCTTCCGCGCCCGTTCGCGCGAACTGGGGCTCGAGTCCCTCGACTTCCTCGCCGACGTGGACGCCGTCAACCTGCGCCGCCGCGACCGCGTCGTCGACCTCGCGGGCGAGCTGCTCGGCGAGGTGCGTGGTGCGCGCGTCGCCGTGCTGGGCGTGGCGTTCAAGCCCGACAGTGACGACGTCCGCGATTCGCCCGCCCTCGACGTCGCCCGCCGACTGCACGCCGCCGGTGCCGACGTGGTCGTCCACGACCCCGAGGCCAACGAGACCGCCGCCCGGCTGGCTCCCGACCTCACCTACGTCGATGACGTCCCGACCGCTCTCCGTGACGCCGACATCGTCCTGGTCCTCACCGAATGGAAGCAGTTCAAGGCACTGCGTCCGGCCGAGGTCGCCGCCCTGGTCTCCGGCCGACGCATCGTCGACGCCCGCAACGTGTTCGACCCCGCCGAGTGGCGCGAGGCCGGCTTCGAGTTCCGAGGACTCGGGCGCCCGTAGCCGAGTGCCGGTCAGAGGGCGCCCGGTCCCGTGCCGGTGTCCGGCCCCCTCCGGCAGGTCGACGCCGTCCGACGAGGTGCCACCGATACGATGACCGCATGACGAACCGGGCCCTCATCGCCGTGCTGACCGCCGGGGCCCTGGCCCTCACCCTTTCCGCGTGCACGAGCGGCGGCGACGACCCGACGCCGACCATGTCGAGCTTCAGCCCCACGTCGACAGCATCGCCCTCGGCGCCCGACACGGGGGCCGAGACGGCCGCCCCCACGGCGCCGGCCGACGACCCGACCGGCACCGTCGAGACGCCCGTCCCCGTACCGTCCGACGAGGCGGACGGCTGGACCGACGCCCGCGCCTACGATGCCTGCCGGAACGAGGCCACGAGGTCGCAGGGTGCCGACTACACCTGGAACGACCGTTCGTCGCAGATCCTCGTGCAGGGCTCCGGGGGGCGGAGCATCGACGTCGCCGGCCTCTACTCGGGCGGTGACGTCGGCGTCGCCAACGTCACCTACCGGTGCACGGTCGGAGGCACTCCGGACTCGCCGCAGCTGAGCGGGACGGTCGTCCGATGACGGCTCTCCGTGTCGGCGTCATCGGCGGCGGCCAGCTGGCCCGCATGATGATCCCGCCCGCCGTCCACCTCGGCATCGAGATCAGCGTCCTCGCCGAGACCGAGGGCAGTTCGGCCCGGTTGGCAGCGACCCGGGTGGGCGATTACCACGACGTCAACGTCGTCCTCGATTTCGCGCGCACGGTCGACGTGGTCACCTTCGACCACGAGCACGTCCCCCAACACGTCCTCGCCGCCCTCGTCGACGCGGGCGTGCGGGTGCACCCCGGGCCGTCCGCACTGGCCGTCGCGCAGGACAAGATCGTCATGCGTCGACGGCTCTCCGAGCTCGGCTTGCCCGTTCCCGACTGGGCGGCCGTCCGTGACGCCACCGAGCTCGAGGCGTTCCTCGCCGACCACGGTGGCCGGGCGGTCGTCAAGACCGCGCGGGGTGGTTACGACGGCAAGGGCGTTCGCGTGGTCTCGGCGGCCCACGACGCCGACGACTGGTTCGGCGCCCTGGCCGAGGACGGCAACGGAGGTGCGCTCCTGGTCGAAGAGCTCGTCTCGTTCCGGCGCGAACTGTCACAGCTCGTGGCCCGTCGGCCGAGCGGTGACATCGCCCTCTGGCCTCTCGTCGAGACCGTCCAACGCGACGGGGTGTGCTCCGAGGTCTTCGCCCCGGCACCCTCGAGCGCCGGTCGCTTGGCCGACGCCGCCGACGAGATCGCGCGGACGGTCGCCGAACGGCTCGACGTCACCGGCGTCCTGGCCGTCGAGCTCTTCGAGACGACCGACGAGCGCCTCCTGATCAACGAACTCGCCATGCGGCCGCACAACACGGGGCACTGGACGATCGACGGGTCGACCACGAGCCAGTTCGAACAGCACCTCCGGGCCGTGCTCGACCTGCCGCTCGGCGACACGGACTGCCACCGTCCCTGGAGCGTCATGCTGAACGTGCTCGGCGGGCCGGCGACGGGGTCGATGGCCGACCGTCTACCTGCCCTCATGACCGACCAGCCGGCGGTCAAGGTGCACGACTACGGCAAAGACCCCCGGCCCGGGCGCAAGGTCGGGCACGTCACCGTGGTCGGCGACGACCTCGACGAGGCCGTCTTCCGGGCGCGTGCCGCTGTCGAGTTCTTCACCGACTGACGGCTATCCTCTAGTCCGTGTCCGACCCGAAGAGCACCGACGTGCGCCCGAACGACCCCGCCGTACCCGCGAAGGTCGCCATCGTCATGGGCTCCGACAGTGACTGGCCCACCATGCAGGGGGCCTCGACCGTCCTGTCCGAGCTGGGAATCCCGCACGAGGTCGAGGTCGTCTCGGCCCACCGCACGCCCGACAAGATGATCGCCTTCGGTCGCGACGCGGCAGGTCGCGGACTCTCCGTCATCGTCGCCGGGGCCGGGGGAGCAGCGCACCTGCCCGGCATGATCGCGTCGGTCACGACCCTCCCCGTGGTCGGTGTGCCCGTCGCGCTGGCCAAACTCGACGGCCTGGACTCGCTGCTCTCGATCGTGCAGATGCCGGCCGGCATCCCCGTGGCGACGGTCTCGATCGGCGGTGCGGTGAACGCCGGTCTGCTCGCGGCCCGCATCATCGGCTCGCACGACCCGGCGGTCGCCGAGCGGCTGGCCCGCCACGCCGAGTCACTCGCCGAGCTGGTCGAGCAGAAGAACGCCGACCTGCGTCGATCGCTGTGAGCACCTCCCTGCCCGTCCGTCATCCGGACGTCACCTCCGAGCCGTTCATGACGAAGCGGGCGTGGGTTCTCGTCCTCCTGAACGTGGTCGTGCCCGGGTCGGCGCAGGTGCTCGCGGGCAGTCGCCGACTCGGCCGGTGGGGACTCGCCTCCACCCTCGTCTTCTGGATGGTCGCGGTCGTCGTCGTCGTCCTGGCGTTCGCCTTCCGCTCGCCCCTGATCGAGATCGCGACCAACGTCGTCGCCCTCACCGTCGTCCAGGTCTTCCTCGCGTACTACGCGGTGCTGTGGGTGGTGCTGACCGTCGACACGCTGCGGTTGGCCCGCATCGTCCGGACGGCCCCCTCGGCCCGGGGACTTCTCGCCGGGGCGATGGTGCTGTTGATGGTGGTGACCGTCGGACCCGCCGCCTACGGGGCCTACCTCGCCGGTGTGCAGCACGGTCTGCTCAACAGTCTGTTCACCTCGAGGGCCGACGCCGCGCCTCCTGTGGACGGGCGCTACAACATCATGTTGCTCGGCGGGGACGCCGGGGCGGACCGCACCGGTCTGCGCCCCGACAGCATCTCGGTCGCCAGCATCGACGCCGAGACCGGTGCGACCACCATCGTGGGCATCCCGCGCAACCTGTACGACGCACCCTTCGTCGCGGGGTCGCCGCTGTACGGCGACTACCCGGACGGCTACGACTGCGGCGACGACTGCCTCGTGAGCTTCCTGTACACCTACGGGGAAGAGCACCCCGACCTCTACCCCGACGCCGAGTCGAAGGGCAGCAATCCCGGTGTCGAGGCGATGCGTGACGCCGTCGAGGGCATCACGGGCCTGACGGTGCAGTACTACGCCCTGATCGACATGCAGGGCTTCGTCGATCTCATCGATGCGCTCGGCGGCATCCAGGTGGACGTGCAACAACGCATCCCGATCAACGGAGGCGTCGACGGCAACGGTCAGCCGATCAACGTCGACGGGTGGATCGAGCCCGGCGAACAGAAGCTCGACGGCTACCACGCCCTCTGGTACGCGAGGGCGCGGCACGGCACCAGCGACTACGACCGCATGGCTCGTCAGCGCGAGGTGCAGCAGGCGCTGCTGTCGCAGTTCCAACCGGCGACGGTCCTGTCGAAGTTCCAGGCCATCGCGTCGGCAGGGGTGCAGACCGTCGACACCGACATCCCGCAAGGGGCCCTGGCCGCCTTCGTCGACCTGGCCGTGAAGGCCAAGTCCCAGCAGATCACGAGTCTCGAACTCGTCCCGCCGACCTACGACAACGTCTACCCCGACTACGACGCGATGCGGGCCGCGGTGGCCCAGGCCACCACCCCGGCTCCCGCGCCCTGACTGACGACCTCGGATCGTGCCCCCGAGGCTCGCCGCCTGACGGCGCGCGCCGACCGGACGAAGAGGCGCGGTGCGTCACCGCAGGGCGCCCACGGCTCCGGGGGCATTCGCGTCGCCGCTCGGGTCGCCCCGTGGCTCAGAGATCGGCGTGGAGCTGCCACACCTTGTCGGCCGAGTCCCGCCAGCTGAAGGCCCGTGCGCGGTCGATCCCGGCGATGCCGAGACGCGTCGACAGCTCGACGTCGGTGACGACCTGGAACATGGCCTGCGCGAGACGCTCCGGGTAACCCGCAGCGTCCTCCCGAGCCACGCTGACGGCCGCGTCGGCCGCGACCTCGAGCAGGGCAGGGGCGTCCGAGACGATGGTGGGCGTGCCCAGGCTGAAGGCCTCGACGACCGGCAGCCCGAACCCTTCGGCGAGACTGGGGAACACGAAGACCGCGGCTCGCTGCAACAGCACCGCCAGCTGTTCGTCCGACACGAAACCCATCGTCCGGACCTTGTCGGCGGGCAGGCCGGCAGCGGCCACCAGGTCGGCGACCTTGACGTCTCCCCACCCCTCGGGCCCGACGATCAGCAACGGCAGGTCGGGGGCGTCGGGGTGGGCGAGAGCCTGGATGAGCGGCTCGATGCCCTTGCGCGGTTCGAGCGTGCCGACGCTCAGTGCGTAGCGCTCGGGCAGGTCGAGGGAGTCGGCGACGTCGTCGGAGTCCGCGGGGACGGCGAGCTTGGGACTGACGGCGCCGCCGATGACACGGAGGCGGTCGCCGAAGGGGAACAGCTCGGCCAGTTCGCGGGCCACGCTGTGGGTCGGCACGACGACGCCGTCGGCGTGCTTGAAGGCGCGCTTGGCCATGGCCTTGTGCCAACGGACACCGCGCGGGGTGAGGGTCTCAGGGTGAGTCCACGGGACGGTGTCGTGGATGGTGACGACCGTTTGCGTTCCCGGGTCGAGCGTGCGATCGTGCCGGTAGAGGGGGGCGAACAGGCTCGTCGCATGGACCATGCCGCGCCCGGGGAGGCCGACGACGCCACCCTGCCACGCCAGTGCCAACTCACGGCGACCGAGCGGTGACTTGGTGACATGGGACAGGCCGGGCAGCAGATCGGTCAACCGGTCGTAGTCGGTCTGCGGATGGGCCGCCACGACCCCTTCGACCTCACAACCGCGGGGAGCGGTCTCGACGAGGGCGCGGGTCAGTTCTTCGGTGTAGCGCCCGATGCCTCCGGGGATGGGAGCCAGGATCTGGTCAACGACTACTCGCAGCGTGGTCATCGGTCTGCAACACTCCCCTGTTCGCGGCCTCGGCCAGCGCTTCTCTCCACGGACGCATGGGCGTCAGTCCGGCTCGTGCCCAGGCGTCGTGGCCGAGGACGCTGTAGCTCGGTCGCGGTGCGGGGCGGACGAAGGCCGAGCTGTCCGTCGGGAGGACCCGGGCAGGATCGAGCCCGGCCTCGTCGAAGACGGCCTGGGCGAACTCGAACCAGCTCGCACTGCCCGAGTTGGTGCCGTGGTAGACGCCGGCAGGGGCGTCGGAGTCGAGCAACGCGACGATCTGCGTCGCGAGGTCGGCCGTCCAGGTCGGCTGCCCCAGTTGGTCGTCGACGACCTTGACCGTGTCGTGTGACGCCGCGAGCTTGACCATGGTCTTCGCGAAGTTGCCTCCGTGAGCGCCGTACAACCACGCCGTGCGCACGACGTAGGCGCCCTCGGGGTTGGCGGCGAGCGCGAGCTGTTCTCCCTCGGCCTTGGTACGGCCGTAGGCGCTCACCGGCGCGATGGTGGCGTCTTCGGGGTAGGGCTCGGTGGCGTCGCCGTCGAAGACGTAGTCGGTCGAGACCTGGACGAGCTTCGCTCCGACGGAGGCGGTGGCCTCGGCCAGGAGGCCGGCTGCGGTGCCGTTCACGGCCAGCGCGGCCTCTTCGTCGGTCTCGGCCGCGTCGACGGCGGTGTACGCGGCGGCGTTGATCACGACGTCGTGCCCCTGGACGGCGGCGAAGACGGCGTCCCGGTCGGTCACGTCGAGGTCGGCACGACCGAGCACCGTGACGTCACGTCCGAAGAGGGCTTCGAGGAGGTCGGTGCCGAGCATGCCTCGGGCCCCGGTGACGAGGTACTTGGAGTTCTGGGCGGCGGCCATCAGAGGGCGGCGCGCTCTTTGAGCGGCTGCCACCACTCGCGGTTGTCGCGGTACCACTGGACGACGTCGGCGAGGCCCTTCTCGAAGGGGACCTGGGGCTCGTAGCCGAGCTCGTCGCGGATCTTGGAGATGTCGACGGAGTACCGCAGGTCGTGGCCCAGACGGTCCTGGACGCGGTCGACGTACGACCAGTCCTTGCCGGTGGCCTCGAGCAGCATCTCGGTCAGTTCTTTGTTGGTGAGCTCGGTGCCGCCGCCGATGTTGTAGATCTCGCCGGCGCGGCCGTTGACGAGCACCATGGCGATGCCGCGGGTGTGGTCGTCGACGTGCAGCCAGTCACGGATGTTGTTGCCCTCGCCGTAGAGCGGGACGTGCACGTCGTCGATCAGGTTCGTGACGAAGAGCGGGATGACCTTCTCGGGGAAGTGGTACGGGCCGTAGTTGTTGCTGCAGCGCGTGATCGAGACGTTCAGCCCGTGCGTGCGGTGGTAGCTGCGCGCGAGCAGGTCGCTGCCGGCCTTCGAGGCGGAGTAGGGCGAGTTCGGCTCGAGCGGGCGGTCTTCAGCCCAGGAGCCCTCGGCGATGGAACCGTAGACCTCGTCGGTCGAGACGTGGACGAAGCGCTTCAGGTCGTTGCGCAGGGCGGCGTCGAGCAGCTGCTGGGTGCCGAGCACGTTGGTCTCGACGAAGATCGAGGCGTCGCGGACCGAGCGGTCGACGTGTGATTCCGCGGCGAAGTGGACGACGGCGTCCACCTCGGGGAAGAGCGTGTCGAGCAGGGCCCCGTCACGGATGTCGCCCTTGACGAACGTGTAGCGGGGGGAGTCGGCGACGCTCGCCAGGTTGGCCTCGTTGCCCGAGTAGGTGAGAGCGTCGAGGACGACGACCTCGGCCCCCTCGAGGCCCGGGTAGGCGTCTTCGAGCGTGCGGCGGACGAAGTTGGAGCCGATGAAGCCGGCTCCGCCGGTGACGAGGATTTTCACAGTGGTCCCTTGGGGTCGATCGCGGAGGGTTCGTACGATGCTACCGGAGCCGATGTGATGAATCGCCGCCCCGGAGGCTCCGACCACGGCGGACGGCGTGCGAACGTCAGTCCATGCATCGTGACGAACCACCGACGTCGGACGAGGCGGACGGTCCCGCATCCTTCGACCGCCGCCGTCTCCTCGCCTATGCGGCCACGTCCGTGGCGCTCGCGGCTCCCGTCGTCCTGCACCCGTCGCTCGGTGCCCGTGCCTCCGTGCAGCTCGGCGAGACCACCGGGGCGGTCGACACCGTCGCCGAGGCACTCGCGGTCGCCGCGCTGCAGGCGTGGGGTGGCTACGCCAACGGGCAGATCCCGACGAACGCCCTGACGCCCGTCCAGGCATCCGTCGCGGGCTCCGGATACCTCCGGGACGACGCAGCCCGTCAGTTCCTCTCGCTCAGCTTGGCGTTCTCCTCGACCTTCGGCACGCCACTGGCGATCACGGAGGGGTATCGGGATTACGGGCGTCAGGTCTCCTACTGGAACGCCTACCAGGCGGGCACCGGAAACCTGGCCGCCTACCCCGGAACCTCCAACCACGGCTGGGGCATCTCGTGCGACTTCGGATCCGGCGTCCAGACCGCCGGGACCGCGGCCAAGCGGTGGATGGACGCGAACGCACCGGCCTATGGATGGCAGCCCACCGGGAACGGATTCTCCCGGCCGGAGCCCTGGCACTTCGACTACGTGGCCGCGTACCCGGGCCCCGGCAACACACTCCTCGTCGACAGCGGTCTCGTCGTGGTGCGATGCACCGAGAGCCTCGATCAAGTCGGTCTCGTCTACACCGCTCTCCTCGGCATGAGGACGCTCAAGCACCTGCTCACGCTCGACCAGATCTCCGCGTTGCGGGCCGTCGGCGTTCCCTACTACGAATTGTCGAGAGTGCAGTTCCTCGCGCTGCTCGACGGCATCTCTGTTCCCCGGTCGGCCGTCACGGTCCGTGCGGATTATTGGCGTCGTTGAGCGCCACGGAAGGAAACCGAACATGATCGTCCTGCTGTGCACCGGATCGTTGCCGGGGGTCGGGAGCGGCTACGTCTGCGTCGTCGCCCCGCGAATGCTGAAACACGTCCTGACCGAGAGCACGGTGACGGCGCTGCGGTCCATCGGTCAGCCACCCAGGGCCGTCAGCGCTGCGGCGTTCCTCGACATCCTCACGTCGTTGTCCATCCCGCACTCGGCTGTCACGTCCGGCGCCGACTACTCGGCGAGGTGACGGAGCAACGCCGCTCCGTGTTCGGTGCGGTCGTCTCGCGCGTCCTGAGGCAGAGGAGGGCGAACGTCCACCCCGTCGACGACGCCCCAGCATTGCGGCTCGGATACGTCGTCCTCGGCGCGGCGGGCGTCCATCCGGGGTCCGCCCACATCCGGGTGACCCGCCGGGTCAACCGCGAGGTGGTGGCGGGTCGCATGTCGGCTGAGCAGATCGACCCGTCGGCGGTCGCATCTGGCGAGAAGGGGCTTCCCTACGACGTCGTCCTCGTCCAGAGGGATGCCGTCCCCGCCTCGGCGAGCGCGCTGTTCTTGCAGGCCGTTCGCGCATCCGGAGCCCGTCTGGTCGCCGAGGTCGACGACGACTTCTTCAGCGTGGACGCGCGTCGGCGTCTCGTGCGTGCCGAGTACGACGAGGCCCGGATCGACTCCGTCGAGGCCGTCGTGAGAGCGGCGGACGCCGTGATCGTCAGCACGGAAGCCCTCGCCCGGGTGGTGAGGCAGTTGGCGTCGGAGGTGGTGGTCGTCCCCAACGAGCTCGACCCGGAGTTCTGGGGCGGCGAACCCGGCCCGACGTCTCCTCGGGAGCCGTGGACCGGAGGGCGGCCCGACGCGGACGGTCGGGTCCATGCGCTGTACATGGGGTCCGCGACACACCAGGACGACCTCGAGCTGCTGCGACCGGTCTTCGACGGCCTGGCCACGAAGGACGGGCGCCCGGTCGTGCTCGACGTCGTCGGCGTCACGGGCGGAGACCCCGGGTGGTTCGAGCGTGTGGACATCCCGGAGGGCCATCACCCCGAATTCGTCCGGTGGATGCGGGGTGAGTCCGGACGATGGTCGGTGGGCCTGGCGCCGTTGGCCGACGATCCGTTCAACACCTCCAAGAGCGACCTGAAGTTCCTGGAGTACACGATGTTGGGACTGCCGACGGTGGCATCGAGATCGACCAGCTACGCCACGGTGCCGGATCACGGCGGGCGCACCGCATCGAGCACCGACGACTGGCGTCGTGCCATTCTGGCCGCCGTGGACGAGGGGCCCTCCGAAGCGGCGGCGTCGTACGTGAGCGGTCACCGCCTCCTCGGTTGCAGCACGACGTGGGCCGACGTGCTGCGTCGTGGCCGGACGGCTCGCCCGTCCTCCCCACCGGCTTGCTAGGCTTCCCGGGTGCAGATCCGCGAACTGAAGATCCCTGACAGCTACGAGATCACGCCGAAGATGTTCGGTGACGATCGTGGCGTGTTCCTCGAGTGGTACCGCTTCGACCGTCTCGCAGAGGTCGTCGGGCACCCGATCGACCTCCGGCAGGCCAACACGTCGGTGTCCCGACGTGGCGTCGTGCGGGGCATCCACTTCGCGGACGTGCCTCGCGGACAGGCCAAGTACGTCACCGCGACGCACGGCGCGGTGCTCGACTACGTCATCGACATCCGCGTCGGATCGCCGACATTCGGTGAATGGGACTCCGTCCTCCTCGACGACCGTGACCGTCGCGCCATCTATCTCTCCGAGGGGCTGGGGCACGCGTTCGTCGCGCTGACGGACGACGCCACGGTCAGCTACCTCGTCACGGACACGTTCAATGCCGAGCGTGAACACGGCATCGACCCCCTCGATCCCGAGATCGGTCTGGTCTTCCCGCCCGAAGCAGGCGAGGCGCTCCTCTCACCCAAGGACACCGATGCGCCGGGTCTCCGCGAGGCAGCCGACGCCGGACTCCTGCCCACCTGGGACGACATGCGTTCGTTCTACCGAAGCCTCGATTCGAAGGAGGTCTGAGCGCATGAAGGGAATCATCCTCGCCGGCGGCTCCGGGACCCGTCTCTGGCCGATCACCAAGGGCATCTCGAAGCAGTTGATGCCCATCTACGACAAGCCGATGGTCTACTACCCCTTGTCGACGCTCATGATGGCCGGAATCCGCGAGGTCCTCGTCATCACGACCCCGGAATACAACGACCAGTTCCGTGCCCTCCTCGGTGACGGCTCGCAACTCGGCATGCACATCGAGTACGCGGTCCAACCGTCACCCGACGGTCTCGCCCAGGCGTTCGTCATAGGCGAGGAATTCATCGGGGACGACAGCGTCGCGCTCGTGCTCGGAGACAACATCTTCCACGGCGTGGGGCTCGGCTCGAACCTCAAGAAGAACGCCGACGTCGATGGGGCGACGATCTTCGCGTACCACGTCTCGGACCCCAAAGCGTACGGCGTCGTCGAGTTCGACGAGTCGTTCAGAGCGGTCTCGATCGAAGAGAAGCCGGCCGTCCCCAAGAGCAACTACGCCGTCCCCGGGCTCTACTTCTACGACAACCGCGTCGTCGAGATCGCCAAGACCATCGAGCCCAGTCCTCGAGGTGAACTCGAGATCTCGACCGTGAACGAGCGGTATCTCGAGGCGGGTCACCTCCAGGTGCAGGTCCTCGACCGGGGAACGGCGTGGCTCGACACCGGCACGTTCGAATCCATGATGCAGGCCTCCGAATACGTGCGGGTGATCGAAGATCGGCAAGGCCACAAGATCGGCTGCATCGAGGAGATCGCCTGGCGGAACGGTTGGATCGACGACGAGCACCTCGCGTCCTTGGCCGCCCCTCTCGCGAAGAGCGGATACGGGGTCTACCTCCAGAAGCTGATCGCCGAGTAGCTCGTGCTTCACGGAGTCCGTCGGCAGGTCGCGAGGGTCCTTCGACTGGCTTCACGCGGTGTCGAGCATCCTCGTCGGACCGCGTCCGAGGTGTCGGCGTTCGTTCGTGGTGCGGCGTCGGCCGGGGCAGCCCCGATCCTGGCCCCCGATGGAGAGCCCCCGAGACACGTCGCCGAGCCCCTCGCCGACGGCCCTCAGCCGGGCGTCCGAGAGGACCTGCTGGAATCGATCGTCGATCTCGTGGTGACGATCGATGTGGACGACCTCGAACGACGTCCGGACGTCGTCGAGGAACTCGCCGGATTGGCGTCCGAGGCGACATCCCGGGGTGTGGTCGTCACCGCCGTGGTCTATCAGGTCGAAGAATCAGTCGGACGCACGCATGTGCTCCCTCGTCTGCCCGAGGCACTTCCGCTGGTCGTGCCGCACGTCATGCGGGGTTGGTCGGCAGGGGTGGGACAGGTCCTGCCTCATCTCACGGGTACGCGGACGGTCGTCGTGGATTCCACCGTGAAGGCGGACGTCAGGGTGGTCCTCGGGCTCGCGGACGAGCTTCGAGGGGGAGTGGCGCTGGCGCAGGCGGTGCTCAGGCATCCCAACGAGACGATCGTCAGCGTGGGGGCCGTGTTCGACATGCCTCTCAGCGCCCCCGGGTCCTTGTTGGGCGGTTTCCCCCCGGAGGACGCCGAAGCCCTGGGAGTCGTCGACATCATGGCCGCGGACCGTCCAGCGTTCGCCGTGAGGACCAGGCATCTCGTCGTCCCGCCGGCCACGACGGACGTCCCCCTGGCCGTCACGGCATTGTCGTTGTCCGTCTCCGCACGGGCCTCCCTCTCGGAGCCCGGGAGCGACCGCGTGGTCGCCGTTCCGCTCGGCCGCGTCTACCAGGCACGGGAGCCCGCGCGTCGTCTCGACGTGATCGCTCAAGACCTGCTGCAGGTCTGGGCCACCCTGGTCGACGGTCGATCGCCCGTCGTGCTCGCCGCTGCGGGATTCCGGCTGGGGACTCCTTCCGTGCAGCCCGCGGGGGCCGTGCCGGCGAGGGTCACCCGGCCCCGCATCGAGCGCAGGGACGGTGTCTCCGTCGTCGAAGGAACTCCTCGTCTTCGCTGGTCCATCAAGACCGCCGCCTGGGCCGGGGAACGCGGCGACGACTGGGGAGACGTCTTCTTCGCACGCGATCTGGCAGAGGCTCTTCGTGGTGCGGGCCAAGAAGTCGTCATCGACAATCGGGAGTCGAGTGTCCGTCCCGAGTCCGAGCATCTCGACGATGTCTCGCTCGTTCTGCGAGGTCTCGACCGAGTGCCGCTCAACCCCTGGGCGATGAACGTCCTCTGGGTCATCAGTCATCCCGATCGCGTGTCCGACGTCGAATTGGCCGGGTACGACTTGCGCTACTCCGCAGGGCCCCGGTGGGCCCAGAAGACGGCACGACGAACGAGTCTTCCGATCGAACCCTTGCTTCAGGCGACCAACCCCTCGCGATTCCATCCTGGTCCGGTCGACCCCGGCCTGGCGTCCGACGTCCTCTTCGTCGGCAAGACACGCGAGGTCTTCCGGCCCGTCGTGCGAGACGCCGTGGAGGCGGGCCTGGACCTCAGCGTCTGGGGCGAAGGATGGACACGGTTCATCTCGGATGAGCACGTCCGCGGCACGTTCCTGTCCAACGACGAACTCGCCGTTGCCTACCGAAGTGCGCGACTCGTCCTCAACGACCATTGGCGAGACATGGCTCGAGAAGGATTCATCTCGAACCGGTTGTTCGATGCCGTCGCATCGGGAGCTGCGGTCATCAGCGACGAGGCCGAAGGCCTGGTCGACGTGTTCGGGCCCGCCGTCAGGACCTATCGCACCGTCGAGGACCTTCGCCGCCTCTCGCAGCATGCGTGGGTGGATGACGTCGGCGCTCGCGCCTCGTCAGCCGCGGCCATCGCGAAAGAGCATTCCTTCGCTCGTCGTGCCTCGGTCCTCGTGGACGACGTCCTCCGTGTCGTCACCGAGAACGGACGTGACGCATCACGCGACCGACGGTGACCCGACGGCCTTCGTGACGTCGAACACCCGAACCGTCGCCGTCAGCCGCGTCTGAGTCGATTCGCGATGGTGTCGGTCAGGCGGACGACCTTGCGTGACGTGATCGCCGCGACCTCGCGTTGCAGAGCCGCGACTTCGTCCGTGAGTTCCCGCTCTCGGGCACGGCGTTCGTCTTCCAGACGATCCAGGACGGACTGCAGTCGCGCGACGTCGTTCTCGAGCCGGACCTGGGCCCGACCCCACCCCGCGAGTTCCTCGGCCCTCTCTACCGGGATGGGGACATCCGGCTCACCCAACGCGATCCCCTGACGACGCAGGAAGTCCGGCAGGCTCGTGTCCTCGGTGAACGGACCCGTTTCGGCCTCGTCAGCGGAGATGTGGCGAGCGGCGTAGAACGGCAACAGGACCCCCTGGCCGAGACGGGCCCAGTCCCTCATGCCGTGGTGGTTCGGACTGGGGCGGAGGTCGGGATTGGCCTCGTACCCAGCTCCGGCCATGCTGACCTTGTGCTCGAACTGGTGCCACGAACGCCACGGTAGGTGGAGCACCTCGAGTGCCAGCGCGTCCGGCGGCGAACCTGTGCTCGCGATGCTCACGAGATGATTGCCCTGGACGACCGTGACGTCAGGTCGGCCGACGTGGACGGCGTTCGACGTGGGCTGCGCGAGGACGCCGACGTGCCTCAATTGATCGTTGTCCCGTTGGTCACGCCAGACGAGCCGATCCCAGCCGGCGCCGCTCTCTGCGACGGGTCCGACCATGTTCACGACAGGAACACCGAACGAACCGAGCCCTTCGTCGAGCCGTGAGAAGACATCCGCGAGGGTGAGAGACCGATCGACGGGCATCAGGAACTCGTCGGCATCGGCGTTGATGACCCAGTCGGCGCCATGGACCGTCGCAGCTTCCCTTGCCATGGCGGTGACCACGGTGCCCTGCTGCTTCCGGTGGACTGGATCATGGTGGAGGGTCAAGACACCGGACTCGGCGAAGGACTGGAGGATCTCAGCGGTTCCGTCCGTGGAGGCGTTGTCGGTCACGATGATCACGTCGACCCCCTGGGCGAGGTGATACTCCACCCACTGGCGGATGACGTCGGACTCGTCTCGGACCATAGCGGTGACGGCCAGGGTCATGTTGTTCTCCAGTCGGGTCGGGTCGGGTCGGGAGGGCGTTCAGCCGTGGAGACGAGCTCTGATGCTCAGACCCGCACGCAGGGCTACGCGCAGGGGCCAGAGCCACCAGGCGGAGTACTTGGTCGAGAGGAACCGGTAGGCGCTCCGGTGGTGTTCGCGTCGCATCGCATCGGAGGAATCACGAGTGGCGTGGGCTCCGACATGGGTGACCACGGCAGAGGGTTGGTAGACGTTCACGTAGCCCGCACGACCGATCCTCCATCCCAGGTCGACGTCCTCGAAGTACATGAAATAGCCGGAATCGAACCCGTCCAGATCGTCGAGGACATCGCGAGGGAAAAGAACGCACGCGCCGGAGAGCCATCCGACCTCACGAGTGCCCGTCGCGGCATGTTCCTGGTGGTAGCGCTGTGTCCAAGGGTTCGACGGCCAGACGTTGGCGAAGAGAGCGTGCCCGAGCCCGGTCCGCAGCGAGGGAACGGCTCGAGCCGACGGGTAGACCGAGCCATCCGGTTCCAGAACGGCGGGCCCGACGGCGCCGGTCCGGGGATTCGACTGAGCCGTCTCGACGAGGACGTCGAGTGAGCCGGGCGACAGGACGACGTCGGGGTTGGACACGAGAACGTACCGCACCGTCTCGGGGAGGGTCGCCAGAGCCGCGTTCGCCGCAGTGCCGTAGCCCGCATTGAAACCGACATCGAGGAAACGGGCGCCTGCGCTCTCCGTGGTCAGACGTGCAGCGTCCGCGTCTGTCGACTGGTTGTCGGCTACGACGACGAGGACCCCTGCGCCGAGTGCGGACGCCTGCTTCGTCGATTCGAGGAACGTGGCGAGGTGGTGGCCGGAGTTGTAGCTCACGGTCACGACCGCGAGCGTCGGCGCGAGGCGGTTCGGAATCTCGTTCGTCATGATCTCTTCTGGTGATGGTCGGCCGGGGCGGGCCGCCGGACGCGCGTCCTGACGACTGGTCGCCGACCGGCGAACTCGGCATCCTCTTACAGTCTGGCATGGACGCGAGGGCGTCCCCCGACTCAGACGGATGGCCTTCCGGCCGTCGTCGCCCAGCTCCGTCGATGGACGACGGCACACGCTTCCCATGTGAACCCGGATGACCTCGTGAGAGCTGCGGCAGCCAGTCGACGACGCCGGCCTGCGTCGGCCAGGAGTTCGCGCAGACCCCCTTCGATCCCGTCGACGTCCGGCTCGCAGTAACTCACGGCATCGCCTCCGACCTCGGGCAGGGCCAGCCGACGGGTCGTGAGGACGGTGGCCCCCGACGACATGCCCTCGAGTACCGGCAAGCCGAAACCCTCGCCGGTGCTGGGGTACACGACGATCGTGGCTCCTCCGAGATAGGACGGAAGTTCGGCGAGTGGCAAGTAGCCGACGTAACGAAGGGCCGACCCCGGCTCGTCACCGGCCGCTTCCAGGAGTCGACGTGCGTCCTCGTCCCAACCGAGACCCCCGGCGACCAGCAGCGGGGGCGTCGATGCGTCGGCGGCGGAGAGCCTCCGATGGGCTTCGACGAGCGCAGGCACGCTCTTCCGAGGCTCGACCGTGCCGAGGAAGGCCAACCACCCGACCTCGGTCGAGAGTCCGTGAGCAGCGGCGAACGAGGCCACCTCGGTGTCGAGAGGCTGACGGAACACGGACGGGTCGACACCGTGATGGGCTACGGAGACCGGCCCACGAGCCCTTCCCGCCCACGTCGTCATCTCGGACGCCGTGGCCGCGCTGGGGGCGATGGAAGCAGCAGCCCATCGTCGTCCGAGGCGGATCCACGTCGAGAAGAAGATGCGCTTGCTTGCGGCGTGGTCGTGGGGTGCGCTGAAGAAGGTCGCGTCATGGACCGTGACGACCACTTTTCGTCGGGCGAAGAAGGGGAACGTGTAATGCGGCGAATGAATGACGTCGACCCTGAGGCGCCTCGCGAGGATCGGAAGACCGATTTGTTCCCAGAGCAGTCGCAGCGGGCGTGACGACACCGACGGCGGTGCCTCCAGCACGTGGTGACCAGGTGCTTGGTCGAGGAGCCAGGCACGGTCCGACGGTTTGACCACCACGTTGACCGTGACACCGAGATCGGTCAAGCCCCGGAGAAGCCCCGCGATGTACCGAGCCACGCCCCCCTTGTTCGGTGGCAAGGACGTGGCATCGACGAGGACGGGGAGGATGCTCGTCATTGTCAGGCGCTGAGAGCTCTGACCGTGGCGTCGACCCTCACCACGCCCGAGGCGTGATCGTCGTCGGCCATGACGAACCGAGCCGCCTGGCGCTGGATGGCGATGTGTGCTCCGTTCGGCTCGGCCATGAAGCTGTGCACGAAGTAGGGGCCTCCACCGAATTGGATGTTGTCGAGCCGGTATTCGACTGCAGCGGTACCGCGCAGGGGCTCGTGGTCGAGTCCGAGCATCCGGCTGTCGGTGCCGTACACCTGCGTGCCGAGGTTGGTCTCGATCTTGAAACCCGAGTGCCACCGCTCCAGCGGAGTGGTGTGGCTGAACTCCATTCGGACCACGAGCGTGTCGCCCGGTTGGAACTCCTCGCCCGGCGCGCGCCCCTCGGCGCGGACCTCGGTCGCCGTGACGTGCCCTGGTGTCGCTTCGACGTCGGGAGACTGCGCCTCTGCTTCGGCTACCCGGCGACCCTCGAGGATGTCTCGGAAGTTCTTGACGGCGTCGGCCGCCGATCCCTGGAACATCACCTCGCCCTTGGAAAGGACGACGGCACGATCACAGAGCTCTTGGACCTGCCCCAACGAGTGACTCACGAGGATGATCGTTCGACCCTGCTGCTGGAACTCCCGGATCTTGTCGAGACACTTCCGCTGGAAGGCCTCGTCGCCGACCGCCAGCACCTCGTCCACCAACAGCACGTCGGGATCGGTGTGGATCGCCACGGCGAAGGCCAGGCGGACGTACATGCCGGACGAATAGAACTTGACCTGGGTGTCGATGAAGTCCCCGATCCCCGAGAACGTGAGGATGTCGTCGAACTTGTCCTCCGTCTCGGCCTGGCTGAGGCCCAGGATCGAGGCGTTGAGGAAGACGTTCTCCCGGCCTGTGAGGTCGGGGTGGAAGCCTGCTCCGAGCTCGAGCAAGGCCGCCAGTCGACCTCGTCGTCTGATCGACCCGGAGGTGGGCTCGATGATGCCACCGATGGCTTTCAACAAGGTGCTCTTGCCGGACCCGTTCGGTCCCAGCAGCCCGATGGTGCTGCCAGCGGGGATCTCGAGCGAGACGTCGCTGAGGGCCCAGAACTCCTCGCTGTTCCGGCGGCCTGCCCGACCGAGGGTGACGAGGCGTTCCTTGAGGGAGTTGTCCTTCCGGATGACGAACTTCTTCGAGACGTTCTCGATCGACACGACGGTCGGCGGGTCGGCCGGGGAGGTGACTGATGCGTGGAGGGGCGACGGCTGGTCCGTGTTCATTGGAGCGGGATGTCCGTTCGTTTCTAGAGCTCTTGGGCGAAGTTGCCCTGCAGCCGGGCGAAGACACGGTGGAACGCGTAGAGGAGGACGAGTCCGATCAAGGCGGCAATGCCCATGCGCAGAAGGAGGTCCTCGGGGTACGACGCTTCGTCGCCCGCGATCCAGAAGGCGCGGTGGAAACCCAGGACCGCGAGGGTGACGGGGTTGTCGGTGTAGAGACCGAGCAGCCACCCACGCCCGTCCGTCAGCGCATTGGAGACCATCGTCCACGCGTAGACGATGGGCGAGGCCCACATGGCGAGCATCAGCAAGACCTCGACCAGGTACTGCATGTCCCGGAGATAGACGTTCAGAGCCGCCAACAGCAGACCGAAGGCCGTGCCGTAGATCAATATGAGGATGACCGACGGGAAGAAATAGAGGACGTCGAGGTGCCAGGGGAACGACCCGGTGACGATCGTGGCACCGATCAAGACGACCATCTGGATGCCGAAGTTGAAGAGGGCGGAGCCGATGCTCGCCAGAGGGTAGATCTCCCGAGGCGTGTAGACCTTCTTGATCAGGCCACCGTTGCTGACGATGGACGACGTCGAGCCCGCGATGATCTCGCTCAGCAGACCGTAGATGGTCAGACCCGAGAAGATGTAGACCGCGAACTCGGGGATGTTGCGGGCTGCTCCGAGGATCTGTCCGAGCACCACGTAGTAGATGATGAGCTGCGTTATGGGGCGGATGAGGGTCCAGAGGAACCCCAGGGCGCTGTCTTTGTAACGCGACTTGAGATCACGGCGGATGAGGAGGTCGAGCAGCTGACGGTGCGCGAGGATCTCGCGGACGATGCCGAACGTGCCGCTGAAGACCTTGGAGGGCTGGCCTGCGACGACCATGGGCTCTGTCGCGAGACGCTGGAAGCGTTCCCCCGAGGTCGTGCTCGGTGTCGTGGTGGTCATGGGCGTGGACCCCTTCGTGGTCAAAACTGAAGCACTATATCCGGTCGACCTGTGCGGACCGGACCAGTCCGGGATGACGGCTATTTGCCGTATCTGCTGGCTCGCATGGTGGCGAGACGGTTCTGGACCTTGTCGCGCAGCACCTGGAGACCGCCGCCGTCCGTCACGTAGTGGCGAGCGAGGGCGATGTCACGAACGACTCCGTGGCGTCGATTGGCGATCTCGTGGAACTTCTCCTCGCTCGACCGCGCCACCTTGCCCCGGAGCGCTCTGACCGTGGTGACCGGGGTGCTCTCCAGCGCGCGATCCGCGGCGACCTGAGGGTCGCGGCAGAACTCGACGAGCGGTTCGAGGGCTTTCTCCCATGTGAAGTCCTCGCGCACCCGTGACACGGCGGCGCGTGTGTCGGCCCGCACCTCGGGGTCGTAGAGCACGGCCTCGAGGGCATCGGCCAGGGCGTCGACGTCGCGCTCGGGCACGGCCACGCCCATGCCCTCGGCTCCTACGAGGTCTCCGAAACTGTCCCCACGAGTCGTCACGATGGGCAGGTTGGCCCACATGTAGTCGAGGATGCGCGTCCGGAAGGAGAACGTCGTCTCGATGTGGTCGTAGTGGGTGCTGACACCGGCATCCGCTTCGAGGAGGTAATTCGACCGGTCGTCGAGTGCGACCCACTGTTCGTTGAAGAAGACGTTCTTGCCGGCGACGCCGAGCTCCGCCGCGAGCTCGCGCGTGCGGGCGACGATGGCCATCTCGGGGACGTCCGGATTCGGGTGGGCCACACCGAGGAAGAAGAGTCGAACGTCGGGACGACGTTCGGCCAAGGCCGCGATCGCGCGGATCAGGGTGAGGGTGTCGAACCAGTTGTAGATGCCACCTCCCCAGATGACCACCTTGTCGTCCTCGCCGATGCCGGGGACCACACCTCGGATCGCCTTGCGGGTGTGCGCCGGAGGAGTGGAATCCATGCCGAACGGGGCGATGGCGATCAGCTTCTCGAGGTTCTCGTCCGCGGCGTAGTTCTCCGGATTGATGCGCCCGAGACCGGCGAGTTGGCCGAGCCAGAAGAGACGCTGGCGTTCGGAGGCGCAGAGGAAGAAGTCTGCTCGCAGGAGTTGCTCGTTGAGCACGTCGGTCGCCGAGGCGACCTGGTTCTTCCACTGGGCCAGCCCCCACTCGCGACCCTGTTCGAGCTGTTCGAGGTGCATGGGGTCGTACAGGTCGGCGACCATGATCTTGTGCGACTTCTTGAGGGTCGTGAAGTGATGGAGGGCGTGACCCTGGAACACGATCACGTCAGCCCACTCTTCGTGGGCCTTCATCTCGTGCTCGTTCTGGAGGCGCACCCGGCTCACCTCGAAGCGGTCCGACTTGCGAGCGGCGACGTTCCAGGTGAGGAGCCGGACGTCGCTGTGCTCAGAGAGGGCTTCGCTGATCTTCCAGGCGCGCATGGCCGGGCCGGCCATCTTCTCGCCGATCGCGTCACCCGTGATGACCAGCACCTTGGTCCGCTGGGTGTGCTCCCGGATGTCGAAGGCATCGACGATCGATCGGAATCCCTCGAGGTAATAAGGGTCACCGAACAGAGGCTTGAAGATGTCGCCGAAGAGGCGGAAGACGTCGGCGTCCGTCTTCGTGCGGCGAGCCTGGAGATCGTCCCTCGCGGCCTGGAGCTCGGGGAGTTCGGCGACGAACTGGTCGAGTGCGAACAGGCCGGCCATGGTGTCCTTCGACACGGGAGTGTCTCGGTCGAACTCGTCCGGGGCGCCCACGAACCGGCGGATGTCGAACATCTCGGAGTCGAGGCCGCTCTTCGCCACCGCCCGTCGTGCGAGCAGGGCGAGCGCTCCCGGCAAGAACTTGGCCAGGCTCTCGTCGGACAGGTTCTTGAAGAGCAACATCAACGCGTTGCGCTCGAGCAGGTACATCTCGCGGTGTTCGCCGAAGCTCTTCATCGAACCGTGGTGCTTGTGGAAGACGATCGACGAGGGAGCGAAGCGGACGCGATATCCGAGGATGTTGAGGCGCCACCCGAGATCGACGTCGTCGTAGAACATGAAGAGCTTCTCGTCGAAGCCGCCCACCTGCTCGAAGACGGCCTTGCGGACGAAGAGAGCGGAGCCGGTGCCGAAGAGGAGGTCCTTGGGTGTGTCGAACGACCCGTCGTCGACCTCGGTGACGCGGTCCTTGTACCCCATGCCGAACCAAGTGAGGCTGCCCTGGACGAAGTCGATCGCCTTGCCGTCCCAGTCGAGGACCTTGCTGCCGACCGCTGCCACGCGGGGGCTCACGTTGAACTGGTCGAGCGCCTCTCGGACCCAGCCCGGGTGCGGTTTGGCGTCGTTGTTCAAGAACGCGACGAACTCGCCCTTGGCTTTCTTGGCGCCCAGGTTGCTGCCGCCCGTGAACCCGAGGTTGTCCTTCGACACCACGATCGTGACGTTGCTCCGGCCGCCGAGCTCGGCCTCGAGGCGTTGACGGCTGTCGTCGCCCGAGCCGTTCTCGACCACCACGATCTCGAGCTGGTCCTTCGGCCAGTCCACCTCGTTGAGACGTGCAACGCATTCGAGCGTGTCGTCCGTACCGCGGAAATTGACGATGACGACCGAGACGACGCTCGACGTGGAAACAGGCACGGTGGGTACTCCAAGGGACGGTGGGGCGGGCCGGAGGGCCCCGCGAGTGCGGTCCCACTATACGAGGGCGTCGCCGACAGCTCTCCTCCCGCTGTCACAATGATCGGATGGACGCATCCGTGATCGTGGTCAACTGGCGTCAACCCGAACTGACCGTGCGTTGTCTCCATTCGCTGATCGGCCAGGACTCCCAGTGGTCGTTCGAGGTCGTCCTGGTCGAGAACGAGGCGCGCCCTGGAGCCGTCGACATCTTCCGGCGGACGTTCCCCGATCTCGTCGTCGTCGAGGAGTCCACGAACGCCGGTTTCGCCGGCGGCGTTCGTCGAGGCATCGAGGCCTCGACCGGGGACGTCGTCGTCCTGCTGAACAACGACGCCGTCGCTGAACCGGGGTTCCTGGACGCCGGCCTCCGGGCGCTGAGCGACGGTGGGGAGACCGTGGCCGCGGCTTCGGCCACGGTGACCCTCGAAGGGCGCTTCGTCCCGTCGGCGTCCCGGGGCGGGCGTGCGCTCGTCGACGGGGAGGGGGTGGCCTGGCGGAGGTCCGACGACGCCGACGCCGTGACCTTGATGAACGGTACCGGGATCGAGCTCGGACCCGACGGGAACGGTCGCGACCGCGACTGGCTACGACCCGTCGACCTCGTCGCCGACCCTGGGGGTCGTCCTTTCGGCTTCTCCGGAGGGGCTGCCTTCCTGCGGCGATCGGCGTTGGCCGCCGTCGGCGGTTTCGACGAGTCGCTCTTCATGTATTACGAGGACCTCGACGTCTCGTGGAGGCTTCGTCTGGCGGGGCAGGAGATCGTCCACGCGGCCTCGGCCCGAGCTGTCCACCGGCACGCGGCCAGTTCGGACGACGACGGTGTTCTCGTTCGCCGTCAGAGCATGAGGAACCGTCTTCTGGTGGTTCTCCGCAACGGATCCTGGGGATTCGTTCTCCGTGTCGTCCTGAGGACCCTCGCGCGCCTCCTGATCGATCTCGTGCGACCGGACACGGCTCTTCTGACCCGACGAGACTGGGCGGCGGTGTCGAGAGGGCTGGTGACCGCGTCACGCTCCGCCGTCGCGGCACGGCGGCGTTCGGGCGTCTCTCGCGCCGATCGCCTTCGGGTGGAGCGGTCGTTGTCCTCCTCGGATGCTGCCCCGTCTTCGGGGGACGTTGCCTGACGAACGGGGTACGTACAGCTAGAGTCTGAGAACTGGTCGGGCTTCGCATCCGACTCCCGCTCGATCGACGAGGCACGCCGCCAGGTAGCGGCGGAGGGAGACGCCTCGACCGCACGCCCCAGGGAGGCCGTCCGTGTCGAGAAGGTTCATCGCGATGGCAGCAGCCATCGCCGTCGCAGCAGGTCTGATGACCGGCCTGGCGTGGGGTTCGTCGTCCCCACCGGCCCAGGCGGTGTCCGGGGCCGACTTCGATCCCGGGAACATCATCTCGGATCAGACGTTCTTCAACGCGTCCGCGATGTCCGAAGCCCAGATCCAGGCGTTCCTGACCTCTCGCATCGGTAACTGCACGAATGCCAACTGCCTGAGTGCCAAGAGGCTCGACACCTCGTCCCGGGGGGCGGACGCCATGTGCGGTGCGTACCAAGGGGCGTCCCAGGAGCCCGTCTCCCGCATCATCGCCAAGGTCGCCCAGGCCTGCGGGATCAATCCCCAGGTCCTCTTGGTGACGCTCCAGAAGGAGCAGAGCCTGGTCACGGGCTCCATCGCCAAGGGGCCGTCGGACGCACGACTCGAGCGAGCCATGGGTTATGCGTGCCCCGACAGTGCCAACGGGGGCTGCGATCCGTCGTTCGCGGGTGTCTACAACCAGCTCTACAAGGCGTCCTGGCAGTTCAAGCGATACGCCAATCCAGCCGGGACGAGCAACTACTTCACCCAGTACGCCCCGGGTGGCAACCGCAACGTCCTGTACAACCCCAATGCCGCGTGCGGTTCGAAGAGCGTCTTCATCAAGAACCAGGCCACGGCGAACTTGTACTACTACACGCCTTACACGCCCAATGCCGCGGCGCTGGCGAACCTCAACGGATCGGGAGACGCCTGTTCCGCCTACGGCAACCGGAACTTCTGGGTCTACTTCAACGACTGGTTCGGCTCGCCGACCGGACCCACGAAGCCGTTCGGCAGCATCGAGTCGCTCAACGGCGGCGTGGGCAAGGTCACGGTGAGCGGCTGGGCCGCCGACCCGAGCACGTCCGCGTCGATCGCCGTCCACGTCTACGTGGGCGCTCAGGGCACGGCGATCCGAGCCGACGGATCGCGGCCCGACGTCGGTGCGGTCTACCCGGCTCTCGGCTCCGCCCACGGGTACTCCGCGAGCGTCGCGGCGTCCCCCGGAACGTGGGACGTGTGCGTCTACGCCATCGGTGTGGCCTCGGGGAACACCTCATCCCTCGGATGCCGCTCGGTGACCGTGCTGCCGCCCAACCCGGTCGGTGTCGTCGACACCCTGGCCGCCGGTCCCGGTCAGATCGTCGTCTCGGGTTGGGCCCTCGACTACGACACGACGGCGTCGATTCCCGTGCACGTCTACGTGGACGGAAAGGGCACCGCACTCGTGGCGAACGAGAACCGGCCCGACATCGGTCGCAACTTCCCCGCGTACGGTGCAGCCCACGGGTTCTCCACCACCCTTGCGGCGACCCCGGGCGCACATGACGTCTGCATCTACGCGCTGAACGTCGGGGCGGGGAGCACGACCACGATGAGATGCTCCTCGGTGTCGGTTCCGTCCGGCTCTCCGATCGGCGTCGTCGACGCCGTCACGGCGTCCAGCGACTCCGTCACCGTGCGCGGTTGGGCGCTCGACCCGGACACAGCGGCGTCCATCCCGGTTCACGTGTACGTCGACGGGGTCGGACGGGCGATCACGGCCGACGCACCTCGAAGTGACATCGCGAGGTCGTTCCCCGCCTACGGAGCCGCCCACGGGTTCTCGACCACGGTTCCCGTCCGGAGCGGTTCGCACGAGATCTGCGTCTATGCGATCAACCAAGGGGCCGGGGCGACCGTCCTGATGCGCTGTCAGACCGTCGTCACGACCAACGCCCCACCGACCGCGAGCAACGAGTCCGTCGTCGGAGTGGCGGGTGGAGTGTCCGTCAAGGGATGGGCCTTCGACCCCGACGCCACCGCGGCGTCCATCCCGGTGCACGTCTACGTGGACGGCAAGGGCACGGCCCTCTCGGCCGACCAGCCCCGGCCTGACGTGAACCGAGTCTTCGGTGTCACGGGCTCGCACGGATACCAGGCCGTCGTCCCGGCTGCGTCCGGACCTCGTCAGGTGTGCGTCTACGCTCTCGACACGGCCGGAGGGACGAATCCGCAACTCTTCTGCGGGCAGGTCATCGTCCCCTGACCGGGTCGGCGCACACACGAAGGGCCAGGGCGATCAGCCCTGGCCCTTCGTCGTCTGCCCCGTGTCTGCGGTGTTCGGGGAAGGGGGTGGCGAGGAACGTCTGGTCTCCCCGCTGCCTCACCGCGTCACGAGGTCGTGACTGGCCTCGCGGTTCTGCCGGCTTCGTCGACGAGAAGGGATGGACGAGCCAGGAACGTGCGGCGCGTCGCCTCGACGCCCACCCCGACGGCGACGACGAGGACCGCCGCCCACAACATCCACGTTCCGGGCGGCTGCCACTCCGGAGCTGCCAACATCTTCCGCCAGCCGTCCGGTGTTCCCACCACGTAACGACGGAGGTTCCAGAGGAACGAGTAGACGTGGAGCGCAGCCAGGAGACCGAGCACGGCGAACGCCAGTCGCCGTGCCCGCGGTTCGGCGAGACCGTTCGGGAAGGCGACGTCCAGGGCCACGCCGGCCGCCACGACGGTGACGGCGTAGAGCGCGAGGACGTAACGGGCCTGCCAGATGAAGCCGTAGTCGAAGGCCGTCGCGCCCTGGACGAGAGGAGGGACCAGCAAGAACGCCGCGAGCACGACGGTGAGGGCCCGTCGACTCGGGCCACGACCGAAGAAGAGTCCTCCGACGACGGCCACGAACACGACCGAGGTCCAGAGGAACACCACCGTCGACGGCACCGGGGTGTCGAGCCAGCCGAAGAGCCCCACGTAGCCCTGGAAGTTCTCGTAGGTCTGGGTGACCATGATGTGGAACGCGGCGGGGAAGGGCGTGCCCGCACCCGGGTTCGGAACCGTGACGTCCAGGCTCTGGGTCGACGCGAGCCAGACGAGGCTGAAGGCCACGCCCAGGCCGATGCCGACGGTCCCGATCCAGAACGCCCGTGAACGGACCAACAGCCTGAGCACACGAAGGTCCGCGAGCGTGGCCACCACGATGACGAGGAGCCAGAGCAGTCCGATGCTCCGCGTGTTGGCGACCGCCACGGCGGCCAGCGCGACCATGACGACGCGGTGAGCCGGGATGCCCTCGTCGATCCGATCCGTGAGGAGGCGCAACCAGCAGAAGAGCATGACGGCCGACGCGATCTCCATGCCGTTCGGGTTTATGCCGGCCATGAGGAAGGTCACCATGGGTGTCGTCGCCGCCACGAAGGCGATGCCGACGAAGCTCGTGCGGCGCAGCTGCGTCAGGGCCACCACGGCGAGTGCGAGCAATGCGGCGCACAGGAGGACGCCGACGAGGCGCATCGCATAGAAGGCGCTCGCTCCGTCCAGCACGAGGCTGGGCAGTCCGACGAATGCATAGTAGACAGGGTTGTAGGAGCCTGCGGAGGTCGTGATCACGGTCGGAGACTCGCCGGAGGGGATCTCACCCTGGCACTCGACGGACACCGCAGGGTTGAAGGCGTAGCAGCGGACGTCGTAACTCTCTGCGACGTACTCGGGCACTTCGACGTTCGTCCAGCCGCCCTGATCGGTTCGTTCGCCGGTCCATTGTCCGCGGACGACGGCAGCGGCGTGGATCGCGTGGGCGGGCTCGTCCGGCACGGCCATGACGGGGCTGCCGAAGACCCAGCTCGTGCCGACCGCCGAAAGGATCAGAAAGGCGCCGACGAACACCTTCAGGGGATTTCGTCGGTGTGTCGCAGGAGGCGGATTCGTCTGTCGGACCTCCGTGGAGGGCGCTTCGGTCGGGGCGCTGTGGGTCATGTGTGAGGGGACTTTCGGTCGCGATGCGTGGCGTTGTGCCGTGTCGATGGTAATGACTCGTCGTCGGCTCCCGGCGCACGCCGTGCCAGCGCTCCCGTAAGCTCGACCCTCGTGAGTGGCCCGGATCGAACGTCTCCCGCTGATGCTTCCTCTCCTTCCACCTCGGTTCTGCTGTCCGCCGCCCTGTCGACGTGGGGAATCGGCGTCCAGGGGCTGTCCCGTCTCGCCTACACCGTCGTGATCGGCGCGGCCTTCGGCACCGAAGCGCTCGGTCACGCGTCGACCCTGCTCTCGTTGTCGATCTTCGCCGCGCTGCTGTGGCCGACCGCCGCGGGCAACACCGCCTCGAGGTTCCTGGCGCTCGCGCTCAGGGGGCGGGTCGACGATCGGCGGCTCAATAGAGCTCTCGGTGCCACAGTCCTCGGATCGGGCACAGTGCTGGCGCTGGCATCCGTGCCGGTCGCCCTCGCCCTCGGCAACTCCCTCCCCGTCGCGCTCTCTTGCGCCTGGCTCGTGATCGGCTACGGGACGTACGCCTACACGCGGGGCGGGCAGCTGGGCAGGCACCGTACTGCGCGTGTCGCCCTCTGGGACACGCTGTCCGCCGCGCTCAGTCTCGGACTGCTTGTCGTCGTGATGGTGAGTGGACAGGGTGGTCTCGTCCTCGTGCCCCTCTCGATCGGCTACACCGTCTTCACGGTGGCGTCGTGGCCCAGGTCGATCCCGGTGCGTGAGGGCGGGATGCAGGTCGCTCCGGACGTCACCCGAGACGCCCTCGCATTCGCGGGGTGGAACGTCCTGGCGGGTGTGACCACGAACGGGTTGCTGCAACTGGCCATGATCACCGCCCAGGTCGTCGAGCCCGGAACGCGAGCCGGCATCTACGCGGCGGCGTTCACCCTGGCCACACCGGCATCCATGCTCGGTCAGGCCGTGAGCCAGATCGTCGTGCCGGCATTCGCGCACCGCGTCGGGGGAGCGACCCTCCGCCAGCGCGGGCCCCTCGCGCTGTTCGCCGGTTTCGCGGCGGTCGCGGCGATCGTCTTCGGAGCGGTCGCCTGGGCGGCGCCGTGGTACCTGCCGTTCTTCTATCCGGCCGAGGGTGCCGAGGCCGTCCCTCTGCTGCGTTTCCTCATGGTCGGTGTCTACGTCTTCTCGATCGGCCTGGTGCCCGCCGCCTTCCTCCTCGCGTCCGGCAGGTCACGCGCCGTCGCGCTGACGACCGTCTCCGGTTTCGTGATGGGCGTGGTCACGATGGCTGTGGCGGCGCCGACCTGGGGTGTCCAGGCAGGCAGCCTCGGCTTCCTGGTGGGCTCCACCATCAACCTCGTTGCCGCCGTCGTCCTGGCAAGCCGAGTTGCGGCGCCCGCGGCGGTCCAGGAGAGCCTCGCCACGACGCCGCCCGACGGCACGTCCGGGCATTGACCGGACGAGGCGGAGGGACGGCCCTGTGCTACCGTCGAGTCCTGTGAATTCGGGGAACGAAGAGACCATCCATCCTCACCGGATGTCTGTGGTGGTGCCCGTCTACCAGGGTCGCACCACACTCGGAGGGGTCCTCGACGAGCTCGCGCCTTTCTTCGACGTCCAGATCTCGGGCGGGGGCCACGCGTACGTCGTCGACGAGGTGCTCCTGGTCTTCGACAACGGTCCCGACGGGTCGGACGGAGAAATCCGACGACTCGCCGCGAAGTATCCTCAGGTCCGACCCGTCTGGCTGAGCCGCAACTACGGACAACACGCCGCGACACTTGCGGGCATGGCGTCGTCCGGCGGTGAATGGGTCGTGACCTTGGACGAAGACGGTCAGCACGATCCTGCGTTCATCCCGGACATGCTCGACACGGCGATGAGCCAGCAGGCCGCCCTCGTGTACTCGAGGGCCCGCAACGCCGCGCCCCACGGAGTGCTCCGCAACATGGCCTCGAAGCTCTCGAAGAGGGTCATCTCAGGCGTGTCGAGCGACCCGAACGTGACCGTCTACCAGAGCTATCGACTGGTTCTGGGGGACGTCGCGCGGGCAGTCTCGGCCTACGCGGGAACGGGTGTCTACCTCGACGTCGCACTCGGATGGATCACGGCACGCGTCGCCCAGTGCGACGTCGTGTTGCGGGAAGAGGGGGGCAGGCGCTCCGGGTACTCTCCTCGCAAGCTCCTGTCCCATTTCTGGCGCATGTTCCTCACCTCCGGTACCAAGGGGTTGAGACTCGTCAGCATCGTCGGCGCAGCCTTGGCCCTCGTCGGCGCCGTCTTCGCGGTCTTCGTCCTGATCGCGAGGCTCTTCGACCTCATCGTCGAGCCCGGATGGGCGTCCTTGATGATCGTCCTGCTCGTGGCGAGCGGGGCCGTGCTGTTCTTCCTCGGCATCGTGGCCGAGTACATCGGCGTCGCCGTGAACAGTGCCATGGGGCGCCCGGCATACGTCATCTTGAACGACATCGCCGCCGGGCCCCTCGGCCGACAAGCGGCATCCGACCGTCCGACCTCCGCACGGTGACCGTCGGGTCGAGCACGACGGCGACACAGGTCGGGAGTGTCGTCGTCGGAGCCCGAGGGTTGCTCGGATCGGCCGTCGTCAGAGCGATCCGGGCGAGCGAGCACTTCATGCTCGACGACGCACCGCGGGTCCGGTGGGGTTCTCCGGTCGCCGCCACGGAGGACCTCTCAGTGATCGCCTCGGCCCTGGCCGAGCGAAGCGGGCCGTGGGCGGTCTTCTGGTGCGCGGGTGCCGGGGTCAACGGCATGGACCGCGCAGCTGCCGACCAGGAGGTCGCGCAGTTCGAGGCATTCTTGTCGCGGCTCGCCGCTGTACCGCACAAAGGAGCCGGCGTCGTCTTCCTCGCGTCCTCGGCGGGCGGGGTCTTCGCCGGGTCGACCGGTGCACCCTTCTCGGACGCGTCACCAGCCGTTCCCCTCGGGGAGTACGGCCGGACGAAACTGCGACTCGAGGCGGCCCTCGACACGCTGGACGGGCACGGATCGATCACGTCGGTGGTCGGCCGGTTCTCGAACATCTACGGCCCCGGTCAAGATCTCGACAAGCAGCAGGGCCTGATCTCACACCTGTGCCGCAGTACCCTCCACCGGCGGCCGATGTCGATCTTCGTGCCTCTGGACACGCTCCGGGACTACGTCTTCGTGGACGACGCCGCTCGGATGGCCCTCGCCGTCGTCCGGGCGCACCGGTCGTCGTCGGCACGCTCCGGACTGCACGTTCTGGCGAGCGGGTCGGCGACCACCGTCGCCACCGTCATCACCAGCGTCGCCGCCGTCGCCGGGAGCAAGCCGTTGATCGTCCAGGGCGTTTCCCCCTTGACGTCGATGCAGACTCACGACCTGCGCCTCGTTCCGTCACCCGTCGCGCTCCGCGCATCTGAGGAGACCCCACTCGCCGTGGGGATCGGCGCGACATGGCGAGACATGTTCGCTCAGTTCGTCGGCGCACGGCGAGGGTGATCACGGGCGACCGTGACCAGTGCCTGACCGAGCCCCGGGGTTCTTCGTCGTCAGGCAACCGGGGCGCGGAAGACCCAGAACCGCTGGAGGACATAGCTGATTACCGCGCCGCTCACGAGGGCCATGCCCTCTTGCGCGATCAGCGGGAACCCCAATGCGCCTCCGACGCCGGCCAGAGCCGTGCTCACCGTGGCGCTCGGAACCTGGCTGATGGAGATCTTGATCAGACCTGTCCAGGTCAGAGGGCGTCGCCACACGAGCCGCGCCTGGGTCACGTAGCCGATCGGGATGCAGATGACCCAACCGACGAGGACGAGAAACCATCCCGGCGTTCCTCCCGCCATCGCGCCGAGACCGAGCACGACGCCGGCATGGAGCAGGCTGTTCCCCCCACCGACCAGGCCGAAGCGGAGAAGGGTGCGCAGGTGTTCGGATCGGGTCGGGGTCATGCTCTGTCCCCGGAGTCGACTCGGTCTGCGCCGAGGGGGCGCCGTCGACGGATGACCTCGACGCCGACCGCCATGGTGAGCAGCAGCCCGAGGCCGCCCCAGAACGCGACGAAGGATGCCGTCTGTCCCGGGATTCCGTAGTCGAGCGAGAGCGTCCAGTCGCCGGCCGGGACCTCGAGTCGCAGGCCGGCGTTGTCGGCCTCGCGGACCGGGAGGTCCTGGCAGTCCTTTCCCGCGTCGCTGGGGCAGAGGCTCGCCTTCCACCCTGGGTAGAAGGCCTCGTTCGCGACGAGGGTCGTGGTGTCCGACGTCGACACGCGGTACCGCAAGGACCCCGTCGAGTAGCCGTCCGGAGTCACCTCGACACCCGTTCCACACGATCCTGAGTCGGCACAAGCGTCCATCTGCCCGGTCGTGGGGAACCGAGAGTCGGACTCACGGATCAGCACGCCCGGGGCTGACCAGAAGGCGAGTGCCTCTCGGCGCTCGTCGCCGTCGAACAGGTCGTCGTTGATCTGCTCGAAGGGGCCGCTTCCCTTGAGGTTGACGTAGCCCATCACGGCGGCCTCGCCCGTGTAGAAACTGCGTCCCCAGGTGGTCGAGAGGGCTTCCGCGGGTTGTGCGACGTCGTCCGGTGCCAACCGCGCCGGCCTCTGAGCGGCGTCCGGGTCGATGGCCGGATACGAGGCCATGAGGTCGGAGACGCTCGACCCGAAGGACAGTTGTTCGACTGCTGCCCTGTCGGATGTCCAGGGCTGGGGGGTCGCGAGGGCAGCGGTGAGGCCTGATCCGGCAGCGACGGCGATCAGGACGACCCCGAGAGCACCGGCAGCGCGGGGCCGGAGCACGATTCCCCAGACGGCCACCACCGAGACGGCGAGGAACGTCAGTTGGGTGACGGATCCGAGCCGGTCGTAATCGCCCACGACGGCGACGACCGCGAAGACGACGCAGACGAGCACGCCGAGAGCCGCGGCGCCGAGCACACGCCGTTTCGGAAGGGTCGGCAGCGCACCATCCGGGCTGCCACGCTGCGTCAACCGGTCGATCACCGACACGGCGGCCAGCACGAGCCCGAGGAGCAGCAAGGGTTTGAAGTCCGACATGGTGAATCGGCTCAGCGACATGCCCGGCAGGGATCGAACCGCCTCGTGCCAGGGCCAGATCGGGAGGCCGAGAGCCGCTGCGGCGACGGCCAGCGCGATGAACGGCGTCGCACGACGTGTCAACACGACGACGAAGGGAAGGAGTGCGAACACCGGCGCCGCGAGGAAGAACGACCGCATCGTGATGTCGTTCAGCAGGGTGTCGTTCCCGTAGGGATACAAGAAGGCGCCCACCATGCGCAGCGGGAACGCGCTCGCGTCGTCGTTCGAGGGGGACCCCGCACCCCTGGTCAGGTACAGCGGGAGGAACCGGAGCAGGCACATGGCGCCGGCGCCCACGGCCGTGATCGCCAGGGGGACGAGGTAGTCCTTGAGTCGTGGACGACGGGTGAGCTGGGTGACGGCCACGTAGACGGCGCCCACGTACACCATGGCGACGAGTATGCCGGGGTAGGACGACAGGCACCCCTGCCAGAGGATGACGCCCGCCGCGATCCATCGCCACCACCGATCCCACCGCCACGAGCCACCGATGACCAGGATGATCCAGGGCATCCACGCGTAGGCCCGGTTGATGTCCAGGTGGGTGGCGTTGCTGTAGAAGCCGGCCGCGAAGAACCAGACGGTGAGGCCCAGCAGGGCCGGGACGAAGGACACCCGGAAGGAGCGCAGCAGGACGAACGCGCCCAGGGCTCCGAAGGCGACGTGGAGGGCCGAGAGGACGGCCGACGCGTGGATGGTCAGAGGGGTGACGGCCGTGAGGAGGCCCACGGGGAGATACCACGAGCTGTTCTGCGCGTCGAGCAGTGCCGGGTAGCCACCCCAGGCGTAGGGCATCCACTGGGGTGGCGAGAACAGGCCGCCGTCGCGCCACCAGGCCCAGGCCTCGGTGTTGTACTGGTTGTAGAAGTCCCATTGGGGAGCCGTGGCGCCCGAGAGCCAACCGGAGAACGTGACGAGTTCGAGGACGATCAGGAGGACCGCCACCGCCAGCCACCGGACCACACGAGGCGAGACCGGCAAGACGGGCCACGATCGACGTCGACCGGAACGGTCCGTGCCTCCCGTCGTGCTCGCGTTCGGTCCGAGGACCGTCGTGTCCGACCCGCTCATACGAGACGCCTGGCGACGGCCCAGTAGGCGCGCATGGCGCCTTGGAGTACACCGGCACCCCGCGGGAGGGGAAAGACCTGCTGGTCGAGGTTCGCCGTCAACAGGTGGAGCAGGTCGCGGTCGCCGACCCGACGCGTGGACTGGATGTGTGCCCGTCGAGCCCTGATCCAATCGGAGTTCTCGCGGAGCCAGGTGTGGGCTCGGCGCTTCTCGGCCGACCAACCCTGCGCTCGGGCCACGACGGACATCGCGACGTCGAGCGCCGTCACCGGAATCCACGTCGCGGCTCGAAGGCGACGACCGTAGGCCGTCCGAAGGAAGACCTGGCGGTTCTTCTCGAGCAGGTACATCTTGAGGGCGTTGCGGCTGAACTCGTAGTGGTGCACGACCACGGCGTCGGGGACGTAGACCACGCGCAGTCCTGCCTGCCAGGTCCGCCAGCTCAGGTCGACGTCCTCGTGGTAGGCGAAGTACTCGTCGGCGAAGCCCCCGAGTTGCTGCCAGAGGTCACGCGACAACACGAGACCGGCCCCGGAGGCCGAGGCGACGTCCGCCTCGACGGCGTGGGACGACGCGGGCTCTCCCAGGCCTCCCGCCCAGCTCAGGCCGACGACGTGCAGGGGGTTGCCGGCACTGTTCATGGTGGAAGGGTCGCTCGCAAGGCGGATGCTGCCGCTGGCGATGCCGACCCCGGGGCGTGACGCGACGGTCACGAGTCGCGCGAGGGCGTCTGGTGCCACTTCGGCGTCGCTGTTCACGAGGGCCAGCCAGTCGCCACGGGCCGACCGCGCACCATGGTTCACCCCTCCGGCGAAACCGAGGTTCTCTTCGGGGGTCACCACGAGGAGGCGCGGGTCGCCCGGCAGCGTCCGGACGGCGTCCGAGGTGCATCCGTTGTCGACCAGGACCAGATCGACGTCGACGCCGACCGAGGCGAGCACCGCCTCCACGGCGGAGCCGAGGAAGGCCTCGTCGCCGAAGGCCAGCATGACGACGGAGACGCGCGGGGAGACGCTCACGCGTCGACGTCCCGGATCGGTGCCTGCGTCGACGCCTCGAGTCGTGCCAGACGTTCGTCGTGCAGCGCGACGTTCTCGGCGAGGGTGCGCGTCTTCTCCTCGAGGACGGTGAGTTCTGCGCTGCTCTGAACCGACACGAGGAAGAGGATGATCGTGCTGAGGAAGAAGCCGAGGTTGGTCGGCGCCGTGATGCCGAGGGCGGTGGCCGTTCCGGTCAGGATGCCCGGGAAGACGGCGACGACCAGGGCCAGGACCCCGGCGAAGATCCACCAGAGAGCGTGCCGCTCGCGCACCCGTCGCCGTCGGAGCATCTCGAAGACGATGACGAGGACGAGGATCGCGGAGACGATGCCGAAGACGTAGGTGGTGACGCTCATGCGGTGGGTGCCTCGATGCTCAGGGCCAAGGGCGGACGCCACAACGCGATGACGAGGGCGAGGGCGGCACGGCCGAGGTAGACGGCCGCCTTGGCGGGGTTGTGGGACGGGGTGCCGCCCGCCCGCGGACGCATGGACACGGGGACCTGCGTGATCGTGCACCCCGCCCGTGCCGCGAGGACGAGCGACTCGACGGTGTCGCCCAGGTACTCGGCGGGGTAGTGCTGGGCGAAGATCGCGATGGCTCGCGGTCCTGCGCCTCGGAAGCCCGACGTCGTGTCGGTCAGGGGAGTGCGGGCGATGCGGCCGATCACCGACGCCAGGACGACCATCGCCCACCTGCGGGGCCCCTTGACCTCGTAGTCGCCCTCGCCGGCGAATCGTGCACCGATGGCGACGTCGACGGTCTCGAGGGCTGCGAGGATCGACGGGACTCCGGACGGATCGTGCTGACCGTCGGAGTCGACCTGGACGACGTAGCGGTACCCGTGCTGCTGGGCGTACTTGAAGCCGGTGCGCATCGCGCCGCCGACCCCGAGGTTGAACGGCAGGTCGAGCACGATGGCGCCGGCCGACCGCGCCCGGAGGACGGTCTCGTCGCGTGAGCCGTCGTTGACGACGAGCACGGCCACGCCGGGGAGTTTCTCGAACACCTCGGCCACCACCGAGGCCACGACGGCCTCCTCGTTGTACGCGGGCATGACGATGAGAGTCTGCGCCAGGGCCGATGACATGGACTCGATGATAGCAATGCCCCCGCCTGCAGCCGGGGACGCCAGGGTTCGGGCGTCGCGTTCTGCGGTCTAGAGTCGTCGGGACGGTCGACCAGAGCCCACCAGACGCCAGTTCGTCGCAATCGGAAGCGCCGCATGACGATCCCCGTGCCTGACGCCGCGAGCTACCCCGGTGAGTCTCTCGACGATGACGCGGCCCCGAACGTCCCGGCGAGGACGGCGTGGCTCGATCGGACCGTCGCGGCGTGCCTCGTCGTCGTCACCGTGGTCCTCGGCTGGAACAGGTTGACGCCCCTCGTCAGGCGGACGGCATGGGCCGAGGACGCCGGGCTCTTCCTCGTCCAGCGCCTGGATCGGGGACCCTTCGCCACGCTCCTCTTGCCTTACGACGGATATCTCCACCTCGTTCCGCGGATCGTCGTGGACCTCGTCGTGGCCGTCGCGACCGACGAGGACCAGTTCGCGCTCGGCATGACGATCGCGAGCCTCACCGTCGTCGGTCTCGTCGCTGCTCTGGTCTTCCTCTTCAGCGCGTCCTTCGTCACGAGCAGGGTCATGCGGGCTGCCCTCGCACTCGTTCCCGTGCTGGCGCCGATGGCTGCCCTCGAGGCCCTGGGCAACGCGGCCAACCTGCACTGGTTCCTCCTCTACCTGCTGCCGTTCGCAGTCATCTGGAGGCCGCGTCGGATGCCCGGGCACGTCGTCCAGGTGATCGTGATCGTCGTCGTCGTGCTGAGCGAGGTGCAGTCGGTCATCTTCCTGCCGCTGGTGCTCCTCGTGGTGCTCCGGCGCGTGACCCGATCGGGAGCCGCTGCCCTCGTCCTGGCGTGCGTCGCCCAACTCGCCTCCGTCGTGGCGAGTCCACGCGTCCGCGGGGACGCACCCCTCCCCGAAGTCGTCAACGCGGCCTTCGGCTTCGTCGCGGAGCCCGTGATGGGTTCCTGGGTCTCACCGGGACGCGCCGCCGACCTCCTGACCGGGCCGCACGGGGTAGCGGTGGCCCTCGCCGCCACGGCCCCGTTCGTCATCGCCCTGGGTGCCGGTCTCGCGCGTCGGGGAGGCGCCCGGAACCTCCTGATCGCCGTGCTCGTGTACGGCGTCGTGGCGGTCTGGGTGACCGATGTCTACGCGAACCCGACCGTGACGATCGATTTCGTCAGTCGAGGCATGGGGCTGACCCGCGACATGGGGTACGTACGCTATGCCCTGGTGCCGTCGATGTTCCTCATCGCGCTGCTCGCGACGGGCATCGACCGACTCGCGGCGTCGAGATACCTCGTCTCCCGAGGCGGAGCGGTGCTCCTGGTGGTGCTCTTGGTCGTGGCTCTGACGCGACAGTTCGAGCCCTATTCCTACACTCGCATCTCGGGACCCGACTGGGCCGCCTCGGTGGCGACGGCCAGGGTGGCCTGCGAGGCGAACCCGGAAGGGGTCGTGCGCGTCGCCTCGGCACCGGCCGGGTGGGGCCTCGACGTCGCCTGTTCCGACCTCGACGGCGACGGCTTCGGCCGGTAGCCGCATCATCACGGTCGTCGCCGGAACGGTCTCCGTGCCGTCTAGGCTGAACGCGTTGTCACCAGAAAGGCAAGAATGAGTCACCACTCCGGCGCCGGCGCCCTCGTCGTCCTCCCCACCTACGACGAGGTCGAGAACCTCCCGATCATCCTGGGTCGACTCTTCGCCGCCGTTCCCGAGGTCCACGTCCTCGTGGTCGACGACGGCAGCCCGGACGGCACCGGCGAGCTCGCCGAGACGATGGCCGCGGACGACGAGCGCATCCACGTGGCACACCGCACCGGCAAGCTCGGGCTCGGCTCCGCCTACGTCATGGGCTTCGGCTGGGGCCTCGAGCGCGATTACGACGTCGTCATCGAGATGGACGCCGACGGTTCGCACCCGCCCGAGAAGCTGCCCGAGATGATCTCGCTCGTCAGCGCGGCCGGTACGTCCGCCCCGAGCCTCGCGATCGGCTCGCGGTGGATCCCGGGTGGTTCGGTCGTCAACTGGCCGGTCTCCCGCCAGGTCCTCAGCCGCGGCGGCAACCTCTACGCGCGTCTCGCCCTCGGACTCCAGCTCAAGGACGTCACGGCCGGGTTCCGCGCCTACACCCGCCAGGCCCTCGAGGCGATGGACCTCACCGGCATCGACTCGAAGGGCTACTGCTTCCAGGTCGACATGACGCTCCGCGTCCTCGACGCCGGCGGCCGGGTCGTCGAGGTACCCATCGAGTTCCGCGAACGCGAGCTCGGCGAGTCCAAGATGAGCCAGGCCATCGTCGTCGAGGCCATGCTCCGGGTGACGAAGTGGGGTGTCCAGCGCCGCCTGCAGACCCTGCTGGGCAAGCGCCCCGGGCCCCGCTGGGTCGTCGAGGACTGACCCCGACCGGGGCACCGGAGCCGTTCGCGGTCGGCGTCGGGGTGACCGACCCGACCCGCGCCTCCTACCGGCCGGCCGCCTGCGGCAGCCGTGAGCGCCAGGACCGCTTGCGGGCCGCGATCGTCGCGATGGCGACGAAGGTCATGAGGGTGCCCTCGAAGAGCACGAAGCTCTCGGCGACGGCCGTCACCCCGATCAGCACCAGCACGAGAGCCGGCCAGACGTAGGCCACGATCGGGTGGCCCGAGGCCGTGATCCAGCTGCGCACGAACGCGAGGGTGCCGGCCACGACGAGCAGCAGGCCCCCGACGAGGCCCAGTTGCAACCAGATGTCGAAGAACGCGTTCAGGCCGGTCTCGTGTGGCCGGCCGTTCGGGGCGATGATCGTCGAGTAGGGGAAGATCTCGGTCGGCCACTGCCCGACGAAGCCCCAGCCGACGATGTCGTGTACCGCGGCCAGTTCGCGGATGCGAGCCCAGAGCAGTGACCGGACCGACAGGTCGTTCGTGGCGTCGACGGCATCGAGGAGGCGCGAGCGGCCCGCATAGGCCAGCGCGCCCCCCAGCACCACGATCACCGCGAAGACCGACTGCATGAGCGACCGTCTCGACTCGGGGGCCCGCCGCAGCGCGTCGAGCGCCACGCCCGCCACGACGAGGACGATGACCGCGATCGCCGTCGCGGGGGAGCGGGCGAAGCCGAGCGCCGTGAGGGCGAGCACGCCCGAGGCCACGGCCTGACGTCGCGGGACGGACCGGGTGAGGAACTCGACGGCGAAGGTGATGACGGCGAGCGTCGCTAGGAACCCCAGGTAGTTGCGGGTGCCCGAGATGCCCTGGATGGGCCCGCCCGCGGCGAGGTTGCCCTGGATGCCCAGGAACGCGATCGGCTGGTCGATGAGCAGCCCGCTCAGCACCTCGAGGGAGAGTGAGACGACGAGCAGGATGCGCAGCGCGTCGCCGAAGGCCCGCACGACCTGGACCAGGTCGCGTCCCAGGGCGAGGTAGAGCCCCAGGGCGCCGAACCCGACGGCGTAGGCGACTCCGCCGACGGTGACCCAGGTGTAGTCGCTCCAGAAGACGCTGAGGCCCATGAACCCGAAGAGGGCGATCAGTGACACGGGCAGGATGCCGTGCCACTCGATGTGGTGCCGACCGCCGACGAGGGAGAGGGCCGCGAGGACGACGAGGGTGCCGAGGACGGCCAGCGAGCCCGGCCACCCCATCAAGGCCCGGACCGTCTGGGTCGAGAACGCGTAGAGCACGATGGCGACCGAGAGGGCCTGCGAGAAGTGCCCGCCGGCCGAGAAACCGATCCAGGCCGAGAGGTACCGGCGCAGGGGATCGCGGCTGTGGTCGAACCCGTGGCCGTGGCCGGAGGTCACCGGTCGTGGCCCGTCCAGCCGAAGGGATCGCGGCGCGTCACGAGCACGACGACCACGAACGTGGCCCAGCCCCACTCGACGATCAGCCGGGACTCGGTCACGCCGTGGACGAGCAGAGCCGTCACGAGCAGCAGCGGCAGGAGGTCGAGGGCCGACCACGGGGCCGCGACCTCGCGCGAGAGCATGCGCCGGTCGACGGCCCACCACCACGATCTCAGGACGACGCCGACGATCGTGAGCCCGAACAACGCGAGGCCGATCCAGCCCAGCTGGAACCAGACGTCGAGGTACGCGTCGTGCGCCTGCAGGTACACGACGCCGTTGCGCTCGGCGAGGTCGCTGAACGGTTCGACGAACGGGAACCAGTAGCTGACCCAACCCCAGCCCACGACGGGGTGTTGGACGCCGAGGTCGTAGACGGCCGACCAGATGTCGGTGCGGCCCGTCAGGTCGCCGCTCTTGCCGAGCACCGCGAGGAGGGGGCCGCGGGCGAACACGGCGACGGCGACACCCACGACGACGACGAACGCTGCCGCACCGAAGACGGGGGCGCGGCGACCGGGCTCGCGACGGCGGGTCGCCAGCACCAGCAGCAGGACGAGGCCGACGGCGACCGCGACCACCGCGACCGTCGCCGACCGGGTCAGCGCGAGCGCCAGCAGCGCGGCGGCGAGCCCGACGACCGTCGAGCCGCGGGTGATCGACCGGTCCGCCGCCTGGACGGCCGTGACGATGAGGGCGAGCAAGGCGATGATCGCCAGGATGTTGCTGTTGCCCTGCAGTCCCTGGATGCGTCCGCCCTCGAACAACACGTCGCGCGACCAGAACCACGCCGCCGGCCGCCCCGTGCAGTCCAGGTAGACCGGGCAGACCGGCTGCCGGACGAACAGCCCGACGACGACCTCGAACAGCAGGGAGGCCACGACGTGGATGCGTAGCGCTCGTCCGAGAGCGGCCACGATGGCCGGCCACGGGGCGACGACGGTGATCGCCAGGGCGCCCACGCTCGTCATCAACGTGAGGACGATGCCGATCGCCGACCCGGCCGGGTACTGGGACCACGCGATCGAGGCGACGGCGAAGACCAGGAAGAGGACGAGGAGGCGCGGGAGGGTCCGCACCCGAGGTGGGTGCCGCACGACGAGGACGACCGCCGCGACCACCATCGCGACGCAGGTCGCCCCCCAGCCCCACCAGCCGGTGCCGTTGCGCAGGACGTCGCCGCCGAAGAGCACGAGGAACGCGAGCGTCGCGAACGTCGTGGCTCCGCGTGCCGGCGCCGTTCGGGCGGGGCGCGCGGGCAGCGTCGAGGTCATGGGCACCAGGCTAGACGACGGGGGAGGCGCGGCGGGGCGACCGGGGGCCACCCCGCCCGTCGGATCAGACGAAGGCTGCCTGGCCAGTGATGCTGCGGCCCACGATGAGGGTGTTCATCTCGCGGGTGCCCTCGTAGCTGTAGAGCGCCTCGGCGTCGGCGAAGAACCGGGCCACGTCGTAGTCCAGCACGATGCCGTTCCCGCCCATGACCTCGCGGGCGTACCCGACCGTCTCGCGCATGCGCGCCGTGGTGAATGCCTTGGCGAGCGAGGCGTGCTCGTCGCGCTGGGTGCCCTCGTCGAGCATCTGAGAGCAGCGCACCACCATGCCGATCGACGCGGTGATGTTGCCGATGCACTTGACCAGCAGGTCCTGGATCAGCTGGTGCTTGGCGATCGGCTTGCCGAACTGCACGCGCTCGTTGGCGTACGCCAGGGCGGCCTCGTACGCGCCGATGGAGTTGCCAACGGCCGCCCAGGCGACCTCGGCCCGGGTGAGGCGCAGCACGGCCGCCGTGCTGCGGAACGAGTCGGCCTGCTGAAGCCGGTTGCGCTCGGGCACGCGGACGTCCTCGAGGGTGATGTCGGCGTTCTGGACGATGCGGAGGCTCTGCTTGTCCTCGATCTTGGTCGCCGTGTAGCCCGCGGTGTCGGTGGGGACGATGAAGCCCTTGACCTGGCCGTCCTCGGCGCTCTTGGCCCAGATGATCGTGATGTCGCTGAACGTGGCGTTGCCGATCCACCGCTTGGAGCCGTTCAGCACCCAGTCGTCGCCGTCACGCGTGGCGATCGTGCGGAGGCCCTGGGCCGAGTCGGACCCCGACAACGGCTCGGTCAGGCCGAAGGCGCCCACCAGGTCGCCGCTCGCCATGCGGGGCAGCCACTCGGCACGCTGCTCGGGCGAACCACCGACGCCGATCGAGCCCATGGCGAGGCCGTTCTGCACGCCGACGAAGGTCGCGACGGACGCGTCGACACGGGCGAGCTCGAGGGCGACCCAGCCGCGGAAGACGGCGGAGTTCTCGAACGGGCGCGTCTCTTCCCACGGCATGCCGAACAGGCCGAGGCCGGCGAGGCCCTTGACGATCTCGTGCGGGAAGGTCGCGTCCGCCCAGTGGCGGTTCACGCCAGGCTTGACCTCGGTCTCGAGGTAGTGGCGCAGGTCGGCCAGCACACCCTTCTCGCGGTCGGAGAGCAGGTCTTCGTAGCCGTAGAAGTCGCTGACGAGAGAGGTGAACGAGGTGAGGGTCGCTGATGACATCCGTGCTCCATTGCTTCGTGTCGGGACGACAGGAGCCTAGGCAGCGCTCCGGCCGTGACCAAGGGATTGGTAGCTTTGGTCAACGCCCCGGCGTCGTCGACCGTACGGCTTTGTAGGGGGCGACCAAGCACGACCTCGACAAGCAGGTAAAGCCATGTTCCTCGCCATCACCAACACGCCCCGCGACTACGCCTGGGGTTCGACGACGGCCATCGCCGACCTGCTCGGTCGTCGACCGAGCGGCCGCCCCGAGGCCGAGCTCTGGCTGGGCGCGCACCCGGGTTCGCCGAGCGTCGTGGTGGCCCCGGCGGTGGTGGGCGGTGCCGACACCCTCGCCGACTGGTTCGCCGCGGAGCCGGGCCGGGCCCTCGGTCGCGACCGGGACCACCTGCCGTTCCTGCTCAAGCTGCTCGCGGCCGACGGACCGCTGTCGATCCAGGCGCACCCGACCCCCGAGCAGGCCCGCGAGGGGTTCGCTCGCGAGGACGCCGCCGGCGTCCCGCTCGACGCCCCCGAGCGCAACTACAAGGACTCCTCCGCCAAGCCCGAGATCATCGTGGCCCTGAGCGACACCTTCGACGCCCTCTGCGGGTTCCGCGAGCCGACCGAGACCCTGGCCGACGTCGACCTGCTCGACGACGGCTCGGGGCGCCTCGACCGGCTCCGTCACCACCTGGGCGAGTCCCTCCGCTCGACCCTCGCGTTCCTCTTCCGGGCCGACGACGAGTCGGCCGCGACCATCGCCGCGGTCAGCGAGCTCGCCGCCGCCCACCGGGCCGAGGGCGCCAGCGTCGCGACGGTCGTCGACCTGGCCGAGCGCTACCCGGGCGACCCCGGCGTCGTGCTCTCGCTGTTGCTCAACCGGGTGACGCTGCGGGCCGGCGAGGCCCTGTTCCTGCCCGCCGGCAACGTGCACGCCTACCTGGGTGGCTTCGGCGTCGAGCTCATGGCCCCGTCCGACAACGTTCTGCGTGGCGGGTTGACGCCGAAGCACGTCGACGTACCCGAACTGCTGAAGGTCCTCGACTTCGAACCCCTGCCGGTGCCTCGCCTCGAGCCCGTCCCGGTCGCCCGTGGGGTCGAGCGCTTCGCCCCCGGCGGCACGGCCTTCGCCCTGTTGCGGGTCGACGCCTCGGGACCCGGGGCCGTCGTCGAGATCGGCGGGCCGAGCATCGTCCTGGTCACGGACGGCGAGGTCCACGTCAAGGGGCAGGACGGCACCATCCGGCTCGGCCGTGGTGAGTCCGCGTTCGTGACGCCCGACGAGGTCCGGCTCGCGATGACCGGCGACGGGACCGCGTACGTGGCCATGCCGGCCTGAGTCGGGGGCGGGGCCGCCGACCGCCCCGCGCGGCCCGTGCCGGGCGGGCCACCACCCGTCGGGCACCCGGTAGGTTGGCCCCATGTCATGGTTGGTCACCGGCGGTGCCGGGTACATCGGTTCTCACGTCGTCCGCGAGTTCACGGGGGCGGGCATCGACGCGGTGGTGCTCGACGACCTCTCGTCAGGCCTCGAGGGGTTCGTGCCCGCCGGCGTTCCGTTCGTCCGGGGCTCGATCCTCGACCGCGAGCTGATCGAGCAGACCATCGACCGTCACGGCGTCACGGGCGTCGTCCACGTCGCGGGATACAAGTACGCCGGGGTCTCGGTCCAGCGTCCGCTGCACACCTACGACCAGAACGTCACCGGGACGGCCCGCCTCCTCGAGGCCATGTCGAGCCGCGGCGTCGACCGCATCGTGTTCTCGTCGAGCGCTGCCGTCTACGGCACGCCGCCGACCGAACTCGTCACCGAGGACACGCCCAAGGCACCCGCGTCCCCGTACGGCGAGAGCAAGCTGATCGGCGAGTGGCTGCTGCGCGACCAGGCCGTCGCCGAGGGGCTGCGCCACACGAGCCTGCGCTACTTCAACGTCGTGGGCTCGGGCCGACCCGACCTCTGGGACGCCAGCCCGCACAACCTCTTCCCGCTCGTGTTCGCGGCTCTCGCCGAGGGACGCGTCCCGCGGATCAACGGCGACGACTACGACACCCCCGACGGCACCTGCGTCCGGGACTACGTCCACGTCGCCGACCTGGCGGTCTCGCACGTCGCCGCAGCTCGGCGACTGGACGCCGGCGCGCCCGTCGAGCCCGCCTACAACCTCGGTTCGGGCGGGGGAGTCTCCGTCGCCGAGATCATGGCCGCGATGCGCGAGGGCACCGGCATCGACTTCACCCCCGAGATCGCTCCGCGTCGCCCCGGCGACCCCGACCGCATCGTCGCGGACGGCAGCCTGGCCGCGCGCGACCTCGACTGGGAGATGCGGCACACGCTGCTCGAGATGGTCACGAGCGCCTGGCAGGCCGCGCCTCGCGGCTGACGCACGACTCCGCGCACGACATCACCCGTTCCTGCCGAAACGTCCCCCGACACGCCGGGGCCCCCTTGCCCCTGATCGGGGGGTGGAGGGTTTATTGGCCCTCGACTTGACGGATGGGTAATGACACCGGTGTAATTACCTTGTCGCGTACATTCACGGGCGATCGACACGAGGGGAGATGCGCTGTGGGCATCCACGAGAACCGCGCCGGCGTCCCGGACGACTGGCACGTCGACCCGATCCAGCTGGGCGTCCCCGGCGTCGGATCGTCGGCGTCGCGAACCACCGTCGCCGACGACGAGAACCAGCTGGCCTGGCAGGCGGACTCGCTCTGCGCCCAGACCGACCCCGAGGCCTTCTTCCCCGAGAAGGGCGGCTCCACGCGGGACGCCAAGAAGATCTGCGCCTCCTGCGACGTCCGGGCCCAGTGCCTCGAGTACGCCCTGCAGAACGACGAGCGATTCGGCATCTGGGGCGGGCTGTCCGAGCGCGAGCGTCGCAAGCTCCGCAAGCGGGCCTGACCCGCGCCTCCTCGGCTCTCGACGGCATCGACCCCTCCGGGTCGGTGCCGTTCCGTCGTCCCGGGCCGGGGTCGAGAGGACCAGGAGGCGCGGGTCGCCACGTCTCGCTCGTCGCGTCGGCGCGCCGAGCCGGTGCCCGCGTCGGTGCGACCTAGGCTGCACGAGTCATGCAGCCGAGAGTCACAGCGATCCTCGTCGCCCCTGGTGGAGCGACCTACCTCGACCGAACCCTCGACGGGCTGTCGCGTCAGACGCGGCCCCCCGAGGCGCTGGTGGTGGTCGACACCGGCGGCAAGGACTCGGCCGCGGGCCGGCTCTCGCTCAGCGGCGCCGCCCAGCTTGCCTCGCTGCCCGATGCCAAGACGTTCGGCGCCGCTGCCGCGCACGGCGTCCGGCTCTCCGACCCGGGCGACGGCGACCCCGACGAATGGGTCTGGCTGCTCGGCCACGACAACGCGCCCGCACCCGAGGCGCTCGAGCACCTCATGACGACCGTCGAGGTGTCGCCGTCCGTGGCAGTCGCGGGGCCCAAGTTGATGCGATGGGGCCAGCCCGGCGTCATCGCCGAGTTCGGCGAGACCGTCACCCGGTACGGCGCGTCGCTCGCCCGCGTCGAGAACGAGCTCGACCAGGGCCAGCACGACGTCACCGACGACGTGCTCGGCGTCGCGGCGGGCGGCATGCTCGTCCGTCGCACCGTCTGGACCGCGCTGGGCGGCTTCGATCCCGCGCTGCCGCACGTCGACGCAGCGCTCGACTTCTCGATCCGTGCCCGTCTCGCCGGTCATCGCGTGGTGCTGGTGCCCGATGCGAAGGTCGACAGCGCCGGACCGCCCGAAGAGTTCGGCCACGGACCCGTCGGTCACGCGCGTCGAGCGCGCCTCCACCGCGCGGCCCAACTGCACCGGCGCCTCGTCTACTCGGCAGCCGTCCTCTTGCCGCTGCACTGGCTCAGCCTCGTGCCGCTGGCGGTCGTGCGCAGCGTGTGGCACCTCCTCACCAAGAACCCCGGAGCCGTGGTGGGCGAGTTCGCCACCGCGTTCCGGGCTGCCTTCGGCGGCTCGCACGTGCGGGCCGCCCGCCGGGCCCTCGCCCGGACCAAGAGCGTCGGTTGGAGCTCGGTCGAGCCCCTGCGGGCGTCGCGCGCACTGTTGCGAGAACGACGCGTCACCGAGCGGGACGCCCAGGTCGCCGTCGTGGAGGACGCGCCCGATCCGCGGGCCAGCTTCGTCCACTCGGGCGGTCTCTGGGTCGTCCTGGTCGCCGCCGTCGTGGGCGTGGTCGCGTTCCTGCCGCTGCTCGGCAACCCGGCCGTGACGGGTGGCGGGCTCCTGCCGCTCAGCACCTCCGTGGGTCAGCTGTGGTCGTCGGTCGGCTACGGCTGGCGCGAGATCGGCACCGGGTTCCTCGGGCCCTCCGACCCGTTCGCCGCTCTCGTCGCCGTCCTCGGCAGCCTGACGCCCTGGTCGCCGTCGACCGTGGTCGTGGGGGTCTACGTCGTGGCCCTGCCGCTCTCCGCGCTCGGGGCCTGGTTCGCCACCCGCCGCGTCACCCGCCGGAGCTGGGTGCCCGCCGTCGCCGCCGCTCTCTACGCGCTCTCGTCACCGCTGCTCTCGGGGCTCCAGTCCGGCCACCTGGGTGCCGTCCTCGCGCACGTGGCGCTGCCGTTCCTGGTCTGGGCCATGATCGGGGCCGCGAGGTCGTGGACGGCCGGGGCCACCGCCTCCTTGCTGTTCGCCGTCGTCGCCGCCGCCGCACCGTCGCTCGTCCCGGCCCTGCTCGTCGGCTGGCTCGGATCGATCGTCAGCCGCCCGCGCGGCACCCATCGCCTCGTCGCGGTGCCCCTGCCCGCGGTGGCCCTCTTCGCGCCGCTCGTTGTCACGCAGCTGCAACGGGGCACCTGGTGGGCCGTGTTCGCCGACCCCGGGGTGCCCACGAGGTCGGACCCGGCGTCGCCGCTGCAGCTGCTGCTCACGTCGCCCGAGACGGGTCTCAACGGCTGGACGGCCCTGATCGCCGGAACGGGCTTCTCGTCCGCCACGCTCGCCGTGCTGGTCGCCGTCGCGATCGCCCCGTTGGCGCTGCTCGCCGTGGCCTCACCGTTCGTCGGCTCGCAGCGCCGTGCGGTCCCCGCCCTCGCACTCGCCCTGCTCGGCTACCTCACCGCCGTCGCCGCGACCCACGTGTCGATCACGGGCGTCGGCAGCGAGACGACCACGATCTGGGCCGGCAGCGGACTGAGCCTGTACCTGCTGGGACTCGTCGGCGCCGCGGCCGTCACCCTCGACCGGCTGCCGAGGGTCGCCCCACCGGCCGGTGCCCTGGTCGCCGTTCTCGCGCTGGCGGCCGCGGCCCCCACCGTCGTCGCCTCGTTCGGTCCCGTGGCCGACGTCCGCCCGAGCTCGGGCCGCATCCTGTCGGCCTACGTCACGGCCGAGGCCGAGGCGACGCCCGACGTCGGGACGTTGGTCCTCACACCCCAGCCGGACGGCTCGCTCGCCGTGTCGCTCGAACACGGGCAGGGAGCGACGCTCGACGACCAGTCGACGCTCGACTCGACCGCCCAGCGCCTCACCTCGGTCAACGAGGACCTCACCGTCCTGGCCGGGAACCTCGTCAGTCGCAGCGGTTTCGACCCGACCGACGACCTGCGTCGACTCGGCGTCGGGTTCGTGCTGTTGACGGCCACCGACGACGACGGTGACGCCGACCGTCTCGGCCAGCGCGCGGGCGAGGCGCTCGACGCCGACGCCGACTTCCTGCCCGTCGGCGACACGTCCAACGGCCTCCTCTGGCGCTACGTGGAGGCACAGGACGAGCGCGACGCGCGTCCGGCTGCCGGGCCGCTGCGTCCGATCGTCTTGATCAGCTGGGGACTCGTCTTCGGCTCCGCCCTTCTGCTCGCCATCCCGACGTCGCCGCGACGACGTCGATCCCGGGCCGGGACGCCCGAGGCCGAGCAGCCCGCCACGACCTTCGACGAGGAGCGAGATGAATAAGCGATCGGTCTTCTCCACGACGGGACGCGTGGCGGTCGGCGTCGTCGGCCTCGCCGTCGCCGCCGCGGTCGTCGGGGGTGCCGCCGTCGTGCACCTGCCGTCGTTCGAGACGGTGCCGGCGGGTCAGCTCGTGACCCCGGTGCCCGTCGACCAGCAACGGGTCTGCACCGGGGCGCTGCTGCAGCTCTCGGACGCCGAGGGTCAGCAGGCCACGACCGCGAGTTCGGTCGGTCGAGCCGCCGTCGCCCGGCAGTCGAGCGAGGGCGACGTCGACGTGGACGAGCTCGCCGGTGCCGACGGCGGTGACTCGCGGCCGTCCGTGGTCACCGCGCCCGTCGAGGGTTCCGACGTGCCCCTCGTCGCGGCGGCCCAGAGCCAGTCGGTCGACGAGGGCGACCTGCGCGGCTTCGCCTCGGCGCCCTGCACCGAGCCCACGAGCTCGACGTGGCTGATCGGCGGCTCGACCGAGACGGGGCGCGTCTCGCTGATCAGCCTCGTGAACCCCAGCGACGTGAACGCCACCGTCGACCTCGACATCCGGTCCGAGACCGGCGAGGTGCAGGGCCCCGGAATCGACGGGATCGTGGTCGCCCCCCGCAGCCAGAAGGTGGTGCCGCTCTCGGGCTTCGCCACCGGACTCGTCTCGCCGGCCGTCCACGTGACGAGTCGAGGTGGGCAGATCGTCGCCACCCTCCAGCAGAGCGTCGTCCGGACCCTCGAACCCGGGGGCGTGGACATCGTGACCGGGTCCGCCGCGCCCTCCCGCGAGTCGGTCGTCACGGGGATCGTCGTCCGCGACTCGGCGAACCTCGAGGGTGCGCTGGCCGACCCGTCGTCCTCCGACCTCCAGTCCGTGCTGCGCGTCCTCGTCCCGGGCCAGGACGCCGCGCAGTTGAGCGTCTCGTTGGCCACCGACGACGGCACCGGCACCACGTTCGAGACCCGGGTCGAGGGCGGACGCGTCACCGACGTGCCCATCGACGGGCTCGAGGACGGCGTCTACACCGCCACCGTGCGGTCGTCCACGGCCGTGGCCGTGGCCGCCCGGACCTCCGCCGTCGCCGCCGACGCGGGGGGCGTGGACCTCAGCTGGGCCGCCTCGTCGCCGCGCCTCTCGGGTGACACCGGGGCCGTCGTGCCCGACGGTGAGGGCGGACGCCTCTGGCTCGCCAATCCGGATCAGGACGCCGTGACGGCCAAGGTCACCGTGGGTGACGGCGACGAGCGGGACGTCGAGGTGGCCGGTGGGTCGACGGTCGGCATCGACGTGGGCCCGGGCGACGCCGTCCGGCTCGAGGACGCCAACGGCCTGCGGGCGGGCGTCAGCTTCTCGGCACCCGCGGCCATCGCCGCCTGGCCGGTGACCTCACCGTTCCCGGCGTCGACGCCCGTGACCGTCTACCCCTGACGACGTGGGCGCCGTCCCGCGGGCGTCCGGGGTGTCTTCGGGTGTCCCGGGACGTCCCGGCCTGCTCCGAGGCCGGACGGCCCCGGTTCAGCCGTCGCGCCAGCGATCGGGCGCGAGCTCCCACGGGTCCTTGCCGAGCAGGTCGGCCACGGCCCGGAACACGTAGCCCTCGACGAGCACGCGGTGGTTCCACTCGTCCTCGGCGGCACCCCGTCGGTCGTGCGACGGAGCGAGTCGTTCGATCGGCAGGCGGTACAGCACCACCCGGCCAGCGGCCCGGTCGACCGACCAGCGTTCGACGCGGGTGCGGTCGGGTTCGGCGGGGAGGCCGGCGACCTCGAACGACGTGTCGGCGAGTTCGTCGGGCCACGCCTCACGCAAGTAGTCGGCGGTGGCGGCGACGATGTCGTCGAAGAGGTCGACCCGCGTGCGCAGGAAGGGCAGGTGGGGCCCGGCGGCGGACGACCGCAATCCGCGTCCGTGGCGGTCGCGCCGACGGGACCGGTCGGTGACGCGTGCGCGGCGGGCCTTGCTCATCCGCCCATCGTAGGCCCGCCGAGGAGGCGCGGGTCGGCCCCCGGGGGACGTCGCGATAGTCTGTCCGCCAGATGAACGGTCGACCCTGCAGCAAGGTGACGTGCCACGACGAGGCCGTCGCGACGCTGACGTACGTGTACGCCGACTCGATGGTCGTCGTCGGTCCCCTGAGCGACCGCGTCGAGCCGCACGGTTACGACCTCTGTGCCCGCCACGCGGGCACGTTGTCGGTCCCGCAGGGCTGGCAGGTCCTGCGCCGGGTAGTTTTGGGCCATGACCTCTGAGAACACCCCCGTCGACCTGACCGCCTTCGTCAAGACCTACGACGTCCGTGGGCTCGTCGGCAGCCAACTCACCGACGAGGTGGTCGAGGCGTTCGGGGCGGCCTTCGCCGACGAGATCGAGGGCGCCGGCCGCGACCTGGTCGTCGGCCACGACATGCGCGACTCCTCGCCCGGCTTCGCCGAGGCCTTCGCCCGGGGCGCCCGCGCCCGGGGCGCCGACGTCGTCGCACTCGGCCTGTGCTCCACCGACGAGTCGTACTTCGCCTCCGGCTCGCTCGACGCCCCGGCGGCCATGTTCACCGCGAGCCACAATCCGGCCACCTACAACGGCATCAAGATGAGCCGGGCCGGCGCCCAGGGCATCAGCCTCGACACGGGACTGTCCTCGATCCGTGACCGCGCCTCCTCGTTCCTGGCCGACGGCATCGAGGCCGTCGCCGAACCCGGCACCGTGCGAGAGCACGACGCGCTGCCCGACTACGCCGCCTACCTGCGTGGACTGGTCGACCTGTCCGGCATCCGGCCGATCACGGTCGTCGTCGACGCGGGCAACGGCATGGGCGGGCTCACCGTCCCGGCGGTGCTGGGCGAGGCCGCGGGCCTGCCGAAGCTGCCGATCGAGATCATCCCGTTGTACTTCGAGCTCGACGGCACCTTCCCGAACCACGAGGCGAACCCCCTCGATCCCGCCAACCTCGTCGACCTCCAGAAGGCCGTCCTCGAGCACGGGGCCGACCTGGGCCTGGCGTTCGACGGCGACGCCGACCGCTGCTTCGTCGTCGACGAGAAGGGCGACGCCGTGACCCCGTCGGCCGTGGCCGCGATCGTCGCCGTCCGCGAGATCGCCCGCGTCCGCGCCGCCGAGCCCGACGCCGAGATCTCGGTGATCCACAACCTGATCACGTCGCGTGCGGTGCCCGAGGCCATCGAGGCCGCCGGAGCGACCCCGGTGCGCACCCGAGTCGGCCACTCGTTGATCAAGGACGAGATGCGAGCGACCGGCGCGATCTTCGGCGGCGAGCACTCGGCGCACTACTACTTCCGCGACTTCTGGAGCGCCGACAACGGCATGTTGGCCGCCATGCACGTCCTGGCCGAGTTCGGGGCGCAGACCGAGCCTCTCTCGACCTTGACCGATCGGTACACGCCGTACGCGGCGAGCGGCGAGATCAACTCGACCGTCACCGACGTGCCGGCGGCGTACGCCCGAATCGTCGAGGCCTATGCCGGGGTTGGCGACTTCGACGAACTCGACGGGCTCACGGTCAGCGGGACCTCCGACGACGGGTTCTGGTGGTTCAACGTCCGTCCCTCGAACACCGAGCCGCTGCTGCGCCTGAACGCCGAGGCGGCGACGCCCGGTGGCATGGAGCGCGTCCGTGACGACGTCCTCGGGCTGATCCGCGGCTGACGGTCGACCGGCTCCGCGGCCGCGGAGCCGAGCTCGCTACCCCCTGGGGGTATCCTGGCGACCGGACGACACAGGCAGGAGGCGCGGGTGGCGCAGCAGGGTGATCACGCGACGACGACGCACGTCGGCTACAGCGGCGACAAAGAGCAGATCGTCAAGCGTCTGCGCCGCGCCGAGGGCCAGGTGCGGGGCATCCAGCGGATGGTCGAGGACGACACGTACTGCATCGACGTGCTGACCCAGGTCAGTGCGGCCACTCGTGCCCTCGAGACCGTGGCGCTCCAGCTACTCGAGGACCACCTCGCCCACTGCGTCGCCCAGGCCGCCCGCGAGGGAGGCGATGTCGCGGACGCCAAGGTGCGCGAGGCGTCCGCGGCGATCGCGAGGCTCGTCCGGTCGTGAGCCTGCGGGCCACGGTTCGTCGCGACGACGGCGACGACGATCAGCGCCGGGGGAAGCCCGGGACGGTCTCGGTCAGGGCCGGGGTGAGGCGGTCGAGCAGGGCGGACTCGCGAGCCAGGGCCGCGGACTCGCGTTGACGACGAAGCGCCGAGACCCCGGCCAGGAGGAACTCGGGATCGCCCGACGGTACGGGCGAGACGTACGGCGTCGCCTCGGCCGCGAGGTCGTCGGCGACACGTCGTCGACTGGCGGGGGAGAGCTGCGGGGCCTGCTGCAGGAACGACGCGATGCGACGGGCCAGGCCGTCGGGCAGGCGCCCGACGTCCGCGATCTCGGCCCAGCCCTGCAGGTGGGACGGCACGCCGTAGACCACGTGAGCGGCCTTGGACACGCGCTCGTTGCGACTGTACGTGCCGGCCATCAGGTCGCCCAGGCGGCGGGACGACCCGTTGAGCAGGGCGACGACGACGGCCAGGCCACCACTGGTCAGGACGATCTCGAGCAGACCCACCAGTGCCCGGGTGAGGGCGTGGCGCAGGCCGATCGCCCCTCCGTCGGTGCGGACGATGCGCGCACCCACGGCGAGCTTGCCCAGGGACCGACCGTGGCTCGCCGTCTCGACCACCGTCGGCACGACGATGAAGCAGATCGCGATCGACGCGACGAGGAAGGCCTGCGACAGGGCGTCGTCCAGCACCCCGCCCTCGTTGAGCAGCGAGACGAGCAGCAACGCGCCGACGAGCAACAGGGCGTAGGCCAGGTAGTCGATGAGCACGCCGGCGGCTCGCAGCACGAAGCTCGTCGGCCGGAGGTCGAGAGCCACCGCCTCGCCCGTGACGAGCTCGTCCCCACCCGCCGCGAAGGCCTCGACCTGGTCGGGGCGCAGCACCACCGGGGAGGCGCCTCGTGCCTTCGTGCGGGACATGCCTAGTATCTAAGCAGAATGGACATCGACGCCTACGCCGCCGCCCACGGCCACGACTGGGCCGAGCTCGACCGCCTCGCCCGACGCAACCGACCGAGCGGACCCGAGGCCGACGAGCTCGTGCGCCTGTACCAGTCCGGAGCCGGGCAGCTGTCCGCGCTGAAGACGGCGACCGGTGACTCGGTGGTGGCCGACCGCCTCTCGATGTCCCTGTCGCGCGCACGCCTGCGGTTCACGGGAGCGGGCCGCAACCTGTTCAGCCAGCTGCCCGCCTTCTTCGTCGCGCAGCTGCCGGCCGCCCTCTATCGTGTGCGGTGGCTGTCGCTCGTGCTGACGCTCGTGACCGTCGTCGTCGCGGCGGTGTTCGCGGTCTGGGCGGCGAACACGCCCGCGCTGCTGGCCTCGTTCGGCAGCGAGGAGTTCCGTCGGCAGTTCGCCGAGCAGGACTTCGTGAACTACTACTCGGAGAGCGCCTCGACCTCGTTCACCGGCCAGGTGTGGACGAACAACGCGTACATCGCGGCCCAGTGCGTGGCCTTCGGGATCACCGGGGTCTGGGTGCCGTACGCGATTCTCAGCAACGCCATGAACGTCGGCATCTCGGCCGGGCTCATGGCCGACCAGGGGCGGTTGGACCAGTTCTTCCTGTACATCGCCCCGCACGGCCAGCTCGAGCTCTACAGCATCTTCGTCGCCGGGGCGGCTGGCTTGTTGATCTTCTGGTCCTGGGTGGCTCCCGGTGCCCGCACGCGGGGGCAGGCCTTGGCCCAGGACGGACGCGCACTCGTGACCATCGCGGTCGGACTCACGCTCTCGTTGCTGGTCTCGGGCGTCATCGAGGGGTTCGTCACCCGGCAGGCCTGGCCGTGGCCGATCAAGATCGGGATCGGCACCGTGGCCCTGCTCGGCTTCCTGGCCTACCAGTGGCTGCTCGGCAGTCGGGCCCATCGGGCCGGACAGACAGGCGACCTCGACGAGTTCGAGGCCGGGGCGACGCAACTCGTCGCCGACTGATCCCGCGTCATCGCCCCCGGCGCCTCCGCTGCGTCAGAGGCGGCCGGCCGCTTTGAGCGCGAGATACCGATCCGCGAGCGCCGGCGGAAGGTCGGCCGGCGCGCCGGTCACGACGTCGGCGCCGAGTTGACGCAGGGCGGCACCGACACGACCCTGGTCGAGCCGGGCGCGTTCGGCCGACGCCGCTCGGTAGACCTCGTCGCGGGTGCCGCGTCGGAGGACCGTCTCGTCGAGCGCCGGATCGGTGACCGACGCCACGACGACGAGGTGCTGGCGGGTGAGTTGGGGGATCGCCGCGAGCATCGACCGCGAGGCGCCGGGGCTGTCGACCGTCGTCGCGAGAACGACCAGCGCCCGGCGGGACGTCACCGAGCGGACGAGGGCCGGCACGGCGGCCCAGTCGGTCTCGACGAGTTCGGGCTCGACCGGCGCCATCGTCTCGACCATCGACGACAGCAGGGCGGGCCCGGTCGCGCTCTGGACGCGGCCCCGGACCCGGCGGTCGAAGAGGACGACGTCGACCCGGTCGCCGGCCCTCGACGCCAGGGCCCCGAGCAGGAGGGCCGACTCGAAGGCCGTGTCGAGCCGGGGCTCGTCGTCGATGCGGGCCGCCGAGGTGCGCCCGGTGTCGACCACGACGACCACACGGCGGTCGCGCTCCGGTCGCCAGGTGCGCACGACGAGGTCGTCGCGGCGTGCGGTCGCCCGCCAGTCGATGGAACGGACGTCGTCCCCTCGCACGTACTCGCGCAGGCTGTCGAACTCCGTGCCCTGGCCGCGGATCATCACGCTCGTGCGGCCGTCGAGCTCGCGCAGCCGGGCCAGACGGGAGGGCAGGTGCTTGCGCGACGAGAAGCGCGGCAGGACGCGCACCGCGCCGGGCACCTCGTGCGTCGCCTGGCGACCGGCGAGCCGGAGGGGGCCGACGGTCCGGACGGTGACGCCTCCGGCTCGGCGTTCGCCCCGGCGGAACGGGGTCAGCGTGACCGTGAGGGTGGCGGCCCCTCCCGGCCGCAGGGAGAGACGGCGGCGGGTGGGGGTGGCGCCGGCCGACGGCTGCCAAGCGTCCCGGAGGAGTCCGCGCAGGGTGCGTCGACCGTCGTTCACGACGGTCAGCCGGGCGGGCGCGCTCTCGCCGAGACGGATCGCCCCGGGCAGCTCGCGCCGGATCGTGAGCGACCGGGGCGATGCCGCGAGAGCCACGTCGACCACGGTCAGCGCGGTGACGACACCGAGCCACCCCACGATCGCCCATCCGCTGCCCGTGACGACGACGGGCACGACGCCGAGTGCGACGAGCGCGACGAACCAACCGGTGATCGCCATGGCTAGAGCGGCACCCGGACCTGCTGCAGCACCGAGCGGACGATGCCGTCCGCGTCGACGCCCTCGAGTTCGGCCTCGGGGCGTAGCTGCAGGCGGTGCCGCAGCACGGGCAGGGCCATGGCCTGGACGTGGTCGGGCGTGACGTGGTCGAAGCCGGTCAGCCACGCCCACGCCTTCGAGGCGGCGAGCAGGGCCGTGGACCCGCGGGGGCTCACGCCGATCTTCACCGACGGGCTCTCGCGTGTGGCCCGGGCCAGGTCGACCATGTAGGCGAGCACGTCGGGGGAGGCACCGACGCGGGCCACCTCGGCCTGTGCGCGGGCGAGGTCGTCGGGGCCGAGCACCGGGGTGACGCCGGCGGCCCGCAGGTCGCGGGGTGAGAAGCCCGCGGCGTGGCGGTTCAGCACCTCGACCTCGGCCTCGCGCGGCGGCAGGTCGAGGGTGAGCTTCATCAGGAACCGGTCGAGCTGGGCCTCGGGCAGCGTGTAGGTGCCCTCGTACTCGACGGGGTTCATGGTCGCCGCGACCAGGAACGGCGTCGGCAGTTCGCGACTGACCCCGTCGACCGAGACCTGGCGCTCCTCCATGGCCTCGAGCAGCGCGGACTGCGTCTTGGGCGGTGTGCGGTTGATCTCGTCGGCGAGCAGGACGTTGGTGAACACCGGGCCGGCGCGGAACTCGAACTCGCCTGACTTCGCGTCGTACACGAGCGACCCGGTGATGTCTCCGGGCATCAGGTCGGGCGTGAACTGCACCCGTGCGGTGTCGAGCGACAGCGAGTGGCTGAGTGCGCGCACGAGCAGGGTCTTGGCCACGCCGGGGACGCCCTCGAGCAGGGCGTGCCCCTGCGCCAGCAGGGTGACGATCAGGCCCGTCACGGCGCCGTCCTGGGCCACGACGGCCTTCCCGACCTCGGTTCGGACTCGGGCGAAGGTCTGCTGCAGTTCTGAGCTCATCTGGTGGTCACTTCCGGGGTGGGGATCGATGCGGGGACGGACGGACGAGGCCCAGGAGGCGCGGGTCGGGTCACGACGGAGCCACCGCCCGTCGCACCTCGCGCTCGAGGTCGAGCAGGCTGTCGCTCAGCGAGACGAGCTCGCGGTCGTCGGCCGGGTCGGCATCCACGAGCACGTACCGCGGGCCCCGCGGGTCGGCCGAGGTGAGCGCGGCCACCCGGGCGACGACCTCGTCGACCGAGGCGGTCGACGACAGGCCCGTCGTTCGCGCGAGTCGCCCGAACGTGCCGATGCGGAGCTGGTCGAGGGCGTGGCGGCGCTGCCCGGACCGTTCGTAGAGCCGGGCGCGACCCTCGGTGGTCTCGGACGCCTTGACGGTCACCGGCAGTCGCTCGACGACGAGGGCACCGAGGCGTCGACCCCGCCACACCATGGCGGCCACTCCGGCCAGGAGCAGGACCGCCAGCGAGGGCGTCACCCACGGAGGCGTGAGCGTGGCGAGCGTGCCCTGGCCCTCGGGCAGGTCGCCGGCCGAGGGCAGGTACCAGGTCAGCTCGGATGACCCGCCGAGCAGGGCGAGTGCGAAGGCCGCGTCGTCGTCCGTCGCGATGGCGCCGTTGGTCAACGCGCCCGTGGCACCCAGGACGGACACCTTCGTGCCACCGTCGTCGAGCTCGACGAGACCGTAACCGTCGTCGGACGGGAGGCAACGGACGGCACCCGGGGCGTCGACGGCGTAGGCGACACCCGTGACGTCGACCCGGGACGCCTGTCCGAGGGCCGGCGACGTGCAGGCGGGCGCGGCGGTGCCGTCCTCGACCGGGGCGGCCGTCGAGACGCCCGGGGCCACGCTGTCGAGTGCGGCGGACCCGGGGGAGAGGAGCACGAGGTGCGAGGTCGCCGTCGCGAGGCGCCGCCACTGGTCGCCGACCAGGAACCCGGAGGCGTCGTCGACGAGGAGCGTGCCGTCGCCGGCCTCGAGCCGGTCGAGGGTGTCGCCGAGGGTGGTCGTCACGGTCACGTCGACGCCCTGCCGGCCGAGCACCTCCACCAGTGCCTTCGCCCCACCGGGGGCGGCGTTCGCGGGGCCGAGGGCGCGCCCCTCGCCCGAGCCCGAGCCGACGAGCAGTGTGGCCGCGACGCCGAGCGCCAGGACGAGGGCGAGGGCTGCCCAGAACCGGGCACGTCGGAGCGCCGTCGTGACGGTGGGGGTCGAGACCGTGCCGGTCTCGGCGGAGGGCGCGGTGACGGTCACGCGTCCACCCGCCGGGACGAGGCCACACGCCGGTCGAGCTCGACGACGGCCCGGTAGGCCTCGTCGGTGCCGGGGCGGTCGAGGTAGCGGACGCCGTCGAAGGCGGTGGCGGCGTCGGCGAACCCTGCCCGGAGGTCGGGGAAGACGTCGCCCGCCCGGCGGGCCACGTCGCGGGCGGTGGTGCCGGGGGAGACCGCGACGTCGCCCCGCTCGGCCAGCGAGCGGGCGATCGCCCGGAAGGCCTCGGCGACGGCGAGCGTCAGGTCGCCCCGGGAGGCGGCCTCGCGGGCCGCGGCACGCATGGCATCGCTGTCACGCACGTCGTCGTCGCCGAAGAGGACGAGGTCACGGGCGGACCGTCGGTTGAGCCGCGGCACCCCGTAGACGAGCAGCACGACCACGACGACCACCACGACGACTGCGAGCAGCACGATCGCCGCGACCGCCGGCGCTCCCTCCGTCCCCCCGAACCGGATGGAACCGAGCCAGTCCCAGAACGCCTGCGCCGCGCGGTCGAGCCAGGACGGTTGCGCCGCCACGTACTCGGGCCCGGTGAGCTCGCGCAGGACCTCGCGCCGGGCGTCGTCGGCGTCGGGGGTCAGCGGGGGCCCCGCGGCGAAGAACAGGGGACTCACCAGCGGGGTGCTCCCGGGTGCGTCGTCGGGGCGAGCGGGGCCTCGGGCGTGCGGTACGGGTCGGGTTGCCCCTCGGCCGACCGGCCCCCGCGCTCGACGTAGCGGACGAGTTCGAGGTCGAGCCCCTCGGTGCGGATGCGCCGGTCGACGTAGACGAGACCGGCCGACGCCGCCTGGAGGACGGAGCCGATCGCGCCGATGACCGCCGTGATGCCCAGGGTCACGGCATAGGTGCCCGCCGTCAGGGCGAGGAAGGTCGGATCGGTCACGTCGCCCGTCGGCGCGAGCGTGCTGGTCAGGACGCTGAACAGCACCGAGAAGGGCGTCGCGACGACCTGCGAGGCGACCTGGATCATGAGGAACACCAGTGCGATCACGCCGAAGGTCCGCCAGAAGGAGGCGCGGGTCAGCGCCCACGAGCGCCTCACCGCCGCGCTGAGCGTCATCCGCTCGAGCATGATCGCGCTCGGAACGAGGCAGGTCTTGACGGTCAGCCACACGCCGAGCACGAGGAGGCCCAGCCCGAGCAGGACCCCGACCCCGACGCCGACGGCGATGCTCGGGCCCGAACCGAGGGCCACGCCCACGACGACGACGCCCGCCACGAGGGCCAGCGCCACGACGTAGGCGGCGGTCAGCAGGGCGGACCAGCCCACGAGCGTCCCCAGACGGCCCTTGGCCAGCGCCCAGAGGCCGCCGAGTCGGAGCTTCTCCCCGAGCGTCTGACGAGCGGTCTCGAGCACGAAGAGCCCCTGGAGCAGGGCCGTGACGATCACCTGCAGGGCGATCGGCACGAGAGCCGACGCGGCCACGATGGCGACGGCGCCGGCCAGCACCGCGTCACGGTCGCGGGGCAGGGCCTGTTCGACCCGTCCGAAGGCGAGGAAGGCGCTGCCGCCGGTGATCGCCACGGTCACCACGAGCAGGACGACCTGCGACAACAGGGCCGTGCCGAACGTGGTGCGCGGATTGCGGCGGAAGACCTGGAACGAGGCGCCCAGGATCTCGCCGAAGGTCAGGGGACGCAGCGGCACGAGGCCGGGTCTCGGCGGCGGGGCCCAGCCAGGGGCCGGCGGCGGGGTGGACCCGCCCGGGGGCGCCACGGGCACGGATGCGGGGCCGTCGGACGACGGGTCGACGCGCTCGCCCCAGCGCGGCGGGGACGTGTCGCCCCCCGGTGTGCTCCAGGCGTTCGGATCGGTCATGGTCCCCCTGGTCGTCCTGACCGTGAGGTCGTCCTCACGGGTGTGTTCATGTTTCCACACCGGACCGGGCGCTGCCAGCCGATGCGCGCCTCCTGCACTAATCTGTCCTGACGTGCCGCCTCCCGAGCGGCCCAGCCCAGACGGAGAACATGAACCCGCGCATCCTCGTGGTCGACGACGACCCGGCGCTCGCCGAGATGATCGGCATCGTCCTACGCGCCGACGAGTTCGACCCCCACTTCTGCGGCGACGGCGCGGGCGCCCTCGAGGCCTTCCACGAGGCCTCACCCGACCTCGTCCTGCTCGACCTGATGCTGCCGGGCCTCGACGGCATCGAGGTCTGTCGCCTCATCCGTGCCGAGAGCGGTGTGCCGATCATCATGCTGACCGCCAAGGGCGACACCGCCGACGTGGTCCGGGGTCTCGAGAGCGGGGCCGACGACTACGTCGTCAAGCCGTTCAACCCGAAAGAGCTCGTCGCGCGCATCCGCACCCGGCTGCGCCCGGCCACCGAGCCGACCAACGACGTGCTCACGGTGGGCGACCTGCGCCTCGACGTCGCGGCACACGAGGTGCGACGCGGTGACACGCCGATCGCCCTGACCCCGCTCGAGTTCGAGCTGCTGCTCGCGCTCGCCTCGAAGCCGCAACAGGTCTTCACGCGCGAGATGCTGCTCGAGCAGGTGTGGGGCTACCACTACAAAGCCGACACCCGTCTGGTGAACGTCCACGTGCAGCGGCTGCGCGCGAAGGTGGAGCACGACCCCGACGCGCCCCGCATCGTCACGACCGTGCGCGGCGTCGGGTACCGCGCCGGCGCGGGTTCGTAGCCCGGTCGGGTGGCGCTCGTGTCGACGGTCGCGGGGCCCGACCAGGGCGGGCCCGCCCGGTCGGGCGGGCCGTGGTCGTGGCGCGCGCCGGCCTGGCGCACGTGGCCGACCCGTGTGGTCGGGTTCTGGCGGTCGTCGTTGTCGTTCCGCACCGTCGCGCTCACGGTGGTGCTGTCGACCGTCGCCGTCACCGTCATCGGCACGCTCATCTCGGTGACCATCGGCACGAGCCTCTACGACCAACGCCGAGAGCAGGTCGAGGCCGAGAGCGTGCGGGCCACGCTGCTGGCGCAGAACATCTTCGACTCGGCCACGGCCACCGAGGACGCCAACCAGGTCGAGCTCGACGCCCTGCAGAACGAGGCCCAGACCGCCATCCTGGGCTCGACCTCGAGTCCGGGCGGAACGAGCATCGCCATCCTCCGGACCCCGGGGCAGAACAGTCCGCAGACCATCCAGAACATCGCCAGCCCCGACTTCCCGGACTCCGTGATCTCGCCGGCCCTCCGCGAGGCGGTGGCGGCGGACGACGGTCGCCTCTCGATGCAGTCGGTGTCGCTGCCCCCGACGTCGCTGGGCGGCGGCTCGCCCGGCATCGCCGTCGGCTCGACCCTGCAGGTACCCACCGCGGGCCAGTACGAGCTCTACCTCGTCTACGACCTCAGCGACGCGCAGGCCACGCTCGACCTGATGCAGCGGACGCTCGGCATCGGCTCGCTCGCTCTCGTGCTGTTGATCGGTGCGATCACCTACCTCGTCGTCCGTCTGGTCGTGGGCCCCATCCGCACGGCGGCCGAGACCAGTCAGAAGATCGCGGCCGGGCACCTGGAAGAACGCATTCCCGAGAAGGGGCAGGACGTCGTGGCCACTCTCGGGCGCTCCTTCAACGGGATGGCCGACGCCATGCAGCGCCAGATCTCGCAACTGGCCGAACTGTCGCGCGTCCAACAACGCTTCGTCAGCGACGTCTCGCACGAACTGCGCACGCCGCTCACCACGATCCGTCTGGCCGGTGACGTGCTCTACGACCAGCGCACCTCGTTCACTCCCTCGGCCGCCCGCACGGCCGAGCTGCTGCACACCCAGGTCGACCGGTTCGAGCTCCTGCTCGCCGACCTGCTCGAGATCTCGCGGTTCGACGCGGGTGCCGTCGAACTCGAGACCGAGCCCGTCACGGTCGTGCGTCTCGTCGAGGACGGCGTCGACGAGTTCGGTCCCCTCGCCGCCGAATCCGGCAGCGTCGTGTCGGTCGTCGCCCGGGGTGGGTACTTCGAGGCCGAGATCGACCCGCGACGGCTGCGCCGCATCCTGCGCAATCTGCTGGGCAACGCGATCGAGCACGGCGAGGGTCGGCCGATCGAGGTCGAGGTCGACAGCGACGCCACGGCCGTCGCGGTGGCCGTGCGCGACAACGGCGTGGGCATGAGCCCCGCCGACGCCGCGCGGGTGTTCGACCGGTTCTGGCGGGCCGACCCCTCCCGCAAGCGCACGATCGGGGGCACGGGGCTGGGCCTGGCGATCAGCCTCGAGGACGCGGCCCTGCACGGCGGCCGGCTCGAGGTCTGGTCCGAGCCGGGGTCGGGCAGCCGGTTCGTCGTCACCCTGCCCCGCGTGGCAGGCGGTCGCATCGAGGGATCGCCCCTGCCGGTCGTGCCTCCGGATCGCCGGGGCGAGACGACGGTCCCGGTGACGGGCGAACCGTGGTCCGGTTCGGTCCCCGCCGTCGAGGTGCCGGGCGCGTCGGTCCCGTCGTCGGCGACGTCGGAGGAGGGGAGCCGACGATGACTGAACGTCTACGGAACGGCCCGTGGGGGCGTCGGTCGGCGGTGCTGGCGGCCCTCGTGACCGCCGCGATCGCCCTGACCGGGTGCGTGGGCATCCCCGACGGCGGTCAGGTGCAGCGAGGCGACACCGTGAGCGACGACGTGGTGAGCGACTTCGTCTTCCGGCCCAACGGTCCCGTCGCCGGCAGCTCGCAAGAAAGGCTCCTGCGGGACTTCCTCTCGGCGGGCACCGGGTCCCAGGACAACTACGGGGTCGCGCGTCAGTTCCTCAGTGCCGGCTTCGCCGACGAGTGGGAACCGCGGGCCAGCGTCACCATCCGCCCCGGGGTCGGGTCGACCTCGCGGGTCGGCGGGTCGACGCTCGACTACGCCTTCGTGGGCTCGGCGACGGTCGACTCGGCGGGGCACTACACCCCGGCCACGTCGTCGACGACGACGTCCCTGGCGTTCTCGTTCGTCCGCGAGGGCGGCGAGTGGCGCATCAGCGACGCCCCCGACGGCATCATCCTCTCGCCGGCCACCTTCGACTCGGTCTTCCGGTCGCACGCCGCCTACTTCTACGACCCCACGTTCACCTATCTCGTGCCGGACGAACGGTGGTTCCTCGCCCGGTCGTCGACGAGCACGCGCCTCGCGACGGCGCTGCTCGACGGGCCGTCGGACTGGCTGCAGGGCGCCGTGGTCTCGGCCTTCCCCGAAGGGACCCAGCTGTCGCTGACGGCCATCACCGTGGACGACGGGACGGCCCGTGTCGACCTCACTGCCGACGCCCTCGAGGCGACGCCTGACGCCCGGGCCCGGATGCAGGCCCAGCTGCTGGCGAGCTTCTCGACCCTCGCGACCGTGACGGCCGTCGAGCTCAGCGTCGAGGGTGCCCCGCTGTCCGTGCCGGCCATGCAGCAGCCCGTGCCGGTGCGTGACCCCGCGGTCGACGCCCGGCCCCTCGTGCTGACCGAGGGCGTGCTCGGATTCGCCACCACGAGTGCCACGAGCCGGCTCCCGGGGCTCTCGGACGCGGTCGAGGCCCTCCGGCCCCGGTCGGTCGAGCTGTCGGCGGACCAGACGAGCGCCGCCGTCGGCACCTCGTCGGGCACGTACGCCGTCACGGCCTCGGGAGGAGCCCGGCTGGTCGACGCCCGGACCGGACTGGTCGCCCCCTCGCTCGACGACGCGGGCTTCGTCTGGTCGGTCGTCGCCGACGACCCGTCGAGTCTCACCGCGTACGCGCTCGACGGCACGCCCCACCCTGTGGTGGCGTCGCTGCCGGCGGGTCCGAGCGTCACGACGTTCCGCATCTCGCGCGACGGCACCCGCGCGTTGCTGTTGCTCGACGACCAGGGCGAGTCGCGCCTCCTCGTGGCCGCCGTCGTGCGGGACGCCGACGGGGTCCCGCTCCGGCTGGGCCAGCCCCTCGAGCTGTCGGCTCCGGACGGCGCGCCCGTCGACGCGACCTGGGCCGATCAACTGACCGTCGCCGTCCTGACCTCCGTCGGCGAGTCGTCGCGCGTGACGATGTCCGAGGTCGGCGGGGACTCGTCGAGCGCCGGCCGCCCGTCCGGCGAGGCGGTCGCGATCGTCGGCGGCAACGGTTTCGACCGTCTGCTGCTGCTGGGTGCCGACGGCGACGTGCTCGAACCCCGGGGCAGCAGTTGGCAGGCGACGGGGCTGACGGCCGACCTGGTGGCGACACAGCGCTGACACCCGGGGAAGGGCTCCTCCCCAGGACGGGCCGCCGGACGGCTGTCCACCACGGACGACGGAGGCGCGGTGTACGCGCCCGGGGGAGTCCACGCTGTCGGCATGCCCCGGCCCTCGCATCCCCGTCCGGTCCACGTCGTGCGGGACGCCCTCGCGCGGGCCGGCCGCGAGGCGCTGTCCGTCGTGTCACCCGTCTCGTGCGCGGGGTGCCAGAGGGCCGACGTCGGTCTGTGCGACGACTGCCGGCGTCGGCTCGTCCCCGAGGTCGTCCGGGTCGACCTGCCCGACGGGCTCCCGGTCTTCGCCGGACTCGTCTACGCCTTCGAGGCGCGGGGTGTCGTGCTGGCCTTCAAGAACGGCGGTCGGGTGCGCCTGGCCGAGGTGCTCGCCCCGGCCCTCGCCGCCGCCCTCGAGTGCTGTGCCCGCCACGCGACGGCCGAGGGTGCACCCGCCGTCGGCGGGGGCGCGGGCGATCGGGCGCTGCTGGTCGTCGCGGTGCCGTCGTCGCGACGGGGGCGGCGTCGGCGGGGCTACGACCCGGTCGACGTCGTGCTGCGCCGGCTCGGTCTCGTGGCCGGCACCCGCCTCCTCGTGCCGACGGCGCGGGCCGGCGGCGGCCAGAAGGGCCGCGACCGGCAGCAGCGTCTCAGCGGACGCGAGGGCAGTCTGCGCGTCACCCGCGATCTCTCGGGGTCGCGTGTCGTCCTCGTCGACGACGTCGTGACGACCGGCGGCACCCTCCAGGAGGCGCGGCGCGCGCTGGCCGCCCGGGGCGCGGTCGTGGTCGGTGCGGCCTGTCTCGCCGCCACCCCGTTGCGGTCGAGCCGAGGTGGCCCCTGAGCGAACGGTGAACGGTGCGTGACACGGGGGTGTCCGGGTGGCTACGGTGGGGCGAAAGGCGTGAAAGGACATCCGCCTGGCTGACAGGCGGCACGTCGATAGCCACAGGAGGTCGTCATGGAAATTTCCGTCACGGGTCGAAACGTCGGCATCACCGATCGTTTCCGCGAGTACGCCACCGAGAAGGCAGACAAGGTCGCCGCGCTGGCCACGAAGGCCTTGGCCCTCGAGGTCAAGGTGTCGCGGCATCACGAGAAGTCCGGCGGGCAGGCGGGCGACGACCGGGTGGAGATCACCCTGATCGGCCCCGGCCCCCTCGTGCGGGCCGAGTCCACGGCCGCCGACAAGTACGCGGCGTTCGATCTCGCGATCGGTCGCCTCCTCGAACGGGTGCGCCGGGCGAAGGACCGGCAGAAGATCCATCGTGGGCAACACCGACCGACCTCCCTGCGCGAGGCCGCCACGGCCGACTTCAGCGGTGTCGGCGTCACGCCCGCGGCGGCCGAGACGCTCGACCAGGTCCGCACCGGGGCCGTGACGGTGGTGGGCGACGAGGCCCCCGACGACGAGCTCGACGAGGACTACTGCCCCGTGGTCATCCGCGAGAAGGTCTTCGCGTCGACGCCCATGTCGGTCGACGACGCGCTCTACTACATGGAGCTCGTCGGCCACGACTTCTACCTCTTCATCGACGCCGAGACCGAGCGCCCGAGCGTCGTGTACCGGCGCAAGGGCTGGGACTACGGCGTGATCGGGCTCGACCAGGACTCGCCCGACCTCCAAGAGACCGCGACGGCGCTGCGGGCGGGCCTGGTGAACTGACCCCCGAGGCATCCGGTGGCCGACACCCCGGGAGGCGCGGGCACGTCCCTGCCGCCTCCCAGGGGGTCGGCCACTACGCTTGCTAAGATCGTGGGCCGGTCCAGGACGGACCGTCGACACCTCGGTGCTCCGATGCGGATCACCTCAGCGAGACCGCGGAGCGTTCCGCGGGTTCGACCGAACACATGGGAGCACACCAGTGGCCAACGTCCTCGAGAAGGTCCTCCGCGTCGGCGAGGGCCGCACGCTGCGCAAGCTGAAGGCCTACGCCAAGGCGGTCAACGAGCTCGAGGACGACTTCACGACCCTGACCGACGACGAGCTGCGCAACGAGACGGTCGAGCTGCGCGAGCGCTACGCCTCGGGTGAGTCCCTCGACGACCTGCTGCCCGAGGCCTTCGCCGCCGTCCGTGAGGCGTCTAAGCGCACCCTGGGACTGCGCCACTTCGACGTGCAGCTGATGGGTGGCGCGGCGCTGCACCTCGGCAACATCGCCGAGATGAAGACCGGTGAGGGCAAGACCCTCGTCGCCACCACGGCGGCGTACCTGAACGCCATCGCCTCCCGCGGCGTGCACGTCATCACGGTCAACGACTTCCTCGCGAGCTACCAGTCCGAGCTGATGGGGCGCGTGTTCCGCGCCCTCGGCATGACGACCGGCTGCATCCTGTCGGGTCAGACCCCGGCCGAGCGTCGCGAGATGTACGCCGCCGACATCACCTACGGCACCAACAACGAGTTCGGGTTCGACTACCTCCGCGACAACATGGCCTGGCAGGCGCAGGACATGGTGCAGCGAGGCCACTTCTTCGCGATCGTCGACGAGGTCGACTCGATCCTCATCGACGAGGCCCGCACGCCGCTCATCATCTCGGGTCCCTCGTCCGGCGAGGCCAACCGCTGGTTCACCGAGTTCGCCACCATCGCCCGGCGTCTCGTGTCGGGTACCGACTACGAGGTCGACGAGAAGAAGCGCACCGTGGGCGTGCTCGAGCCCGGCATCGAGAAGGTCGAGGACTACCTCGGCATCGACAACCTGTACGAGTCGGCGAACACCCCGCTCATCTCGTTCCTCAACAACGCGATCAAGGCCGACGCCCTGTTCAAGCGTGACAAGGACTACGTGGTCATCAACGGCGAGGTGCTGATCGTCGACGAGCACACCGGCCGCATCCTCAGCGGGCGCCGCTACAACGAGGGCATCCACCAGGCCATCGAGGCGAAGGAGGGCGTGTCGGTCAAGGCCGAGAACCAGACCCTCGCGACGGTCACGCTGCAGAACTACTTCCGCCTGTACAAGAAGCTCTCCGGCATGACCGGCACGGCCGAGACCGAGGCCGCCGAGTTCATGAGCACCTACAAGCTCGGGGTCGTGCCCATCCCGACCAACCGGCCGATGCAGCGCATCGACCAGACCGACCTCGTCTACAAGAACGAGACGAGCAAGTTCGACCAGGTCGTGGAAGACATCGTCGAGCGGCACGAGAAGGGTCAGCCCGTGCTGGTCGGCACGACCAGCGTCGAGAAGAGCGAGTACCTCTCTCGACTGCTCGCCAAGAAGGGCGTCAAGCACGAGGTTCTGAACGCCAAGAACCACGCTCGAGAGGCGGCCATCGTGGCCCAGGCCGGTCGTGCCGGTGCCGTGACCGTCGCCACCAACATGGCCGGTCGCGGTACCGACATCATGCTCGGCGGCAACGCCGAGTTCCTCGCCGTCGCCGAGATGAACGCCAAGGGGCTCAGCCCGGTGGACACCCCCGACGAGTACGAGGCCGCGTGGGACGACGTCTTCGCCGCCCAGAAGGCCGCCGTGCAAGAAGAGGCCGAGAAGGTCATCGAGGCGGGCGGGTTGTACGTCCTCGGCACCGAGCGTCACGAGTCCCGTCGCATCGACAACCAGCTGCGCGGTCGGTCGGGTCGTCAGGGTGACCCCGGCGAGAGCCGTTTCTACCTGTCGTTGACCGACGACCTGATGCGCCTGTTCAACTCGGGTGCCGCCGAATCCCTCATGGGCCGCGGCAACGTGCCCGACGACCTCGCGATCGAGAACAAGATCGTCGGGCGGGCCATCCGCTCCGCCCAGTCGCAGGTCGAGTCGCGCAACGCCGAGATCCGCAAGAACGTGCTGAAGTACGACGACGTCCTCAACCGTCAGCGCGAGGCCATCTACGGTGACCGTCGACACATCCTCGAGGGCGACGATCTGAAGGATCGCAGCCAGAAGTTCCTCGAGGACGTCGTCAACGAGGTCATCGACCAGCACACGGGTGACGGCAGTCCCGACGACTGGGACCTCGACGCCCTCTGGACCGAACTGGGCACCCTGTACCCGATCTCGATCACCATCGACGAGGTCATCACCGAGGCCGGCTCGAAGGGCAAGGCGACCCGGGCGTTCCTCGGTCAAGAGATCCTCTCCGACGCCAAGGTCGCCTACGACGCGCGCACCGAGACCCTCGGCGAGCCCGCCATGCGCGAGCTCGAGCGTCGAGTCGTGCTGTCGGTCATCGACCGTCGCTGGCGGGACCACCTGTACGAGATGGACTACCTGAAGGACGGCATCGGTCTCCGGGCCATGGCCCAGCGCGATCCGCTCGTCGAGTACCAGCGCGAGGGCTACGCGCTCTTCCAGAGCATGATGGGGCAGATCCGCGAAGAGACCGTGGGCTTCCTCTTCAACCTCGAGGTCGAGGTACAGGGCCAGGTCGGTGCCGCCGAGGCGCCGGTCATCGCGGCCAAGGGGCTCGAGGCCGAGAAGCAGCCGCAGGCGCAGCTCGCCTACTCGGCTCCCAACATCGACGGCGAGGTCGAGGTGCGCAACCAGCGCGGTCAGCTCGAGAAGGGCGCGACCGCCAAGGCACAGAAGGCCCAAGACGAGGCCGAGCGCTCCGAATCGCCCGAGATCGCCGCGGCACGGGCTGCCGGCGGCCCGGCTGCCCGTCAGGCGGATGACGGCAAGGTCGGCGCCTTCGGCCAGAAGACCGGTGGCTCCGAGGCGCCGGTCAACCGGGCCGAGCGTCGGGCGTCCGGCAAGAAGACCCGCTGATCACCTCGTCCGACCGACGATCGATGCGCCCCCGAGCCTGGCTCGGGGGCGCATCGTCTGTCACGAGGGTCTCGGTCGACCGTCAGAGCACGTGCACGGCGGCTGCTCGCCACCGGCTGTCGTAGGTCTCGAGACGGACGGCGACCGCCCGACTGCGACCGCGCCCGTGGAGGACGACGACGGATTCGATCACCCCGTCGGCGGGCGAGCTCGACCGGATGCTGCCGATCGTGAACACCGGTCTCTGTGCACGGGTGCCGTGGGCCGATCGGGCCCGGGCCGCCAGGACGACGCGTTTGTGCAGGGTGCGGTAGACGTCCTCGGTGACCCACCGCGAGACCTGGTCGAGTTCACGTGCCCCGGCGAGGATCTCGACGACGCAGCGGACCAGGTTCTCCACGAGCAGGTCCGGATCGTCGGGGAACGGTGATTCGGGCGGGGTGCCGGCCGGTGGGACGGGTCGGACGTGGGATCTGGTGCCGGACGGGCGACCGTCGGGCATGGGGGCCGATGCCGGAGCGGTCGGCGCCGCCCGGCCCGGGGCGCTGAGCGGCGGCACGGGCCTCAGGTGCGGGCGAGGTGGTGCTGGGGGCCCGAGGGGCTCGGCAAGGGCGAGGGCGTGGGTGTTCGAGGGCATGGGCAGTCTTCCTGTTCACGTGCGTCCGGGCATGACTAGAAGATATGACATGTGAGATGCCTAAACCAGACCGACTCGACGGTCTGTGGAGAATTCGCCGGCATGCGGTCGTGCTCGGAGGCGACCGACGTCCCCGGACGGGTCGTCGACCTAGACTGAACGGGTGTCGACGCTCAGTGATCTCGTTCTCGCCCAGGGCCTCTCGAGCGAGGTGGACGTTGAATGGCTGCACCTGCTGGTGGGGGACTGGCAGCTGCTCGCCGACCTCGCCTTCGCCGACATCGTGCTCTGGGTGCCCACACAGGCCGGCAGCTTCGTCGCCGTCGCCCACGCGCGTCCGTCGAGCTCGGCCACGCTGTTCTACCGTGACTTCGTCGGACAAGAGGTGCGCCCCGAGTGGCGCGAGCAGATCGAGCAAGCCTTCACGACGACCCGCATCGTCGACTCCGCCGCACCCGACTGGTACGAAGAGACGCCCACGCGCGTCCGGGCCGTGCCCGTGCTCCGGCGCCTGGGGGCCAGCCGACCCGACGTCACCGACGCGCCGATCGCGATCATCACCCGGCACACGAACCTCAGCGAGGCCCGCACTCCGAGCCGCCAAGAGCTGACCTTCAACCAGTGCTCCAACGACCTCTTCGCCATGATCGCCGCCGGTGACTTCCCCGACCTCGGGGCTCCGACGGGCCCGCGACGAGGTGCACCCCGCGCCTCCGACGGGCTGCTCCGTCTCGACGTCGACGGCATGGTGACCTTCGCGAGCCCCAACGGCCTGTCGGCCTTCAACCGCATGGGGTTCGCCGGCGAGCTCGAGGGCGAGTCGCTGGCCGAGGTCACGACCGGGCTGCTCGCCGGCAAGCTCGTGATCGACGAGTCCCTGCCGCTGGTCGTCACGGGCCGGGCGCCCTGGCGCACCGACATCGAGGCGCGGGGGGTCACGGTGTCGCTGCGGGCGATCCCGTTGCGTGACCGCGGTGAGCGCGTCGGGGCGATCGTGCTCTGCCGCGACGTGACCGAGCTGCGTCACCAGGAGCGCGAGCTGATCACCAAGGACGCCACGATCCGTGAGATCCACCACCGGGTCAAGAACAACCTGCAGACGGTTGCCTCGTTGCTGCGCATCCAGGCCCGACGCACCCGCACCGACGTCGCCCGCGAGGCGCTGACCCAGGCCATGCGCCGCGTGCAGTCGATCGCCGTCGTGCACGACACGCTGTCCGAGGGGCTCAGCCAGAACGTCGACTTCGACACCGTCTTCGACCGGGTGCTCATGCTCATCGCCGAGGTGGCGTCGAGCCACAACACGACGGTCCGCCCCACCATGACGGGCAGCTTCGGTGCCCTGCCGAGCGAGTACGCGACGCCCCTGGCCCTCGCGCTGACCGAACTCGTGACCAACGCCGTCGAGCACGGTCTCGACGGCCGCGACGGCGAGGTCGAGATCGTCGCCGACCGCCGGGCCGAAGAGCTCACGGTCAAGGTGCGCGACAACGGCGTCGGCCTGCCCGAGGGCAAGGTCGGCTCGGGCCTCGGCACCCAGATCGTCCGCACGCTGATCCAGGGTGAGCTCGGCGGCACCATCGACTGGCACACCCTCGTCGGCAACGGCACCGAGGTCACCATCGAGATCCCGTTCCGGTGGCTCACCCAGCCCTGACCTCGTGCGTACCTCCGGACGCGACGAAGCCCGGCACCTGTGATCAGGTGCCGGGCTTCGTCATCGGCCGAGGGGCCGGAGGTCGTCCGCCGGAAGCGGTCGACGAGGGATCAGCTGGCGCGGCGGGCGCGAGCGGCGCGACGCTTGAGCGCACGACGCTCGTCTTCGCTCAGACCGCCCCAGACGCCCGAGTCCTGAGACGTCTCGAGCGCGTACTGCAGGCAGGTCTCGGTGACGGTGCAGCGCCCGCACACGGCCTTGGCCTTGTCGATCTGGTCGACGGCGGGACCCGTGTTGCCGACGGGGAAGAAGAGCTCCGGGTCAGCCTGCAGGCAAGCGGCTTTGTCGCGCCAATCCATCGATGGGTACTCCTTAAAAGTGCAGAACCAGGCACGTCGAAGCGCCTGGTTCGGGATGGGGAAAGAGAAGAATGCGGGAGGCGCGCACCGCAATGTGCGCGTCACTTCGACCTCGAATATGGTCGCATACTGGTACGGCCAAATCAAGGATTTTTCGGAGGCTCACACGTGACCACAGCAGGCCCTGACGGCCCCCGAGACGAGACCGGTCGGTCTGCCGAGGCCCGTCGACCCGCCCTGCTCTGGGTCGTGATCGTGCTCCTCGCGGCCGAGTTCCTGCTCGTCGCCGCGACGGCGGTGTTCCTGCTCGTCGAGCTGCTCGTGGCGCGCCCCGACTCGTATCCCTCGGCCGTCGCGATCTTCGTGCTGACCCTGCTGGCGACCGCCTGGCTGGCGTCCATCGTCGTCGGGACCCTGCGGGGTCGAGCCTGGATCCGTGGAGCGGCGATCGTCTGGCAGGTGCTGCAGTTCGCGGTCGGCATCGGCAGCCTGCAGGGCGTCTTCGCGAACCCGACCATCGGCCTCGCGCTCCTCGTGCCGGCCGTAGCGGTCGTCGTCCTCCTGCTCGTGCCGTCCGTGGTCGCCGCCACCTCGGCCCGCGATCAAGAGCCGCACGTCTACTGACGGTCCTCGAGCGCAGGAGGCGCGGTGCCGGTCTCGAGAACCGCCCCCGCGCCTCCTGCGCTCGCGCCGACGAGCGGTGTCAGTCGAGGCCGAGCTTCTTGCGGAGCGACGCCACGTGCCCCGTCGCCTTGACGTTGTAGAGGGGCAGCTCGACGGCACCCTGCTCGTCGACCACGAACGTGGACCGGATGGTGCCCGTCACGATGCGGCCGTAGTTGTTCTTCTCTCCGTAGGCGCCGTACGCCTGGTGGACCGTCAGCTCGGGGTCGCTGAGCAGCGGGAAGTTCAGCCCCTGCTCGTCCTTGAACTTCTGCAGCGCGCCGGGCTCGTCCTTCGAGACGCCCAGCACCTGGTAGCCCGAGGACTTCAACGAGTTGATGTTGTCGCGGAAGTCACACGCCTCCGTCGTGCAGCCCGGCGTGGACGCCGCCGGGTAGAAGTACACGATGACCTTCTGCCCCGAGTAGTCGGCGAGCGAGACGGGCGAACCGTTCTCGTCGTCGAGGGTGAACGTCGGCGCGGCAGCGCCCTTCTCGAGCTTCGTGGACATGGTGCTCCGATCTGCGGGCGCCGCGGACGGCGCCGGTGGTTCTGAGTGGGTCAGATCTCATGCTAGTGTTGACCGTCGTTGCGAGAGATCGCAGCACGCACCTCTAGCTCAATTGGCAGAGCAACTGACTCTTAATCAGTGGGTTCTCGGTTCAAGTCCGAGGGGGTGCACGAAAGAATTGGGTCCCCCGTGTTCTGCTTCGCAGAACCGGGGGATTCTTTCGTCGTGTGGGTCTGGTCCGCTCCGCGGACCGCGGCCCACCCTGCACGGGGAGCGAGCCGGACCCGCCAGGTCGCCGTTGCCCGGGGGTGACGTCGCTTCGCTCGTCACGGGGGTGACGTCGCTTCGCTCGTCACGGGGGTGACATTGCTTCGCTCGTCACGGGGGTGACGTTGCTTCGCTCGTCAGGGGAGTGACGTTGCTTCGCTCGTCAGGGGGGTGACGTTGCTTCGCTCGTCAGGGGGGTGACGTCGCTTCGCTCGTCATGGGGTGCACGGGGGATGCCGGCTCGCTCGTCGTGGGGCGGGGAGGAGGTCGCCAGGTCGCTCGATCTACGCTGGGGACATGGAGGGCCGGAGCGACCGCAGGCTGCGGAACACGTCTTGGCCCAGTCGAGCCATGACGGCCCTGGGCATCACCGTGGCCGTAGCCGGGATCGGATTCGTCGTGCTGGCCGTCATCGTCAGATTCGGTGCGGTGTCCACCGACGCCCGGCAGGCGCCCGTGCTGGACCTCCCTCCGACGCCCAGGGTGCTGATCATCGGCGATTCCTACACAGCAGGTTCCGGCGCCTCCGAACCTGCCGTCGACAATTGGGCGGTCCGTGCTGCCGAGGAGTTGGACTGGGACGTCGTCGTCGACGCCGTTCCGGGCAGCGGCTACACGAAGGCGGGTGTTCCGTCGCCGAGTGCGGCTCCGTTCGGTGAGCGGCTGGCCACGCACGCGGGCGTCCGATTCGACCTCATCGTGTTCCAGGGGAGCCAGAACGACGCCACGTCGGCGCCCGGCGTCGTCTCCGCGGCCGTGGTCGACGCCCTCGGCGATGCGCGGACGTGGTGGCCCGATGCCGCCGTCCTCGCCATGGGTCCGTCCGCGCCCCTTCCGGCGGGCCTGGACTACGTCGACGTGTCCCGGACGATCGGCCTTGCCGTGAGAGCGAGCGGAGCGACCTACATCGACGTCGTGGAGCGACGGTGGTTCACCGCAGCCAACAGTGCGGACTTCACCGCCGCCGATGGTCGTCACCTCGACGCCGCAGGCTACGCGTTCCTGGCGGACCGCTTCGTCGGTGTCGTGCGGCAATGCGAAAGCGACCGAGGACGGACGGGACACCCGGCCTGACCGTGTCCAGCGCACTTCGCTCGGGCTGAGCAGCCCTCAGTCGTGGGAGGCTGCGACGGATGCGCGGCTTTCGGTCGGCCCGTCGACGCGTCGTCCCCCGAGAAGGCGTGCGATCTTGTGGCTCGGCTTCTCGACCAAGAAGAAGAAGCCGACGGCCGTCGCCACCGCGACCAGCACGCCCCCGACGATCGCCCACCGCGAGCCGGGGACGAGTGACGCCGCGGCGATCAGGATCGGCTCGTGGACCAGATAGAGGCTGAACGAGATGAGCCCCGCCCAACGGAACGGCTTGGCCGAGAGCAGCCATCTGAGGGGAGCCCACGTCGCAGCCGCCACCAGGACGAGCGTCACACCGATCTCGACGGCCGGTCGTGTCATCCAGAAGAGCCTGTCCGACGAGAAGCTCGGCAACAACAGCCAGTACGACGCGATCAGCGTCAGGGCGAAGGCCAGGATGACACCCCATCGCACGTGCGCCCGCGCGCCCTCCTCGAGGCGACTCGCCAGATCCGGCCACCACTGGGCCAATGCCGTGCCGACGAGGAACAGCGGGAGATAGGACAGGGCCGGTGTCGCGAGAAAGAACCCCCAGGTGGACGCGACGAGTGCGACGCCGATCTGCCCAGCCGGATGGACCGAACGCCCCCACGAGAGGAACCCGGCGAGGAACAGCGAGAAGGCGACCTCCCACTGCAGCGACCACAGGGGGCTGATCACCTTCGAGACGCCGCCCAGCAACGTGAGGTCCTGGACGACGGCCAGCGCCGGGTAGTCGACGGCTCGAGCGGCCAACCAGGCACTGGCCTGCGAACCGCGGGGCAGGACGGCCATCAACAGAGCCCCGAGCACGACCGCCCCGGCGACCGGAAGGTAGAGACGCACCAGACGTGCGGGTAGGTAGGTCCTCCACGTGAACGTGGCCGACTGTGCGGCGAGTCCCAGGACGAAGCCGGACAGGACGAAGAAGAGGTAGACCGCCTCGGTACCTGCCCAGAACAGGTGCACGGGGGTGTTGACCGCCCAGCGCGTCAGTCCTGTGGTGGGGACGTCGGGCGCGTAGTACGGAGCCGCCAGGGACGGTTGCGTGAGGAGGGCGTGATGGGCGACGACCACCAAGGCGGCCAGGCCCCTCAGCCCGTCGAGTGACGTGTGGCGATTCCGTCGCCCCGTCTCGGACGCGACTGCCGAGTGGGAGGGGGCTCGCGTCGACACCGGACAACCATAGGACACCCCCGCGGCCGTCCCCGCAGATCGGGCTACTGGCCGTCGCGGGGGACCTGCGAGGCGGCGTCGCGGCCGGTCACGGGGTAGGGGCCCGTCATGCCCTCGCGGAGGCGGGCGGCGGCGAGGATGCGGTCGCGCTGCAGGTGCCAACCGAGCATCAGCAGGGGGATGATCACGACGAGCGACATGACCGTGAACGACCCGATCGGCCAGTCGATCGCCATCAGGACGACGACCGCGGCCAGGAAGGCCAGCGTCAGATAGCTCGTCACCGGCGCCCCCGGCAGTCGGAACGAGGGCTCCTTCGCCTTGCCCTGCTTGGCCCACTGACGGAGTCGCATCTGGCAGAGGATGATCGTTCCCCACGCCGTCAAGATGCCCAGGGACGCGATGTTGAGCACGATCTCGAACGCCGTGTTCGCCCCGACGATGGCGTTCAGCACCACGCCCAGCAGGGTGATGCTCGCGGTCAGCAGGATGCCGCCGAACGGTACCCCGCCCTTCGACATCTTCGTCGTGAACTTTGGGGCCGAGCCGTTCATGCCCATCGAGTGCAGCACCCGACCGGTCGAGTAGAGCCCCGCGTTCAGGCTCGATAGCGCCGCCGTCACGACCACGAAGTTCATGATCGACCCCGCGATGTCGCCCACCTCGGGGCTGCCGATGCTGCCGAAGAACGTGACGAAGGGGCTCTCGCCGGCCTTGTAGGCCGTGTAGGGCAGCAGCAGCGACAGCAGCACCAGCGACCCGACGTAGAACACCGCGATGCGGATGATGACCGTGTTGATCGCGCGGGGCACGACCTTCTCCGGGTTCTGGGTCTCGCCCGACGCCGTGCCCACCAACTCGATCGCGGCATAGGCGAAGACGACGCCCTGGACCACGATCACGGCCGGCAGCAGTCCGTTCGGCAGGATGCCCGACGACGCCACGAGTCCCCAACCGGTGTCGACCGCGGCACCGTCGTGTGTGACGGGGAAAGCCGCCGCGAGCCACACGACGCCGACCACGAGGAACACCACGAGGGCTGCGACCTTGATGATGGCGAACCAGAACTCCATCTCGCCGAAGACCTTCACGGCCAGCAGATTGACCGAGAGCACCACGGCGAGGGCCACCAGGGCCAGCAACCAGTCGGGTGCCGCGGTGAACGCCGACCAGTAGTGCAGGTAGAGGGCGACCGCGGTGACGTCGACGATGGCCGTCATGGCCCAGTTCAGGAAGTACATCCACCCGGCCGCGTAGGCGAACTTCTCGCCGAAGAACTCGCGGGCGTACGAGACGAACGACCCCGACGACGGGCGGTGCAGCACCAGTTCGCCGAGGGCCCGCAGGATGAAGAACGCGAAGACGCCACAGATCGCGAACACGATCGCGAGAGCCGGACCGGCCGAGGCCAGACGGCCGCCGGCCCCGAGGAAGAGCCCCGTGCCGATCGCCCCGCCGATGGCGATCATCTGCAGCTGACGCGGCTTGAGACCGTGCTGGAAGCCCTCTTGCTCGTGCGAGAAGTCTTGCGGGAGGTGCGTCTCGGTGGAGGCGTCGCCGCCCCCGTTCGTGGGACTCGTCATCGGTCGACCGTAGCCCCTATCGGTTTCGTCCGCATCACCGTCGCGAGACAGGCGAACCCCCAGGAGGCGCGGTGCCGATTCACATGCGGGTAACGAATGGGTGACGATCGACGAGCCCGCAGACATGGGCGACACGCCGGGACGCACCGTGACCGGGGTACACCGGAGGCGTCGTCGGGCCGGTTCGCAATTCGGATGGACGACGGATGTCGGCTACGGTCGTGGAGGCCCGGGAGACCGGGCCCGTCATCATCAGGACGCGCCGACCGATGGTCCGACCAGTTCGGGTTCCGGTCGTCGTACGGTCTGGTGGCGCGAGGGTCCGGTCCCATGACCGACCCGGCGGAGGACAGGTTCGCCCCGTGGTTCCACGGTGGGCTTGAGCCGACACGGTCCGCACGCGTCGTCGACCCGTTCGCCCGACCCGATCGCCGCCGACGGCGAGCCGGCCCGAGCGGCCGGTGCCCCCTCGGCGTGCCTGGAGACACCTGTGACCACTACGCCTGCCGTGCGTGCCCGGAACCTGTACAAGGTGTTCGGCCGCCGACCCAAGGACGCCGTCGCCCGACTCGAGGCGGGTGCCTCCCGCTCCGAGGCCGCAGGCCTCGGCACCGCCGCCGTCATCGACGCGTCGTTCGACGTCCAGCCCGGCGAGATCTTCGTCGTGATGGGGCTGTCCGGCTCGGGCAAGTCGACCCTCATCCGCATGCTGAACGGCCTGCTCGAGCCCACGTCCGGCTCGGTCGAGGTCGCGGGCTCCGCGATCTCGGACGTCCCTGCCAAGCGGCTCCGCGAGGTGCGACGGCAGAACGTGTCGATGGTGTTCCAGCACTTCGCACTGCTGCCGCACCGCACCGTCATCGACAACGTCGCCTACGGCCTCGAGGTGCAGGGGGTCGCGAAGGCGGCTCGTCTGGCGAAGGCTCGGGAGGTCACCGAGATCGTCGGCCTCGCGGGTTGGGAGGACGAGCTGCCGAGCCAGCTCTCGGGCGGCATGCAGCAGCGCGTCGGCCTCGCCCGCGCCCTCGCCGCCGAGACCGACATCCTGCTGATGGACGAGGCGTTCTCGGCCCTCGACCCGCTGATCCGCCGCGAGATGCAGGAGCAGCTCGTCGAGCTGCAGGCGAAGCTCGGCAAGACGATCGTCTTCATCACCCACGACCTGAACGAGGCGATGTTCCTCGGGGACCGCATCGCCGTGATGCGTGACGGCCGCATCGTGCAGATCGGCACGCCCGAGGACATCCTCACCGACCCCGCGAACGACTACGTCGCCCAGTTCGTGCAGGACGTCGACCGGGCCCGGGTCCTCACGGCGGCCAGCGTCATGGAGCCCGCCCGGGCGGTCGTCCCGCTCACGGTCGGCCCGCGGGGCGCCCTGCGGTCACTGCGCGACCTGCAGACCGCCGCCCTGTTCGTCACCGGCCGCGACCGCAAGCTCCTCGGCTGGGTGCGCGACCGACACGTCATGCGCCAGGTCAAGGCGAACGACACCGACCTCGCGGCCATCGTCAACGCCGAGTTCTCGAAGGTCGGGCCCGAGGCGGCCCTCGTCGACCTCTTCGAGCTGGCCGTCGAGAGCCCGCTGCCGATCGCCGTCGTCGACGGCGCCGACCGTCTGCTCGGCGTCATCCCGCGCGTGACCCTGCTCGCGGCGCTCGGCAACGTCGACACGACCACCTCGCCCATCCCCGTGCTCGAGCCCGTCACCCGCATCTCGGACGTCGAGCTCGACGCCACCCTCGAAGGAGCAACCCGATGAACGAGTACCTCCGCATCCCCTTCGGCTCCTGGGTCTCGGACGTCGTCGACTGGATCACCACCAACCTCGGCGGCTTCTTCGACGTCGTCCGCCTGGTCTTCACGTTCTTCTACGAGTGGGTCGCGTACTTCCTGAGCGCGCCTCCGTTCTGGGCGGTCGTCATCGTGATCGCGGCCCTCGCCTTCGTCGCGAAGGGCTGGAAGTTCTCGGTCGGCACGGCCGTCGGCCTGCTGTTCATCGGCACGGTCAACCAGTGGGACAACGCGATGTCGAGCCTCGCCCTCGTGCTCGTCGCCAGCACGCTCGCGATCGCTCTGAGCATCCCCCTCGGCGTGCTCGCCGCGAAGTCGACCGTGGCGTCGCAGATCATCCGGCCCGTGCTCGACTTCATGCAGACGACGCCCGCCTTCGTCTACCTGATCCCGGCCCTGCTGCTGTTCCGCGTCGGCGTCGTGCCCGGCATCGTCGCGACCATCGTCTTCGCGATGGCCCCCGGCGTCCGCCTGACCGAGCTCGGCATCCGCGGGGTCGACAAAGAGGTGGTCGAGGCCGGCCAGGCATTCGGCTCGTCGCCGTGGCGCATCCTGCGTCAGATCCAGCTGCCGCTCGCGAAGCCCAGCATCATGGCCGGCGTCAACCAGGTCATCATGCTCTCGCTGTCGATGGTCGTCATCGCCGGCATGGTCGGCGCGGGCGGGTTGGGCGGCGACATCGTCGCGAGCCTCAACCGCATCGACGTGGGGCTGGGCGCCGAAGCCGGCGTCTCGGTCGTCATCCTGGCGATCGTCCTCGACCGCATGACGGCGGCCCTCGGGTCCGACCGTCGCGGTCGGCGGCTGGCCAGGGCGCAGAACCGCCGGTCCGTTCCTCCGACCCCGGCTCCCGACCGCGCGGAGGCCGAGCAGCCCCTGCCCCCGGCCGACCGCCGCGAACCCGCGACGGCCTCGGCCTAGACCCCGACCACCTGCGGGACGGGAGCAACACGTACCCACCCGACCCGCGCCTCCTGCACCACCCGAAAGGACCACATGAAGAAGCGCACCATCGCCGCATCGATCGCCCTCGGCACCACCGCCGTCCTCGGACTGGCCGCCTGCTCGCCTCCCGGCAGCAGCTCGTCGGCCGAGGGCGAGACCCTCGACAACGGCGACCAGGCCGTCGTCGACCTCGCCGTGTTCAACGGCTGGGACGAGGGCATCGCGGCCTCCTGGCTGTGGAAGACCGTCCTCGAGGAGAAGGGCTACACGGTCAACCTCAAGCCGGCCGACGTCGCTCCCGTCTACAGCGGCCTCACGACGGACGACTACGACGTCGTGCTCGACACCTGGCTGCCCACGACCCACGCCTCGTACATCGAGCAGTACGGCGACGACCTGACCGACCTCGGCGCCTGGAACGACGGCGCCAAGCTCGCCGTCGCCGTGAACGAGGACGCCCCGATCGACTCGCTCGACGAGCTGGCGGCCAACGCCGACCTGTTCGGCGGCAAGATCGTCGGCATCGAGCCGGGGGCGGGCCTCACCGCCGCGGTCCAGGACGAGACGATCCCGACCTACGGCCTGGACGACATGCAGCTGCAGACCTCGTCGACCGCCGCCATGCTCACCGAGCTGAAGAGCGCGACCGATGCGGGGGAGAACATCGCGGTGACGCTCTGGAGCCCCCACTGGGCCTACGACGCCTTCCCGATCAAGGACCTCGCCGACCCCGAGGGCACCCTGGGCGACGCCGAGGGCATCCACTCCTTCGGCGGGAAGAGCTTCACGGCGAACTTCCCGCAGCTGACCGAGTGGCTGCAGGGCTTCGACATGGACACCGAGACCCTGTCCTCGCTCGAGAACGCCATGTTCAACGGTGACGAGGTCGACGGCGACGACTACGCCCCCGTCGTCGAGAAGTGGATCTCCGAGAACCAGGACTACGTCGACGGCCTCACCAGCTGATCCGATCCCGGCACGACGTCGCCCCGGCCGAGCCCCGCTCGACCGGGGCGACGTCGTGCCGGGCGACCGGCGGGGTGCCGAGACCGGGACCCGTCGGTGGGTGACGCAGCCGGGTGAAACCACAGCCGGACGACATCCGACGCACAGGCAACCCCGAGGTCACACCCCGGGAGGCGCGGGTAGCGTCGTCGACGGACGTCACCGAGACGCCCCCGCAGCACCCGCACCTGCAGCACGAGAGGCACCAGACGTGAGCACCACCGCACCGACCGACGTCCTGAGGAGAATGGCCCGCGTCATCACGCGCACCATCTCGTCCGACCTCGTCCAGGTGTCGACCCCCGACCGCGTGCTCGGCCACGTCCGGGCCGAGCAGGGCACGTTCGTCGCGCTGCGCGGCGCCGACCCCCGCTGGGGCGAGGTCGTCGGGCGGTATCCCTCCGAGGGGCTCGCCCACGAGGCCCTGCGGCAGCGCAAGCGCTCGATCTGATCCACCGCCATGCCGGGCCGCCCTCGAGCGGCTCCTCGGTCAGGTCGGACGAACGCCCGGGAGCCTACCCACCGACGCCGGCGAAGAACGACGTGAGCTGGCGCGTGATCCGATCGCGCGCCTCCTCGTCCGAGATGGTGGCCGAACCGTCGCCCGACTGTTCGCCGTAGCTGCCGAACTGCGCGTGGTTCGATCCGTCGATCTCGACCACCGACGCGCTGCCCGGCAGCATGTCGCGGTACGTCGCGATCTTCGCCGGGGTGCTCAGGCCGTCCTCGGAACCCCCGATGCTCAGGACCGCCAGCTGGTCGTCGTCCGAGAGGTCGGTGGTCGCGCAGTACGAGCCGAGGAGCACCAGCGCGTCCACCGTCCGGTCGTCGGCGGCGTACTGACAGGCGCGCACGCCGCCGAGCGAGTGGCCACCGACGGCCCACGTGTCGACCTCGGGGGCGAGGTCGGTGAAGGTCGAGAACGGACGGGGGTCGAGGATGCCGAACCCGAGAGTGGGTCGTTCGACGACGACGGTGACGCCGGTGGCGACGAGCCCCGCGAAGGTCTGCTCGTAGGCCTGCGGGTCGACCCGGGCGCCGGCGACGAAGACGAGACCCTGGCCGGTGGCGGTCGTCTCGGCCGGTCGCATCACGACCGTGTCGGGCCTGCTCGTCACCTCGACCCGGTCGTCGGCGGACACCGAGGCGAGCGAGGCGGCCGTCGCCGACATCGGCGTCTTGGCCCAGACGAAGAACCCCGTGGCGGCGAGCACCACGACCGCGAACAGCCCGAGGGCCACCCCCTTGAGCACGCGTCGTCGTCGTGACCGGTGACGCACGGGCGTCGACGGCATGGCGGACTCGTGACGGGAAGCTGTGGATCGTCTCACCGTTCCATCGTCCCAGGGTCGAGCCGGGACGGAGCCGTGCGTCATGCGTCAGGCTCGGGGGATGCCCTGGATACAACTCGTCATCTCGCTCGTCGCCGCCGTCGTCCTCACCTTCGTCGTCTCGGCCGTGGTCGGTGCGGTCGTCGGAGTGGTCGCGAAGCGCAAGGAGTGGGCGCAGGCGTTCGTGAAGCGCATGCGTCGCCCGTTCCGCGCGACGCTGCTCGTCGTGCTGCTCGTCATCGCTCTGACCACGTCGTTCGACTCGCTGCTGCCCGCGGACTACCCGGGGGAGGGCTGGGTCTCGCAGTCCTTCCGGTGCGCCATCATCGTCGTCGTGGCCTGGTTCGTGGGTGCCCTCGCGATCTTCTTCGAGGACCTCGGTCTGTCGCGCTACCGGGTCGACACCCCCGACAACCGGGTGGCCCGTCGCGTCCGGACGCAGGTGCTCATCCTGCGCCGGTTGACCGTGGCCCTGATCGTGATCCTCGCCGCGGGCACCGTGCTGCTCGGGTTCCCGGGCGTCGAGGCGGTGGGCGCGAGCGTCCTCGCCAGCGCGGGACTGGTCTCGGTCGTCGCGGGCCTCGCGGCTCAGTCGACGCTGGCCAACGTCTTCGCCGGCATCCAACTGGCCTTCAGCGACGCGATCCGCATCGACGACGTCGTCGTGGTCGAGGGGCAGTGGGGCCTGATCGAGGAGATCACGCTCTCGTACGTGGTCGTGCACGTCTGGGACGACCGCCGACTCGTGCTGCCGTCGACCTACTTCACGACCACGCCGTTCGAGAACTGGACGCGGCGCAACAGCGAGCTGCTCGGCGCGGTCGAGTTCGACCTGGACTGGCGCGTCGACCCGGGCGCCATGCGGAAGGAGCTCGACGTGATCCTCGCGGGCACCGACCTCTGGGACGGGCGCACCAAGGTGCTGCAGGTCACCGACGCCCAGGCCGGCTACGTGCGCGTCCGCGTGCTGGTCACGGCGAAGGACGCCCCGACCCTGTTCGACCTGCGCTGCCTCGTGCGCGAGGACCTCATCGCCTGGCTGCACGCGAAGAGCCCGCAGTCGATCCCGCGGACGCGGGTGCAGATGGTCGAGGCCGAACCGGTGCCGACCGGGCGGGCTCCCCGCTCGACGTCGGACGCCTCCGGTCTGTTCAGCGGCGACAACGCCGACTCCGAGCGCACCGCGCTGTTCACGGCGGCCATCCCGATCCACGACATCGCCGAGTACGAGGCCTCGCTCGGCGCCGAGGCGGAACACGACCCGCACGTCGCGGGCCGGCCCGGGAGCCCGCCCGTCGGCCGTCCCGACGGCGACCCTGCCGGGCCGACGCCCGGCGTCGACGGGCGTCGCTGAGGCGACCACACGGACGAGGAGGCGCGCCCCGCCAGAGCGGGACGCGCCTCCTCGGTGTCTCGGCGGACGTCAGTCGTCGTCGTTCGCGGCCTCGATGACGTTGCCCACGGCGATCGCGGTGGACGCCGCCCAGCTGATCGCCATGAGGGCGAGGCGCCAGTCACGCGGCCCGGCGCTCAGGCTCTTGAGGAGGCTGATGCCGGAGAAGATCGCGCTGATGATCGCGCCGTTGAAGAGGAATTTGCGCACGGTGGGGCTCCCAGGGGTCGTTTCGACCACGGTACCGCGTGACGTCGCACGAGTCCGGGTGGGGGTAAGTTGAGCTGCCCGGCGTCCCGTGCCGGTGCGTCCCGCGGTCGAAGGAGAATGCCGTGCGCACTGCCGTGCTCGGAGGACTGTTCGTGGCGCTCGGCCTCGTGGCCGTCGTCACCGGAGTCCTGACCGGCGACGAACTCCTCGCCCTCGTCGAGCGGGTCGCGCCCGTGCTGGGGTTCGTCGTCGGCCTCACGATCGTCGCCGAGTTGGCAGCGGAGGCCGGCCTCTTCGCCTGGTTGGCGTCCGCCTCGGCCCGGCTCGCCGGAGGTCGGGTGTTCGTGTTGTGGCTCCTGGTCGTGGCGCTCGCCGTGCTCTGCACGGTGTTCCTCTCGCTCGACACGACGGCCGTGCTGCTCACGCCGGTGGTCGTGATCGTCGCTCGGCACGCGGGCCTGCCGCCGATGCCGTTCGCCCTGACCACGGTGTGGCTGGCGAACTGCGCCTCGATGCTGCTGCCGGTCTCGAACCTCACCAACCTGCTCGCCCTGCACGAGCTGGGGTCGCCGGCCCCCGTGCAGTTCGCCGCCCTCGTGGCGCCGGCCGCCGTGGTGGGCGTCGTCGTCCCGGTCGTGGCGATCGGACTGCGCTACCGCCGTCAGCTGGTCGGCCGGTTCGAGGCGCCGTCGTCCGAGCCCGTGGCCGATCGCGTGCTCTTCGGCGTCGCCGCGGTCGCGACGGGACTGCTCGTGCCGGCCCTGGTCTCGGGCGTCGAGGTGTGGATCCCCGCGGCCGTCGCCGCGCTCGTGCTCGTCGTGGCCACGGCCGTGCGGCGTCGGGGCGTCCTGCGGCTGGGCCTGGTGCCGTGGGGCACCCTGCTCTTCGCCGGCGGGCTCTTCCTCGTCGTCGAGGCCGCCCACTCGCTCGGCCTCGCCGACCTGCTCGGTGCCGTGGTGGGCACGGGTGACCAGCTGCCCGACCTGCTGCGGCTCGCGGGCGGCAGCGCCGTCGCCGCGAACGTCGCGAACAACCTGCCGGCCTACCTCGCCCTCGAACCGGTCGCCGGATCACCGTTGCGGCTCGTGGCCGTGCTCGTCGGGG
>NZ_LMLG01000001.1:579865-636780 GCF_001421865.1 Frigoribacterium sp. Leaf44
GTCGTCGATGGGCGTCGAGGTCGCGTGGGGACGGTTCATGCTCGCGGGGCTCGGGGTGGCGGCGGTCGCCGTGCCGCTCGCGGTCGTCGCGACGGTCCTGGTCGTCTGAGGGGGCCGGTCGACGGCGCCCGACGTGGGTGTGGTCGCCAGGTGACGACGCGCGAAGGCGAGCGTCCGCCTCAGCTGGCCGAGCCGCGCCTCCTCGTCCCCGGCGGTGTGCACCTCGGCGGCGACGACGCCGGACCATCCCGACCGGGCCAGGTGGGAGAGGACCTCGGCGACCGGCTGCGTGCCCTGACCCGGCACGAGGTGCTGGTCGTGCAGCCCACCCGGCCGGGATGACACGACGCCGTCGGTCAGGTGGACGTGGCGCAGGCGGGGCCCCAGGGCCAGGGCGAGGTCGAGTGCGTCGCGACCGGCGACGGCGGCGTGCGAGAAGTCGAGGGTGGCCGCGTCGACGTCGGTCGCCACGGGATCGGGCCCGGGGCGGTAGGCGTCGAACCCCACGGGCCCGAAGCGGAGGGGGAACATGTTCTCGACCGCCAGGGTGACGCCCGTCACCTCGGCGATCTCGCGGACGACGTCCACGAAGCGGGCCGCGAACGACCTCTGCCAGACGAACGGCGGGTGGACGACGACGGTCGAGGCACCCAGCTCGAGGGCCAGCTCGGCCGACCGACGGAGCTTGTCGACCTGGTCCCGGCCGAAGGCGAAGTGCGCGACGGGCAGCACGGGGGCGTGCACCGAGAGCACGGGCAGGCCCCAGCGCGCGGTCGTGGCGCGGAGGAGGTCGGCGCGACGGGTCGTCCGGTCGGCCGTCACCATCACCTCCATCCCGTCGAAGCCGGTGAGCCGCGCGAGCCGGAAGGCCTCGTCGGTCGACAGCGGGAAGACGCAGGACGTGCTCATTCCGACCGTGATCACGCGGCCAGGCTACGACCGGGGCGGCAGGGCGACGTCGACCCCGCGGTGAACAGTGCGGGAACGGCGGACTACAGCCAGTCGCGACGCTTGAACTGCCACCAGAGCAGGCCGCCGATCGCCACGATCAGCACGCACGACGTGACGAAGCCCGCGGGGGACTGGAACCCCGGGTACGGCACGTTCTGACCGTAGAACCCCGTGATCGCCGTGGGGACGGCGATGATGGCCGCCCAGCTCGTCACCTTCTTCATGATGAGGTTCATGCGGTTGGACTGCAGGTTGAGGTTCGTGTCGAGGATGGTCGAGACGAGGTCGCGCAGGGAGTCGTTCTGCTCGGCCACGCGCAGCACGTGGTCGTAGACGTCCTGGAAGTACGGGTGCATGGCGGAGTCGACCTCCTTGAGGTCGCGGCGCAGCAGGGTGTTCAGCACCTCGCGCATCGGCGACGCGACCCGCCGCAGCTGGACGAGGCTCTTGCGCAGGGCGAACGAGCGCTTCTGCACGTCGATGGTGCGGGGCGCGGGGTCGAAGAGGTCGTCGGCGATGCCCTCGATCTCGTCGTCCAGCGCGTCCGTGGCGTCGAAGTGCCGGTCCACGACGCAGTCGAGCAGACCCCAGAGGAAGTACGAGACGCCGTGCGACGCCAGGTCGCGGTTCTGGTCGAAGGTCGCCTGCAGCCGGGTGACGTCGAACTCGGGATGGTGGATCGTCACGAGGGCGCGCTCCGTGATGAACGCCTTCACCTCGCTCGTGTCGAGCACGCCGCTGGCCCGGTCGAACCGCACGTCGTAGAGAGCGGTGAACAGATGGTTGTCGTACCGGTCGACCTTGGGTCGCTGTCCGTCCTGCAGCGCGTCCTCGACGGCGAGCTCGTGCAGACCGAGTTCGTCCTCGAGCGAGGCGAGGTCGCCTGCTGTCGGGTCGGTGAGGTCGATCCACACGTGGCAGCCGTCGGTCTCGAGGTGGTCGCTCACCTCGTGCAGCGGGAAGTCGTGGGCGATCAGCTCGCCCCCGCGGTAGGCGCGCGTGACGATGGTCGTGTCGGACTGGTCGCCCTCGTCGGCGGTGCCGTGGGGCCCCTCGGTGCGCGGGGGACGGGTGTCGGTCATGAGGCGCATGCTATTCCCGTGACCTCGTACACGAAGCAGCGTGCCGACGCCCCCGTCGGGTTCTTCGAGGCCGAGGCGGCCGGGCTCGCCTGGCTCGCCGAGGCCACACCCCGAGGAGGCGCGCGCACCGTGGGCGTGCAGGCCGCGTCCCCGGGGCGCATCGACCTCGATCCCGTGCACGAGGTCCACCCCACGGCCGAGGCCGCCCGGGCATTCGGCGAGGCGCTCGCGGTGACCCACGCGAGCGGCGCGGACGCGTTCGGCGCGCCTCCTCGGGGGTGGACGGGCCCGTGCTTCATCGGCAGCCGATCGATGACCGTGCGACCGAAGGCGACCTGGGGCGTCTTCTACGCCGAACAGCGAGTCCTGCCGTACGCCCGCGTGGCCGTCGAGGCGGGCAGCCTCGACCGGGCGGGCCTCGAGGTCGTCGAGCGGGCGTGCCGCGTCGTCGCCGACGGTGCCTTCGACGACGACGTCCCGCCGGCTCGCCTCCACGGCGACCTGTGGGCCGGCAACGTGCTCTTCGACGGCGGGGGAGTCGTGCTGATCGACCCGGCGGCCCACGGCGGGCACCCCGAGACCGACCTGGCGATGCTGGCGTTGTTCGGTTGCCCGCACCTCGACGACGTGCTGGCAGGCTACGAGACGCGCTCGCCGCTGGGGGAGGGATGGCAGGGCCGCGTGCCGCTGCACCAGCTGCATCCGCTGGCCGTGCACGCCGCCGGTCACGGGCCGAGCTACGGCGTGGCGCTGGTGCGGGCCGCCGAGGCGACCCTGCGCCTCGTCTGACCGGCGCCGCAGAGGGGTACGCCGGCCGCCAGGGGGCGTCTGGGCGCCGCTGATAATCTGGCCGTCCCGCGTCCGTGCGGGCGATCCGACAGGAGCTGACCCACCCCCATGCCTGACACCCCCGCACGCTACGGCTTCGTCGTCGTCTCCAACCGCCTCCCCGTCGACCGGGTCGTCGCCGACGACGGTTCGGCGTCCTGGCAGCACTCGCCCGGGGGTCTCGTCACCGCCCTCGAGCCGGTCATGAAGGCCAACGACGGTGCGTGGGTGGGCTGGGCGGGACAGCCCGACCTCGAGTTCGAGCCCTTCGAGGCGGACGGGATCGAGATCGTCCCCGTGCCGCTCAGCGCCGACGAGGTGCAGCGCTACTACGAGGGCTTCAGCAACGACACGCTGTGGCCGCTCTACCACGACGTCATCGCGGCACCGACCTACCACCGGGTCTGGTGGGAGTCCTACGTGCAGGTCAACCAGCGCTTCGCCGACCGGGCCGCCGAGATCACCGAAGAGGGCGGCACCATCTGGGTGCAGGACTACCAGCTGCAGCTCGTGCCGAAGATGCTGCGCGAGGCCCGACCCGACGTCACCATCGGGTTCTTCAACCACATCCCGTTCCCGCCGCTCGGCATCTTCTCGCAGCTGCCCTGGCGGCAGCAGATCGTCGAGGGCCTGCTCGGCGCCGACGTCATCGGCTTCCAGCGGGCCGACGACGCGTCGAACTTCTCGCGCGCCGTCCGACACCTGCTCGGCTACTCGACGACGCGCCCCTACATCGAGGTGCCGGTCGACGACGAGTCCGCGCCGGTGTCGCGCCGCGGCACGAAGGTGCGCCGGGTGCTGGCGAAGCACTTCCCGATCTCGATCGACGCCGCCAGCTACGAAGAGCTCGCCGCCCGACCCGACGTCCAGGCCAGGGCCCGCGAGATCCGCGAGGGCCTCGGCAACCCCAAGACGATCATGCTCGGCGTCGACCGTCTCGACTACACCAAGGGCATCCGGCACCGCATGAAAGCCTTCGGCGAGCTGCTCGCCGACGGTCGGCTCAGCGTCGAGGACGCCACGCTCGTGCAGGTCGCGAGCCCGAGTCGCGAGCGGGTCGAGACGTACAAGCAGCTGCGCGACGAGATCGAGTTGACCGTCGGCCGCGTGAACGGCGACTACGGCACCATGAGCCACACGGCCATCAGCTACCACCACCACGGTTACCCCCGTGAAGAGATGGTGGCGCTGTACCTCGCCGCCGACATCATGCTGGTCACGGCGCTGCGCGACGGGATGAACCTGGTCGCGAAAGAGTACGTGGCGGTGCGTCGAGACAACGACGGCGTGCTCGTGCTCAGCGAGTTCGCCGGCGCGGCCGACGAGCTCAAGAGCGCCCTGCTGATCAACCCGCACGACATCGGCGGCCTCAAGAACACGATCATGCGTGCCGTCGAGATGCCCAAGCGGGACCGCACCACGCGCATGCGGGCCCTCCGCCGCCGCGTGCTCGAGAACGACGTGGCCAAGTGGTCGGCGTCCTTCCTCCAGGCCCTCGAGAACGTGCGACCGGGGCAGCAGATCACCCCGGCCCCGGCCCCGGCCTCGGCCTCGGACGCGACGGGCGGCGACGCCTCGTGACCGGTTCCGACTCCCTGGCGCTCAGCGACGCGCTCGGTCGCCTCGCGACGACCCCGCGCCTCCTCGTGGCCCTCGACTTCGACGGCACCCTCGCCCCCGAGGTCGACGCGCCCCTGCAGGCCCGGGCGCTGCCCGCGGCCCTGGACGCGATCACGCGCCTGTCGGCCCTCGACCAGACCACCGTGGCCCTGGTGTCCGGGCGCGACCTCGCCTCGCTGGTCGAGGTCAGCCAGACCCCCGACGAGGTGCTGCTGGTCGGCTCGCACGGCATCGAGGTGCGGATCGACGGTCACGAGACCTCCTTGAGCGACGACGAGCGGGCTGCCCGCGCGCGCCTGTCCGACGCCGTCCACGGTGCGGCCGAGGGGCGTGAGGGCGTCTTCGTCGAAGAGAAGCCCGCTGGCCTCGCCCTGCACACGCGGCTCGCGGACGCCGCGACGACCGAGGCCGTCCACGGTGCCGCCCGCGAGGCCGTCGGTGCGCTCGGCGGCATGCACGAGCGGATCGGCAAGAACGTGCTCGAGTTCGCCGTCCGGGCGACCGGCAAGAACGACGGCATCGACCGACTCCGTGAAGCCGTCGAGGCCACGGGCGTCCTCTACGCGGGGGACGACGTGACGGACGAGGACGGCTTCCGAGCGCTCGGCCAGGGCGACCTGTCGATCAAGGTCGGCCCCGGACAGACGGGGGCGATGCACCGCGTCGCGGACCCCGCCGCGATGGCCGACCTGCTCGTCGAACTGGCCGGTCTGCGTGAGCACCTGGGGCATGCCTGACCCCGCATGTCTTGCACGGGTGTGATGATCCGGTCTGAGCATTCCCAGGCGACCGCAAGGTAGTCTGGACACTCCGCCGCGACTCCCCGCCGCCGCTCAGCCGAGCCGGTTCGACGAGGTCGCCAGCCGACGGAGGTCGCCGTGATCGTAGTCCTGACAACGTTCGCCGTGGCGGCCGTCGTCGTGGCCTGCGTCGGAGGGCGACTCGGTCGATCGCTCTTCCTCTGGGCGTCCGTCGTGCCCTTCGTCGCCTTCGTCTTCACGGCGTTCCAGGGGCCCGCGGTGCTGTCGGGTGAGGTTCCCACCGAGGCCGTGCCCTGGATCCCGCAACTCGCCATCTCGCTCACGCTGCGCATGGACGTGCTCGCCTGGGTGCTCGGGCTGGTCGTGACCGGCGTCGGCGGCCTCGTGCTCGTCTACTGCGCCCGGTACTTCGAGCGCGACGAGGCCGGTCGAGCTCGGTTCGCGGCCGTGCTCGTGGCCTTCGCGGGGGCCATGTACGGCCTCGTGACGAGCGACGACGTCTTCGTCCTGTTCGTCTTCTGGGAGGCCACGAGCGTCTTCTCGTACCTGCTCATCGGGCACTACACGGCGAAGCAGGCGAGCCGCGGTGCCGCGTTGCAGGCCCTCATCGTCACGACCGCGGGCGGGCTGGCGATGCTCGTCGGCCTCGTGATCCTCGCCGTCCAGGGCGGCACCAGTTCGCTGTCGCAGCTCGTCGAGCAGCCGCCCACCGGCACGGTGGTCACGGTGGCCGTCGTGCTCGTGCTCGTCGGGGCCCTCTCGAAGTCGGCACTGGTGCCGTTCCACTTCTGGCTGCCGGCCGCCATGGCCGCACCGACGCCGGTCAGTGCTTACCTCCACGCCGCGGCGATGGTCAAGGCGGGCATCTACCTCGTCGCCCGGCTCGCGCCCGGCTACCACGACCAGCCCGGCTGGCAAGAGATCATCGTCACCGTCGGGGTCGTCACGATGGTCCTGGGCGGCTACCGCGCCCTCCGCCAGCACGACCTGAAACTCGTCCTGGCCTACGGCACGGTGAGCCAGCTGGGCTTCCTGACGATCGTGGTCGGTTTCGGCACCCGCGACGCGGCCCTCGCCGGGCTCGCCCTGCTGGTCGCCCATGCCCTGTTCAAGTCGACGCTCTTCCTCGTGGTGGGGGTCATCGACCACCGGGCGGGCACGCGAGACCTCCGCAAACTGTGCGGGCTGGGTCGCCAGGCGCCCGTCCTCCTCGTGGTGACCATCCTCGCCCTCGCGTCCATGGCCGGCGTGCCGCCCACCTTCGGCTTCGTCGCGAAGGAGGCCGTCTTGACGGCACTCTACGACGACGCCGTGACCGGCTCGGCCTGGGGCGTGATCGCGCTGGTGGGTGTGATCGTCGGGTCGATCCTGACCACCGCGTACAGCCTGCGTTTCCTCTGGGGGGCCTTCGGGCGCAAGAAGGGCGTCGAACCGGTCGACTTCGTCCGCGAGCACGTGGACTTCCTCGCGTCGCCGATCGTCCTGGCCGTCGCCGGTGTGGTCCTCGGTCTGGTCTCGTACCAGGTCGGCCCGGTGTTCGCGCGCTACGCCGACACGCTCCCCGCCTCACCGGGCGAGCACGAGCCGTACTACCTGGCGCTGTGGCACGGAGTCGAGCCCGCGCTCGGTTTCACCGCGATCTCGCTCGTCGTCGGCGGCCTGCTGTTCTGGCAGCGTGACCGGGTGTCGCAGGTGCAGAAGGCCGTCTCGTTCCTGCCCCGCGCCTCCGACGGGTACGTGCGCATCATGGCGACCATCGACCGCACGGCGTCACGGACGACCGCGACGACGCAGCGCGGCTCGCTGCCGTTCTACCTCGCGACCATCCTCGTCGTGTTCATCGCCTCGTCGGCGGTGACGCTGGCGCTCAACAGCGACTGGCCGACCACCGCCGTGCTCTGGGACTACCCCGCGCAGCTCGCCATCGGCGGGTTGATGATCATCGGCGCCATCGCGTCGGCGCTGTCGAACAAGAGGTTCCAGGCCGTGGTCCTCGTCGGCGTGACCGGCTACGGCATGGCCGCGCTCTTCGCCCTGCACGGGGCCCCCGACCTGGCCTTGACGCAAGCCCTCATCGAGACCATCACCCTGATCGCGTTCGTCCTCGTGCTGCGTCGGCTGCCGGCCCGCCTGGGCGAGCGGAACGGGCGCACCCACCGCGCGATCCGGGCCGTCATCGGCGTCTCGGTCGGCTCCGTCATGGCCGCCATCGCCGTCGTCGCCCTCGGGGCGCGTTCGATCCCCACCATCTCCGGCGCCTTCCCCGATCTCGCCGTCGACGGTGGCCACGGCCGAAACGTCGTCAACGTGACGCTCGTCGACATCCGCGGGTGGGACACCATGGGCGAGATCGCCGTCCTCATCGTCGCCGCCACGGGCGTGGCGAGCCTCGTCTTCCTGACCTCCCGCGCCGACGTCCTGCCCCGGCCCGAGCGGCGGACGCGGGCGCAGCGCTTCCTGGCACGGGTCCGACCCGTGCGCGAGCCGGCTCCGGTCGTGCCCGTCGGTGGGGCGACGGCGCAGATCGGCGACAGCACGGAGGGCGACCGGCGTGCCTGGCTGTTGGCCGGGCGCAAACTCGCTCCTCAGAACCGGTCCATCCTGCTCGAGGTCGTCGTCCGGCTGATCTTCCACGCCATCATCGTCGTCTCGATCTACCTGCTCTTCGCCGGTCACAACCTGCCCGGCGGTGGCTTCGCCGGCGGTCTGGTCGCAGGCTTCGCCTTCGTGGCGCGGTACCTCGCCGGCGGGCGGTACGAGCTCGGCGCGGCCGCACCCCTCGACGCCGGCAAGCTCTTGGGCGCCGGTCTACTGACGGTCGCCGCGACGGCACTCGTCCCGCTCTTCTTCGGCGTCGACGCCCTCACGTCGACCTGGTTCGAGGCCGAGGTGCCGCTGCTCGGCCACGTCGAGTTCGTCACGTCGACGTTCTTCGACGTCGGCGTCTACCTCGTGGTCGTCGGACTGGTCCTCGACGTGCTCCGCAGTCTCGGAGCCGAGGTCGACCGTCAAGAAGAAGAAGACGCGTTCGGCCACCCGAGCGAGGTGTCCGAACCCGAAGAGGAGTCGCTCCCCGTGTCCGTCGCCGGTACGTCCCCGACCGAGCGGGGGCGCGCATGAGCGTCTCCCTCGTCCTGATCGTCGTCATGGCCGCGCTCTACGCCTGCGGCGTCTACCTGCTGCTCGAGCGCAGCATGACCCGGGTGCTGCTGGGCTTCCTGCTCGTCGGCAACGCCACGAACATCCTCATCCTGCTCATGTCCGGGCGACGCGGCGCGGCTCCCGTGGTCGACGGACAGGCCGATCCGGCCGACTTCGCCGACCCGCTGCCGCAGGCCTTCGTGCTGACGGCCATCGTCATCACCTTCGGCATCTCGGCCTTCATGCTCGCGCTGATCTACCGGTCGTGGCGACTCGCCCAGGGCGACACCCTCGCGGACGACGCCGAAGACCTCGAGATCGGACGTCGAGGCGTCCCGGCCGAAGAAGAGTCCGAGCAGGGCGACGGCGACGACGAGGCGGGTGGTGACAGCGAGTTCGGCAGCCGGGCCGAAGCGGCCGTCTCGGCCGACGATCGGCGGGCGAGCGACGACCGTCTGCCCCACAGCGACCGGCCCCACCACGACGAGAAAGGGCACCGAGCATGACCACCAGCTACCTCGTGCCGCTCGTCGTCCTGATCCCGCTGCTCGGTGCGGCCGCAGCACTGATCGCGGGTCGGCGGCCCCGGCTGCAGGCCGTCGTCTCGATCGTCGCCCTGGCCCTCGTCGTCGTGATCAGCCTCGTGCTGCTCGTCGTCGTGGACACGCAAGGAGCGATCGCCGTGCAGGTGGGCGGTTGGCAGGCGCCGTTCGGCATCACGCTCGTCGTCGACCGTCTCGCCGCGCTCATGCTCAGCATCTCGTCGATCGTCCTGCTGGCGGTGTTCGTGTTCTCGGTCGGGCAGGGCCAGGCCGACGGTGACGGCGAGGCCCCGGTCTCGATCTACAACCCGACCTACCTCATCCTCGCCACGGGCGTCTTCAACGCCTTCATCGCGGGTGACCTCTTCAACCTCTACGTGGGCTTCGAGATCCTCTTGGTGGCCAGCTACGTGCTGATCACCCTCGGCGGCACCGAGCAGCGCATCCGGGCCGGCGTGGTCTACATCGTCGTCAGCCTGGTCTCGTCCGTGCTGTTCCTCGCGTCCATCGCGATGATCTACGGCGCGCTCGGCACGGTCAACATCGCCGACATCGCCCAGAAGATGGACACCATCCCGCCCGACGTGCAGACGATCATCCACGTCATGCTGCTGACGGCGTTCGGCATCAAGGCCGCCATCTTCCCGCTGTCGTTCTGGCTGCCGGACTCGTACCCGACCGCTCCGGCCCCCGTGACCGCCGTGTTCGCCGGGTTGCTGACGAAGGTGGGCGTGTACGCCATCATCCGCACCGAGACGGTGTTGTTCGTCGAGAGCAACGTCAACGTCTATCTGTTGATCATCGCGTTGCTGACGATGATCGTGGGCATCCTCGGAGCGGTGGCCCAGGCCGACATCAAGCGACTGCTCTCGTTCACGCTGGTCAGCCACATCGGCTACATGATCTTCGGGATCGCCCTCGGCACCGTCGAGGGTCTGGCGGCGACCATCTACTACGTCGTGCACCACATCACGGTGCAGACCACGCTCTTCCTCGGGGCGGGGTTGATCGAACGGCGAGGCGGCACGGCGTCGATCACCCGGCTGGGCGGTCTGCTCAAGGCGGCGCCGATCGTGGCCGTCCTCTTCTTCATCCCGGCGCTGAACCTGGGTGGCATCCCGCCGTTCTCGGGTTTCATCGGCAAGGTGGCGCTCTTCGAGGCCGGCGCCCGGCTCGACGATCCGCTCGTGTACGTCCTCATCGGAGCCGGGGCGCTCACGTCCCTCCTCACGCTCTACGCCCTCATGCGTGCCTGGAACCTCGCGTTCTGGCGTCCCAAGGCCGACGTGGACGACCACGAGTCGCCCTTCACCGAGCATCTCGAAGAGGCCCCGGGGCGGGTGGCCGTCCAACAGCGTCGCACCAACCCCCGCACCATGGTGGGCGCGACCGCGGGCATGGTGCTCGTCTCGCTCGCCCTCACCTTCGCCGCCGGCCCGCTCTACGGCGTCGCCGAACGGGCGGCCGGTCGGGTGTACGGGTCGAACGACTACGTGCAGACGGTCTTCCCGGGCGGCCGAGGCGAGACGACGTCCGACCCGTCGTCGCCCGAGCCCGAACCGGCCTCGGACTCCGCCGACGAGGGGAGCACCCCGTGACCGGTCGTCCCACGCGCGGCGAGGTCGGCCGCAGCCTCGCCCGTCAGCTTCCCCTGCTCGTCGGGCTGGTCGTCCTCTGGATGGCCTTGTGGAACCAGTTCACCGTCCTGGCCTTCGTCACCGGCGTGGCCGTGGCTCTGCTCGTGACCCGGGTGTTCTTCCTGCCGCCGGTCGAACTGAGCGGCCGGTTCAACCTCTGGTACGCCGTGGTCTTCCTGGCGCACTTCGTGGTCGACCTGGTGCGCGCCTCCGTCATCGTCGCCTGGCAGGCCGTGCGTCCTCGTGGGGTGACCTCGAACGCCATCGTCGCCGTCCAGCTGCACACGAGGTCGGACTTCATCATGACCCTGGTCGCCGAGGCGATCTCGCTCGTTCCCGGGTCGCTCGTGGTCGAGGCCGACCGCGAACGGTCGATCCTCTACCTGCACGCCCTCGCCGTCGAGGACGTCGCCGGCGTCGAGGACGTCCGTGACGGCGTCCTGGTCGTCGAGGCCCGCCTCGTCCGGGTGCTCGGCAGCGACGACGACCGACGTCGCATCGCCGACGGCACCCCGGCCGCCGCCGAGGTCCACGAACCGATCAGCCCGTCCTCGTCCCACGAAGGAGGTCCCTCGTGACCGTCGTCGCCTACGTCGTCGGTGCGCTGTTCGCGTTCGCCGGACTCGCGTCGGTCATCCGCATCGTGCGGGGGCCGTCGATCCTCGACCGCATGATCGCGTCCGACATGCTGCTGACCACCCTGATCTGCGTCCTCGCCGCCGACATGGTGTTCAACGGCCACACGCGGACCATCCCGGTCATCCTCGGCCTGGCGCTGACGGCAGTCCTCGGTTCGATCACGGTCGCGCGGTACGTCTCGAAGCAGGACCCGTCGTGATCCCCGAGATGGTCTACGAGGTCGCCGCCTCCGTCATGCTGATCGGTGGGGCGCTGCTGTCGGTCGCGGCAGGCATCGGGCTCCTGCGGTTCCCCGACGCCCTGTCGCGCATGCACGCCGCGACCAAGCCACAGATATTCGGCCTCATCCTCGTGCTGGCGGCGATCGCGCTCGACCAGCACACCGTCGGCACGATCGCGTCCCTGCTCGTCGTCCTCGTCTTCCAGATGCTCACCGCCCCCATCTCGGCGCACATGATCGGGCGGGCGGGGTACCGCAACGGCGACCTGTTGCGGGACCAGTTGGTCGTCGACGAACTCGACGACGCCGTGGCCCGGGCCGCCGGCGAGATCGCCGAGACCACCGAGGGCGACGTCGCCGATCTCGACGTGTCCGACCTGCCCGTCGGGTCGGCCGACGCCCTCGCCGTCGAGATGGACCGGGTGGGCGACTCCTCAGGGCTCGACGACAGTGAGGGCGACGACGAGGCCCGCGACCACGAGGGCCGGCGCACCCGCTCACGCGACGCCGCGGCGGGGGAGCCGGGCGAGCTCTGAGGCCTCCGGCCACGATGGACGGCACGGGCCCGGTCACGGCCTAAACTCGACCCATGCCAGAGAAGCCCACCCCGGACGGGATCGACATCAAACCCCGCAGCCGCGTCGTCACCGACGGCGTCGAGGCCACCACGTCGCGAGGCATGCTCCGTGCCGTCGGCATGGGCGACGAAGACTGGAGCAAGCCCCAGATCGGCATCGCCAGCAGCTGGAACGAGATCACCCCCTGCAACCTGTCGCTCGACCGACTGGCCCAGGGCGCCAAAGAGGGCGTCCACGCCGGCGGTGGTTACCCGCTGCAGTTCGGCACGGTCTCGGTGTCGGACGGCATCTCGATGGGCCACGAGGGCATGCACTTCTCGCTCGTCTCGCGCGAGGTGATCGCCGACAGCGTCGAGGTCGTCATGAACGCCGAACGTCTCGACGGGTCGGTGTTGCTCGCCGGCTGCGACAAGTCGCTGCCGGGCATGCTCATGGCCGCGGCCCGCCTCGACCTCGCCAGCGTCTTCCTCTACGCCGGCAGTGTCGCCCCCGGCTGGGTCAAGCTCAGCGACGGCACCGAGAAGAACGTCACGATCATCGACTCGTTCGAGGCGGTCGGTGCCTACAAGGCCGGCAACATGAGCGACGACGACCTCAAGGCGATCGAGTGCGCCATCGTTCCGGGCGAGGGTGCCTGCGGCGGCATGTACACCGCCAACACCATGGCCAGCGTCGCCGAGGCCCTCGGCATGAGCCTCCCCGGTTCCGCGGCCCCGCCGTCGGCCGACCGCCGCCGCGACTACTTCGCCCACCGTTCGGGCGAGGCCGTCGTCGAGATGCTCCGCCTGGGCATCACGACGCGCGACATCCTCACGAAGAAGGCTTTCGAGAACGCCATCGCCGTGGCGATGGCCTTCGGCGGCTCGACCAACGTCGTGTTGCACCTGCTCGCCATCGCGTACGAGGCCGAGGTCGACCTCACCATCGACGACTTCAACCGCATCGGTGACAAGGTGCCGCACATCGGCGACCTGAAGCCCTTCGGCAAGTACGTCATGAACGACGTCGACCGCATGGGCGGCGTGCCCGTCGTCATGAAGGCCCTGCTCGACGCGGGCCTGCTGCACGGCGACTGCCTGACCGTCACGGGCAAGACCGTGGCCGAGAACCTCGAGTCGATCAAGCCGAAGCCGCTCGACGGCGAGGTGCTGCGGACGCTCGACAACCCGATCCACGCGACCGGCGGTCTCACGGTCCTCAGCGGCTCGATGGCTCCCGAGGGCGCCGTCGTCAAGACGGCCGGCTTCGACGCCTCGGTCTTCGAGGGGCCTGCGAAGGTCTTCGAACGCGAGCGTGGCGCGATGGACGCCCTCACCGAGGGGCGCATCGAGGCCGGCGACGTGGTCGTGATCCGCTACGAGGGCCCCAAGGGCGGCCCAGGCATGCGCGAGATGCTCGCCATCACCGCAGCCATCAAGGGCGCTGGGCTCGGCAAAGATGTACTACTCTTGACGGACGGACGATTCTCAGGCGGCACAACCGGCCTGTGCATCGGCCACATAGCACCCGAAGCGGTCGACTCCGGTCCGATCGCCTTCGTGCGCGATGGTGACTTGATTCGGGTCGACATCGCCGCTCGCTCGATCGACCTACTCGTCGACGCCGCAGAGCTGGACGCCCGCCGAGACGGCTGGGCACCGCTTCCTCCGCGCTACACCCGCGGTGTCCTCGCGAAGTACGCACGCCAGGTCCGTTCCGCGGCCGAGGGCGCCGTCACCTACTGACGCCTCCCGCCCTCGGGCCGAGCCGACCTGTCGTCGCACCCACGTGCACGGCGGCGTCCCGTACCGTCACCATCGATCACCGACCACGAACAGGGAACCGGCACTGATGCCTGCAGAGTCCACCCCCACGCCCGGCACCGCGACACGGACGGCCCGGCCGAGCGCTGGCGCGTCCGTCGGGGCGCCCCCCGCGCCTCCCGTGCTGACCGGATCGGGTGCCATCCTCAAGTCGCTCGAGCACCTCGGCGTGACCGACGTCTTCGGGTTGCCCGGCGGCGCCATCATCCCCTTCTACGACGAGTTGATGGCCTCGACCGCGATCCGGCACATCCTGGTCCGCCACGAGCAGGGTGCCGGCCACGCCGCCGAGGGCTACGCCGCCGCGTCCGGCCGCGTCGGCGTCGCGATCGCGACGTCCGGCCCCGGTGCGACCAACCTCGTCACGGCCATCGCGGACGCCTACATGGACAGCATGCCGCTGCTGGCCATCACCGGGCAGGTCTTCTCGACCCTCATGGGTACGGATGCCTTCCAGGAGGCCGACATCGTCGGCATCACGATGCCGATCACGAAGCACTCGTTCTTGGTGACCAAGCCCGAGGACATCCCGGCGACGCTCGCCGCGGCGTACCAGATCGCGAGCACGGGCCGTCCCGGCCCCGTGCTCGTCGACATCACGAAGGACGCGCAGCAGAACAGCGCCCCCTTCATCTGGCCGCCCGTCGTCGACCTGCCGGGCTACCGGCCGGTCACGAGGGCACACGGCAAGCAGATCACCGCTGCGGCCCAGATGATCGCCGATGCGAAGAAGCCGGTCTTCTACGTCGGCGGCGGCGTGATCCGCGCCGAGGCATCGGCCGAGCTCAGAGCCCTCGTCGAGTTGACCGGGGCTCCCGTCGTCACCACGCTGATGGCCCGCGGCGCGTTCCCCGACACCCACCCGCAGCACCTCGGCATGCCCGGCATGCACGGCACCGTCCCGGCCGTGCTCGGCCTGCAAGAGAGCGACCTCATCATCGCCCTCGGCGCGCGGTTCGACGACCGGGTGACGGGCAAGGCCGAACTGTTCGCGCCCGATGCGAAGGTCGTGCACGTCGACATCGACCCGGCCGAGATCTCGAAGATCCGCATCGCCGACGTCCCGATCGTGGGTGACGCCAAGATCGTCATCCCCGACCTCACGAGCGCCTTCGCCGAGGTCACGGGCGGCGTCAAGCCCGACATCGCCGCCTGGTGGGAGCACCTCGACGGGCTGCGCGAGCAGTTCCCGCTCGGCTACACCCAGCCCGACGACGGCTTGCTCTCGCCGCAGGCCATCATCCAGCGCATCGGTCAGCTCTCCGGCCCCGAGGCGATCTACGCCTCCGGCGTCGGCCAGCACCAGATGTGGGCGGCCCAGTTCATCGAGTACGAGCGACCGCACGCCTGGCTCAACTCGGGAGGCGCGGGCACCATGGGCTATTCGGTCCCGGCCGCCATGGGGGCCAAGGTCGCCCAGCCCGACCGGGTGGTGTGGGCGATCGACGGCGACGGTTGCTTCCAGATGACCAACCAAGAGCTGGCGACCTGCGTCATCAACGACATCCCGATCAAGGTCGCGATCATCAACAACTCGTCGCTCGGCATGGTGCGGCAGTGGCAGACGCTCTTCTACGAGGGGCGCCACTCGTTCACCGACCTCAACACCGGTCACGAGACGCGGATGGTGCCGGACTTCGTCAAGCTCGCCGATGCCTACGGCGCCCTCGGCATCCGGGTCCGCACCGAGGACGAGGTCGACGCGGCCATCGAGCTCGCCCTCGCGACGAACGACCGACCGGTCGTCATCGACTTCGTCGTCAGCCGCGACGCGATGGTCTGGCCGATGGTGCCGCAAGGGGTCTCGAACTCCGAGATCCAACACGCCCGTGCCCTCGCTCCCGAGTGGGACGACGAGGCGCCCGGCACGAGCGCCTCCGACACCACCCGTGACGGCGACATGACCGGAGAACACGCATGAGCCACGTCCTGTCCCTGCTCGTCGAAGACAAGCCGGGTCTGCTGACCCGGGTGGCCGGCCTCTTCGCCCGCCGCGGGTTCAACATCGAGAGCCTCGCCGTCGGCAAGAGCGAGGTCGAGGGCCTGAGCCGCATCACGGTCGTCGTCGACGTCGAAGAACTGCCGCTCGAACAGGTCACCAAGCAGCTGAACAAGCTGATCAACGTGATCAAGATCGTCGAGCTCGACTACTCGCAGTCCGTGCAGCGCGAGCACCTGTTGATCAAGGTGCGCGTCGACAACACGACCCGCTCACAGGTGCTCGAGGCCGTCACCCTCTTCCGCGCCTCGGTCGTGGACGTGTCGACCGACGCCCTCGTCATCGAGGTCACGGGCGACACGGGCAAGACGACCGCGCTGCTCCGGGTGCTCGAGCCCTACGGCATCAAGGAGATCTCGCAGTCCGGCCTGCTGGCCATCGGCCGCGGTGCGAAGTCGATCACCGACCGCGTCTTCAAGAACTGAACCCGCGAGGGGTCGCGCACCGCGCCTCCTCGCCCGCACGCCCCACCGTCACCACCCAAGGAGAACCACACCGTGACTGAAATCGTCTACGACAACGACGCCGACCTGTCGATCATCCAGGGCAAGAAGGTCGCCGTCATCGGCTACGGCTCGCAGGGCCACGCCCACGCGCTGAACCTCCGCGACTCCGGCGTCGAGGTCGTCGTCGGGCTGAAGGAGGGCTCGAAGAGCCGCGCCAAGGCCGAGGAGGCCGGCTTCACCGTGCAGACGCCCGCCGAGGCCTCGGCCTGGGGCGACGTCATCGTCATCCTCGCTCCCGACCAGGTGCAGCGCCACGTGTACGCCGACGACATCGCCCCCAACCTCGCCGACGGCAAGGCCCTCGTCTTCGGACACGGCTTCAACATCCGCTTCGGCTACATCGAGGCGCCCGAGGGCGTCGACGTCGTCCTCGTCGCCCCCAAGGGCCCCGGACACACCGTCCGTCGCGAGTTCGAGGCGGGCCGCGGCGTCCCCGTGATCGTCGCCGTCGAGAAGGACGCCTCGGGTTCGGCCTGGGACCTCGCCTGGTCGTACTCCAAGGGCATCGGTGGCCTGCGTGCCGGCGGCATCAAGACGACCTTCACCGAAGAGACCGAGACCGACCTCTTCGGCGAGCAGGCCGTGCTCTGCGGCGGCACCTCGCAGCTGATCCAGTACGGGTTCGAGACCCTGACCGAGGCCGGTTACCAGCCGCAGATCGCCTACTTCGAGGTGCTCCACGAGCTGAAGCTGATCGTCGACCTGATCTGGGAGGGCGGCCTGGCCAAGCAGCGTTGGAGCGTCTCCGACACGGCCGAGTACGGCGACTACGTCTCGGGACCCCGCGTCATCACCCCCGACGTCAAGGACAACATGAAGGCCGTCCTCGCCGACATCCAGTCGGGTGCCTTCGCGAAGCGCTTCATCGACGACCAGGACGCCGGCGCCCCCGAGTTCAAGGAACTCCGCAAGAAGGGCGAGGAGCACCCGATCGAGGCCACCGGCCAAGAGCTGCGGGCCCTGTTCGCCTGGAAGCAGCAGGACTCCGACTACGTCGACGGCAGCGCTGCGCGCTGACGCGAGGCGACACCGGAACCACCCGAGAGGGCCCCGCACCACCCGGTGCGGGGCCCTCTCGCCGTCCGTCGGCCAGGTGACGTCGTGGCATGATCTAAGGCATGGCTCAGAGCAAGAAAGCAGTGCACTTCGGCGCCGGCAACATCGGCCGCGGCTTCGTCGCCCAGTTCCTCCACGCGAGCGGCTACGAGGTCGTCTTCGCCGACGTGAACGACGACCTGATCGGGGCGCTGCAGTCGCAGTCGTCGTTCGAGGTCCACGAGGTCGGTGAAGACAGCCGCACGACGGTGGTCGACGGCTACCGAGCGATCAACAGCCGCACCGACGAGGCGGCCCTCGTCGCCGAGATCGCGACCGCCGACGTCGTGACCACCGCGGTCGGCGCCCGCATCCTGCCGTTCGTGGCACCTGTCATCGCCAAGGGGCTGGCCCAGCGGTCCGCCGACTTGGCGCCGCTCTCCGTCATCGCGTGCGAGAACGCCATCAACGCGACCGACTCGCTCGCGGCCGCCGTGCGTGAGCACGACCCTGCCGAGAACGCCGTCTTCGCGAACTGCGCCATCGACCGCATCGTGCCCGAGCAGGCCGGCGGCACGCTCGACGTCACCATCGAGTCGTTCTTCGAGTGGGTCGTCGAGAGCACGCCGTTCGGCGAGCACCGCCCCGACATCGAGGGCGTCACCTGGGTCGCCGACCTCGAGCCCTTCATCGAGCGCAAGCTCTTCACGGTCAACACCGCCCACGCCGCGGCCGCCTACCACGGGTTCCGCAAGGGGCTCGCGAGCATCCGCGAGGCCCTCGACGACGCCGAGGTCATGGCCGAGGTCCGCGGCGTCCTCGCCGAGACCAAGGGACTGCTCGTGGCCAAGCACGAGCTCGACGCCGACGAGCAGCAGGCCTACATCGAGAAGAACCTGGTCCGCATCGCCAACCCGCATCTTCCCGACACCACCGAACGCGTCGGCCGCAATCCGCTCCGCAAGCTCAGCCGCCACGAGCGGTTCGTCGGACCGGCGGCGCAGGCCGCCGAGCGCGGGCTGCCCTATGACGCCCTCGTGCGCGCCGTGCGTGCCGCTCTCGACTTCTCGGTGCCCGACGACGTCGAGAGCGTCGAGCTGCAGTCGCTGCTGACCTCGGGCCTCGGGGCCGACGAGTTCACGCGCACGCTGACGGGCGTCCAGGACGACCACCCGCTGTTCCCCGCGTTGCTCGCGGCGGTCTCGTCCAAGCTCACCGCATGACGCCAGCCGAGCCGCAGGCGCCGGCCGGTGGCGACCCCGACGACGCCCTGACCTGGGGCGACGAGGCCGACAGCAGTCACGTCGAAGGGCCCACGCCGACGGGTCGTCCGCGGCGCGGCAGGCGGTCCGACTCCACCGACGACGAGCTCGGCGTCGACCTCGACGACGAGTCGGGCGACGCGGACGACGAGGACGACGTCGACGACGGCCCAGCCGTGATGAGCTCGGCGTCGCTGGTCGTGCACGGCGTGCTCGGTGGCGTGTTCCTCCTCTGGGCCGCGGGCTGGATCGTCGCCGTGGGCGACTTCACCAACCCGTTCACCGACGCGATCTCGTCGCTCATGTGGAACCTCGGCGAGTTGTTCGCCGTGGCGGCTCCGATCGCGTGGTTCGTGGCGGTCATCGTGCTCGTCCCCGTCGACCGCACCGGGCGCCGTCTCGCCTGGATGGCCCTCGGGGCGCTTCTCGTGGCCCCCTGGCCCCTCGTGATCGGAGGCTCCGCATGAGCGACCACGAGCACGACGCCGTCTCGGTGACGGCCGGTGACGCGAGCGAACCGGGCCGCGCCTCCTTCTTCTTCTACCTCGCGGTGGCGATCGTCTTCGCCGTCTTCTTCGCCTTCGACCTGTTCGAGGCGATCTCCAACCTCGTTCTCGTGCCGCAGGTCTTCACGCAGAACAACGACTTCTACCGTGAGAACGGCCTCGACGGCCTCGTGGTGTCGCCGCCTTGGGTGCCGCTGATCGTCGGGGTCGTCGTGCCGCCGCTGGCGTTCGTGGCCGCGATCGTGGTGGGTCGCCGTCGCGAACTGTGGAAGTTCACGCTCGCGCTGTTCGCGGCCCTCGGTCTCGTGGCTGCCGTCTCGCTGACCCTCACGACGTACGTCACGACCGTCTGAGCGAGCCGAGGAGGCGCGGGTCGGGTCCTCGACGCCGCCCGTCGGGTCCAGCGTCATCCGGGCGTAACGATCCTCGCGAGTCGATAGAGTCGTCACCAGCCGCGCCCACGGCGCGTCGCGGCTCCTCACCGAACACCACCCAGAGAAGGACGTCCGCCCCGTGGCCAAGCCCGTCGTGTTGATCGCAGAAGAACTGTCACCCGCCACCGTCGACGCCCTCGGGCCCGACTTCGACGTGCGATCGGTGGACGGCACCGACCGCCCCGCCTTGCTGGCCGCCCTGGCCGACGCCGACGCGATCCTGGTGCGATCGGCGACGCAGGTCGACGCCGAGGCCATCGCCGCCGCTCCGTCGCTCAAGGTCGTCGCGCGCGCCGGTGTCGGGCTCGACAACGTCGACATCAAGGCGGCCACCACGGCCGGGGTCATGGTCGTCAACGCTCCGACGTCGAACATCATCTCGGCCGCCGAGCTCACGGTCGGCCACATCCTGAGCCTTGCGCGCCACATCCCGGCCGCGCACTCCGCCCTGGCACAGGGGCAGTGGAAACGGTCGAAGTACACCGGCGTCGAGCTGTACGAGAAGACGGTCGGCATCGTCGGCCTCGGGCGCATCGGCGCCCTGATCACGGCGCGCCTGCAGGCCTTCGGCGTGAACGTCGTGGCCTACGACCCCTACGTCACGCCGGCCCGCGCCCAGCAGCTCGGGGTCACGCTCCTGTCGCTCGACGAGCTGCTGGCCACGAGCGACTTCGTGACCATCCACATGCCCAAGACCCCCGAGACCACCGGCATGATCGGCCTCGAGCAGATGAAGGCCATGAAGAAGTCGGCATTCGTCGTCAACGTCGCCCGCGGCGGCCTCATCGACGAGGACGGCCTGTACGAGGCCCTCACCACCGGCGAGATCGCCGGCGCCGGGCTCGACGTGTTCGTGAAGGAACCCCCGGTCGACCAGAAGCTCCTGGGTCTCGAGAACGTCGTGGTGACCCCCCACCTCGGTGCCTCCACGGACGAGGCGCAAGAGAAAGCCGGCGTCTCGGTGGCCCGATCGGTACGGCTCGCGCTCGGCGGCGAGCTCGTGCCCGACGCGGTCAACGTCGCCGGTGGCGTCATCGACCCCTACGTGCGTCCCGGCATCCCCCTGGTGGAGAAGATCGGCCAGGTGTTCTCGGGCCTCGCCGACAGCCCGTTGACGAGCGTCGACGTCGAGGTGCGCGGCGACCTGGTCGAGTACGACGTCAGCGTGTTGAAGCTGGCGGCCCTGAAGGGCATCTTCACGAACATCGTCAGCGAGTCGGTGAGCTACGTGAACGCCCCGTTGCTGGCCGAGCAGCGCGGCATCACCGTGCGTCTGCTCACCGACCCGACCAGCGACGAGTACCGCAACGTCATCACCCTGCGCGGCTCGCTCAGCGACGGTTCGCAGATCTCGGTCTCGGGCACCCTCACCGGGACGAAGCAGGTCGAGAAGATCGTCGAGATCAACGGCTACGACGTCGAGGTGCCCATCGCGGCCCACCACCTCGTCATGGTGTACACCGACCGCCCCGGCATCGTCGCGGTCTACGGTCGCGAGTTCGGCGACGCCGGCATCAACATCGCCGGCATGCAGATCGCCCGACAGAGCGCCGGCGGTCAGGCCCTCAGCGTCCTGACCATCGACAGCCCGGCCCCCGACGAGCTGGTCGAGAAGGTGCGCGTCGCCATCGACGCGAAGACCCTGCGCGAGATCGACGTCACGCTGTAGTCGTCACGGCGCCCGACGACGAACCGCCCCTCATCCGGTCAGACCGGAGAGGGGCGGTTCGTCGTCGGGGGACCTACAGGTCGAGTGACTCGTGGGCCTCGAGCTTCACCGCGTCACCGCCGACCGATTGCGCGGAGGCCTTCATGCGGTCGAAGTGCATGGCGAGTCCGGGCGCGGAGAGGGTCTGCTCGTGGGTCGGGAACGCCAGTCGGGGGTTGACCGCCGCGACGTAGTCGATGACCTCGGACACCTTGAGCCACGGTGCTCCGACGGGGGTCGCGAGGACGTCCACCGGCACCGGCGGCACCGTGAACTGGTCGCCCGGGTAGAACAGCGAGCCGTCGACGAGCACGCCGACGTTGTCGATGACCGGGATGCTCTCGTGGATGACCGCGTGGCGCGAGCCGTGGAACGCGAGCGTGAAGGGGCCGACCTCGACGGTGTCGCCGTCGGCGACGACGTGCACGTCGAAGCCCTCGGCGGCCGTGGCCACGCCCGAAGGACCGTAGACGGTCGCGTCGGGGTTTGTGGCGAGCAGGTGGGTCAGCTGGTCGGGGGTCCAGTGGTCGGCGTGCTCGTGGGTGACCACGACGGCGTCGACGTCGTGCAGGTCGACGAGGGGGGCCGTGAACGACCCGGGGTCGACGACGAGCTTGCGCCCGTCCTTCTCGAGGATCAGGCAGGCATGTTCGAGCTTCGTGAGGCGCATGACAGCGACTGTACGCGTGTCGGGTGGCTCGATCTCGACGCGCCGGTGCCTCGATTTGTGACGGGCTCGCGGGGTGTGGCATACTCGACGAGTTGCAAATACGGCCCCATCGTATAGCGGCCTAGTACGTCGCCCTCTCACGGCGGTAACACGGGTTCGAATCCCGTTGGGGTCACCACCAGCACCGACAAGAAACCGCCAGGCTCTCGCCTGGCGGTTTTCTCGTTTCCGGGATGGCACGGGACGTCACGGCGCGGAACGGCACGACCCGAGACAGAACGAGACCGCCGGGCTCGCGCCGGGCGGTCTCGTTCCGTGCCTGCTGGCTCAGCCCTTCGTGGCACCTGCCAGCAGGCCGCGGACGAAGAACCGCTGCAGGGCGAAGAACACGATCAGCGGCACGATGATCGAGATGAACGCTCCGGCCGTCAGCAGCTCCCACGACTGGCCGTACGACCCCGAGAGGTCCTGCAGGGCCTTCGTGATCGGCAATCCCTGCCCGGACGTGAAGACGGTGGCCACGAGCAGGTCGTTCCAGACCCACAAGAACTGGAAGATGCCGAACGAGGCGATCGCGGGCATCGACAGTGGCAGCACGATGCGGAAGAACACCTGTCCGTGACCGGCTCCGTCCATGCGGGCGGCCTCGATCACCTCGGCCGGGATCTCCGAGATGAAGTTGTGCAGCATGAAGATCGCCAGCGGCAGCGCGAAGATCGTGTGCGCGATCCAGACCTTCGCGAACGAACCGTCGAGGCCGTTCACGCCGAGCCCCGGCAGGATGTACAGGCCACCGATGCGCAGGCCGTCCGAGAACAGTCGAAGCAGCGGCACGAGAGCCATCTGGATCGGGACGATCTGCAGGGCGAACACCAACACGAACATGGTGTTGCGTCCCTTGAAGTCGATCCAGGCGAACGCGTACGCCGCGAGGCTCGCGATCGTGATCGGGATCAGAGCGGCGGGCAGCGTGATGACCAGCGAGTTCAGGAACGCCTTGCCCAGCGTGAGGCTGTCACCCGAGTTCAGGGCGTTCACGTAGTTGTCGAGCGTGAACCCCGGGTTGGCGAAGACGGTCCACCATCCGGTGGTCTTGATGTCGTTCGCGGGCCGGAACGACGAGATGAAGAGGCCGGCCGTGGGCAGGGTCCAGATCACGGCGATGATCAGCGCGGCGATGGTGGCGCCGCGGCTGGTCGTGCCCTTCTTCAGCTTGCCGCTCGAGGTCTCGATCTTCGCGATTCCTCGCTTGAGCTGTCTCTCGGTGCCCGAGCCGACGGCGACCCCGACGGGGGTGGGTGTGGCAGTCATCGGATCTCCCTCTGCTTCTGGATCTGACGGGCGTTGTAGATCACGATCGGCAGCACCAGCACGAACAGGATGACGGCCAGTGCCGAGCTGTAGCCCGTGCGGCTGCCGAGCTGGAACTGCCGGACCATCTCGAACGCGAGGATGGTCGTGTCGTTGCGGCCCCCGGTCATGGCCGAGACGATGTCGTAGACCTTGAGGGACGCGATCGAGATGGTGGTGAGCACCACGATGATGGTCGTGCGGATGCCGGGGACGGTGATGTGCCGGAATGCCTGGAACCCGTTGGTGCCGTCGAGTGACGCCGCCTCGAGCTGCTCGGCGGGGACGCCCTTGATGGCGGCCGACAGCACCGTCATGGCGAACCCTGCCTGCGTCCAGATCAGCACGATCACGAGCAGGAGCGTGTTCCACGGCTCGAGCCCCAGCCAGTCCACGGGCTGGCCACCGAAGGCCACGAGGACACCGTTGAGCAGACCGATCTGCTCGCCCTGGCGGATGTCGTAGAAGAACTTGAAGATGATCGAGGCGCCCACGAACGAGATGGCCATCGGCATGAACACGAGCAACTTGAGGAACTTCTCGCCACGGCTCTTGTCGATGAAGACGGCGTAGGCCAGACCGATCGCGGTCGCCGTGATCGGCGCCAGTAGCACCCAGACGAGCGTGTTGCCGAAGGCGGTGAGGCCGTCCGGGCTCGTGAACACCCAGACGAAGTTGTCGAGACCGGCGAAGCCGGAGCCGTCGTTCTTCATGAAGGCCTGGCCGGCGGTCGTGATGGTCGGGTAGATCAGCCCGATCAGGAGGAAGAACACGGCCGGGGTCATGAAGGCGATCAGCTGCAGCGAGTACCCGGCTCCGCGCTTCGAGCGGTAGTCGAGCAGGAACAGACCGCCGCCGAGGACGGCGGCGACGGCGGCGACCCAGATGACCGAGTTGTAGAGGCCGAACGCCAGCAGCACGACGACCGGGACGACTACGCAGACGGCCAGTCGGATGATCGTGTACTGCAGGCCTCGGCGAGGGGCGAACTCGACGAAGACGAGCACCACGGCCACGAGGGCGGTGAAGGCGACGAGGATCAGGGGGATCTGCGCCAGGGGCGGGATTCCCGCCAGCCACTGGAAGAAACTGGACATCTCTGTCCTTTCACGTTCGGGTCCGAGCAGGACGCGGCCGGACGCCGTCGCCCAGGGCGGCGAGCGGGGCGGCGAGCGGGCGCGGGGTCAGGGGCCACCGACGTGCGGTGGCCCCTGTGGCGCGGGTGTTACGAGGTGTAGCCGGCCTGGATCTCGTCGAGCACCGTGTCGGTGTCGGTGCCGTCGATCCAGTCGACCATGCCCTTCCAGAAGCTGTCGGAGCCGACCGACTTGGGCATCAGGTCGGAACCGTCGAAGCGGAAGGTGGTGTCGGTGCCCTGGAGGATCTCGACGGCGCCCTTGAGCAGGTCGCTGCCGGCGTTCTCGGGGTCGAGGCCCTTGTTCGCGGAGATGACGCCACCGAGGGAGACGCGGCTGTTGGCCCAGTCGGCGCTGGCGAGGTACGCCTGCACCTTGGCGGTGTCGTCGTCGTTCGAGAACGCGGCGACGAACTCGCCACCACCGGTGACGGCTGCGGGGTCGTCCTCCTTCATCGGCGGGGTGAGGAAGGCCCAGACGTCGCCGTCCTCGGCGACCGTCGCCGGCTGACCGCTCGCGTTGTTCGCGGCCGTCAGGAAGCCCTCGAAGAACGAGGCCTGGTGGGTCAGGGCGCAGCTGCCGTTCGCCACGTTCGTCGCGACGTCGCCGAAGGCGGTCGAGTTGATCGACTTGACGTCGCCGTAACCGGCGTTGACGAGGCTCGGGTCGAGCAGGATGTCGCCCACCGAGTCGAAGGCGGCCTTGATCTCGGGATCGGTGAACTTCGTGTCACCCGCGACCCACGAGTCGTAGGCGTCGGGGCCGGCTTCGCGCAGGACGAGGTCCTCGACCCAGTCGGTGCCGGGCCAGCCCGAGGCCTCGCCCGAGTTGAAGCCGGCGCACCACGAGGGGCCGCCGGTCTTCTCCTGGATGGTCTTGGAGAGGGCGAGGAGCTCGTCGTAGGTCTTGGGGACCTCGACGCCCCACTCCTCGAACTTGGCGGGGGAGTACCAGACGTAGCCCTTGACGCTGGCCATCAGGGGGGCGCCGTACTGCTTGCCGTCGACCTGACCGTACTTCTGCCAGTCCTCGGACCAGCCCTCCTTGACGTTGGCCAGCGCATCGGCGGGCAGTTCTTGCACCTTGCCGGACGCGACCGTGTCGGCCAGCAGGCCGGGCTGGGGGAAGATCGCCAGGTCGGGGGTGTCGCCACCCTGGACCTTGATGCCGATCTGCTTCTCGAACTCTTTGTCGCCCGTGTACTTGATGTCGATGTCGTTGGCCTTCTCCCAGTCGGCCCAGGACTGCTCGAGGAGCGTGGCCTCGTCGCCGTTGATCGTGCCGTAGACGTTGACGACGCCGTCGGCGGTTCCGACGTCGCCGGCACCCGCGCCTCCGGCGTTGGGGTCGTTGGGGTCGGCCGTGCCGGAGCAACCGGCCAACAGGAAGCTCGACGCCGCCAGGATGGCCAGGGGGCCCGTGAAGCGGCGGTGCAGGGATGCTCGCATTGGTGTCTCCTCATTGAGTCGCAAGAGCGGACGGCCCGTGCTGTCGGGATGATCGTCCGCCGCACGTCGTCGTCGACGCGCGTCGACGATGAGTGTCACATACTCGCAGGAGGCGCGCAACCGGATCTGCTAGGTCGTCCGCTCGGGGGGAGCAGGCGCCGAGGTGCCCCGCACGACGAGCCGTGGTGCCACGAGGACGTGGGGGGCGTCGTGGCGTCGACCCTCGATGCGGTCGACGAGATCGTCGACCGCGGCGGCGGCGATGTCGGCGCCGGGCGGGTTCACGGTGGTGAGCGGGGGTGAGGTCATCTCGGCGGCCAGGTCGCCGATGCTCAACGCGACGACCGTGAGATCGTCCGGGATCGACCGGCCGGCCGTCGCCGCGGCCTGCACGAAGCCGGCGAGCGCCATCTCGTTGAAGGCGAGCACCGCCGTCGGTCGGGCCGCCGAGGCGACGAAGGCGTCGAAGGCCCGGCGGCCCCCCGGGACGGAGTCGTCGGCCGAATGCGTCTCGAGCGTCAGGCCCCTCTCGCCGACGGGGCGGACCAGCGCCCTCGACGTCCGGTCGAGCGGACCGGACCCGCGCTCGGGGGTCCGGATGCTCTGCCCGAGGAAGAAGACGCGCCGGTGGCCGAGGTCGGCGAGGTGGTCGACCGCCTGACGGGCCAGCGAGTCGTAGTCGGCGTCGACGAACCAGAGCCCGTCGACGTCGTCGGGGCGCCCGATGTTCGTGAACGGCAGACGGGACCGCGACAGCACGGCCACGCGGTCGTCGCGTGCCGTGAGCTCCATCAGGATCACGCCGTCGACCAGGCCCTCGCTCACGAGGCTGCCGAGTCCCTCGACGTCGTCGATGGGGTTCGACCACAGCAGCAGGTGGTAACCCCGGCATCTCGCCCGGTCGGTGGCCGCCGCCACGTACTCGAACTCGGACGACGTGACGCCGCGGCGTCCGTACGGGTAGTGCAGGGCGAGGATGCCGCCCCGTGCGCCGGCGAGGCCCCGGGCGAACGCGTTGGGCGTGTAGTTCAACTCGGCCATCGCCGCTTCGACCCGGCGGCGGGTGGCGGCGGAGATGGTCCGTCGCCCACTGATGGCGTACGACACGGTGCTCGACGAGACGCCTGCCAGACGCGCCACGTCGTCACGGGTTGCCGGCATTCTCGTCCACCTCGTCGTCGATCGTGTGCACAGCATACGAGCGACGGCCCGGTGGTCCGCGCGGCCGACCGGTCCGTCAGAGGCGGGTCAGGAGGGCCACACCGGTCGGAACTGCACGCTGATGCGAGGACCGACGGCCTTCTTGGTCTTGGCGATGGCGTGCTCGTGGGTCCGTTGGCAGCTTCCGCCCATCACCAGGAGGTCGCCGTGGCCGAGCGGGAACCGCCGGGTCGTGCCGGTCGAGCGGGACCGCACCGCGAGCGTGCGCGGTGCCCCGAGCGAGAGGATGCCCACCATCGTGTCGCGGTCGATCGTGCGCCCCACGTGGTCACCGTGCCAGGCGATGCTGTCGTCGCCCGTCCGGTAGAAACACAGCCCCGCCCGGTCGAAGCGCTGCTCGACGGGGGCACCGCGCTCGTGCGCGTAGTAGGCGTTGAGGTCGTCTCGAGCCTGGGCGAGCACGGGGTCCGGGAGTGCGTCGCCCACGTCGTAGGACGAGACGAGCCGGGGCACCTCGACCACCCGGTCGTACATCTGGCGGCGGTCGGCTCGCCACGGCACGTCGGTCACGAGACGCTCGAACAGGGCGTCGGAATTCGACGCCCAGCCCGGGACGACGTCCAGCCAGGCGCCCTCGCCGAGGTCGAGGTGGTCGACGCGCCCGACGAGCGGCGCGAGGTCGGGGCCGTCGGACAGGCCGTCGAGCAGAGAGGCGGTGAAGGGGAGGCTCATCCCGACACCCTACGCTCGATTCGAACACGTGTTCGAGCCGGGCGGACGAGGCGTCACCCTCCGGACGAGCCCGTCGGGACCGCGAGGCGATCGGGGGAGACCAGCACCCGCGCGACCCCGTCGACGTCCACGTCCACCAGCCGCCCCGCCCAGGCGTAGACCTGCAATTCCGCGGCGTGTTCCCAGAGGGCGCGCCCGCTCGAGAGGTCGAACGCCACGAGGGTCGACCGGCCGCCCGAGCTGCCGTACGCCAGGGCGTAGCCGACCGTCCGCCCCGCGGCCGCGAGGACGGCTCCGTCGGGCAGCGACACCCGTGCGCCGGCCGAGCCGGTGGACCCGTCGAGTGCGCGGACCACGACCGGGCCGGGGCCCGCGGCGGTCGCCGTCGCGAAGACGCGGTCGTCGGTCTGACCGGGCAGGCCCTCGAGGGCGGACGAGCTCGACGCCCGGTCGGTCCACCGCGCCTCCCCGGTCGCGAGGTCGAGGCACGTCACCGTCCGCGAACGCACGTCGGTGACGGCGAGGCACGACCGCGTCACCGAGTAGCCGCCCCGGACGTCGCGGTCCGAGCTCCAGAGACGCTCGCCGCCGGCGGTCAACGCGACGAAGCCCGCGTCCCCGCGTCCCGTGGCCGCGCCTCCTCGGGGGGCGTAGACGACGTCGTCGTGGACGACGTAACCGATCAGCCGGTCGAGCCGCGCACCCCAGGGGCGCTCGACGCCGGTGACGAGGTCGACCTGGACCGAGCCGTCCGCCCGGGCCACGACGAGCCGGTCGGTCAGGGCGAGGGCGACGCCCGTGGTCGAGGCGGGTCCACTCCACACCACCCGGTCGAGGTCGCGGGCGTCGCGCAGGTCGTAGCGGTAGACGCCTCCGACGCCCTGCTGTCGTCCGGTGACCACCACGGCTCCGACGGTCTGGAACTGGTCCCCGTCGCCGGCCGAGCCGGTCTCGACCACCTCGACGGGACGCCCGGTCTCGAGGGACAGCGTCGCCAGCACCTGTTCGCCGTCCACCGCCGCCCGGACGAGCACGAGTCCTGCCCCGGGCACCGTCGTCACGGACGACACGAGGGCGGGTCCGGTCAGGTCGAGCCCGGCGAGGTCGTCGGCGACGTCGTGCACCCAGCGGAAGGTGCCGCGGTCGACGTCGAGCGCACCGATCCGCGTGCCGACTCCCTGGGTCGGGGTGGCACAGTCGCCGTCGTTGGCGAAGCCGTAGGTCCAGGCCCCGGCGGCGCTCACGAGCGCGAGCCCCTGCTCGACGGGTGTGGCCCGGTAGCGGAGGCACTCGGCGGGGGCCTCGGGCGCGAGGGCGGCCCGCAGGTCGACCCGCCACCCGGTCGTGCCGGGTTCCTGCCGGAGGTCGTCGACCTCGACGCCCTGCCAGGGCGGGTCGGCCCCGTACTCGGGCTGCGTCGGTGCGACGAGGACCGTCGTCGCGAGCGCGGCCAGGGCCACGACGGCGTAGGTCACGGCCAGCCGGCGTCCCGGCCTCACGACGTCGCCCCTACGCGGGCGGTGTCGACGAGCCGCCGGGCGACCCCCTGCTCGTCGATCCGCACGAGGTGACCGCCCCAGAACGCCACGGTGCCCGACGTCGAGGTCGTCCAGAGCGGCCGGCCGTCGTCCAGGTCGAGGGCCGCCACGTTCCGCCCCGACGAACGACCGTCGTCCGTCTGCAGGTAGAGCACCGACCGGCCCGCCGCGGCGAGGTCGTCGAGCAGTCCGACGGACGAGCTGAAGCGGGTGTGTCCGTCGGTGCCGTCGAGGGCGAGCAGGCGTGACCCACCCGATCGCTGCACGACGACGAACACGTCGGCCGCGCGCTGACCCGGCACGGCCTCGACCGCGAACGGGGCACCCAGGTCGGTCGTCCAGCGGACCGTGCCGTCGCGGGGATCGAGGCACTCCGCCGCCGTGTCGCCGCCGGTGACGACGACCACGCACGACGGCGTGACCGCGAGCCGACGGCCGCTGGTCGGGCGGCTCCAGACGGCCTCACCGTCGTCGTCGAGGGCCTCGACGGTGCCGTTCGCACGGGTGCGCTCGATGCCGAAGGCGACGACGCGGCGCCCGTCCTCGGTCGTCACGGACGAGCCGACGGGCGGTACGGCGATCTCGTCCGGCGACGCCGCGAACGGTCGTTCCCGGCCCGTGGCGGCGTCGACGAACACGGTCTCGCCGCCCCGCGCCACGAGGGCGCCGTCGTTCAGCAGCGCCGGCGAACTGCCCGAGTCGACCCCGCCCTCCCACACCGGGTCGGCGAGACGCGAGGCCTCCACCAGTTGGTAGCGGTCGCCCGATCCGGCGATGCCCGAGAACGTGCGCAGTTGCAGAGGTCCCCGCGAGTCGACGCTGACGCTGGGCAGGTCTCGCCGGCCGCGGGTCGACTCGACGAGCGAACCGTCGCGCAGGTCGAGGGCGGCCAGCACGGTCGCCCCCGTGGTCTGGGTCTGCACCAGCACGCGACCGGCCGACGGGACGACCTGCGTCGCGGGGATGCTCAGGGCGTCGGTGTCGGGGACGTCACGGGCCAGGTCGTGCACCCAGCGGACCGTGCCCGTGGCCGTCTCCACCAGCCCGATCAGGCTCGTGTCCGCCGAGGACGCGTACGAGCGACAGGCCGGCGCGCCCAACGCGTCGCCGAAGTCGAGGTCGACCGAGGTGCCGACCGCCACGAGTCCGTCGACCGCCGGGGACGCCCAGAAGTTCAGGCACCGACGGGGTGCGTCCGGCGCGAGCGTCGCCGCCAGGTCGAGGGTCCAACCGGTCGCGTCCGGCGACCGTCTGAGGTCGTCGACCGCGAGCCCCGTCCAGGGGCGGCCGTCGCCGTACCGGGGTGCCACCGAGACCGCCCCGGCGGCCACGAGCGTGCACGCCACGACCAGTGCGCCCAGCACGCCGACGAGGCGACGACCCGGGGAGGCGCGGCGCCAGCGGCCGGCGACCCGCGCCTCCCGGGGGTGGTCGCGTGCGCGCTCGGGGTGGCTCATGGTCGGCCTCCTCGTCGAGCGCAGCCGTCGTCCGCCCGACGGGTGTCGTCATGCTATTCGGAGCCCTCGCCCCGGGCGCTCGCCGCAGCCGTCGGGTGCGCCGGGAATGGCCGTCGTGGGGGCGGGGTTCACCCCACGACCGTCGAGAAACCTGCCCGAAACACTGGCGTAGACTCCACGGATCATCTTGCCGTCGATACAGGAGAAGGGGCGTGCCCGTGGGTAGGACGCTGGCCGAGAAAGTATGGGACGACCACGTCGTCGTCAAGGGCGAAGACGGCGCCCCCGACCTTCTCTACATCGACCTCCACCTCGTGCACGAGGTCACCAGCCCCCAGGCCTTCGACGGACTGCGCCAGGCCGACCGGCCCCTGCGTCGCACCGACCTGACGATCGCGACCGAGGACCACAACACGCCGACCCTCGCGATCGACAAGCCGATCGCCGACCTGACGAGCCGCACGCAGATCGAGACGCTCCGCCGCAACACGGCCGAGTTCGGTGTCCGCCTGCACCCGTTGGGCGACGCCGAGCAGGGCATCGTGCACGTCGTCGGCCCCCAGCTGGGCCTGACGATGCCGGGCATCACGGTCGTCTGCGGCGACTCGCACACCTCGACCCACGGGGCATTCGGGGCCATGGCGTTCGGCATCGGCACGAGTGAGGTCGAGCACGTCATGGCGACGCAGACGCTGCCGCTCAAGCCGTTCAAGACCATGGCGGTCACCGTCGAGGGCACGCTGCGCCCCGGCGTGACCGCGAAGGACATCATCCTCGCGGTCATCGCCCAGATCGGCACCGGCGGCGGGCAGGGCTACGTGCTCGAGTACCGCGGCAGTGCGATCCGCGCCCTCTCGATGGAGGGGCGCATGACGATCTGCAACATGTCGATCGAGGCGGGTGCCCGGGCGGGCATGGTCGCGCCCGACCAGACCACGTACGACTACCTGCAGGGTCGGCCGCACGCTCCCACGGGTGCCGACTGGGACGAAGCCGTCGCCTACTGGGACACCCTGCCGACCGACGACGACGCCGTGTTCGACGCCGAGATCTTCCTCGACGCCGACACTCTCGAGCCCTTCGTCACGTGGGGCACCAACCCGGGCCAGGGCGTGTCGCTCAGCGACTCCGTGCCCGACCCCGAGTCGGTCGTCGACCCCAACGAGAAGGCCGCGGCGACGCGCGCGCTCGAGTACATGGCCCTCGAGGCCGGCACGCCGATGAAGGCCATCCCGGTCGACGCCGTGTTCATGGGGTCGTGCACCAACAGCCGCATCGAAGACCTGCGTGCGTTCGCGTCGATCATCCGCGGCCGCAGCAAGGCCGAGGGCGTGCGCGTCATGGTCGTGCCGGGGTCGGCTCGCGTCCGGCTCGAGGCCGAGGCCGAGGGGCTCGACCAGGTCTTCATCGCGTTCGGCGCCGAGTGGCGCTTCGCCGGGTGCTCGATGTGCCTCGGCATGAACCCCGACCAGCTCGCACCAGGCGAGCGGTGTGCGTCGACGTCGAACCGCAACTTCGAGGGTCGGCAGGGCAAGGGCGGTCGCACGCACCTCGTGTCGCCCCTCGTCGCCGCCGCCACCGCGGTGCGCGGGACCCTGTCCTCGCCGTGGGACCTCCGGTCGGACGACGACCACGCCGCCGCGGCGGCCTCCGACGCCCGGGCGACCGACGAACCCGTCCTCGCCGACGGCACCGATCGAGCAAGGGCCCTCTGATGCAGAAGTTCACCACCGTCACCGGGGTCGCCGCGCCGCTGAAGCGCTCGAACGTCGACACCGACCAGATCATCCCGGCGCAGTTCCTGAAGCGGGTCACCAAGACGGGCTTCGAGGACGCCCTGTTCTTCGGGTGGCGCAACGACCCCGAGTTCGTGCTGAACCGGCCCGAGTTCCAGGGCGCGCGCGTCCTCGTCGCCGGGCCGGACTTCGGCACCGGTTCGAGTCGTGAGCACGCCGTGTGGGCGCTGCGCGACTTCGGCTTCGACGTCATCATCAGCTCGCGCTTCGGCGACATCTTCCGGGGCAACTCCGGCAAGCAGGGACTGCTCGCCGCGGCCGTCGCCGAAGACGACGTCGAGCGCATCTGGGCCGAGATCGACCGCCGGCCCGGCGTCGAGATCACGGTCGACCTCGTGGCCCAGACCGCCACGGTCGGCAGCCTCACCGTCGGATTCGAAGTCGATGCCTACACTAAGTGGCGTCTCCTCGAAGGCCTCGACGACATCGGCCTGACGCTCCGCGACGAAGCGGCCATCACAGAATTCGAATCCCGCCGCGCCGCCTGGCGCCCGAAGACATTGCCGGTGAAGTAAGTGAACTCTCTCGTCCAAGACGCAGCAGCAGCAGGTGCCCGTGTGGGGTTGACCTCCGATGAGATCGTCATCCGCGGCGGCAAGCCGCTGATCGGTCGCATCGAGGTGCGTGGTGCCAAGAACCTGGCCACGAAGGCCATGGTCGCGGCCCTCCTGGGCGACACCCCCAGCATCCTCAAGGACGTCCCCGACATCAGCGACGTCAACGTCGTCCGCGGCCTGCTCTCGGTGCACGGCGTGCGCATCACCGACCCGGCTCGCGGCGAGATGATCCTCGACCCCTCCAACGTCGAGTCGGCCCACTTCGCCGAGATCGACGCCCACGCCGGCTCGAGCCGCATCCCGATCCTCTTCTGCGGACCGCTGCTGCACCGCCTGGGCGAGGCGTTCATCCCCGACCTCGGCGGCTGCCGCATCGGCGACCGACCCATCGACTTCCACCTCGACGCCCTGCGGGCCTTCGGTGCCGTCGTCGACAAGTCGTACAACGGCATCCACCTCACCGCGCCCGACGGCCTCACCGGCGCCAACATCGAGCTGCCCTACCCGAGCGTCGGCGCCACCGAGCAGGTGCTGCTGACCGCGGTGCTCGCCAAGGGCGTCACCGAACTGCGCAACGCCGCGATCGAGCCCGAGATCATGGACCTCATCGCGATCCTGCAGAAGATGGGCGCCGTCGTCTCGGTCGAACCGAACCGCGTCATCTTCATCGAGGGCGTCGAGAAGCTCCGCGGCTACACGCACCGGGCGATCAACGACCGCAACGAGGCCGCGAGCTGGGCCTCGGCCGCACTCGCCACCAAGGGCGACATCTTCGTCGAGGGTGCCGACCAGAAAGACCTGATGACGTTCCTCAACGTCTTCCGCAAGGTCGGCGGCGACTTCGACGTCCACGAGGACGGCATCCGCTTCTTCCACCCCGGTGGCGAGCTCAAGCCCGTCGTCGTCGAGACCGACGTCCACCCCGGGTTCATGACCGACTGGCAGCAGCCGCTCATCGTCGCGCTCACGCAGGCGCAGGGCACCTCCGTCGTCCACGAGACGGTCTACGAGAACCGCTTCCAGTTCACCGAGGCCCTCAACGACATGGGCGCCGACATCACGGTCCACAAAGACGGACTGCCCGACCACGACCGCCGCGTCGCGCGTCGCGAGTTCGAGCAGGCCGCGGTCATCAACGGACCGACCGCCCTGCACGGAGCCGACATCCGCGTGCCCGACCTGCGCGGCGGGTTCAGCCACCTCATCGCGGCGCTGACCGCCGAGGGCGAGTCGAAGATCAGCAACGTCGGCATCATCAGCCGCGGCTACGAGCACTTCATCGCGAAGCTCCGCAAGCTGGGTGCCGACTTCGACTTCAAGGGCTGATCGACCGGTGTCGACAGCCGACCCCGACGCCCCTGTCGTCCCGGTCCCGGCGCGCAGGCGTCGCAAGGAGAAGGGCGCGTTCTTCCGAGTCCTCGCGACTCCTGCCGCGCCCCTCTTCGACCTCATGGCCCGGATCGACATCGTCGACGGCGACAAGCTGCCGGCCGAGGGTGCGTTCGTGCTGACCCCGAACCACTACACGAACATCGACCCGGTGGTCGTCGGTCGAGTGATGTGGTCACTCGGGCGGGTGCCGCGCTTCCTCGCGAAGGCGTCCCTGTTCCGGGTGCCGGTGTTCGGCCGCATGATGCACGCGATGGGGCACATCCCCGTCGAGCGGGCGGGTCGTACCCACGACCACGACCCCCTGGCGGCCGGGCGTCTGCTCGTCGCCCGGGGCGGTGGCGTGATCGTCTACCCCGAGGGCACCCTCACCCGCGACCCCGACCTCTGGCCCATGAAGGGCAAGAGCGGTGCCGTGCGCCTCGCCCTCGCCGCCGGGGTGCCGGTCGTCCCGATGGCGCACTGGGGCAGCCAGCACCTCATGGGTCGCTACTCGAGTCGGCTGCACGCCTTCCCGCGCAAGCGCATCGCCGTCGTGATCGGCGACCCCGTCGACCTCTCGGCCTTCCGCGATCGTCCCCTCGACCAGGCCTCGGTCACGGCCGCCACCGCCCTCGTGATGGACGCCGTCACCGAGCTGGTCGAGCGGCTGCGGGGCGAGAAGGCACCCGTCGAACGCTGGAACCCCACCAAGAACCACCAGAAGGAGACAGGCCGCTTTGAGTAGCTCCGAGTCACGCGAAGGCGCCATCGAGGCCCTCGGAGAAGGGGCGGTCACGACCGAGGCGATCTCGATCGTCATGCGCGACTCGATCCCGCGCCGGGTCGCCGTCCTGGGATCGGGCAGCTGGGGCACGACCTTCGCCAAGGTCCTCGCCGAGGGGGGCGCGGACGTCACGCTCTGGGCCCGTCGACCCGAGGTGGCCCGCGAGATCACCGAGAGCAAGCGCAACAGCGACTACCTGCCGGGCATCAACCTGCCCCGCACCCTCGTCGCGACCCCGTCGGTCGAGCAGGCCCTGGCGGGTGCCGAGCAGGTCTACCTGTCGGTCCCCAGCCAGACGCTCCGCGACAACCTGACCGCGATCCGCGGCATGGTCCCGTCCGGCGTGCCGGTCGTCAGCCTGATGAAGGGCGTCGAGAAGGCCACCGGGTTGCGCATGAGCGAGGTGATCGAGGCCGAGCTCGGCATCGACCGCGACCTGATCGCCGTCGCGTCGGGGCCCAACCTCGCCCTCGAGATCGCGAAGCGGCAGCCCACGGCCGCCGTCGTGTCGTCGTACAGCCTCGACACGGCGACCCTGGTGGCGGCCACCGCCACCAACCCGTACTTCCGGTCGTTCGTGAACACCGACGTGATCGGCACCGAGTTCGGCGGCGTCCTCAAGAACCTGATCGCCGTCGCGATCGGCATCGTCGACGGCGTCGGGTACGGCGAGAACACCAAAGCCTCGATCATCACGCGCGGACTGGCCGAGATGACCGCGTTCGCCGTGTCGTTCGGGGCCAAGGCCGAGACCCTCGCCGGTCTCGCCGGGTTGGGCGACCTCATCGCCACCTGCGAGTCGCCGCTCTCGCGCAACAACACGGCGGGTCGGCTGCTCGGGCAGGGTTACGCCTTCGGCGACGTCGTGCGCCAGATGAACCAGACCGCCGAGGGGCTGGCCTCCGTCGCTCCGATCCTCGAACTCGCCCGGTCGCGCGGTGTCGACATGCCCATCGTCCAGCAGGTGGCCGAGGTGCTCGCCGGTACACTCGACCCGCGCAACATCGCCCCGCACCTCACCGAGACGGACGAGCCGCAGGGCGAGTGACCGCCGGTCGTCCTCGCCGGGGGCGTGCGACGACCAGAGCCCGCCCACCGCGGGTCGGCCCGCGGGCCGTGACACCGACGAAAGGCCCCTCATGGCGAGCACCGAGCCCACCGCGACCACCCGCCTCGCCGCGGCCGACATCTCGTCGGCCGACATCTCGTCGGCCGACATCTCGTCGGTCGACGTCTCGTCGGCCGACATCTCGTCGGTCGGGACCTCGGCACCCGGGGCGGCGAAGACCGTCGTGGTCGTCCTCTTCGGTGGCCGCTCCAGCGAGCACTCGATCAGCTGCGCCACGGCCGGGGGAGTCCTCTCGGCGATCGACCGAACCCGCTACGACGTGGTGCCCGTGGGCATCACCGTCGACGGGGCGTTCACCCTCCAGCCCGACGACGCGGCGAGCTTCGCGCTCGATGCCGAGACGCTGCCGACCGTCGTCGACAACGGCACGCGCGTGCACTGGCCCGAGTCGTCCACCACCCGTGAGCTGACCGTCACCGAGCCCGACGGCACGACGCGCCTGCTGGGCGAGGTCGACGTGGTGTTCCCGATCCTGCACGGTCCGTTCGGCGAGGACGGCACGGTGCAGGGCCTGCTCGAACTGACCGGGCTGCCCTACGTCGGGGCGGGCGTGCTCGCCTCGTCGCTCGGCATGGACAAGCACTTCACCAAGACGGTGCTGCAGGCGGCCGGCGTGGCCGTCGCCCCGTGGCGAACCGTCCGCCGTCGAGACTGGGATGCCGCGCCCGACCGTGTCGCCGGCGACGTCGAGGCGCTCGGCTACCCGATGTTCGTCAAGCCCGCCCGAGCCGGGTCGAGCGTCGGGGTGTCCCGCGTCGACTCGCCCGCCGATCTCGCCGCGGCCATGGCGAAGGCCTTCGCCGAGGACCACAAGGTGCTCGTCGAGTCCGCCGTCGTCGGTCGCGAGATCGAATGCGCCGTGCTCGGTGGACGCGACGGGGCGGCGCCCCGCACGTCGGTCGCGGGCGAGATCGTCCTCGCGGACGACACGTTCTACGACTTCGAGTCGAAGTACCTCGGTGCCCCCGGGGCCGACCTGGTCTGCCCCGCCGATCTCGCACCGGGCGACCTGGCCGAGATGCAGCGGCTCGCCGCCCTGGCGTTCGAGGCGATCGACGGCACGGGCCTGGCCCGGGTCGACTTCTTCTTGACGGACGACGGGTGGGTGATCAACGAGGTCAACACGATGCCCGGCTTCACACCCATCTCGATGTTCCCCGCCTGCTGGCTGGCGAGCGGCCTCAGCTACCCCGAGCTGATCGACGAACTCATCGCTCTCGGCCTCGAGACCGAGCGCTGACGGAGCTCGTCCGCCCCCGAGACCGGCCCTAGTGCGTCGGCGTCGCGGTCGGCTCGTCGGCCGACCCGGCGGAGCCGGGCAGGTCGCCGGCTCCGACGCACTCCTTGCCGTCGTTCGGCAGGTAGCCGACCGCGTCGGCCAGGTCGCGCAGCACGTTGCCGCCGTTCGCCTTGGTGGTGTCGACGATCACCTGCACGCCCGGCTCGCGGCCGTACGTGGTGAGGATCGAGGTCTCGGCATCGTCCGGGTCTTGATCGACGAGCCAGTCCACGCCCTGGATGTCGTAGCAGGGCAGGTCGGACACGGCGGGCGTCTCGACGCCGCAGTGCAGCAGCACGCTCGTGGGCGAACCCCAGGCGCCGGTCGCCTGGGCGTCCGTCTCGCGGCGGTCCTGTCCGTCGTCGACGACCTCGGGCAGGTGGACGGTGACCTGCGCGCACGCCGGGTCGTTCGCCCCCGCGGCGGGCTGCATCGGGACGGCTTGCGAGCAGCCGACGAGCGTCGTCGCGAGACCGGCCCCGACGAGCACGAGGGCCGGGACGCGAAGACGGGGAGGGAGGCGCGCGGTGAGGCGCGAGGACGGGTTCGACATCGCATCCAGGCTACCGTTCAGCACATGGAACGACGCTCCACGGACCCCCGCCCGGCCGACGCCGACACCGTCGAGGGCGTCGGCGAGCTCGCCACCCTCGCCCGCATCCTGCCCCGCCTGCCCCGCGGCGACGACACGCTGCTCGGTCCCGGTGACGACGCGGCCGTGGTCGCGGCACCCGACGGCCGGTTCGTCGTCACGACCGACCTCATGGTGCACGGCCCCGACTTCCGACGCGCGTGGTCGACGTCGTACGACCTCGGCTGGAAGGCCGCGGCGTCGAACCTGGCCGACGTGGCGGCGATGGGCGCTCGGCCCACGGCGCTGGTGGTCGCCCTCGCAGTGCCCGGCGACACCGGCGTGACCGAACTCGAGGCCTTCGCGGACGGTCTGCGTGCGGGTTGTTCCGTGATGGCCCCGGGCACGGGGGTCGTCGGCGGCGACCTCTCGGTGTCGCCGACCTTCACGGTCGCGGTGACGGCGTTCGGCGACCTCGAGGGGCGCCCGCCCGTGCGGCGGGACGGGGCGCGCGTCGGCGACGTCGTCGCGGTGTCCGGCGCGCTCGGCCGCTCGGCGCGCGGGCTCGACCTGCTGTTCCGCCTCGGCGTCGACCACGACGGGGTGCCCGACGCCGCCGCGGCCGCCGCCCTGCGCGAGCGCGACCCGGACGTCGGCTGGCACCTCGCTCCGAGCCCGCCCGTGGCCGACGGCCGCTCGGCGGCGCTTGCCGGGGCGACCGCGATGCTCGACCTGTCGGACGGCCTCGCCCTCGACGCCGGCCGGGTGGCCCGCGCCTCCGGCGTCGTGGTCGACCTGTCGGCCCGGGCGCTGGGCGACGACCCGCGGCTCGCGCTCTCGGGCGGTGAGGACCACTCCCTGTTCGCCACGTTCCCGCCCGACGTCGCGCTGCCCGGTGGTTTCCGCGCCGTCGGCACGGTCCGTGATCCGGCAGGAGGCGCGCCCCGCGTCACCGTCGACGGTTCCGACCTCGGCGAGTCCGGCGGGTGGGACCCGTACCGCCTGTGGTCGGGGGAGCAGGGCTGACGAGCCGGCCCGCGCCTCCTGCCGGGGGTCAGTCGCGCAGCGCGAACCAGACCGTCGTGTCGCCGTACTGTTTCTTGACGTCGAGGGTGAGGCCCTCGGGCCAGCCCGGTTCTCCGTCGCGCGAGGCGCGCTCGACGACGACGAGGGCCTGCTCGTCGAGCGAGGGCAGCAGGGCCGTGAGGTCGGCGGTGAGGTCGGCGGCCGACAGCTCGTAGGGCGGGTCGAAGAAGACGAGGTCGACGAGCGCCGAGCCGCCCTCGAGGTACGACCGCACGGGCTGGGTGACCACGTCGACGCGCGGGGGAGTGCCGCGCGGCGGTCGGGGGGCCCGTGCCAGCACGGACTCGACGTTGCGGCGCAACACCTTCGCGGCGGCCGGGGCCTTCTCGACGAGGACGACCGAGGCGGCCCCTCGCGACGCCGCCTCGAGCCCGAGGCCCCCCGTGCCGGCGTAGAGGTCGAGCACGCGCCGGCCCCGGATCTCGTCGCGCGCGTCGAGCGACGAGAACAGCGCCTCGCGCACCCGGTCGCTCGTGGGCCGCGTCCCGACCTTGGGGACGACGAGCGAGAGGTTGTCGGCGAAGCCGGAGATGATGCGGGACATGGGGTCAACCATGCCAGGTCGACGCGCGACACCCGGCGCGCACCGGGCACGCACCCGGCACGCACGCGGTTCGAGCATCCCGACAACGCATCACCGTCGACCGCCCCGCCCGGTCGTCGGACCTGCACAACCGAGTTGGCGGTGCCCGCCGACGTCGGCAGCATCGGTGCCATGACCAGCGTCGATCGTACCGTCAGGCCCTCCTTCACGAAGTCGCTCTTCGCGGGGCGCATCGCCTCCGAACTCGTCTTCCCGTACCCGCAGATGACGGCGGCCGAGAAGGCCCGGGTCGAGACGGTCTCGGCGTCCGCCCGTGAGGTGCTCGCCGGCTACGACCCGCTGAAGGCCGAACGCGAGGGATGGATCGGCGACGACCTGGTGCGCGAGCTGGGCGAGCGGGGCCTGATGGGACTCTTCGTCTCCGAGGAGTACGGCGGACTCGGGCTCGGCCAGAGCGCCTACTGCCGCGTGTACGAGGAGTTCGGTCGGGTCGACGGCACCCTGGCCACGGTCATGGGGGTGCACCAGTCGATCGGCACCAAGCCGCTGCACCTCTTCGGCACCGACGACCAGAAGGCCCGTTGGCTGCCCGACCTGGCGAGCGGCCGCAAGCTCGCGGCGTTCGTGCTCACCGAGCCGAACGTCGGCAGCGACGCCTACGCGCTCGAGACCCGGGCCGAGCGGCAGAGCGACGGCAGCTGGCTGCTGAACGGCGAGAAGCGGTGGATCGGCAACGGCGACAAGGACGTCCTGACGGTCTTCGCGCAGAGCGACCTCGGGCACGTCGCACTGATCGTCGAGAAGGGCATGGAGGGGCTGAGCACCGGCCCGCGGTTCGAGACGCACGGCCTCAAGGCCAACCACCTGCAGCGCGTGCACTTCAAGGACGTCCGGGTGCCCGCCGAGAACCTCCTCGGCGAGCCGGGCGACGGCTTCCGCATCGCGGTCAACACGCTCAACAACGGTCGCATGTCGATGGGCACGGCCATCGCGGGCGGCATGAAGAGGTTCCTCGAGCTGAGCCTCGACCACACGGAGGCGCGGCACCAGTTCGGCAGACCGCTCGCCGACTTCGAGATGGTCGGCGACAAACTCGCGTGGATGACCCAGCAGATCTACGGCGTCGAGTCGATGTCGTACCTGACCACGGGCCTCGTCGACCGCGGCGACACCGACTTCGCGCTCGAGTCCGCGCTGACCAAGGTCGCGGCGAGCGACACCGGCTGGTACGCCCTCAACCGGGCGGTGCAGCTGCACGGAGGCGAGGCGTACATGGAAGGTCACCCGCTCTCCAAGGCCCTGCGCGACTTCCGCATCTTCCCGATCTTCGAGGGGGCCAACGACGTCCTGCGCGCGTTCGTCGCCCTGAACGGCCTCAAGACGCTCAGCGAGGAGCTGCCCGACGTGGCGTCGCTCCGCATCGGTGAGCCCGGACGGGCGCTCGGGGTGCTCGCGCCGTACGTCGCGGGCCGCGTCCAGCGCCGCATCCGGCCCGAACGGCCGGTCGGGGTCCATCCCGCGCTCGCCAAGCAGGCCGCCGAGCTCGGAGACCAGGTCTCGCGGCTGCGCGAGCGCACCGAGGGGGCGCTCCGCAAGCACGGCAAGAAGGTGCAAGAGAAGCAGCTCGTGCAGAAGCGCCTCGCCGACGCGGCGAGCGGCATCTACGCGCAGACGGCCGTCCTGTCGCGGGCCTCGACGGCCCTGCAGGAGGCGCGGGCCGACTCCGACGCGGAGCGTCACCTCGCCGTCGGATTCTGCAAGCAGTCCGCGCGCGGGGTGGGGCGACAGCTGCGGGCCCTCGAGGTGAACGACGACGGGCACGTGGCCGACCTCGCGAAGGCGACCCGCGCCTCCGGCGGGTACTCCTTCTCGCTCTGACCGCGGGTCGGCCCGACGGGGCCGGCGCCGTTCGGCGAGGGGGCTGTCGGGGGCGGGCACTAGCGTGGGGTCCGTGCCCGACTCACCCCTCGACGCGTCGCTGGCCGGGGCCCTCGGCGGCCGGACGGCCACCGCCCTGCAGAAGGCCTTCGGCCTGCGCACGGTCGGCGACCTGCTGACGCACTTCCCTCGGCGCTACGCCCGGCGGGGCGAGCTCACGGCGCTCGACCAGCTGCCGCTGGGCGAGTCCGTCACGATCGTCGCCCAGGTGCTGGACGTCCGCGAACGCACGATGCGCGCCCGGCGCGGGTCGATCCTCGAGGTGCGCATCGGCGACGGCCAGGGCATCCTCACGCTCACCTTCTTCAACCAGGCGTGGCGGGCCAAGGACCTGGTGCCGGGGGCCCGGGGCATCTTCGCCGGCAAGGTCGGCGACTACCGGGGGCTGCGCCAGCTGGCGCACCCCGACTACGAGCTGTTCGACGCCTCGCACGAGGCCGTCGCCGGGGTCGGCGACCAGCAGGCCCAGAAGTGGGCGAAGCAGCCCATCCCGATCTACCCGGCCAGCGCCTCCGTGGCGTCCTGGCAGGTGCAGAAGTCGGTCGAGGTGCTGCTCGACGGCCTGCCGCCGATCGACGACGCGGTGCCGGCGTCGGTCCGGTCCGAACTCGACCTGATGCCCGTGTCCGAGGCGTACGAGCGCATCCACCGTCCCGAGACCGATCGCGACCACCTCACGGCCCGCGACACCCTGCGGTTCGACGAGGCCTTCGTGCTGCAGAGCGCCCTGCTGCAGCAGCGGGCGCTCGTGCGTCGGTCGGCCGCGACCCCCCGTCGGGCCGCACCCGACGGCCTGCTCGCCGCCTTCGACGCCGCCCTGCCCTTCGAGCGGACGGGCGACCAGCGCCTCGTCGGCGACGAGATCACCCGCGACCTCGAGGCCGAGGTGCCGATGAACCGCCTCGTGCAGGGCGAGGTCGGCTCGGGCAAGACCCTCGTCGCCCTGCGGGCCATGCTCGCGGTGGCCGAGAGCGGCGGCCAGTCGGCCCTGCTGGCCCCGACCGAGGTGCTCGCGGCCCAGCACCTGCGATCCATCACGGCCACCCTCGGTCCCGACCTGGCGGCCCGTCTCCGCCCGACCCTGTTGACCGGCCAGATGACGGTCGCCCAGCGCAAGAAGGCGCTGCTGTCCATCGTCAGCGGCCAGGCGCACGTCGTCGTGGGCACCCACGCCCTGATCAGCGAGGCCGTCGAGTTCTTCGACCTCGGCCTCGTCGTCGTCGACGAGCAGCACCGCTTCGGCGTCGACCAGCGTGAGGCGCTGCGCAAGAAAGGCGCCACACCGCCGCACGTGCTCGTCCTGACCGCGACGCCGATCCCGCGCACCGTGGCCATGACGGTCTTCGGCGACCTCGACGTGTCGACCATCGCCGAGCTGCCGAAGGGGCGCCAGCCGATCGAGTCGTTCGTCGTGCCCCTCGCCGACCACCCGACCTGGGGCGGTCGCATCTGGCAGCGCTCGGCCGAAGAGGTGGCGAAGGGGCGACAGGTGTTCGTCGTCTGCCCGGCGATCGACGCGGTCACGGCCGAACCCGGCGACCCGCCCGATGCCGAGGTCGCACCCGGCGACGACGCGCACGGGGCCGACGTGGCCGAGGCGCCGGCACCCGAACGCGCGAGCGTCGAGGGGGTCATGGCCCGGGTGCCCACCATCCCCGTGTTGGCCGGGCTGCGCATCGAGCCCCTCCACGGACGCATGTCGTCCGACGAGAAGGACGACGTCATGCGTCGCTTCGCGGCCGGCGACATCGACGTGCTCGTGGCGACGACGGTCATCGAGGTGGGTGTCGACGTGCCGAACGCCTCGACCATGGTCGTTCTCGACGCCGACCGGTTCGGCGTCTCGCAACTGCACCAGTTGCGCGGTCGCGTGGGCCGCGGCGGTCACCCGGGGCTCTGTCTGCTCGTCACGCACGCGGCGGCCGACACGGTCGCGCGTGAGCGGGTGGACGCGGTCGCGGCCACGCTCGACGGCTTCGAGCTCGCGCAGGTCGACCTCGACCTGCGTCGCGAGGGCGACGTGCTCGGCAACCTCCAGTCGGGCGGCCGTTCGTCCCTGCGTCTGCTGCGGGTGGCCCGCGACGGCGACCTCATCGGCCTCGCCCGCGAGCACGCGGCCGAGGTCCTCGACGACGACCCGCGCCTGGTCGACCACCCCGCCCTCGCGGCGGCCATCGCGCGTCGACTCGACGACCGGGGCCGCGAGGCCATGGGCAAGAACTGAGCACGCCGTGGTGCGTGACGCGTCCTCGACGCCGCCTTCGCCCTGGGTGTCCGTCCGGGGTCGGCGGGATACAGTGACCGGATGAGCAGGATCGCCGTCGTGCCGGGTTCGTTCGACCCCGTGACCCTCGGGCACGTGGACGTGATCGCCCGGGCCGCCAACATCTTCGACGAGGTCCACGTCCTCGTCGTCCACAACCCCGAGAAGAGTGCGCTGCTGCCCCTCGCGCAGCGCGTCTCCCTGCTCACCGAATCGCTCCGGGCGGCCGGGCTGCCCGAGACTGTCACGGTCCACAGCTGGAGCGTCGGGTTGCTCGTCGACTACTGCACCGAGGTCGGGGCGAGCGTGCTCGTCAAGGGCATCCGCTCGCAGGTCGACGTCGCCTACGAGACCCCGATGGCGATCATGAACCGCAGCCTCGCCGGTGTCGAGACCGTCTTCTTGCTCCCCGACCCGGCCCATGCCCACGTGTCGAGCTCGCTCGTGCGGCAGGTGGCCTCGCTCGGCGGGGACGTGTCGCCCTACGTGCCCGACGCCGTCGCCGCCTACCTCAGCACGACCTGACCCCGACCCCACCCATGAGGACGCCGCGATGACCACGACCAACGACCCCACCGTCGAGCCCGCCGCCGTCCGCGCGACCGGCTCCGGGCCCACGATGTCGCTCGCCGAGGTCCAGCAGCGCGCGAGGGGCATCCTCGAGGCCGTGGCCACCGTGATCGACGGCAAGGACGGCGCCATCTCGACGGCGCTCACCGTCCTGCTCGCCGAGGGCCACCTGTTGATCGAGGACGTCCCGGGGGTCGGCAAGACCCAGCTGGCCCGGGCGCTCGCCAAGGCGGTCGACGCGACCGTCACCCGCATCCAGTTCACCCCCGACCTGCTGCCGAGCGACATCACGGGCGTCTCGGTCTACGACCGGCAGAGCGGCGGGTTCGAGTTCAAGCCCGGTCCCGTCTTCGCCAACGTCGTCATCGGCGACGAGATCAACCGCGCCTCGCCGAAGACGCAGTCGGCGTTGCTCGAGAGCCTCGAAGAGCGCCAGGTGACCGTCGACGGCATCACGCACCCGCTGCCCTCGCCGTTCCTCGTCGTGGCGACGCAGAACCCCGTCGAGATGGAGGGCACCTACAACCTGCCCGAGGCCCAGCGCGACCGGTTCATGGCCCGCATCTCGCTGGGCTACCCCGACGCCCGCAGCGAGTTGCGCATGCTGCAGCAGCGTGAGCGGGTCAGCCCCCTCGACACCCTGCGTCCGCTCGTCTCGCTCGACGAGCTCACGCGCATGATCGCCGCCGTCCGCACGGTCTACACCGCGCAGGCGGTCGAAGAATACGCCGTGCGGATCGTCCAGGCGACGCGCGTCCACCCCGACGTGCGTCTCGGGGCCAGCCCCCGCGCGACCCTGCAGCTCATGAGGGCGGCCAAGTCCTGGGCCGCCCTCAACGGCCGTGGCTACGTGGTCCCCGACGACGTCGACGCCCTCACCGGTCCCGTCCTCGGCCACCGGGTCATCCTCGCCGGTCGAGCCGGTGCAGGGGCGGTCTCCGCGGCCTACGACCTCGTCGCCGAGGTCGTCGAACAGACCCCCGTCCCGCTCGGCGACGCGACCGACGCGCGCTGACCGTGAGACGGGGTGGGGTCCCCAGGCCGACCGGCCGAGGCGTCGGCGTGCTCGCCGCCGGGGTGCTCGTCGTGCTCGTGGGCTGGCTGCTGCAGGCCCCGGCCCTCGTGTTCGCCGGCTCGACGCTCGTCGTGCTGATCGTGGCCGTCACGGTGTCGCTGCTCTTCCGCACGGCCGACGTGCGGGTCGCCCGCCGTTTCACCCCCGACCGCGGCGTCGCGGGGTGGTCCGCCGTCGAGACGGTCACGGTCCTTCCCCGAGGGGGGCGGACCTCCGGCACGGTGCGGGTCCGCGAGCAGCTGCCGTTCGGGCGACTGTCCGACTCCGAGGCCGCGGCCGTCCTGCTCGTGCCGGGCCGTGCCTCCTCGGCGGTCTTCCGTCACCACGACCTGCCGCGCGGTCGGCACCGCATCGGCCCCCTGCACGTCGACCTCGTCGAGTCGTACGGCGTCGCCCGGCGACGGGTCGTGGCGGCCGGCGTGGCCGAGTTCGTCGTCGTGCCCGACGTCGTCGAGGTGGGGCTCGGGCGCGAGTCCCGTGCCCTGGGTGACGGGTCGAGACGGCAGCGCGAGCACAGCCTGGCCGGTGGCGAGGACGATCCGGTCACGCGCGAGTACCGCCGGGGTGACCCGATGCGTCGGGTGCACTGGAAGGCGACGGCCCGGCACGGTGAGCTCATGGTCCGACAAGAAGAGCAGCACGGCCTGCCCAGCGCGCGGGTCGTCATCGCCGTCGCGGCCGAGGGATGGTCCGACGCACGTCCGACGGTGCCGCCGACGAGCGGCGTCCGGGTGAGGCCGGCGACCGCCTCGATCCCGCTCGTCAGCGACGCGTTCGAGTGGGCGGTCTCGTTCGCCGCGACCATCGCGGTCGAGATCGGCCACGCGGGGTCCGCGACCGTGCTGACGACACCCGGCGGCACGCTCGTCGCCCGGCACGACCCGGAGTCGACCACGGGGTTCCTCGACGACCTCGCCGACCTGCGGCTCGACGACGCGCTCGGGGCACCGGCTCCCGCCCCGTCGCCCCGGGAGCCCGTCGTGGCGGTCGTCTCAGGCCTGGGCCGGCTCGACCTCGAGCTGCTCGTCGCCTCGAGGGCTCCCGGGTCGTCGGCGATCGCCGTCGTCGTCACGGCCGCCCTGCCCCTCGGCGCCGGCCTGACCTCACGACCCGCACGCCTCGCCGACGGTCCGGGCCGGGGCGACGACCGCGTGCTCGCCCCCGACGAGGTCGCCGGCGCCCTGCGTGACTCCGGCTGGCGGGTCGTCGAGACCGACTCGAGCGTCGACGTCGGCCGCCTGATCACGACCTCGGGGGTCCTCGATGACTGACTCGTCGACGCGCGTGGGGTTCTTCGGGGCCGAGCCCACGGGCGCGGCCCGCTGGCAGACCACGGCTCTGCTCTGGCTCGTGCTCGTCCTCTCGCTCGCGAGCCTGCACCCCGTCTTCGTCGGGGTCGGCTGGTGGGTCGCGGGTGCCGTCGTGGCCGCCGTCGTGCTGGGTGCGTCCCTCGCCGTGCGGGCGCTGGGAGGCGCCTCCTGGCTGGGCGTGGTCGGCGGGGCGGTCCTCGGCGCGCTCGTCACGACGGCCTTCGCCTCGGGGGGGACGGCCCTGCTCGGCGTCGTGCCGACGGGTGCCACCTTCGCGCGCATCCCCGAGCTCTCGGCTCAGGCCAACGCGGCCATCGTCGAGGGATCGGCCCCCGTCGAGGTCAACGACGGCCTGCTGGTCACGGTGGCACTCTCGGTCCTCGTCGTCGCCGTCGTCACCGACCTGCTGTCGTCGGTGGGGCAGCTGCCGGTCGTGACCGGGGTCTTCCCGGCCCTCGTCCTGGCCGTGCCGACCTTCGTCCCGGGCGTCGTGACGAGCTGGCCCTGGGTGGTGGCGACCGTGCTGGCCTACCTCGTGCTGCTGATGGTCTCCACGGGGCGACGACCCTCGCGCGCCGGTCTCGTCGGTGCCGCCGCGTCGGTCGCCGTGGCCGGGCTCCTGACCGCCGTCGTTCCCCTCACGGGCGTGGCGCCGTTGACCGGTTCGGGCACCGGTGCCGGCCTCGCGACCGGCGTGAACCCCATCATCGACCTCGGCGACGACCTGCGGCGGGGTGCCCCGGTCACCGTCCTGTCGTACCGGACCGACGATCCGCAGGGCACCTACCTCAAGCTCGTCGACCTCGTCGACTTCTCGGGCCGCACCTGGAGTCCGGCCGACGTGCCGCTCGACCCGCTCAACACGCTCGACACCCTGCCCGACGCTCCCGGCATCGACCCGGGCACCGCACGACGCGACGTCACGACGGACGTCACGATCGGGGCGCTCCGCAGTCCGTACCTGCCCGTCCCGGTGCCGCCGACCACCATCGAGGGGCTCGACGACGGGTGGCGGTTCGTCGACGAGAGCGGCGTCACCGTCCGCAGCGACTCCGAGGGCACGCAGGGCCTCGAGTACGAGGTGACGAGTCGGCCCGTCGACCCGAGCCCCGAACAGGTCGTCGCCTCGCTCGACGACACGGGGCCCGACATGGCGCCCTACCTCTCGGTCGACGAGGTGCCGCAGACCGTCACCGACCTCGCCGCCGAGGTGACCGCCGGCTCGGCCAACCCGTTCGACGCGGCCGTCGAGCTGCAGGACTTCTTCCGCGACGGCGACTTCACGTACTCGGAGGACACCCCTGTCCAGCGCGGCTACGACGGGAGCGGCCTCGACGCGATCGAGACGTTCCTGCAGGTCCGCAGCGGGTACTGCGTCCACTTCGCCTCGGCGATGGCGGTCATGGCCCGGACGCTGGGCATCCCCTCGCGGGTGGCCGTGGGCTTCCTGCCGGGCGACCTGCAGGGCGTCGGTGACGACGCCGCGTTCCGGGTGAGCAGCGACGACCTGCACACCTGGCCCGAGCTGTACTTCGCCGGGCTCGGCTGGGTCCCCTTCGAGCCGACCGTCGGCCTCGGCGCCCCTCAGCAGTACCTGCAGCAGACCGGCGTCGAGCCGAGCGACGTCCCCAGCGACGACGCGAGCACCGCGCCCGACGCGAGCACGGCCCCGTCGGCCTCGACCGCCCCGACCGGTGCGGCTCCGAGCGCGAGCGCCACGCCGACGTCCGCCGCCTCGGGTCCGGGCTCCGGCGTCGGACCGGTCCCGTCGATCGCCCTGTCGGTGCTCGCGGCGCTCGTGCTCGCCGCCCTCGTCGTCCCCTCGGGTCTGCGCGCGGGCCGCCGACGTCGCCGATTGTCGGCGTCCCCGCCCGACCTGGCGCTGCACGCCTGGCACGAGGTGGTCGACACCGCTCGAGACCTGGGTGTCCCGGTGACGGCCACGATGACCCCGCCGGCCGTCGCCGGCCTGCTGGCGCAGCGACTCGGGGTGGGGGGCGTCGGCCACGGTGCCGTGACCGGCACCGCGACGGCACCGTCCTCCGGCCGGACGAGCAGGGCCGAGGAGGCGCGGGTCGCCTCGGTCGCGCTGCTGGACGCCCTGCAGGTCGAGCGCTTCGGGGCCGAGCCGGCCGCTCGGCAGGTGCAGGCGGACGCGCGCCGCGTGATCGACGGGCTCCGCGCCTCCTCGTCCGTGGGGCAGCGCGTCGTGGCGACCATCGCGCCGCGATCGCTCGTCGGGGGCACGGAGGCGGCGTCCGGCTCGACGGCGTAAACTCTCTCTTCGTGCCTCATTTCAGCCAGACCCCCTACACCGTCCCGGTGTTCGACCTCGTGCACCGTCCGGGCGAGATGCGCGAGCACGAACTCGACGTCGTCGTGCCCGAGAAGCTCGGCGAGGGACAGATCTCGGTGCCGAAGGGTGCCGAGATCGCGATCGACGTCAAGCTCGAGGGGCTGCACGACGGCATCCTGGTGTCCGCGCACGTCTCGGGCACGGCGGTCGGTGAGTGCAGCCGATGCCTCCGTGACATCTCCGAGCCCGTCGAAGTCGATTTCGCCGAGCTTTTCGCGTACGATGTCGACGAAGCTTTTGACTATCAGGTTCAAGACGATCACGTGGATCTTGAACCCGTGGTCAGAGACGCAGTGGTTCTGTCACTGCCCTTCCAGCCGGTCTGTCGGCCGGATTGTCCGGGCCTCGACCCCGAAACGGGCGAGCGCGTGGACGACATCCCCGACTACCAGCCCCGCGAGATCGCCGACCCCCGCTGGTCGGCCCTGGCAGGGTTCCAGGCTGAATCGGCACCCGCCGACGGCACGTCACAGGGAACCGGTCACGACGACCAGCGCCCGGCCGACGAGCAGCACTGAACACCACCGCGTCACCCACCATCGTCAGACCCAGGCACCCGTGAGGGTGCCGACAGAGAGAAGAGAAACCCATGGCCGTCCCGAAGCGCAAGCAGTCACGCTCCAACACGCACGCTCGTCGTTCGCAGTGGAAGGCCACGCCGGTCCAGCTCGTCAAGACGATCGAGAACGGCAAGGTCACCTACAGCCTGCCGCACCGTGCCAAGGTCGTCGAGGACAGCGCCGGCACCGCCCTGTACATGGAGTACAAGGGCCGCAAGGTCGCCGACGTCTGATCACCGACGTGAACCCGTCCACCCTCGCGGTGAGCGCATGAGTCAGCCCGAGTCGAGCCCTGGTGCCGACCGGGCTGTTCTCTTGTCCCGACTGCAGATCGAGCTCAGCGACGACCTGATCGACCAGGCGCTCACGCACCGGTCGTACTCGTACGAGCACGGCGGCGTCGGCAACAACGAGCGCCTCGAGTTCCTCGGCGACTCCATCCTGGGCCAGGCCGTCACGGTCATGCTCTTCACCGAGAACCCCGACCTCGACGAGGGCGACCTCGCGAAGCGTCGGGCCAGTCTCGTCAGCACCGTCGCCCTGGCCGAGGTCGCACGGATCATCGGTCTCGGCCCGTACCTGCGCCTCGGTCGCGGCGAAGAGTTGACCGGCGGTCGGGACAAGCACTCGATCCTGGCCGACACCGTCGAGGCCATCATCGGCGCGACGTACCTCGAGGCCGGGGGCGAGGCTGCCACGGCACTCGTGCTGCGTCTCGTGGCGCCGCTGCTCGTCGACCCCGATCGTTTCGGTGCCGCGATGGACCCCAAGACCAGCCTGCAAGAACTGGCTGCGACCCTGGGTCGGGGCATGCCTTCGTACTCGGTCACCGACAGTGGTCCCGATCACGACAAGCGTTTCCACGCGGTCGTCGCCCTGGGTGACGAGCAGGGCGTCGCCGAGGGGTCGGGCAGCAGCAAGAAGCAGGCCGAGATGGCCGCCGCCCTCGGGGCCTGGACGTCGCTCAACGCGTCGGCCGCCGGGGTGGCCGCCGCCCGTCGGGCCGCCGCCTCCACCGCCTGACCGTGCCCGAACTGCCCGAGGTCGAGGTCGTCCGGGCCGGTCTGCACCCCGTGGTGGCCGGTGCCGTGGTGACGGCGGTCGACGTCCTCGACCAGCGGTCGCTCAAGCGGCACCGCGGTCCGAGCGACGACTTCGTCGACCGCTTGGTCGGTGGCACGATCGACTCGGCCGTCCGCCGGGGCAAGTTCCTCTGGTTCCCCTTCGAGCCGGCCGAGCCGCACGAGCAGCCCCTGGCCCTCGTGGCTCACCTCGGCATGAGCGGTCAGGTCCTGCTCCGCAGCCGGGACGCCGAGCCCGACCGTCTGATGCGCATCCGGCTCGAGGTCGACAGCCCGTCGCTCGGCCCCGTGCGACTCGCCTTCGTCGACCAGCGCATCTTCGGCTCGATGGCCCTCGACGAGACCGTGCCCACGCTGGACGGGCGGGCGGCGGGGTTCGCCGGCCCGCGCCTCCTGGGGTCCGACGCCGAGGCCGCGGTCGAGGCCGGGACGGACGCCCGGCCGACCACCACCGCCGGCACCGACGCCGATCCGGCCGCCTGGGTGCGCCGGGTGCCGCAGCAGGTCTCGCACATCGCGCGCGACCCGCTCGACCCGGCCTTCGACGAGCCGCGGGTGATCACCCGCCTGCTGGCCCGACGCACCGGTGTCAAGCGCGCGCTGCTCGACCAGGGTCTGCTGAGCGGGGTGGGCAACATCTACGCCGACGAGAGCCTCTGGGCCGCGCGGGTGCACCCCGAGCAGCCGACCGAGTCGTTGTCGAGGGCGCGGGCCCGCGTGCTGCTGGCCGAGGTGCGGGTCGTGCTGCTCAGGGCCCTCGGCGAGGGCGGGACGAGCTTCGACGCCCAGTACGTCAACGTCAACGGCCAGTCGGGTTACTTCAGCCACAGCCTCGCCGCGTACGGGCAGCAAGGTCGCCCCTGCCCGCGGTGCGGCACCCCCATCGTGCGCGAGGCGTTCATGAACCGCTCGAGCCACTTCTGCCCTCGCTGCCAGCGGGTGCGCACGCGCTGACCCCCGCCTCGTCCGGCGCCGCCCGCCTCCCCGGACGGCGGGGCCTCCACCCGTATCCTTGAGAACGGGTCACGACCTGCCGTCGACGCCCCGGTCCGCCCGGTCCACCACCCGTCACGAGCCCCGAGGAGGCGCGGCGCATGTACCTGAAGAGCCTCACGCTCAAGGGCTTCAAGTCGTTCGCCTCGGCGACCACGTTCGCCTTCGAGCCGGGGGTCACCTGCGTCGTCGGCCCGAACGGTTCGGGCAAGAGCAACGTCGTCGACGCCCTCGCCTGGGTGATGGGCGAGCAGGGGGCGAAGAACCTCCGCGGCGGCAAGATGGAGGACGTCATCTTCGCCGGCACCTCGACCCGCGGTCCGCTCGGTCGGGCGCAGGTGGTGTTGACGATCGACAACTCCGACGGGGCCCTGCCGATCGACTACACCGAGGTGACGATCAGCCGTACCCTCTTCCGCAACGGTGGCAGCGAGTACGCCATCAACGGCGAGGGGTGCCGGCTGCTCGACGTCCAAGAGCTGCTCAGCGACTCCGGCCTCGGCCGCGAGATGCACGTCATCGTGGGGCAGGGGCAGCTCGACGCCGTGCTGCGCGCCACCCCGGAGGACCGCCGGGGCTTCGTCGAGGAGGCCGCCGGCATCCTCAAACACCGTCGTCGCAAGGAGAAGACCCTCCGCAAGCTCGAGGCCATGCAGACGAACCTCACACGGCTCAGCGACCTCGCGGGCGAGCTCCGCCGTCAACTCAAACCGCTCGGGCGCCAGGCCGAGATCGCCCGCGAGGCGCAGACCATCGCCGCGGTCGTCCGGGACGCCCGCGCCCGTCTCCTGGCGGACGAGGTCGTCGCCCTGCGGGAGTCGCTCACGGCCCGGTCGAGCACCGAGGCCGAGCGCAAGAGCGAGCGCCTCGTGCTGCAGGACCGCCTCGACGAGAACAAGCAGCGTGAGCACCGCCTCGAGCAGGCCATGGTCGGCGACGCCGTCGACGACGCCCGCCGGGTGGTCTTCGGACTCGAGTCGGTCCACGAGCGCCTGCGCAGCCTGTCGAGCCTCGCGCAGCAGCGGCTCCAGCTGCTCGCCCAGCAGGCGGACCAGCCCGCCGTGGCGACCACCGTCAGCGCGGGCATGGTCGCCGACGCCCGCGACGAGGCCGAGCGCCTGCGCGGCGACGTCTCGCAGGCCGAGGCGGCGGTGGGGGCGGCCGGGGCCGAGCTGGCCACGGTCCGTGCGTCCCTCGACGCCCTCGACGTCGAGATCCAGGCGCAGAGCGTCCTCGTCTCGCAACACGACCTAGAGGCCACCCGCCTGCGTGGCGCCCTCGAGACGGCGCGGTCGGGGCTCGCCGCCGTCCGGGGCGAGCAGCTGCGTCAGCGCGCCGCGCTCGAGGCCGCCGAGGCGCGTCGGGACGCCGGACGGGCCGAGTACGCCGAGCTCGAGCAGCGGTCGCCGCGTGCCGACGCCGACGGGGTCGATCACGCCGCCGTCCAGGCCGAGGCCGAAGAGCAGCTGACGGCTCTCACGGCGAGCGTCGACGAGCTGCGCGACCGCCTGCACGCGGCCGAACGCGAGCGCGACGCCCTCGCGGCCCGGCGGAGCGCCCTGTCGCTCGCCCTCGACCAGAACGACGCCACGGCCGCTCTCGTGGCCGCGGCCCGACCGGGCATCCGCGGCTTGGTGGCCGAGCACGTGCAGGTGCGTCCCGGTTACGAGGCCGCCGTCGCCGCGGCGCTCGGCAGCGTGGTCGACTCGGTGCTGGCCGACGACGTCGAGGCCGCGGTCGACGCCGTCGCGCACGCCACCGAGGCCGAGCTGGGCCGGGTCGAGGTCGTCGTGGCCGAGCCCGTGCGTCCCCTGTCGACGCTCGACGTCGACCTCCCGACCGGAGCCGTCGCCGCCACCGCCGTCGTCACCGCGCCTCCCGGGGTGCTCGGGCTGCTGGCCGCCACCGTCGTGGCCGACGACCTCGTGGTCGCGCGCTCGGCCTGGCAGGCACTCGCCGGCCACCCGGTCCCCGTGACCGTCATCACACGGGCGGGCGAGGTGCTGACCGACTACGTGCTGCGCGGCGGGTCGGGTGCCGAGCGGTCGCGCCTCGAGCTCGTCGCCGAGCGCGACGCGGCCGCCGACCGGCTCACCGGCGTGGCCACCGAGATCGAGCGCCTCGCCCCCGAACTCGCCGAGCTGCGGGACCGTCTCGCCGCGACGCGCACCCGTGCGAAAGAGGCGGCGGCAGCCGCCCGGGACGAGGAGGCGCGGGTCACCTCCCACGGGCAAAAGCTCGGTCGTCTGCGTGCCCGGGTCGAGGCCGCCGAGGCCGAGGTCGACCGTCTCTCCGACGCCCTCGAGGCGTCGGTCGAGGCCGTCGACGCCGCGAGCCGTGCCGTCGACGCGGCGTCGGCCGCCCACGACGAGCACGCTGCCCGCCCGCGGCCGCTGCTCGACGCGTCGGCGCGTGACGGCCTGCTGGCCGAGGTCGAGAGCGCGCGGGCCGTCGAGACCGAGCGTCGCATCGCCCTCGAGACCGTCCGCGAACGGGTCCGCGCCGAGATGGCCCGGGCCGAGGCACTGCAACGCCAGCTCGACGAGCAACGGGCGGCTGCCGAGCTCCAGGCGCGTCGGACGGTGGTGCGGCAGCGGCAGATGGCCGCCACGTCGTCGGTGCTCGAGGCCCTGCCGCCGACCCTGGACGCGGTCGCCCGGTCGGTGGCCGAGGCGCGCGCGGTGCTGGCCGAGGCCGAGGCGGCCCGGGCAGAGCAGAACACCGAGCTGCAGGCGCTGCGCCGGGCCGAGCGCGAGCTGCGCGACCGGCTCGCCACCGTGACCGAGAGCGTGCACGGACTCGAGATGGAGATCTACGAGAAGAAGCTGCACCTGTCCGGGCTGCTCGAACGAGCCGGCTCCGAGCTCGGCCTCGTCGAGGACGTGCTCGTGGCCGAGTACGGACCACACGTGCCCGTGCCGGGTGACGACGAGGTCGTGGTCCGACCGTCCGTCGACGACGAGGTCGACCTGGTCGACGTCGAGGCCGCGGGCGACGTCGAGGCCGCGGGCGAGGACGACGCCGCGGGGGAGCATGCCGCCCGTGCCGCCGATCGCGCACCCGACGGCGCCACCGACCTCGACGACGCGACGCTCCCCGGGGGCGACGCCGCGCCTCCTCGGGGCGTGCCCTTCGAGCGGGCGGCCCAGCAGCGCCGGCTCGCCGTGGCCGAGAAGAAGCTCGCGCGGCTCGGGAGGGTCAACCCGCTGGCCCTCGAGGAGTTCGCGGCGCTCGAACAGCGCCATCTCTTCCTGACCGAGCAGCTGGCCGACCTGACCGGCACCCGCAAGGACCTGCTGACGATCATCGACGAGATCGACGACAAGATGCAGACCATCTTCGCGAGTGCGTTCGCCGACACCCAGGCCGCCTTCGACCAGGTGTTCCCGATCCTCTTCCCGGGAGGCAGCGGCTCGCTGCACCTGACCGACCCCGACGACCTGCTGGCGACCGGCATCGAGGTGACGGTGAAGCCGGCCGGCAAGAAGATCGAGCGGCTGTCGTTGCTGTCGGGCGGCGAGCGATCGCTGGCCGCCGTGGCGCTGCTGATCGCGATCTTCAAGGCCCGGCCGAGCCCGTTCTACATCATGGACGAGGTCGAGGCGGCCCTCGACGACGCGAACCTCGGCCGGTTGCTGACCATCTTCGAGGACCTGCGCGAGTCGAGCCAGCTCATCGTCATCACGCACCAGAAGCGCACGATGGAGATCGCCGACGCCCTCTACGGCGTCTCGATGCGTCAGGACGGCGTCAGCGCCGTCGTCGGTCAGCGCGTCGTCGCCGAGCGCGGCACCGCCGCCCCCGGCCTCTGACCCCCGTTCGCCCTCCCCGAGCGGAACCACCCGCCCTCACCCCTGCCCGCTCCGCCCGCTCGTCCCCGCCCGCTCGTCCTGTGCACATCGCGACCAGGAGGCCTCCAGCCGTCTGCTCAGGGAGAACTGAGCGGCGCGTCGCGCAGGAGTTGTCGGGTTCGGCACGCCGTGAGCCCTGCGAGTGGTCGGGTTCGGCATGCCGTGAGCCCTGCGAGTGGTCGGGTTCGGCACGCCGTGAGCCCTGCGAGTGGTCGGGTTCGGTGCGGCCCGATCCCTCCGAGCCATCGGGTTCAGTACGCAGTGAGCCCTCCCGTCGGTCGGCTCGGACCATGCCAGGGCCACGGGCCTGACCCGACACGACCAGACGAGAAACGCAGGAGGCGCGACCTGCGTGGCCGCGCCTCCTTCGTTCTCGTCGTGCCCCGTGGGGCACCGGGTGTCAGTCGATGGGCGTGTCGAGGACCCCGCCGTTGATGCTCAGCACCTGCCAGGCGGTGCCGTCCCACTCGACCGTGTTCGCCGCGGCGTTCTCGATGTGCGGGACCTCGCGGCCGAGGATCTCGGCGAGGGTGAAGCGGATGATCGTGCCGTGGCAGACGACGACGATGTGGGCGTCGTCACCGTCGAGCGGCAGTCGCGTGTCGCGGATCATCTCGAGCGCGCCGACGCCCCGGGCGGCGACCGACTCGCGGGGTTCGATGTCGGGGTAGTCGGCGTTGGGCTGGTCGGGGATCGGCGACTCGGGGGTGCGGCCCTCGTGCGAGGCGTAGTCCCGCTCGATCAGTTCGTCGTAGGCGTCGCCCAACTCGATGCCGAGCTCGGCGGCGATGATCTCGGCGGTCTCGCGGGCGCGCTCGAGCGGCGACGACACGATGGCGCTCCACTCGACGCCGGCCAGCAGCCGCGCCGCCTCGAGGGCCTGGCCGCGACCCGTGTCGTTCAGCGGGATGTCGGACGAGCCCTGGAGCTTGTCGGCGAGGTTCCAGTCGGTCTGACCGTGGCGGATGAGTTCGAGGCGCATCGGGGTGTTCCGTTCCATGGTGCGGCCGCGGCGGTGCCGCGGGGGAGTGACGGCGGGCGGCCCCGGATGGAGGCC
>NZ_LMLG01000001.1:636824-643703 GCF_001421865.1 Frigoribacterium sp. Leaf44
GCCGGCCTTCGCGCGGGCGTCCCGTCGGGTCTTCGCGAGGCTGGCGACCGTCGCGACGGCGATGGTCAGCACGATGAAGCCGAGCGAGAACCAGATCGGGATCTCGGGAATCCAGGTGATCGGCTCGCCGCCGTTGATGAACGGCACCTCGTTGACGTGCAGGGCGTGGAACAACAGCTTGACGCCGATGAAGGCGAGGATGACCGCCAGGCCCTGGGCCAGGTACACGAGGCGCTCGAGCAGACCCGAGATGAGGAAGTACAGCTGACGCAGGCCGAGCAGCGAGAACGCGTTCGCCGTGAAGACGATGTAGGCCTCTTGCGTGAGGCCGAAGATGGCCGGGATCGAGTCGAGCGCGAAGAGCACGTCGGTCAGGCCGATCGCGACCATGACGAGGAAGAGCGGGGTGAAGAGGCGCTTGCCGTCGACCTTGGTGGTCAGCTTCTGGCCGTCGTAGTCCTGCGAGGTGGGGATGACACGGCGCAGGGCACGGATGAGCTTGCTGTCCGCCTCGTCCTTCTCGTCGTCGCCGTGGCCGCCCTTGACCTGGCTGTAGGCGAGCCAGAAGAGCAGGATGCCGAAGAGGTAGAAGACCCACGAGAAGTTCTCGATGATGACCACGCCGGCCGCGATGAACAGACCGCGCGAGAGCAGGGCGATGGCGATGCCGACGAGCAGCACCTTCTGCTGGTAGATGCGGGGCACCGCGAAGCTCGTCATGATGATCAGGAAGACGAACAGGTTGTCGACCGAGAGGGCCTTCTCGGTGATGTAGCCGGCGAAGTACTCGCCACCGAAGGTCCAGTTCGAGAAGACGCCCACGCCGACGCCGAACAGGACGGCGATGCCGATGTAGACGCCCGACCAGATGGCCGACTCGCGGATGGTCGGCTCGTGCGGCGTGCGGACGTGACTGAAGAAGTCGAAGAACAGCAGGCCGATGATGCCGGCGATGGTGATCGCCCAGGTCAAGAAATGGACGTCCATGTGTGTACCTCCAGTACGCAGCGGGTACCGAAGGTCTCCTCCACTCGCGTCGCGTCCTGATCAGGACGGCTGCGAACCGGTGCACCGGGTCGAGATCGGTCTCTTCCGTATTGACGACGCCACCGCGTGGGAGTACTCCCCTTCAACCTGGCGAGCTTACAGCCTCTGCACGTCCGCGGTCTCGTCCGGGGCCGAATAAGCTGGCCCGCATGGCTTCCCCCTGGTCCCTCTCCGGTGCCCTCCGTGGCATGTTCGCCAAGAAGACGATCGACGAGACCACGTGGGACGACCTCGAGGCCGCCCTGATCGGCGCCGACTTCGGCCCCGACGTGACCGAGCAGATCATCGACGACCTGCAGGCGAAGGTGCAGCGCTACTCGACCACCGACCCCGCCGACCTCAAGCGCATGCTGCGCGAGACGCTCGAAGAACGGCTCTCGAAGCTCGACTCGACCCTCAAGCTCAGCGCCCGACCCGCCGTCGTGCTCATGGTCGGCGTCAACGGCGTCGGCAAGACGACGACCATCGGCAAGTTCGCCAAGTTCCTGCGGAACTACGACCGCTCGGTCGTCGTGGGGGCGGCCGACACCTTCCGTGCGGCGGCCGTCGAGCAGGTCGCGACCTGGGCCGAGCGTGCCGGCGCCCGCATCGTCCGCCCCCAGCAGCAGGGCCAAGACCCTGCGTCGGTGGCCTTCCAGACCGTCGAGCTCGCCATGCGCGAAGGCATCGAGATCGTCCTGATCGACACGGCGGGGCGACTGCAGACGAAGTCAGGCCTGATGGACGAGCTCGGCAAGATCAAGCGCGTCGTCGAGAAGCAGACCGAGATCGCCGAGGTGCTGCTCGTGCTCGACGCGACGACGGGCCAGAACGGCCTGGCCCAGGCGCAGGCCTTCATCGAGCACGCCGGGGTGACCGGCCTCGTCCTGACGAAGCTCGACGGCTCGGCCCGAGGCGGATTCGTCCTCGCGGTGCAGGAGCAGACCGGCATCCCGATCAAGCTCGTCGGTCAGGGCGAGGGCATCGGCGACCTCACCGGCTTCACCCCCCACGTGTTCGTCCAGAACCTCATCGCGTAGGCGCCCACGCGCCCCGGCACGGACGAAGGAGGCGCGGGTCACGCGACCCGCGCCTCCTGCGTCCACCCCGGCGCGCGTCACACGGCCTGGCGCCCGGCCCCCGCCTCGAGCAGGTGGCGCAGCGCCTCGGGCACGACTCCGCCGCGTGCCTCGGTCGCCCGCGCCCACAGTCGACCCGCACGGTACGACGACCGCACGAGCGGCCCGGCGAGCACACCGCTGAAGCCCATGTCCTCCGCGATCTCGCGGAAGTCGACGAACTCGTCCGGGTGCACCCACCGGGCGACCGGCAGGTGCCGGGGGCTGGGGCGCAGGTACTGGGTCAGCGTGATGATGTCGGTGTGCGCCTCCCGGAGTCGTTCGAGGGCGTCGATGACCTCACCTCGTTCCTCACCCATGCCGAGGATCAGGTTCGACTTCGTCACGAGGCCGGCGTCGTGACCCTGTGTGATGACGTCGAGGGACCGCTCGAAGGTGAACGCGGGGCGGATGCGCTTGAAGATGCGCGGCACCGTCTCGACGTTGTGGGCGAAGACCTCGGGCCGGGCGTCGAAGACCTGCCCGAGCAGGTCGGGGCGAGCGTTGAAGTCGGGGACGAGGATCTCGACGCCCGTGCCCGGGTTCAGTTCGTGGACGCGGCGGATGGTCTCGGCGTAGAGCCACGCGCCTCCGTCGTCGAGGTCGTCGCGCGCGACGCCGGTGACGGTCGCATAACGCAGCCCCATCTCGCGCACCGACTCGGCGACCGACAGGGGCTCGCGGCGGTCGATCGGGCTCGGCTTGCCCGTGTCGATCTGACAGAAGTCACAGCGGCGCGTGCACTGCGAGCCGCCGATCAGGAACGTCGCCTCGCGGTCCTCCCAGCACTCGAAGATGTTCGGACAGCCGGCCTCCTGGCAGACGGTGTGCAGCTTCTTGTCGACCACGAGCTCGGTCAGGGCGCGGTATTCGGGGCCCTGCTTGGCGGTGGTCTTGATCCAGGTCGGCTTCTTCTCGATTGGGGTCTCGGCGTTGCGGGCCTCGACGCGCAGCAGCCGTCGGCCCTCGGGGGCGGTCGTCGTCATCGGTGGGCTCCCACAGGGTCGGGTCGGGCCGGCCGGCGTCCGGCGGTCTCGAGGCTGGTCAGGTACGTGGTCAGGGCCGTCTCGAGGGCGTCCGCGACGTCGGTGACGGCCACGCGCCTCCCGGAGGCGCGGGTCAGGCTGGTCACGCCGGCGTCGGTGATGCCGCAGGGCACGATCTGGGCGTAGGGGGACAGGTCGGCGTCGCAGGTGAGGGCGACTCCGTGCATCGTCACGCCCTCGGCGACCCGCACGCCGACCGCCGCGACCTTGTCGTCACCGAGGGGCCCCGGCACCCAGGCACCGCTGCGCCCGGCCACCCGCACGGCCGACACTCCGACGCCCGAGCACACCTCGATCAGGCACGCCTCGAGCGCGCGGACGTGCGCGACGACGTCGAGCGGCTCGGGCAGGCGCACGATCGGGTACGCCACGAGCTGGCCGGGGCCGTGCCAGGTGATGCGTCCGCCGCGGTCGACCGGGACGACGGGGGAGCCGTCGCGAGGCAGGTCGGTCGTCTGCGTGCGCGTACCCGCCGTGTAGACGGACGGGTGCTGGCAGAGGACGAGTGCCGAGTCGAGCCGGCCGGCCACCACGTCGGCGTGCAGTCGCCGCTGCAGGCGCAGCCCCTCGCGGTAGTCGAGCGGCGGACCCGTCAGGCCGACACGTCGCGTCGTGGTCATGCCCCGAGGGTAACCTCATTGATGCACCGAGTACAACAAAGCCGAGCCGAGGAGGTGCGGCCACGCAGCGCGGGACGCCGACGGTCGGTTAAGATGGGCGCACCATGGCCACTTTTGGAACCCTCTCCGACCGCCTCGCGGAAACCTTCAAGAACCTCCGCAACAAGGGCAAGCTGAGTCCCGCCGACGTCGACGGCACCGTGCGCGAGATCCGTCGCGCCCTGCTCGACGCCGACGTCGCGTTCGACGTCGTCAAGGCGTTCACGAACACGGTGCGCGACCGCGCCCTCGGCGACGAGGTCAGCAAGGCCCTGAACCCCGCGCAGCAGGTCGTCCAGATCGTCAACGAAGAACTGGTGCAGATCCTCGGCGGTCAGCAGCGTCGGCTCGAGTTCGCCAAGAACCCGCCGACCGTCATCATGCTCGCCGGGCTCCAGGGAGCCGGCAAGACGACGCTCGCGGGCAAGCTGGCCAAGTGGCTCGCGAAGGACGGCCACACGCCCATGCTCGTGGCGGCCGACCTCCAGCGTCCCAACGCGGTGACGCAGCTGCAGGTCGTCGGAGAGCAGGCCGGCGCCCACGTCTTCGCGCCCGAGCCCGGCAACGGCGTGGGTGACCCGGTCAAGGTCGCCAAGCAGGCCATCAAGTACGCCCGCGACAAGCAGTACGACACGGTCATCGTCGACACGGCCGGTCGTCTCGGCGTCGACGCCGAGCTCATGAAGCAGGCCGCGAACATCCGCAAGGCCGTGGACCCCGACGAGGTGCTGTTCGTCATCGACGCGATGATCGGTCAGGACGCCGTCGCCACCGCCAAGGCCTTCCAGGACGGCGTCGACTTCACCGGCGTCGTGCTCTCGAAGCTCGACGGCGACGCCCGCGGTGGTGCCGCCCTCAGCGTCGCGTCGGTCACCGGCCGCCCCATCATGTTCGCGTCGACGGGCGAGTCGCTCGACGACTTCGAGCCGTTCCACCCCGACCGCATGGCGAGCCGCATCCTCGACCTCGGTGACATCCTCTCGCTCATCGAGCAGGCCCAGCAGGCCTTCGACGAAGAAGAGGCGATGGCGGTCGCGCAGAAGATCGCGACCGACTCCTTCACGCTCGACGACTTCCTCACGCAGATGCAGCAGCTGCGCAAGATGGGCTCGATCAAGGGCATGCTCGGCATGCTGCCGGGCGCCAAGGGCATGCGCGAGCAGCTCGAGAACTTCGACGAGCGCGAGATCGTCCGCACCGAGGCGATCATCCAGTCGATGACGCAGCAAGAGCGTGCGATGCCCAAGCTGCTCAACGGCTCGCGTCGCCTCCGCATCGCGCGCGGTTCGGGCATGACCGTCACCGACGTCAACCAGCTCGTGCAGCGCTTCGAGCAGGCCTCGAAGATGATGAAGACCGTCGCCAAGGGCGGCGTGCCCCAGGTCCCCGGCATGGGCCCGATCCCCGGCGCCTCGTACGCCGGCAAGAAGGCGCAGCCCAAGAAGAAGGGCTCGAAGGCCGGCAACCCGGCCAAGCGCGCCGCTCAGAACGCCGCCCTCGCCACCGGTGCCAAGCCCGCTTCGTCCGCTCCCGGCGGTTCCGGCTTCGGACTGGGCGGCGGTGGTGGTGCCACGGCCGGTGGCACGGCACCCTCGCCCGAAGAGCTCGCGTCGCTGCAGAAGATGCTCGGGCGCGGCTGACCCGACCCGCGCCTCCTGACGGTCGTCGACGCCCGTCCCGCCTGACGCGGGGTGGGCGTCGTCGTCCCTGCGTAACGACGTCCGTGCCTGACGTCGTCCGTGCACGACGTCGGACGCGGCGCCTCACTCGGCTGCGGACAACCCCTCGTCGAACTCGCGGACCAGCGAGGCCACGACGGGCCGGAGGTCTCCGCCGTGGGCGGCGGCGACGGCGAGCTGGCGCTGGTAGCTGGCCCCGCGGTCGGTGATCACCGCGAGCGAGTGCAGTTCGTCGAGGCAGCCGAGGCGTTCGGCCGCCGGCTCGAGCGACGTCACGAGTTCGCGCAGGTCGTCCGTCACCAGTCGTTCGTCGCCGGCCGCGTTCTGGATCACGATGGCGTCCATGCCGTACCGGGCGGCGCGCCACTTGTTCTCGCGGACGAACCACGGCTGCATGCTCGTCAGGGTCTCGCCGCGGTCGAGCCGCTCGGACATGTCGTCGACGAGGCACTGCACCAGTGCCGTCACGGCGGCGAGCTCGTCGGTCGTCGCGATGCCGTCGAAGACGCGCGTCTCGAGGGTGCCCCACTTCGGCGAGGGACGGAGGTCCCAGCGCAGTTCGCTGTGGTCGTCGATCACGCCGGTGTGGGTCATGTCGGCGACCATGGCCTCGTATTCGGACCAGGCCGCGAACTGGGGCGGCAGACCCGCCGTCGGCAGCTGCTGGAACATCAGTGCCCGGTTCGAGGCGTATCCCGTCTCTTCCCCGACCCAGAACGGGCTGGACGCCGTCAGGGCCTGGAAGTGCGGCAGGTAGGTGAGCATGCCGTTGAGGATCGGCAGCACCTTGGCGCGGTCGTCGATGCCGACGTGCACGTGGACCCCCCAGATCATCATCTGGCGGCCCCACCAGCGCGTGCGGTCGATCAGCGTGGCGTAGCGCTCCTTGTCGGGGGTCACCTCCTGGTCGACGTAGCGGCTGTAGGGGTGCGTTCCGGCACACATCAGGTCGGCGCCGAGCACCGAGGCGGGGCCGCGGACCTGGTCGATCGTGCCCTTCAGGTCGTCGACGGCGTCGGCGACGCGGTGGTGGACGCCCGTGACGACCTCGACCGTGTTGGTGAGCAGTTCGTTGGTCAGCCGCTCGGGGCCGCCGTCGTTCACGTGGGCCAGGTCGGCGAGGATCGCCGGGGCGTGCGGCGCCAGCTCGCCCGACTCGTGGTCGACGAGGGCGAGCTCCCACTCGACGCCGAGGGTCGACCGCTCTGAGGTCGTAAAATCGATGCGCATCCGCGTGGCCTTCCCGTGGGCGTCAGGGCGGGTCCATCCTGCCAGCCGGGGCGCGCAGGGGGCCGTCGACGGAGCAGGTGGGCACGTCCTGAGTCGTCCGATGACGCCGGGGAGGCGCGGT
>NZ_LMLG01000001.1:643740-671850 GCF_001421865.1 Frigoribacterium sp. Leaf44
CTTCTGTCGTCCGACCCTCTAATCAGGCGACGTTCGACTCCCATCAGAGCTTTCGAGCCGAGTGTGCCCCCACGCTCACGGCTGGCTACTCGCCCACATCACATCACACAGGAGAATTGTGGCTGTCAAGATCCGTCTCAAGCGCATGGGCAAGATCCGCGCCCCCTACTACCGCATCGTCGTCGCCGACTCGCGCACCAAGCGTGACGGTCGCGTCATCGAAGAGATCGGCAAGTACCACCCCACCGAAGAGCCTTCGTTCATCGAGGTCGAGTCCGAGCGTGCGCAGTACTGGCTCTCCGTCGGCGCCCAGCCGACCGAACAGGTCGCCGCGCTGCTGAAGCTGACGGGTGACTGGGGCAAGTTCAAGGGCGACGCCGACGCCGTCAGCACCGTCAAGACCAAGGCCCCGAAAGAGGCCTTCGTCGCCGACGAGAAGAAGAAGCCGGTCCTCGTGCCCAAGACCGAGAAGCCCGCCGTCAAGGCCGAGGCTCCCGCCGAGTCCAGCGACGACGCCGAGACCACCGAGGCGTAGTCGGTGCTCGCACCTGCACTCGAACACCTCGTCCGGGGGATCGTCGATCACCCGGACGAGGTGCAGGTCGTGGAGAAGAACTCCCCGCGAGGCGACGTCCTCGAGGTGCACGTCCACGCGGACGACCTCGGTCGCGTGATCGGCCGCGCCGGTCGCACCGCCAAGGCCCTCCGCACCCTGATCACGGCACTGGCCGACGGCAAGCGTGTCCGGGTCGACGTCGTCGACGGCGATCTCTAGAGCCGTGCCGTCCGACCGCAAGACCGAACTCCGGGTGGGGCGCCTCACCAAGGCCCACGGCCTCAAGGGCGCCCTCAAGCTCGAACTCTTCACCGACACCCCCGAGCAGCGCTTCGTGCCGGGTGCCGTGTTCCGCCTGCAGGTGCCCGCCGACAGCGCCTGGCACGACAAGACCCTCACCCTCACCGAGTTGCGCTGGTACAACAGCCACCCGGTGGGCTTCTTCGAGGGCGTCGACGACCGCACTGCCGCCGAGTCCCTCGTCAAGGCGATCCTCTGGGTCGACCAAGACACCGACGAGCTGCCGCACGAGGACGACGCCTGGTACGACCACCAGCTGGTCGGCCTCCGCGTCGAACGTGACGGTGTCGTCGTCGGCACCGTGGCCCGGGTCGATCACCTGCCGGCCCAAGACCTCCTCGCGGTCGACACCGCGTCGGGCGAGGTTCTCGTCCCGTTCGTCTCGGCCCTCGTGCCGAAGGTCGACGTCGAGGCCGGCGTGGTCGTCGTGACCCCGCCGCAAGGGCTGTTCGAAGAGCTGGCCGACGACACGGACGACGAGCCGGCGTTCGACGGCGTCGACGAGCCGGCCTCCGAGGGCGAGTCCGCTCCCGACGACGAGCGCTGACGCGTGCGCATCGACATCGTGTCGATCTTCCCCGAGTTCTTCGGGGTGCTCGACATCTCGTTGCTGGGCAAGGCCCGGCAGCAGAAGCTGCTCGACGTCGCCGTGCACGACCTGCGTGACTTCACGCACGACCGGCACCGCACCGTCGACGACACGCCCTACGGTGGCGGGGCCGGCATGGTCATGCGTCCCGAGCCCTGGGGCGAGGCGCTCGACCACGTCTTCGGCAACACGTCCACGCCCGACGACACGATCATGATCGTCCCGTCGCCGGCGGGCACGCCGTTCACCCAGGCCATGGCGCGTGAGCTCGCGTTCGCGCCGCATCTGGTCTTCACCTGCGGCCGGTACGAGGGCATCGACCAGCGCGTCGTCGAGCACGCCGCCACCCGGGCGACGGTGCGTGAGATCAGCCTGGGCGACTACGTGCTGAACGGCGGAGAGGTCGCGGTCACGGCGATGATCGAGGCCATCGGGCGTCTCGTCCCGGGTGTCGTGGGCAACCCCGAGAGCCTCACCGAAGAGAGCCACGAAGACGGCCTGCTCGAGTACCCCAGCTACACCAAGCCGGCGTCCTGGCGTGGTCTCGACGTCCCTCCCGTGCTGCTCAGCGGCAACCACGCGGCCATCGCGACCTGGCGTCGTGAGCAGCAGCTCGAACGCACCCGTCGGGTGCGGCCCGACCTGCTCGACTGACGGGGTCCGCGGGTCGAGGTGCGGGCCAGGGGCCGCGGCCCCGGCTCGTCCAGGTCAGCCGCGTGCGGTGAGCACGAGCGGTCCGTCCTCGGTGACGGCCACGGTGTGCTCGACGTGCGCCGCCCTCGAACCGTCGACGCTGCGCAGCGTCCAGCCGTCGGCGTCGGTGACGATCTCGTCGGTTCCGCGCATCAGCCAGGGTTCGATCGCGACGACGAGCCCGGGCCGCACCGGCCAGCCCCGGCCCGCGCGTCCGTCGTTCGGGACGTGGGGATCGCCGTGCATCGTCCGTCCGACCCCGTGGCCGCCGAACTGCAGGTTGACGCCGTAGCCCGCGCTGCGGGCGACCCGGCCGATGGCCGCCGAGACGTCGCCCAGCTTGGCGCCCGGCCTCAGGGCGGCGATGCCGGCGTCCAGAGCGACCTCGCACGTCTCGATCAGGCGGAGGTCCTCGGGCGACGCCTGCTCGCCGACGACGAACGACACGGCCGAGTCGGCGACCCAGCCGTCCACCGAGGCGGCGAAGTCGAGGCTGAGCAGATCGCCGTCGCGCAGCCGGTGGCGGTGCGGCAGGCCGTGCAGGGCCGCGTCGTTGACCGACGTGCAGATCACCTTGCCGAACGGACTCGCACCGAACGACGGGTGGTAGTCGACGTAGCAGCTCTCGGCGCCCGCCTCGCGGATCATGCCGTGCGCGAGCTCGTCGATCTCGAGCAGGTCGATCCCCGGTCGTGCAGCAGCTCTGGTCGCCTCGAGCACGCGGGCGACGAAGGCTCCGGCGGGCCGCATGCGCTCGATCTCGTCGGGCGTGCGCAGTTCGATCATGCAGCCATTCTTCACGATCGTTTCGTAGCCTCGACCGCATGACGATGCGCCGGGTCTTCTACCGCCTCCTCTGGGTGGCCGTGTTCGTGCTTCCGCTCTGGGTGCTGCTGGGCCGGGCGTTCTTCGGCGTCCCGTTGGGGCTCCAGTTCGTGGGCCAGCTGCTGCTCGTGCCCCTGCTCTTCGTGGGGCAGGCGGTGGCCACCGGTGTGGTGGTGGGTCGCCGCAGCGTCCGACAGGCGAAGGCCGTGTCGTGGGCCGACGTCGGTCTGCTCACGCTGTCGTGGCTCGGGCAGATCGGTCTCGGGTTCTTCATCGTCGACAGTTCCGCCGAGTCGGCGTCCGCGTCGGCCTTCACGCAGGTCGCCGGCGGGGCCTCGTCCCTCGACCTCTCGACCGCCCTGTTCGCGCTCTGTGCCGTCGTGGCGATCGCGGCGGGCGTCGGCCTGTTCGCCTCGGCCCTGTGGCAGTTCGTCACGGAGGCGCGGGCCCGCATGGCCACGTCGCTCGCCGATCTCGAGAGGGTCGCGTCGGGCACCGGGGCCGCCGCGGGGCGTCGGCCCGGCTACGGCGACGACGGCCCGGTCATCACCATCACGCCGCGCGGCTGACACGGGCGCCCGCGCTGTGGCACAATAGGCGCTTGTGCCTGCGCACGACTCTGCCACAGGGGAGTCTGCCGATCCAGAGCACACCTTCTTCATCATGACGGGCGCGTGACGTGCCCCAGACACGCAGTCGACCTGTGGCGGTTGCAGAGAGCGAACGACAATGCACATCCTCGACGCGGTTGACTCCGCCAACCTCCGCTCGGACGTCCCCGACTTCCGCGCCGGCGACACCGTCAAGGTGCACGTCAACATCATCGAAGGCACGCGCTCGCGCGTCCAGGTCTTCCAGGGTGTCGTCATCGGCAAGCAGAACGAGGGCATCCGCGAGACCTTCACGGTCCGCAAGGTGAGCTTCCAGGTCGGCGTCGAGCGCACCTTCCCGGTGCACTCCCCGGTCATCGACCACATCGAGGTCGTCAGCCGTGGTGCCGTCCGTCGCGCCAAGCTCTACTACCTGCGCGAGCTGCGCGGCAAGAAGGCCAAGATCAAGGAGAAGCGCGACAACTAGTCACGCGTCCCCGCGACATCCACCGAGCTCCCCGCCATCTAAGATGGCGGGGAGCTCGGGTGGTTAAATGACGAATGACACAGTGAGGCGCGCCCTGCGTCCTCGACGCGACGACGGCGGGAAGCGCGGCATCGGCACGTTCGTGCGCGACGTCCTCGTCATCTTCCTGGCGGCGCTCCTCATCTCGTTCCTGATCAAGACGTTCTTGATCCGGTCGTTCTACATTCCTTCCGGGTCGATGGAACAGACGCTCCAGATCAACGACCGCATCATCGTCAACGAGCTCGTGCCCGACCTCGTCGACGTCAAGCGTGGCGACGTGGTGGTGTTCACCGACCCGGGTGGGTGGCTCGACGGCACGGCGCCGATCAGCACGACCACGGGCAACCCGGTGTCCGACGGCATCTCGTGGTTCCTGACGCTGGTCGGGCTCGGTGCACAAGACAGCAACGACCACCTGATCAAGCGGGTCATCGGCCTGCCGGGTGACACGGTCGAGTGCTGCAACGACTTCGGCCAGATGTCGGTCAACGGCGTCCCCCTCGACGAGCCCTACGTCAACCTGCCTCCGGGCGAGACCCGCGTCTCGGCCGACGACTTCTCGGTCACGGTCCCCGCCGACTCCCTGTGGGTCATGGGCGACAACCGCTACAACTCGAAGGACAGCCGCTACAACGGCGCCACCCCGAGCAAGGGGTTCGTCCCGATGAGCGACGTCGTCGGGCGCGCCTTCGTCATCAGCTGGCCCACCGACCGCTGGACGTGGCTCGGCGACTACCCCGACGTCTTCCGCGGCACCGAACGAGAAGGCGAATGAGCCCCGTCGTCGACCCCACGCTCGAATTCGAGCGCGAGCTGCACGCCACCGGAGCGACCTGGGTGATCGGCTGTGACGAGGTGGGTCGGGGTGCCATCGCCGGGCCGGTCGCCGTCGGGCTCGGAGCGGTCCACGTCGAGTGCCTCGACGTCCCCGCGGGTCTGCGCGACTCGAAGCTCTTGTCCGAGAAGCGACGCGAGGCCCTCTACCCGCTGGCGACGTCGTGGGTGTCCCATCACGCGGTGGGCTTCGCCGAGGCGCACGAGGTCGATCGGCTGGGCATCGTCGTCGCCCTCGGCCTGGCCGGCAAGCGCGCCCTGACCGCGCTGCACCACGCCGGCGTCGGCATCATGCAGTCCGTCGTGGTGCTCGACGGCAACCACGACTACCTGTCGCCCCAGCTCGCCACCCCTCCCCGCATCACGACCCGGGTCAAGGCCGACCGCGACTGTGCGTCGGTGGCGGCGGCGTCGGTCATCGCCAAGGTCGAGCGCGACCGGCTGATGATCGAGGCCGACGGCGCCCACCCGGGCTACGGCTGGGCCGGCAACAAGGGATACGGCTCGTCGGCGCACTACGGTGCACTGTCCGAGTTGGGGCCGTCGCCACTCCACCGTCTCACCTGGTTGCACTGACTCCCGGGGCAGAGGTCCGAACCGGCAGGCCTTCGGCGTCCGCCGCCCCGAGGGCCGCGTAGGATGATCCTCCGATGGACGAGGACGATTTCGAAGACTACGACCGCGAGGTCGAGCTCGCGCTGTACCGCGAGTACCGCGACGTGGTGTCGCAGTTCCGCTTTGTGGTCGAGACCGAGCGGCGCTTCTACCTGGCCAACGAGGTCGACCTCGTCCGGCGCGACACCGAGCACGACTTCTACTTCGAACTCTCGATGACGGACGTCTGGGTGTGGGACGTCTACCGTTCCGACCGTTTCGTCAAGTCGGTCCGGGTGCTCACCTTCAAGGACGTGAACGTCGAAGAGCTCACGACCCGCGATCTCGAGCTGCCGAAAGAACTCGCGCTCGACGAGTAGTCCCGGCCGCGACGTGACCCGTTGCCGCGGGATGCGACCCGTCTGATACGGCTCGTCCCCAGCCGTCACCGGATCGGTGGCGTCCCCAGACGATGTCCCGCCCGCCCCCCGAGGGACAGGCCTCCGCCAGCCTGCTGGCAGGAGGTCAGACATGGCGAAGAAGGACGAATTGGGTCGGCGCGGCGAAGACGTCGCGGCCGAGTACGTCGAGGCGCAGGGCATGCGGGTCGTCGAGCGCAACTGGCGGTGTCGCGAGGGCGAGATCGACCTGGTCGCCCTGGACGGAGACGTGCTGGTCGTCGTCGAGGTCAAGACGCGGTCGGGCACCGGCTACGGCCACGCCCTCGAGGCCGTGACGCCGGCCAAGTTGGCGCGTCTGCGACGGCTGGCGGGCGCCTGGTGCCAGGCGCATCCCTCCACGACGCCCCGGGGGTTGCGCATCGACGTCGTGGGCATCACGGTCGAGCGGTGCGCGGGGCACGAGCGCATCGACCACGTCCGCGGGGCCGGAGCATGAGCGTGGCGCGGACGAGGGCGGTCGCCCTGCTGGGGGTCGACGGTGCCCTGGTCGAGATCGAGGCCGACATGGGTGCCGGGCTGCCGGCGTTCGTGATCATCGGTCTGCCCGACACGTCGCTGGGCGAGGCCCGCGACCGGGTCCGGTCCGCCGCGACGAACTCCGGGTGCGCCTTGCCGGCGCGCAAGCTGACCGTCAACCTGTCACCGGCCTCGCTGCCCAAGCAGGGGTCGTCCTTCGACCTCGGCATCGCCATCGCGGCCTTGGCCGCAGCCGAAGTCGTTCCCGCCGAGTCCGTCGAGCGCGTCGTCCACCTGGGCGAGCTCGGTCTCGACGGCCGACTCCGCCCCGTCGACGGCGTCCTGCCCGCCGTGCTGGGTGCGCGTCGGGCGGGGGCCACCACCGTCATGGTGCCGACCGACAACGCCGACGAGGCGGCCCTCGTGCCCGGCATCCGCGTGGTGCCCGTGCCGAGCCTCCGCGAGGCCGCCATCTGGCACGGCGCAGGTCTCGAACCCGAACCGGTCGAGGCCATCACGAGATCGCGCTCCGAACCGACGGTGCCGGCCGAACTCGACCTCGCGGACGTCATCGGCAACGTCGACGCCGTCGAGGCGCTCGTCGTCGCCGCGGCCGGCGGTCACCACCTCCTCATGGTGGGCCCTCCCGGTGCGGGCAAGAGCATGCTGGCGGCCCGCCTGCCGGGACTGCTGCCCGACCTCGACGGCGACTCGGCCCTCGAGGTCGCGTCGATCCGCTCCTTGGCCGGGGTCGCCGTCACGGGCGATCTCGACCGGCGTCCACCGTTCGAGGCGCCTCACCACACGTGCAGCGCGGCGGCCTTGGTCGGCGGCGGCAGCGGGGTCATCCGGCCCGGTGCCGCGTCGAGGGCGACCCGCGGCGTGTTGTTCCTCGACGAGGCGCCCGAGTTCCAGCAGACGGTCCTCGACTGCCTTCGCCAGCCTCTCGAATCGGGTGAGACCGTCGTCCACCGGTCGAGGTCGGTGGCTCGCTTCCCGGCGCGGTTCCAGCTGGTCGCCGCGGCCAACCCTTGCCCCTGCGGGCAGTACGGTTCCCGCGACTCCGACTGCAGCTGTTCCCCGCATCAGCGGCGTCGGTACCTCGGCAAGCTCTCCGGGCCGCTCGTGGACCGCATCGACCTGCAGTTGCGGGTGGCCCGCATCAGTTCGTCCCAGTTCCGAGCCTCGGCCGACGTCGTCCCGACGACGACGCGCCAGGCTCGCGACCGCGTCGACCGGGCCCGTGACCGTGCCGCCCGTCGGTTCGACGGCACCCCCTGGCGGTTGTCCGGCGAGGTCCCCGGTACCTGGCTGCGCGACCCGGCGAACCGCCTGGCCGTGGCGGACTCGCAGCCCGTCGACCGGGCTCTCGAGACCGGTGCCCTGACGATGAGGGGCTACGACCGCGTGCTGCGCGTCGCCTGGACCCTCGCCGACCTCGACGGCGACCCTGCCCCCGTCCGCCGTCACGTCGTGCGGGCCCTGAGCATGCGGCAGTCGCTGTGAGCGACCTGCTCAGGGCGACCTCCACCGAGCTGGCCGATCTCGTGCGGCCCGTCCTGCCGGACGTCGACGATCTCAGCGAGGCGCAGACCGTCCGGGCCTTCGCCCTGGGCGCCTGGACGGGCGTGGTCGAACCGGGGGACGCGGTGGGCGGGGTCGTCCGGGCGTTGCTCGGGCCGACCGTCGGTCTCCGCGTCGTGCTCGAGGCTGCGGTCGGTCGGGACGAACCCCGCCCGGGTCTCCTGTCCGGGGCGCTGGTCGAGGCCGGGGCGACCCTCGACGACGTCGAGCGGCTCGACCTCGTGCGGGCGTTGAAGAGGTGGCGGCCACGACTCGAGACCGGGGTGATCCTCCGGTCGTTCCACACGGCGACCGTCGTGGGATCGAGGCTGCTCGTGCCGGGTACGCCGTTCTGGCCCACGGTCCTCGACGAGCTCGGAGACCATGCCCCCGTGGCCCTCTGGGCGCGAGGTCCGGCGTGCGTCCCGGTACCGGCGTCGAGCATCGCCATCGTCGGTTCGAGAGCGGCGACGGCCTACGGCGAGCAGGTGTCGGCCGAGCTCGCCGACGGCGTGGCCGACCGTGGCCTCGCGGTCGTCTCGGGGGCCGCCTACGGCATCGACGGTGCGGCCCACCGTTCGGCCTTGGCCGCGTCGGCGACGACGATGGCGGTCATGGCCGGGGGAGTCGACCACCTCTACCCGGCCGGGCACGACGGCCTCCTGCGACGCATCCTCGAGACGGGCCTGATGATCTCCGAGGCCCCCTGCGGGGGCAAACCGTCACGGTGGCGTTTCCTGCAACGCAACAGGCTCATCGCGGCCCTGACAGCCGCGACCGTCGTCGTCGAGGCCGGCGGACGCTCGGGGTCGCTGAACACGGCCGCCCACGCCCAGTCGCTCGGTCGTCCGGTCGGGGCCGTGCCCGGTCCGGTGACCTCGCCGTCGTCCGTGGGCTGCCACGCCCTGATCCGATCCGGTCTGGCCGAGTGCGTGACGAGTGCCGACGAGGTCCTCGCACTCGCCGGGGTGTCGACCGACCTCGTCGTGGCGTCGTACCAGGGGCGGCGGCTCGACCCCGAGACGATGCGGGTGCTGGACGCCCTCAGCACGACGGCGACCCGCGAGACCGACGAACTGGCCGTCGCGAGCGGTCTGTCGCTCGAGACGGTCCGCGACGTGCTGGCCGAACTCGACCTCTCGGGCGCGGCCCGACGGCACGGGTCGGGGTGGCGACGGGTGCGGGGGCGTCGCGATGGTTAGCCTGTCGGCATGCGAGGGCCGGGGTCGAGACGCGAGGGGCGGACCCTGCCGTGACGCGCCTCCTGGGCGAGGTCGAACGGTTCGCGGACCACCTGCACGACGGTCGGGGGCTCAGCGACCACACGGTGCGGTCGTACGGTGCCGACCTCGACTCGCTCGTCGTCTTCGCCGAGAAGCGGCTCGGCCGCCCGGGCGAGGTCGGCGACCTCGACCTCGACCTGCTGCGCGACTGGCTCTGGCAGGGCACGCAGGCCGGGCTCGCCCGGGCCACCCTCGCCAGGCGGTCGGCGAGCGTCCGGGCCTTCACCCGATGGCTCGACGAGACCGACCGGACGCCGGTCGACGTCGGCGCGCGGCTTCGCGCGCCGAAGCCCGAGAGTCGTCTGCCCCGCGTCCTCACCCGTGAGCAGGTCGACGGCCTGCTGGCCTCCCTCGCCGTCCGTGCCGACACGGGCGACCCCGGTGCGCGTCGGGACCTCGCCGTCGTCGAGCTCCTCTACGGGGCGGGCCTGCGCGTGTCCGAGCTCGTCGGTGCCGACCTCGGCGACGTCGACCTCGAGAGACTGACCGTGCGGGTGACCGGCAAAGGGGCGAAACAACGCGTCGTGCCGTTCGGCGTCCCGGCGGCCGAGGCCCTGGGACGCTACCTCCAACGCGCGCGCCCGACGCTCGTCACCCCGGCCACGGACCCTGCGTTCTTCGTGGGGTCCACCGGAGGGCGGCTCGGTACGAGGGCCGTCTACCGCTTGGTCGCCGGGCTGCTCGCCGACCTCCCGGGCGGGGGGCCGGCGGGGCCGCACGCCCTGAGGCACACGGCGGCCACGCACCTGCTCGACGGGGGCGCCGACCTCCGGGCCGTCCAGGAGTTGCTCGGCCACGCGAGCCTCGGCACCACGCAGATCTACACGCACGTCTCGACCGACCGGTTGCGGGACAGCTACCGTTCGGCACACCCGCGCGCCTGACGGCGCAGAGGACACCGGCACGGCCCGAGGCGCCTGACGCACGCGCCCGAGCGACGCGTCCCGAGTGGCACCGGTGCTCAGCGGGGCCGTGTCGGCAGCAGCACCGACGGTTCCATCCCGCCCAAGAACAGCAGGGGCGAGACGTACTCGCCGTCGATGCGCGCCCCCACGTGCAAGCACGGCCGGTCCGAACAGTGCCCCGGCACGAGCACACCGACGGTCTGCCCCCGCGTGACGACGTCGCCCTTCGAGACATCGGCCACCACCGGCTCGAAGCTGCTCAGCACTCCACCCGAGTGGGCGATCGACAGCACAGGGCGGTCCACCACGACCCCGGCGAAGTGCACCACCCCGTCGTCCGGCGCGGTCACGACCGAGCCCTCGGTCGTCCCGACGTCGATGCCGCGGTGCCCCGGCGACCACGGGTTCGGCGGCCCGACGAAGGGCCGGACCACCGGGTGGGGCGAGGCGACGGGCCAGGCCCACACCGCGCCTCCTGCGTTCTCCGCCGGAGGTGATGCGAACGCCGGCGAGGACGTGGACGACCCGGCGACGAGGACCGCCAGGACCGTCGTCGAGGCCCCGACGAGGCGGCGGAGCGACCGCGGAGGACCAGAACGCATACCGGTACCTTGCCGGTTGCGCAACCTTTCTCGGCGAGGCGTAAGGTTCACCCGTGCACGAACACCCCGTGCACACCGTTTGTGGGGGAGTCGTGGCCACGAGCCCTGCTCCTCGAGCCGTGAAGGAGTACAGGTGTCGAACACCACTGCAACGACGAAGAGCTTGAACAGGCGGGTGACCGCGCTCGCCGTGGCGGCGGCCATCGGCGGGTTCCTGTTCGGCTTCGACTCGTCCGTCATCAACGGCGCCGTCCAGTCCATCACCGACGAGTTCGGCCTCACCGAGTTCGCCTCGGGCTTCGCGGTCGCCTCGGCCCTGATCGGTTGTGCCATCGGTGCCTACGTCGCCGGCCGTCTCGCCGACAAGATGGGCCGCATCAAGGTCATGCTGATCGGTGCCGGTCTGTTCCTGATCAGCTCGATCGGTGCCGCCGCGGCCTTCGCCGTCTGGGACCTCGTCCTCTGGCGCGTCATCGGCGGCCTCGGCATCGGCATCGCCTCGGTCATCGCCCCCGCCTACATCAGCGAGGTGTCGCCCAAGGCCATCCGTGGTCGTCTGGCGTCGTTCCAGCAGCTCGCCATCACCCTCGGCATCTTCGCCGCCCTGCTCTCGGACCAGCTCTTCGCGGTCACGGCCGGCGGTGCCTCCGAGCCGTCGCTCTTCGGCCTCGCGGCCTGGCGCTGGATGTTCCTGGTGGGCATCGTGCCGTCGGTCGTCTACGGAATCCTCGCCTGGCGTCTGCCCGAGTCGCCGCGGTACCTCGCCGGTGACGGGCGTGAGGCCGAGGCCAAGAAGGTCCTGCAGTCGATCGTCCCCGCCGAGACGGTCGAGACGAGCCTGAAAGAGATCACCGACTCGATCCGCACCGAGGCCGAACTCGAGAAGAAATCGTCCATCCGCGGCAGCCGCTTCGGCCTTCAGCCCATCGTCTGGGTCGGCATCATCCTCGCCGTGCTGCAGCAGTTCGTCGGCATCAACGTGATCTTCTACTACTCGACCACCCTCTGGCAGGCCGTCGGCTTCCAGGAAGAGGACTCGTTCCTCATCTCGACCATCACCGCCGTCGTCAACGTCGCGGTGACCTTCATCGCGATCGGGCTCGTCGACAAGGTCGGTCGCCGGCCGATGCTGCTGACCGGCTCGATCGGCATGTTCGTCAGCCTCGCCGTCACCGCCCTGGCGTTCAGCCAGGCCACCACCTCGGCGAGCGGCGACCCCTCGCTGCCCGGCGCCTGGGGCCCGGTGGCGCTCGTGGCCGCGAACCTCTTCGTCGTGTCGTTCGGTGCCACGTGGGGCCCGCTCATGTGGGTGCTGCTCGGCGAGATGTTCCCGAACAGCATCCGTGCCACGGCGCTCGGCGTGGGCAGCATGGCGAACTGGATCGCCAACTTCATCGTGACGGTGTCGTTCCCGACCCTCGCCGCCCTCAGCCTCACGCTGTCGTACGGCATCTTCGCGTTCTTCGCGCTCGTCTCGTTCTTCTTCGTCCTGGCGAAGATCCCCGAGACCAAGGGCCGCTCGCTCGAAGAGATGGGCATCTCGGCCGTCCAGGCCGACACGGGTCGGTCCACGAAGGCCTGAGCCCGGCAGAAGCACTCTCGGCAAGCGAACGTCCCGTCCAGATCCTGGGCGGGACGTTCGCTTTCCGAGACTGCTCTCGGTCACCGACGCGTCGTCCGAGCGCAGCGCACTCGGGTGTCGACCACCGCCTCTCCTCGCCCGAGGTGGTGCTAACATGAGCGATGCAGCCTGCTCAGCAGGCTGACTTCGCGTGCCCTGTGCGTCCTCGGACGCACCGACGTCGAGGCGACCTGGTCGCCTCGCGCCGCTCCCGGCCTCCACGTCCACTCGGTCCGAACGCGCCTCACGGTGTGCTCGGCGGACGTGTGCCCGGGCACCAGGCAGTGGCGACCGACCGGTCGCCCGACAACCGACAAGCAGGCGTACCCGCGGGTGCGCCCAGAAACAAGGAGAACGACCATGGCCGTCGTCACCATCCGCCAGCTGCTCGACAGCGGCGTCCACTTCGGACACCAGACCCGTCGCTGGAACCCGAAGGTGAAGCGCTTCATCCTCGCCGAGCGCTCGGGCATCCACATCATCGACCTGCAGCAGTCGCTCGGCTACATCGACAGCGCGTACGACTTCGTCAAAGAGACCGTCGCCCACGGTGGCACCATCCTCTTCGTCGGCACCAAGAAGCAGGCCCAGGGCTCCATCGCCGAGCAGGCCAACCGCGTCGGCCAGCCCTTCGTCAACCAGCGCTGGCTCGGTGGCCTCCTGACCAACTTCCAGACGGTCTCGAAGCGCCTCGCCCGCATGAAAGAGCTCGAGGACATCGACTTCGACGACACGACGCAGGGCTTCACCAAGAAAGAACTGCTGATCAAGAAGCGCGAGCTCGACAAGCTGCACAAGACGCTCGGCGGAATCCGCAACCTGACCAAGACGCCGTCCGCCCTCTGGGTCGTGGACACCAAGAAAGAGCACCTCGCGATCGACGAGGCCAAGAAGCTGGGCATCCCGGTCATCGGCATCCTCGACACGAACTGCGACCCCGACGAGATCAACTTCCCGATCCCGGGCAACGACGACGCGATCCGTTCCGTCGGCCTGCTGACGCGCATCGTCGCCGACGCCGCTGCCGAGGGCCTCGTGCAGCGTCACCAGAAGCCCGAGGACGCCGACCAGCCCGTCGAGCCCATGGCCGAATGGGAGGCCGAGCTGCTCGCGCAGGGCGAGGCCAAGGCCGCTGACGCTGCTGCCGAGGCACCTGCTGCCGAGGCGCCCGTCGCCGAGGCCCCCGTCGAGGAGAACGACGCCGACGCACAGGTCGCCGCGAAGCCCCTGGGCGAGCCGGTCGTCGAGCCCGTCGCCGAGGCGACCGAGGCCACGGCCGCCGAGCCGGCCGACGCCGACTCGAAGTAGTCCTCCTCCACCTCTCCGACTCCACGAAAGGAAGTCAGACACATGGCCAACTACACCATCGCTGACGTCAAGATCCTCCGTGACCGCCTCGGCGCGGGCATGGTCGACAGCAAGAACGCCCTCGAAGAAGCCGACGGCGACATCGAGAAGGCCGTCGAGATCCTCCGCGTCAAGGGGCTGAAGGGCGTCGCCAAGCGCGAGGGCCGTCAGACCACCGCCGGTCTCGTCGCCGCCAAGCCCGGTTCGGGCTACGCCACGTTGATCGAGCTCGCCAGCGAGACCGACTTCGTCGCGAAGAACGAGAAGTTCGTCGCCCTGGCCGACCAGGTCCTCGAGGCCGTGCACGCGGCCGGTGCCTCCAGCGCCGCCGAGGGCAACGCGGCCGCGATCGGCGGCCAGACCGTCGAGGCCTTCGTCAACGACGAGGCCGCCCTCATGGGCGAGAAGGTCGAACTGCGCACCGTCAACCGCATCGAGGGCGAGCAGTTCGCCATCTACCTGCACAAGACCTCGAAGGACCTGCCCCCGCAGGTCGGCGTGGTCGTCGGCTACACCGGTGACGACGCCGAGACCGCTCGCTCGATCGCTCAGCACATCGCCTTCGCCGCGCCGACGTACCTGTCGCGCGACGAGGTGCCGGCCGAGCAGGTCGACAAGGAGCGTGCCATCGTCGAGGAGACCGCGAAGAACGAGGGCAAGCCCGAAGCGGCCCTGCCCAAGATCATCGAGGGTCGACTCACCGGCTTCTTCAAGGAGATCGCCCTGCTCGACCAGGCCTACGCGAAGGACAACAAGTTGTCGGTCGCCAAGGTCGTCGACGAGGCCGGACTGTCGATCACGGGCTTCGCCCGCATCAAGGTCGGCGCCTAAGCAGCACCGTGACGGGGCCCGAGACGAACGTGTCTCGGGCCCCGTTCCCGTGCCCGGCCGAGGTGACGACGCCGGGCGCATCATCGGCGACGGACGGCGACCAGCCCGAACTCGCTAACCTGGCTACGGCCACGACGAGACGGAGACTCGCATGACATCGGAAACCACCGGACGACGACGCGTCCTGCTGAAGCTCTCGGGCGAGGCCTTCGGCGGCGGCCAGCTCGGCGTGAACCCCGACGTGGTCGGTGCCATCGCCCGTGAGATCGCCGACGCGGCGACCGACGTCGAGATCGCGATCGTTGTCGGCGGCGGCAACTTCTTCCGTGGCGCCGAGCTCAGTCAGCGCGGCATGGACCGAGGCCGAGCCGATTACATGGGCATGCTGGGCACGGTCATGAACGCCCTCGCCCTCCAGGACTTCCTCGAGCAGGCCGGTGCCGCCACGCGTGTGCAGTCCGCCATCGCGATGACCCAGGTCGCCGAGCCCTACATCCCTCGTCGTGCCGAGCGGCACCTCGAGAAGGGACGCGTCGTCATCTTCGGTGCCGGCGCCGGTCTGCCGTACTTCTCGACCGACACCGTCTCGGCCCAGCGGGCTCTCGAGATCGGGGCCTCCGAGGTCCTCGTCGCCAAGAACGGCGTCGACGGCGTCTACTCGGCGGACCCCCGCCACGACCCGTCGGCGGTCAAGCTCGACCGGCTCACGTACCAAGAGGCACTGATGCAGGGGCTCAAGGTCGTGGACTCGACCGCCTTCAGCCTCTGCATGGACAACGGCATGCCCATGCACGTGTTCGGCATGGAAGGCGAGGGCAACATCGCCCGCGCCATCCGTGGCGAACGCATCGGAACCATCGTCAGCAACTAGACGACTAAACTCGACCGCGAACCGAACAAGGAGCACCAGTGGCGATCAACGACGTACTCACCGAGACGCGCGAGAAGATGGACAAGGCGCTCGACGCGGCCAAGAACGACTTCGGCACGGTGCGAACCGGCCGCATCAACCCGGCTCTGTTCCAGAAGATCCCGATCGACTACTACGGCAGCCCGACCCCGCTGGCCCAGCTCGCCTCGCTCCAGGTGCCCGAGGCGCGCACGATGATCGTCACGCCGTACGACAAGACGGCCCTCAAAGAGATCGAGAAGGCCATCGCGACCTTCCCGAACCTCGGGGCCAACCCGACGAACGACGGCACCATCGTCCGCGTCACGATCCCCGAACTGACGCAGGAGCGTCGCAAAGAGTTCGTCAAGCTCGTCCGCAGCAAGGGCGAGGACGCCAAGGTGCAGGTGCGCAACGTCCGTCGCAAGTCGAAAGAGGCGCTCGACGCCCAGAAGACCGAGGTCGGCGACGACGAGGTCGCCCGCGCCGAGAAAGAGCTCGAGTCGATCACCAAGGGTTACATCGACTCCATCGACGACGCGCTGAAGAAGAAAGAAGCGGAGCTGCTCGAGGTCTGATGAGACAGCGACCCGACGGCGCCGGCCCCGACGACTCGTCACCGGCTCAGAAGAGCACCCTCGGCAGTCGCCGGGCCGACTTCGATGCTCGTGCGCAGGCGGCCCGGCACGACATCGAGAACCAACTGCGAGCCGGCAAGGCGCGCCTCGACTCGCGCAACGAGAAGTTGACGGCGCGCACCGGACGCAACCTGCCGGCCGCCATCGCCGTGGGTGTGCTGCTCGGGGCTGCGGTCCTGCTGAGCCTGATCTTCGTCAAGGCGTTCTTCATGATCGTGGCGGCGGCCCTGATCGGCTCGCTGTGCTTCGAACTCGCCAGCGCCCTCCGCTTCGCCGGGCGCGACGTGCCCCGCCTGCCGAGCGTCCTCGCGGGCGTGGCCGTCGTCCCCGCGGCCTTCTACGGGGGAGCCGGGGGCCACTGGGCCGCACTCGTCGGTGGCATCGTCGTCGTGTCGCTGTGGCGTCTCGTCGAGTTGGCCCGTCCTTCGCACCGTGGTGGCGCCTCCTCGCTCGGTCGTGACCTGGGTGCCGGGGCGTTCGTCCAGATCTACTGCTCGTTCCTCGGCAGCTTCATGGTGCTGATGGCCGCCCGGCCCGACGGCCAGTGGTGGACACTGTCGGCACTCATCGTGGTGATCGCCGTCGACACCGGCGCCTACGCGACCGGGCTCAACTTCGGCAGGCACCCGATGGCTCCCCGCATCAGCCCGAAGAAGACCTGGGAAGGTTTCGCCGGCTCGGTGGCCGCCAGCCTCATCGCGGCCGTGCTGCTGTCGGTCTTCCTGCTCGACGAGCCGTGGTGGTTCGGCCTCGTCTTCGGCGGCGTCATCATCGTGACGGCCACCATCGGCGACCTGTCCGAGTCGCTCATCAAGCGTGACCTCGGCATCAAGGACATCAGCACCTGGCTGCCCGGTCACGGCGGTTTCCTCGACCGGCTGGACAGCACGCTGCCGTCGGCCGCTGCGGCCTACGGTCTCTACCTGCTCTTCGCGTAGGGGCGTTCCGACGACGGTGACGGGCCGCGCGTCCAGCCGCTTGCCATCGGGCCATGCGGCATGATGGTGGCCGTGAGCAGCACATTCCCGATCGTTCCCAAGGGCAAGCGGGGTTACGACGTCGACGAGGTCGACGCGTTCCTGGACGAGGCCCGCAAGGCCTATGCCGGCGATGCCAGCCTCGGCATCGACTCCGCCCGCATCCGACGCACGGCCTTCGGGTTGACCAAGAACGGTTACTCGACGGCACACGTCGACGCCGCGCTCGAACGTCTCGAGGACGCCTTCGCCAGTCGCGAGCGTGAACGAGCGGTCTCGTCGGGGGCCGAGTCCACGTGGTTCTCGACCGCACGGTCCGGCGCCGAGGACATCGTGGCCCGACTCGAGCGACCGCAGGGACATCGGTTCGACCGGGTCGGCATCCTCACGACGGGGTACCACCCGCGCGACGTCGACCGCCTCACGCGGCGCCTGCACGGGTACTTCACCGACGGCCGTCCGCTCAGCATCGACGACGTCCGGGGATCGGTCTTCCGGGCCAAGCGTGGTGGCTACCGGGAGAGCCAGGTCGACCTCCTGCTCGACACGGTGGTCGACGTCATGCTCGCCGTGCGCTGACGGCCACGGCCACGGCCACGGCCACGGCCACGACCACGGCCACGGCTGCCGCTCCGCCCGGCGGCGGGTGCATCCCGACACGCTGAGGCGTCGACCCTGGCTCTCCGGCGTCCCATCGGTTACCCTGGACGGACTCATGGGCAGGCACGCAGCGAATCCGAACCCCGGTCCCTCTCGACGAGAGCACCCGGCCGCGGTCGAACGAACCTCGACCCGTCGGCGCGTCCGCGTGCCGGCTTCGCAGAGCGTCGTCCGACGGTCGGCGGCCGGGTCCCTCGCGACCACCGGGCCCGCCCGCGACACCGCCTCCGCTGCTCGTCGACCGGGTGTCCCTCGTCGAGTCGTCCTGCCTCTCGTCGGCTTCTGTGCGTCGTTCGCGTTCGTGTCGGCATCCCTCGTCAACCCGCTGGCCGGTGCCGAGGCCGCGACGACCGTTCCTGGTGCCGCGTCGGTGCTGACCGCCCCCGGCCAGACCCTCACCGTCGCCGGTGCTGCCGTGACGGTGGCCGATCGGGACGCCTACGGAGTCACCGAGTACGTGCCGCCGCCGCCGCCGCCCGTCGTGGTGGCCGAGACCGAGAAGCCCGAGGCCTCCTCGGGTGCTACCTCCGGCACCGCCAAGAAGTCCTCGGCCGCTCCCGTGGCGGGAACTCCCGATCCGGGCAGTGCCAAGGCCGTCGCTGCAGAACTCGTCGCAGCTCGTGGCTGGGGTTCCGACCAGTACGACTGCCTCGTGTCCCTGTGGCAGAAAGAGTCCGGCTGGAACGTCTACGCGTCCAACCGTTCGAGCGGTGCCTACGGCATCCCCCAAGCGCTGCCCGGCAGCAAGATGGGTTCCGTCGGTGCCGACTGGCAGACCAACCCCGCGACGCAGATCACATGGGGCCTCAACTACATCGGTGGCCGGTACAGCACACCTTGTGGTGCCTGGGGTCATTCGGTCGCCAACAACTGGTACTGACCTCCCGCGCGGCCCTCGACCCCGAGGGCCGTTGCTACGCTGGTCGTCATGCCCCGCAGCAACCGCTCCCGTCGCTCGCGCGACCGGCGTGAGGCCGACGAGGCGTACGACATCAGCCGGGCGTCCTTCGGCGGCCTGACGGTCGAGACCAAGCACGGGCGTTCGTTTAACGTGCAGTCGGTCTCGGCGTCGTCGGCCGTCAAAGAGTACGTCTGCCCCGGCTGCTCGCTGGGCATCGCTCCCTCGACACCGCACGTCGTGGCCTGGCGCGCTGACGGGCTCTTCGGCGCCGAGGACGACCTGGCGGCGCGCCGTCATTGGCACACCCACTGCTGGAGGATCTCGTGACGACCCCCGACACCCACGCCCTCGAGATCCGCGGGGGAGTCCTGCTGCCCGCGCGCCGCGAAGACGTCGAACTGCACACCGGCGACGGTCTCACGCTGGTGGGCGAATTGAGCCTCCCGGCGGACCGCGAGCCCGTCGGCACGATCGTCGCGCTGCACCCCCTGCCCACCGCCGGCGGGTTCATGGACTCCCACGTCATCCGCAAGGCCGCGGCCCGCCTGCCGGCTCTGGCCGACCTCGCCGTGCTCCGCTTCAACTTCCGGGGGGTGTCGTCCCCCCGCGGCCGGTCCGAGGGCGAGTTCGGCGAGGGAGTGGCCGAAGCGGCTGACCTCGCCGCTGCCGTGGCCTTCGTGCGCGAGCGGGGCCTGCCCGTCCCGTGGTTGGTGGGTTGGTCGTTCGGCACCGAGGTCGCCCTGAAGCACGGCCTCGACGTCGAGGTGGCGGGGGCCGTCCTGTTGTCCCCGCCCCTGCACCGCACGTCCGATGCCGAGCTCGAGGCCTGGCACGGTTCCGGACGGCCCGTGGTCGCCGTCGTCCCCGAGTTCGACGACTACCTGCGGCCCGACGAAGCGCGACGACGGTTCGCTCTCGTGCCCGAGGCCGAGGTCGTCGCCGTCGAGGGTGGCAAGCACCTCTGGGTCGGTGAGAAGCAGACCAGCCGCGTGCTGGCCGAGATCGTCGGTCGGGTCGCCCCCGGTGCCCTGCCGCTGCCGTCCACCTGGCCACCCCCCGCCTCCTGACGGCATGGCCGCCGGGTGGCGGCCCGCGTCGCCCACCGTGGGCGCGGCCGACGGTGCCGATCGCCTCAGAGCTGGTTCTGGCGCGGGACGTAGACCTCGCGGATGATCAGCAGGATCGACGCGGCGACCGGGATGGCGATGAGGGCGCCGAGCACGCCCAGCAGCGTGCCACCGACGAGGGCCGCGATGACGACGATCACGCCCGGGACGCGGACCGCCCGACGCATGATGCGAGGACTCAGCAGGTAGGCCTCGACCTGCATGTAGACGAGGTAGTAGACGGCTGCGGTGACCCAGGTGGCCGGTGACTGGGGCAACAGCGCGATCTGCGCCAGGACGATGATCGCCGAACCACTGATGGTGCCGACGAGGGGGATGATCGAGCCGAGGAACGCGATGAACGCGAAGACTGCCGGTTGTTGGGCGCCGATGATGGTGAGGAACACGAAGCTGAGGATGCCGTTGAGTGCCGCCAGCGTGAACTGACCGATGACGTACCGACCCACCGACTGGCTGATCTGTTCGGAGATGTCGATGAACGTGGCCCGTTTCGAGGCCGGGACGAGCTGGTACAGGGCGCGCTTGACGCTGTTGATCGACGACGTGAAGTAGATCGTCAGGATGACCACGACGACCGTGCCGAACAGGCCGTTGCCGATCGCGACGCCGACGGCGAGGACTCCGCCCCCGATCGTGACGACGTTGTCGGGGTTGGTCAGGAAGTCGACGATGGAGTCGAGGGCGTTCTGCACGTCGAAGACGTTCTGCGGGACGAGTTCTTGCAGGTTGTCGACGAACTGCTGGGTGGTGACGCTCTGCAGGTACGAGGTCAGCGCCTGGATCAAGCTCGTGGTCTGCTGCACGATGACGGGCACGATCGCGAACACGACGCCCACGAAGGCTCCGACCACCGCCACGAGGACGATCACGATGGCGATGCCCCGGGGCACCCGGCGCTTCTCGAGCCACGAGACGATCGGGTCGAGGCCCAGCGAGATGAACAGGGCCGCGCCCACGTAGGTCAGGATCGTCGAGAGTTGGCCGACGGCGCCGCCGATCACGAGGGCGACGAGCACACCCAGGCCCGCGAGCAGGCCGATGCGGAACGGATTGTGGATCTTCACGGGCGGGCTCCTGTCGACGGCGCGGGCCGGTCGAGGCCACGGCGGCACCGACTGCCCGACACGGCCTGTCGCCCTACTCTGGCGTACCGCCGCCGACTTGTCCGATCATGCCACGCAGGTTCTCGAAGTAGTCGGCGACGGCGTCGCGTTCGCGCGTGATCTCGGCCAGGCGCTCTTCGGCGTCGCCGATGAGGTCGTCGGCCCGCTGCTGAGCATCGGCCAGGATCGACCGCGAGCGTTCGTCGGCGTTGGTGAGTACCTCGTGAGCCGTCTCGTCGGCATCCGTCCGCGTCGTGCGTGCGTACTCGTTCGCGCTGCGCTCGAGCTCGTCGGCCTCGCGTCGCACCTCGGAGGCACGACGGGTGGCCCCGGCGAGCTGCTCGGCCGCCGAGTCGAGCAGTTCTTGGGTCTCGGCGACGGCTTGCTGGTGTCGCTGCGTGAGCTCGACCTCGGCCTCGTCGCGACGGGCGAGCAGCTCGACCTCGAGGTCGGCTCGTCCCTGGTCGACGTCGCGACGCAGGTCGGCCGTGGCCCGCTCGCGGTCGGCCTCGAGCCCGGCACGGACCCGGATGTCGTCCGCGGCCAGTCGGGCGCGCTGCGCCTCGGTCTCGTCCGCCAGGGCGGCGCGGGCCTCGGCGGTCTCGGCGGCGAGCTCGGCGCGGGCCTGCTCGATCTCGGACGCGAGGCCGGCCCGACGGTCGGCGTCCTCGCGGGCGAGTCGGTCGGCCTGCGCCTCGCTCTCGCGGGTGAGGCGCTCGTCGGTCTCGACCGTGACGCGCTCGATGCGCTCCCGTGACGTGGTCTCGGCGAGGTCGAGCTCGTCACGGCGACGCCGGGTCTCTCGGTCGAGCTCGGTGCGGGCGTCGGCCACCTCTTTCTCGAGTTCGGCTCGGGCCTGTCCGATCTCGGCCGCGAGGCGGTCGCGACCGGTGGCGATCTCGCGTTCGAGTTCGACCCGGGTGGACTCGACCTCGTCGGTGAGGTCGGCACGGGTGGCGTCGACGTCTCGGGCGAGGAGCGCCCTGGTCTCGGCGACCTCGTGGGCGAGCTCGGCTCGGGCCGCGGCGACGTCGCGCTCGAGTTCGGCGCGCTGGGCCGCGACGTCGTCGGCCAGATCGGCGCGGGCGGCTGTGATCTCGCGCTCGAGTTCGGCGCGGCGGGCGCCGACCTCGGCGTCGAGGTCGGAACGAGTGGTCTCGTCGAGCCGGGCCAGTTCGGCGCGGACCGTGACGCCCTCGCGGTCGAGGTCGGCGCGCTGGCGCTCGGAATCGCTCTCGAAGACGGCTCGGGCCTCGCGAGTGTCGGCGGCGAGCGTCTCGGCTTCGTCGCGGGCCTCGGCGAGGTCGCGGGCGACGGCGGCCCGCTGCTCGGCGACCTCGTGCTCGACCTCGGCCCGAAGCGCTGCTGCCTCGCGTCGCGCCGTCGAGACGTTCTGGGCGGCCTCGGTGGCCGCCGAACCGCGGATCGAGATGGCGTCGCGCTGAGCCTCTTGCAGCAGATCGCGCGCCTCGGCCTTGGCGCGCGCGACGAGGCGGTCGGCGTCGGCGGTCGACTCGGCGACCTGCGCCGCGGCACGGCCCCGGGCGTCGTCGAGCACGGCCGCGGCCCGTTCGGTGGCGTCGTCGACCAGGCGCTTCGCCTCGGCCGTGGAGGACGAGCGCAGGGCCTCGGCGTCGATGTCGGCCTGGCTGATCAAGAGGGTGGACTGCTGTTCGGCCAGACGCAGGGTCTGCTCGAGCTTGCTGCCGAGGCCCGAGTACGTCGGGGTGCCGGCCTCTTCGAGCTCGGCACGGATCTCGTCCACCCGTTGCTGGAGGAACGCGACCTCGCTCGCCCGGTCGGCCCGGTCGGCGTTGGCCTTGATGAGCTCGCGCCGCAGGTCGCCGAGCACGCGGTCGACCTCGTCCTTGCGATAGCCCCGGAGTTCGATGCCGAAATCGGCTTCGTCAGCGGCCACGGTGTCTCCTTCGGTGCAGGGTTCGGGCCAGGGGAGCGCGGCCCGCGACACGATGCTAGTGGGATGCCCTCGACGGACGCCGACCGACGGGTTAGGCGCCTCTCAGCCTCGTCGGATACGCTGAGCCGTCTTAAATTCTGCTGCCGCGCCCGGCCTCCTGGCCAGGCTCGTGCGAGGCCCGTCGTCGACCACGACGGTTCCTGGCGCCCCGACCGGGATGGTGGCTCGGAGGGAGAGAAACGTGCGTTTCATCGTCGCAGTCGTCGTCGTCGTCCTGGCGGCGGTGATGGTGGCGTTGGGCTTCGCCCAACGCACCGTCTTCGCGCCCCCTCCGAGCGTGTCGTCCCAGGTCGACACCAGCGACTCCGACGCGACCGTGACGGTCGTCCCGGCCTCGGCACTGCATGGCCACGACGGGCGTCAGACGGTGTCGGTCTCGGGTGGCGACACCGCCTTCGCCGCCTACGGCCGCACGTCCGACGTGCTCGGCTGGGTGGGTGACGCGAGCTACAACGAGGTCGAGTACGACCAGACCACCGGCGAGCTCGCCAGCCGCACGGTCGCCGGCGACACCACCGAGGTCCCCGACCCGACCGACTCCGACCTCTGGTTCGACCAGTTCACCGGCAGCGACCTCACCTTCTCGCTCGACGCGCCCGACGACGTCTCGCTCGTCATCGTCTCGGACGGCACGCAGCCGGCCCCGGCCGACGTCCGCATCACCTGGCCGCTCTCGACCGCGACGCCGCTGGCCGGCCCGCTGATCGTCGGCGGCCTCGTGGTCCTGTTGATCGGCATCGGCCTGTACGTCTGGGCGATCCTGCACCACCGACGCACGCGCGGCCCGCGCCGGCGCTCGGGCGACGGCAAGCGACCCCGTCTGTCGCGTCGGGCCGGCCGCAAGGCGGTCAAGGCGCTCGACGCCGCCGGCACCGAGACGCTCGCCCCCGGACGTGGTCGTGCCCGCGGCATCCGTCGTCTCGTCGCCGTGGCACCGATCGTGCTCGTCTCGTCGCTCGCCCTGTCGGCCTGCACCGCCGACTACTGGCCCCAGCAGGCGCCGGCGGCCGGTTCCGACTCGGCCACGCCGACGCCGACGCCCACCTCGACCGACGGCACGGAGTCCGGTGACCAGGGCACGGCGCTGCAGCCCCCCGTGATCAGCGTCGCCCAGGCGAAGAGGATCGTCCAACGCATCTCGGCCACCGCGACCGAGGCGGACGCCTCGCTGAACGCCGATCTCGCGGCCACCCGCTTCACGGGTCCGGCGCTCGAACAGCGCCAGGCCAACTACACGATCCGTTCCAAGGACGCCGCGGCCGCCGCCCCCCTGGCCATCCCGACCGGCACCGTCACGCTCACGTTGCCCCAGCAGGCCGATTCGTGGCCACGGTCGGCGTTCGTCGTCGTGCAGGACGCCGACACGAGCGTCGCACCCGTCGCCCTCACGCTCGAACAAGAGACCGCCCGAGACCCGTACAAGGTCGAGTACGCCGTCAGCCTGCAGACGCAGACCCCGTTGACGGTCGCCCCCGCGTCGATCGGCGCCGCCCGGCTCTCGCCCGACGTCAAGCTGCTCAAGCTGCAGCCCGACCAGCTGGCCGAGGCCTACGGCGACATCCTGCGCAACGGCGACGAGAGCCAGTACGCCGCCCAGTTCCAGACCGACGGCGACAGCCTTCGTGAGAAGATCGGCAAGGCCTACAAGGACGCCAAGCGGGCGGCCCTGCCGACCACCGCGTCGATCGACTACACGTCGCAGGCCGACGACGAGACCCCGGTCGCGTTCGCCACCAACGACGCCGGCGCCATCGTCTCGGTCGCGTTGAACGAGATCGAGACCGTCAAGCCGACGGCCACCGGCGCCAAGGTCAACCCCGAGGGCACCGTCAAGACCCTGCTGGGCCTCGACGAGTCGTCGAAGGGCATCGAGGCGACCTACGGTGTCGAACTCTTGTTCTCCGTCCCGCCCGTCGGCAGCGACGACCCGATCGTCCTGCTCGGTTTCAGCCAGGCCCTCACCTCTGCCAAGGAGCTGCCATGACCAACCTTCCCCCCGTTCCCGCAGGTCTCCGCGGCGCCGTCGACCTCTCGTCGCTCGTCAACCGCCCCCCGGCCCCGGCCCCGGCCCCGGCCGGCCCGTCGGACGGCTCGCCCGTCGACGGCGCGACCGCAGGAGGCGCGGGTGGCGCCCCGGCCCCGGCCGCCGGTCAGGTCGCGGTGCCGGGCCTCGTGCTCGACGCGACCGACGCCACCTTCACGCAGGTCCTCGAGATCAGCAACACCGTCCCGGTGATCGTCGACCTCTGGGCGGAGTGGTGCGGCCCGTGCAAGCAGCTCTCGCCGGTCCTCGACAAGCTGGTCGGCGAGTACGCGGGCCGCCTGCTGCTCGTCAAGGTCGACGTCGACGCGAACCCCCAGCTGACGCAGGCCTTCCAGGCCCAGTCGATCCCCGCGGTCGCCGCGGTGATCGGCGGCCGACCCGTGCAGCTCTTCGTCGGAGCCCTGCCCGAGGCCCAGGTGCGCGACGTCTTCGAGCAGGTGCTCGAGCTCGCCGCGCAGAACGGCGTGACGGGCACCGCGGTCGTCGACGGCGCCCCGGTGGGTGAGGCCGACGAGGTCGAGCCCACGCCCGAGCCCTTGCCCCCGCACCACCAGGACGCCTACGACGCGATCGACCGGGGCGACTACGCCGCGGCGATCACGGCCTACAAGACCGCCATCGCCCAAGACCCTCGTGACCAGCTGGCCGTGGCCGGTCTCGCCCAGGTCTCGCTGCTCGAGCGGCTGCAGGGCGCGTCGCTGGCCGACGTCCGTGCGGCGGCCGCCGCCGCCCCCACCGATCTCGACGCCCAGCTCGACGTGGCCGACCTCGACCTCAGCGGCGGCCACATCGACGACGCCTTCGACCGCGTGCTGACCGTCTTCCCGTCGCTCGACCCCGAGGGCCGTGACGCGGCCCGGGCTCGCCTCCTGGAGTACTTCGAGATCGTCGGGGTGGACGACCCCCGGGTGGCGACCGCCCGCCGTCGTCTGGCGATGCTGCTGTACTGAGCCGCGCCTCCTTCGTGGACGACGGAACCCCCGCGACCCGGAAGGGTGGCGGGGGTTCCGTCGTGGAGGGGCCGTGGCTCAGCGGCGCAGCTTGAGCCAGACGACGCCGAGCGGCGGCAACTGCACGTCGGCCGCGGCGGGGCGTCCGGCCCAGGGGTCGTCGGTCGCGGTGACGCCGCCGAAGTTGCCGACACCCGAACCGCCGTAGACCTCGGCGTCGGTGTTGAGGATCTCGTCCCAGCGACCGGCCTCGGGCAGACCGAAGCGCATGCGCACCGGCTCACCGGAGAAGTTCGCCAGGACGGCGATCGACTCGCCCGAGCCGGACTTGCGCATGAAGGCCACGACGCTGTGCTGCGCGGCACCGCCGTCGATCCACTCGAAGCCGTCGGTGTCGAAGTCGTGCGCCCAGAGAGCGGGCTCGTCGCGGTAGACCTCGTTGAGGCGGGCCACCAGGCCGTGGAGCCCCTGGTGGGCGGGCTGGTCGAGGATCCACCAGTCGAGCCCTCGTTCTTCGCTCCACTCGCCGGGCTGCCCGAACTCGCTGCCCATGAAGAGCAGCTGCTTGCCGGGGTGGCCCCACATGTACGCGAGGTAGGCCCGCACGTTGGCGAGCTTCTGCCACTCGTCGCCAGGCATCTTGTTGAGCAGGGACCCCTTGCCGTGCACGACCTCGTCGTGGCTGATCGGCAGCATGAAGTTCTCGCTGAACGCGTACACGAACGAGAAGGTGATCTCGCCGTGGTGGTGCGAGCGGTAGAGCGGGTCCTCCGCGACGTAGCCGAGGGTGTCGTGCATCCAGCCCATGTTCCACTTGAGGCCGAATCCGAGGCCGCCCTCGCTGGTCGGGCGGGTGACGCCGGGCCAGCTGGTGCTCTCTTCGGCGATCATGACGATGCCCGGGTGGCGCTTGTAGGCCGTGGCGTTCGCCTCTTGCAAGAAGCTGATGGCTTCGAGGTTCTCGCGTCCGCCGAACTCGTTCGGCAGCCATTCGCCCTCGTTGCGGCTGTAGTCGAGGTAGAGCATCGAGGCCACGGCGTCGACGCGCAGCCCGTCGATGTGGAACTCCTCGAGCCAGTAGAGCGCGTTCGAGACGAGGAAGTTGCGCACCTGCGAGTCGCCGAAGTTGAAGACCAGCGTGCCCCAGTCGGGTTGTTCGCCGCGGCGCGGGTCGGAGTGCTCGTAGACGGCGCGGCCGTCGAACTTCGCGAGGGCCCACTCGTCCTTCGGGAAGTGCCCGGGCACCCAGTCCATGATCACGCCGATGCCGGCCTGGTGCAGCCGGTCGATCAGGTACCGCAGGTCGTCGGGGCTGCCGAAACGGCTGGTCACGGCGTAGTAACCGGTGACCTGGTAGCCCCACGAGCCACCGAAGGGGTGCTCGGCGAGCGGCATGAACTCGACGTGGGTGAAGCCGAGCTCGCCGACGTACTCGATCAGCTGGTCGGCCAGTTCGCGGTAGTTCAGCCCGGGGCGCCACGAGCCGACGTGCAGTTCGTAGACACTCATCGGGCCGGCGTGGACGTCGTTCTCGGCGCGGGAGGCCATCCAGGCGTCGTCGGACCAGGCGTGGGCGGCCTTGGTGATCACCGAGCCGGTGAGCGGCGGCACCTCGGAGGTGCGCGCCATGGGGTCGGCGCGCTCGACCCAGACGTCGTCGGGGGTGAGCACCTCGTACTTGTAGATGCCGTCCGTCACGCCGGGCACGAAGAGCTCCCAGACGCCGTTGCCGTCGAGGCGGCGCATGGCGTGCCGCTCGCCGTCCCAGCCGTTGAGGTCGCCCTTCACGCGGACGGCACGGGCGTGCGGCGCCCAGACGGCGAACGAGGTACCGGTCACGCCCTCGTGCTCGCGCACGTGGCTGCCGAGCATCTTCCAGAGCTGCTCGTGGCGGCCCTCGCCGAAGAGGTACAGGTCGAACTCGGTGACGGTGGGGGCGAAACGGTAGGGGTCGTCGGAGACCCACGCCGCGCCTCCTTCGTAGGTCGCCTCGATCGTGTACGCGCCGACGGGCTCGCTCGTGACGCCCTGCCAGAGGCCGTGGGCCACGTGCTCGAGCGCGAACGACGCCCCGGAGGCGCCGGTCACGGTGACCGTCTCGGCCAGCGGTCGGACGACGCGGACGGCGGTGCGGCCGCCGCGGGGGTGGGCGCCGAGGACGGCGTGCGGGTGGCCGTGGGTGCCGGCGGCGGCGGAGAAGACCTCGTCGTCTCCCAGGGAGAACAGGCCGTCGGTGTCGCTCGTCACGGCGGGGTCGACCCGGG
>NZ_LMLG01000001.1:671900-709539 GCF_001421865.1 Frigoribacterium sp. Leaf44
CCTACGGGGCTCGGTTGAGGTCGACGGAGAGCACGTGCACCGGTTCGACGAAGGCGTCCAGGCGGACGTAGTTGTCGTCGCCCCAGGTCCACGACTGACCGGTGATGAGGTCGCGCACGGTGTAGGTGCCACCGGGCTGCAACCCGAACTTCGTGACGTCGAGGTGGACGGTCGTCTCGCGCGCGGAGTGCGGGTCGACGTTCGCGACCACGATGATGCCGTCGGCGCGTCCACTGCGGGTGTGCGCACGCGACAGGTACTTCGAGAAGACGAGGATCGACTCGTCGTCGCTCGAGTGGATCTCGAGGTTGCGCAGCTGACGCAGGGCCGGGTGGGAGGCGCGGATGCGGTTGAGCTGCGTCAGGTACGGCGCGAGCGAGGCCCCGGCCTCTTCGGCGGCGGCCCAGTCGCGGGGCTTGTACTCGTACTTCTCGTTGTCGATGTTCTCTTCGCTGCCCGGTCGCGCCACGTCCTCGAAGAGCTCGTAACCCGAGTACACGCCCCAGGTCGGAGAAGCGGTCGCGGCGATCGCGGCCCGGATCTTGTAGGCCGCGGGTCCGCCGAACTGCAGGTAGGGCGTGAGGATGTCGTGCGTGTTGACGAAGAGGTTCGGGCGCAGCCAGGCGCTCGTCTCCTTGGACAGCTCGTCGAGGTACTCCTCGAGCTCCCACTTCTCGTTGCGCCAGGTGAAGTACGTGTACGACTGGTGGAACCCCACCTGCGCCAGTGCCTGCATCATGGCCGGCTTGGTGAACGCCTCCGAGAGGAAGACCACCTCGGGGTTCGTCTGCCGGATCTCGTGCAGCAGCCACTCCCAGAAGCGCACCGGCTTCGTGTGCGGGTTGTCGACGCGGAAGATCGTGACGCCGAGCTCGATCCAGTGCCGCACGATGCGCAGCACCTCGCGGCTCACGCCCTCGTAGTCGTTGTCGAAGTTCAGGGGGTAGATGTCCTGGTACTTCTTGGGCGGGTTCTCGGCGTAGGCGATCGTGCCGTCGGGCAGGGTCGTGAACCACTCGGGGTGCTCGGTGACCCAGGGGTGGTCGGGCGAGCACTGCAGCGCCAGGTCGAGGGCGAGCTCGAGGCCGGCGTTCTTCGCGGCGTCGACGAACCAGCGGAAGTCCGCGACGGTGCCGAGGTCGGGGTGCACCGCGTCGTGCCCGCCGTCGGCCGAGCCGATGGCGTACGGCGAGCCCGGGTCGGCCGGACCGGCGGTCAGCGAGTTGTTCGGGCCCTTGCGGAACGTCGTGCCGATCGGGTGGACGGGCGGGATGTACACGACGTCGAAGCCCATGCGGGCGATCGACGGGAGCCGGCGGGCCGCGGTGCGGAACGTCCCGCTCTTCCACGTGCCGTCGGCCTGCTTGCGAGCGCCCTCGCTGCGGGGGAAGAACTCGTACCAGCTGCCGAGGCCGGCACGGCTCCGCTCGACGCGGAGTGCCTCGGGCGCGCTGCGCGTGACGAGGCTCGCGAGCGGCTTCACCAGGAGGACAGCGGCGAGGCGCGGGTCGGTGGCGACGCGGAGGCGCGCGGCAGGGGAGAGGGCGGGATTCGCGAGTGCCTTGGCCGCGTCGCGGATGAGGGTCGTGTCGGGGTACTCGTCGACGGCGTCGGTCAGCAGTCGACTGCCGAGGGCGAAGGTGACTTCGACGTCGAGTCCGGCCGGCACCTTGATCTCGGCCGCGTGCAGCCACGTGGCCCAGTCGTCGGTGTAGGCCTCGACCTGCCAGGCCCAGTCGCCTTCGGTCTCGAGCTGCACCTGGGCCGTCCACCGATCGGTGCCGGGGATGCCGGCGACCATGCGGTGCCGGGTCTCGGCGCCCTCGGGGTCGATCGTGACGAGGTCGGCCCCGATCAGGTCGTGGCCCTCGCGGAAGACGGTCGCCCCGAAGGTGACCACCTCGCCGGCAAAGGCCTTCGTCGGGAACACTCGGTCGGGTGTCGTCGGGGTGAGGCCCGTGATGGGGATCCGCCCGACTCTGGGTTCGTATGCTGTCGCCACGCTGTCGACCGTACCCGGTCTGGCCCGCCCGGTCCCGACCCTGACGCGACCCGGGCCCCGGACGGGGTGCCGGGGGCGGATCGGGGTGCGGTTCGCGCATTTCGGGGTACAAACGCGTGTCCACCCTGTCACCGACAGACGTCACGGTCCGTTTTGTCCCCCCAACTGGGTGCATGCATCGGCATGGATGGTCTGTCGGCATTTCGGGGGACCGCGTAATGTCGGATCTGTCGTCGCGGCCTGCCCGCCCGAAGAACCCGAACTCCTCGAGAGCCCGGCGCCCGACGACATCGATCGGTCGCCCGACCCGGAGCCGACAGCCCCTGCATCGCCGTGTGCCACCCCGACGTCGACCCGACCGACGGCGCACGGCGGTGCTCGAGCGCGCCTCGGCGTGCGGAACAGGACCCACATGAACAAGCTCGTCAAGGGTGCCGTCGCCGGTGCCGCCGGCATCGCCCTCCTCCTCGGCGGCGCCGGGACCTTCGCCCTCTGGAACGCCAGCACCGAGGTCAACGCCGCCAGCGTCGCCTCGGGCACCCTCTCGCTCACCCAGTCGTCGGCGGGCAGCTGGACCGACGTGACCAACGGTCGCAGCACGGCCCTGACGGCCGCCCAGGTCGCCGACTACAAGATCGTCCCCGGCAGCAAGCTGCAGTTCACGCAGCCGATCACCATCGCCGCCTCGGGCAACGACCTGCGGGCCGACCTCACCTACGACGCGGCCTCGGTCACCGGCAGCCTCAAGCCGTACGTGACGAACACGCTGACCCTCTCGGCGGCCGCCGGCTCCACGACCCTGCCGTCCGGCGTCACCGCGGGCAGCACGGCCGGCAGCTACGTCGTCGCCCCCGTGTCCGCCGGCAGCACGTCGGCCGTCGCGACCTTCGTCGTCGAGTTGCCCTCGACGGTGTCCGACGCCGCGAGCCAGGGCGGCACCGTCGACCTGAGCAAGCTGACCTTCACGCTCAAGCAGCGCGCCATCGCGTAGCCGGTGCCGGTGGCCCGACGGCCGCCGCACCCCGCCTCTCCGACCGGCGACCGGACCGCACCCGACGCGGTCCGGTCGCCCCCTCCCGTCCGACCCGCCCGACCAGGGGCTCACGGGCCACCGCATCGCACGACCGACCACCAGGGGGTGAGACGTTGACCGGACAGCCCGGCGGACGCGCGCGTCACCGCTCGCCCGAGCGCGCCTCCTCGTCCCGTCGTCCGCTGCGCTCGCTGTGGGCGGGGACGGCGATCGTGGCCGGGGCGGTCACCGTCGCGCTCATGGCGACCGGCGGGACGTACGCGCTGTGGAACTCCGCGGTCGCCCCCACGGCCGTCACGGTCGCGTCGGGCACGGCGGGACTCTCGGTCGGCGGCGTCAAGGCCCTCGACACCTCCGCCCTCGGCCCCGGCGGCGCCACCGCGGGCACGTTCAGCGCGACGAACACGGGCTCGGTCGCCCTGGCCATGCGGGTGTCGGCCGGAACCACCACGGCGTCGGCATCCGCCCTGCCGGGCGAGCTCACCGTGACGCTGGCCGCCGTCACGAAGTCCGCGGACTGCGTCGTGGGCGTCGGCGGGTACTCGGCGAGGCCCTCGACCTTCGACACCGGCAGCGGCTACTTCACGCTGCCGGCCGGCGTCACCGTCACCGGCTGCGTCGTCGTCACGCTCGACTCGGACGTGCCGGCGACCCTGCAGAACCAGACTTCGTCGATCGGGCTCGTCCTGACCGGGACGCAGGTGGCCCCGTGACCCGGCGCCGCGTCGTGGGCGGACGGCGGCACGCGTTGGGCCCACGGCCCCGGTCCGGCGTGCGCTCGGTCCTGGCCGCCGTCGTCGTCGGCGTGATCGTCGGCGTCGCCCTGGCCTCCGGAGGGGCGGCCTCGGCTCTCTGGACGGCGTCCGCCACCCTCACCGAGCAGGTCAAGGCCGGCGCCGTCGGGCTCACGGCCGGCACGGTCGACGGTCTGCAGGCCGACTACTCCGGATCGACCCGGTCGCTCACGGCGCCCTGGACCTTCACGAACTCGGGCACGGTCGCGGCCACGTACTCGACGCGCGGCAGCCTGAGCTCGGGCAGCTCCGCCGACCTCGCCGCGTCGATCGCCGTCGTCGGCTGGCCGGTGTCCGCCGCGTCCGCGTGCACGTCGACGGCGGCCGTCGGCTCGGGGAGCGTCAGCGGCACCTGGTCGGCCGTGCCCAACCTGTCAGGCACCCTGGCGAGCAAGGCCAGCGCGACCTGGTGCCTCCGCACCTCGATCGCCACCTCGTCGCCCACCGGGCGCGTGAACCCGGTCCTCACCGTGTCGCTGGCCGCCGGATCGTGGACCGCGACCCCGCAGGACCGCCGCATCGTGCAGAACAACACGATCGCCCCCGCGCAGACGGCGGTCTGCCGCACCGACGGCGAGGCCTACGCCTGGCTCGACTTCGACCCGTCGACGCGGGCGACCGCGACCCGGTACGCGACCTACGTCGGCGGCACCCGGATCTCGAACGACGAGCGGACCGGCGACTACCCGCACTTCGCGTTCACCCGCGACAACCTGCCCAAGGACCCCTTCGGCGACGGCCCGATCCACGTCGACATCCGCGTGATGGTCGACGGGCAGCCGACCGACCTCATGGCCGTCGGCACCGTCACGGTGGTCTACGACCAGTACGGCACGAGGAACATCCAGTGCGGGTGACCGGCGGTCGGGTGATCGCGGTCGTCGTCGGCGCCACCGTCGCGGTGCTCGTCACCACCGCAGGCGTCCTGTCGGCCTCCGCCACGGCCGCCACCGCACCCCGCCTGATGGTCAGCGGCGACGGCGAGCACTGGCAGGGCCGCCTCGACTCGGCGCTGTTCGGCGACGACCTGCGGCTCGTCCCCGGGGCGAGCACGACGGGCACCTTCTGGGTGAAGAACCTCTCGAGCGAGCCGGCCGCGCTCAGCGCCCGCCTCGTCGACGTCACGACCTCGTCGCCCGCGTTCGCCGAGGCGGTCACGGTCAGCTCGCACTCCGACCTCGACGTCGGCGACCTGCCGCCCGTCACCCTGGCGGACGACGGCTGCACCCCCGTGCTCGCGCCCGTCCACCTCGCCGCGGGGCAGGAGGCCCCGGTCACCGTCTCGGTCGTCCTGGACGATTCCGCCGCCGACGGCACCGGCGACCAGACCCTCGACTTCGGCGTGCTCGTCACGCTCACCGGCCTGGCCGGGGCGGCCGTGCCGTCGGGCTGCGCGTCGGCCGGGTCCGCCGGTGCGGCGGACGCCCCCGCGACGGGCGCCGCGGACACGAGCGCAGGAGGCGCGGGGGGCGACCGCGTCTCGAGCGCGACGATCGAGGCGGTGACGACCCGCGCCTCCTCGGCTGGTGAGGCCGGCGGGGCAGCGTCCTCGGCGGGCGACGACGCCTCGGACGGGACCACCGACGCGTCCGGCACGGACACCGAGCTGCCCGTCCACGCCCTCGACGTGCTCGACGACTTCGTGCCCGTGCCGCTGCGCGGCAGCTGGCTGCCGCTGCTGATCGCGGCGATCGCCGTGCTGGCGGGCGCGTTCGTGGCGGTCGGCCGGCGCCGCCCGGGCGACGAGGACACCGCGGGGGAGCAGCCGTGAGCGGCCGCCGTGCCGCCGTGCGGGAGAAGGGCCTGCTGCACGCGCTCGGCCTCGGCCTCAGCGCGGGGCTGTTCGTCCTCGTGCTCGGGCTCGCGACGGTGCTGATCGTCGTGCCCAAGGTCGCGGGGGCCACGCCGCTGACCGTGCTGACCAGCTCGATGGAGCCGCGACTGCCCCCGGGCACCCTGATCGTGGTGAAGCCGACGCCGGTCGACGAGATCCGGATCGGCGACGTCGTGACGTACCAGATCGAGAGCGGACGACCCGAGGTGATCAGCCACCGGGTGATCGAGATCGTGTCGTCGTCGGACGGCGGCACGGCCTTCGTCACGAAGGGCGACAACAACTCCGAGCCCGACGCCGCCCTCGTGCTGCCCGAGCAGATCCGCGGGACGCTGTGGTACTCGCTGCCCTGGCTCGGCTTCGTCAACCAGGTCGTGAACGGCGACGCCCGGTCGTGGATCGTGCCGCTGCTGGCGATCGCCCTGCTGGGCTACGCGGGCTACTCCCTGGCCACCGGCCTGGTCGAGGCACAGCGTCGGCGGGCGCGGACGCGGAAGGCCCGTCCGGCCCCGCGCTGAGCGAGGGGCCGGACGGGCCCGGGGGAGGCGTCTACTTCGTGAAGCCGACGACCGTCCAGTCCACGTCGCTGGCCCCGGCGCGGGCGCCGAAGTTCGCGAGCTTGGGGCTCTGGAACGAGATGTACGGCGCCTGGATGATCGGCATCGAGTGCCCGATCTCCCAGATCTTCTCGTCGGCCTGGTTGTACAGGTCGGCAGCCTTCTCGGGGTCGCCCTCGGCGACGGCCTGGCTGAGCAGGTCGTCGATCTCGGGGCTCGAGACACGACCGTAGTTCTGGCCCTGCTCGTCCGAGTTGTAGATGCTGACGCCGGACGCCTGGTAGCCGGTGCCGGCCCAGACGAAGATCGTCATGTCGTAGTTGCCCGGGGTGACGTTGTCCTCGAAGAACGAGTCGACGCTGACGGCGTTGATCGTCAGCTTGATGCCGACCGCGGCGAGCTGGCTCTGCATGACCTCGGACAGCTGCTGCGAGATGGGGGTGCCGGACGGGATCGTCACGGCGATCTCGAGCTGCTTCCCGTCCTTCTCGAGCACGTCGCCCTTCAGCTCCCACCCGTCGTCGGCCAGGATCTTCTTCGCCTCGTCGACGTCGTAGTTCCCGGTCTCCTTCGCGTTGTCCTGGTAGGCGCCGTCGGTGCTGAGGAAGAGGTGGTTGTTCAGCGTGGTCAGCTCGTAGGGCAGGGTGCCCGTGATGACCTTGCCGAGTGCCTCGCGGTCGACCGCGTGCTGGATCGCCTGACGGATCTTCTCGTCGGCGAGCACGCCCTTGGTGCTGAAGTCGACGTGCGTGTAGCGAGCCGACGGTGCCGCCCGGATGTCGGTGTCCTTCGCGTCCTTCAGACGGTCGTAGCGCTCCGACGAGTTGCCCGTGACGAAGTCGATCTCACCGTTCAGGTACGCGTCGACGTCGGCGTCGCTGTCGAGGGCACGGAAGACCACCGAGTCGAGCTTGGGGGCGTCGCCCCACCACGTGTCGTTCGGCACGATGGTGACGGTCTGCGCGGTCGTGTCGATCTTCTCGACCTCGTACGGGCCGCCCGAGACGGGCAGGGTGTCGACGTAGGCCGTGTTGAAGGCGTTCGGGTCGTTGTAGAGGCTCGCCGGGTAGAGCGGGGCGAACATGCTCTTCCAGTCCGAGAACGGCTCGGAGTAGGTCACGACGACCTGCTTGTCGCTCGAGCCCGCCTCGACCGAGGCCATGCGGTCGGGGCCGAGCGTGCTGCCCACCAGGTACTCGGGGTTCGAGCCGTCGAGTGCGGTCTTCCAGGCCTGGAAGTCGGCGACCGTGATCGGGGTGCCGTCGTTCCACACCGCGTCGGGGTTGATGTCGTAGGTCACGACCAGCGGGTCCTCGCTGGTGGCCTCGGCGCTCGTGACGAGGTTCTCGTCGATCTGGGCGACGCCCTTCTCGTCGATGCGGAACGGCTGGGGCAGCACGGCGCTCTCGATCAGCGAGGCGTCGGCCAGGGCGCCGTCGAGCTGGCCGTAGTTCCACTGCGAGGGCAGCTGGCTGAGCGGCAGGGTCAGCGTCCCGCCCTGCTCGACGTCGGCCGCCGCCGTGGCGTTGATGTCGCCGTCGGGGGACAACTGGCCGTTCTTGGCGGCCCCGTCGCCGTCGTCGCCGCCGCCACCGCTGCACGCCGTGACGACGAGGGCGATGCTGACGAGGCCGGCTGCGAGGCCGAGCTTCTTCGTGATCTTCATGGCACTCCGAACTGAAGGGTGGTGAAAAGTGCTGATCAGATGGGATGCTGCATCGTCATCGACTCGTGCGGGCACGCGTCGCGACACCTCCCGAGAGCTGACCGCGTGTGCCCAAATGTACGGACGCCTTGAATCCACGCAAACTTTCATGTGAATTTGTTACACGCTCGAAACCTGGCCAGCTGGTCGGGTCGCGGGGTACGTCTAGTGTGATCTGCCATGGCTCGATTCCTCGCCCGCCGGCTGGTGTACTACGTCGCCCTGGTCTTCATCGCGACGTCGCTCACCTACTTCCTCGCCTCGGCGACCCTCAACCCGCGCTCCGTGTACGCGGACCGCAACCCGCGTCCGTCCTCCGAGATCGTCGACGCGAAGCTCAGCTCGATCGGGGTCAACGACAAGGACCCCCTCGGCGAGAGGTACGTCCACTGGCTCGGTGGCGCGGTCACCGGCGACCTCGGGCAGACCATCCAGGACAAGCCGGTCGCGGCGGAATTCGGGCCGAGGCTGGGAGTCAGCCTGCGCCTCCTGCTGGTGGGGTCGATCCTCGGCATCGTGCTCGCGGTCGTGGTCGGCACCTGGAACGCCATCCGGCAGTACGCGTTCTCGGACCGGGTGTCGTCGGTGCTGTCGTTCGTCCTGATCTCGACGCCGGTGTTCCTCACGGCGGTGTTGCTCAAGATCGGGGCGACGAAGCTCAACGACGTCCTGGGGTACCAGCTGATCACCTTCACGGGCGAGGCGACCCCCAACCTGACCGGCGGGCTCGCCACGATCGCGTGGGACCGCATCGCCCACCTGCTGCTGCCCACCATCTCGATCGGCGTCGGGTTGATCGCCGTCTACAGCCGGTACCAGCGGGCGACGATGCTCGACGTGCTGCAGGCCGACTACATCCGCACCGCCCGCGCCAAAGGACTGCGACGTCGCCCGGCCATCTTCAAGCACGGGCTGCGCACGGCGTTGATCCCCATGACGACGCTGTTCGCCTTCGCGTTCCTCGGCGTGCTGACGGGAGCCACCTTCACCGAGAAGATCTTCGCGTGGAACGGCCTCGGCGCCTGGTTCATCGACGCCGTCCAGGCCAACGACATCAACGTGGTCGTCACGTACACCCTCTACAGCGCCGTCGTCGTGCTGCTCGCCGGCTTCGTGTCCGACGTGCTCAACGCGGTGCTCGACCCGCGCGTCCGAGCGCAGAAGTAGGACCGCCCCATGACCCGGTTCACACCCGACCTGCTCGAGGGGCCGTCCGACGCCGTCGTGCCCGAGTCGCGAGAAGAGGTCGCGGCGACGTCGCCGAACCGCCTCGTGCTGACCTTCCGGCGGCTCTTCGCGAATCGCGGCGCCACCGTCGGCCTCGTGACGATTGTGCTGCTCTTCGTCTTCGCCTTCGTCGGCCCGCTCGTCTCGCCGTACGCCTACAACTACATCGACTACACGGCCCTGTCGTCGCCTCCGAGCGGCGCGCACTGGTTCGGCACGAACAACATCGGCCAGGACGTCTTCGCGCAGACCGCCCGGGGCCTGCAGAAGTCGCTGCTGATCGGTCTGTTGGTCGCCCTGTTCTCGACGGTGATCGCCGGCATGCTCGGCGCGATGGCGGGCTACTTCGGCGGCTGGATCGACCGGGCCGTGATGGTGTTCGTCGACCTGCTGCTCGTGCTGCCGTCGTTCCTGATCATCGCGATCCTCTCGCCGCGCCTCAAGCAGTACGGCTGGTTGATCCTCGTGGCCCTGCTCGCCCTCTTCGGCTGGATGATCACGGCCCGTGTGGTGCGCTCGCTCACCCTCAGCATCAAGGAGCGGGAGTTCATCCGGGCCGCCCGGTACATGGGCATCGGCCACTTCACGATCATCGTGCGACACATCCTGCCGAACGTCGCGTCCTTCCTCGTGATCGACGCCACCATCGCGATCGGCGCCGCGGTGCTCACCGAGTCGGGGCTGTCGTACTTCGGCTTCGGCGTCCAGCCGCCCGACGTCTCGCTCGGCACGTTGATCGCCCAGAACCAGAGCGCGGCGACCACCAAGCCGTGGCTGTTCTTCTTCGCGGCCGGTGCGCTCATCGTGTTCGCCCTGGCGAGCAACCTGCTCGGCGACGGGCTCCGCGACGCACTCGACCCGACTTCGACGGCCGGCCGAACGGGCCGCCGCCGCACCCGCGGCCGGACGGCCGAGAGCCGAGGAGGCGCGGCGCCGCTCGGACGCACCGGCGGCGTCTCCGAGGCGGCGAGCCCCGCCCCCGGGGCCGACGTCGGCTCACCGGCACCGACCCGCACGAACGACGAGAAGGGGGAGCGCGCATGACGCTCACCGAACCGGTCGACCGCACCCGCGCCTCCTCGGCTCCGGTGCTCGAGGTGCACGACCTCACCGTGACCTTCCCGACCCCGGACGGCGACGTGCGCGCCGTGCGCGGCGTCGACCTGACGCTGCGCCGCGGCGAGGTGCTCGGCATCGTCGGCGAGTCGGGCTCGGGCAAGTCGGTCACGAGCCTCGCCGTGCTCGGGCTGTTGCCGGCCACCGCCAAGGTCACCGGCTCGATCACGCTCGACGGCGAAGAACTGCTCGGCCGCGGCGACAAGGCGATGTCGGCGATCCGCGGCAAGCGCATCGCCATGGTCTTCCAGGACCCGCTCTCGGCCTTCACCCCCGTCTACACGGTGGGTCAGCAGATCGCCGAGACCGTGCTGATCCACCGCGGCGGCACGAAGAAGCAGGCCCGCGAGCGGGCGATCGAGCTGCTGGGACTCGTGGGCATCCCCGAGCCGGAGCGACGCGTCGACTCGTTCCCGCACGAGTTCTCGGGCGGCATGCGGCAGCGCGCGATGATCGCCATGGCGATCGCCAACGACCCCGACGTCATCCTCGCCGACGAGCCGACCACGGCCCTCGACGTGACGATCCAGGCCCAGGTCATCTCGGTGCTGCGCACGGCGCAGCGCGAGACCGGGGCCGCGCTGCTGTTCGTCAGCCACGACCTCGGCGTCATCGCCGGGTTCGCCGACCGCATCGCCGTGATGTACGCCGGCCGCGTCGTCGAGACGGCGACGGCCGACGACCTCTTCGCCCACCCGCGCATGCCATACACCGTGGGTCTCATCGGTGCGCTGCCGCGGCTCGACCAGCGGTCGGACCAGCCGCTCGTGCCGATCCCGGGGACGCCGCCGTCGTTGCTCTCGCTGGCCCCGGGGTGCCCGTTCGCGGCGCGGTGCCCGCTGGTGACGGCCGAGTGCCGAGTCGACGAGCCCGCGCTCGAGCAGGCCCCGGCGGTCGAGGCGGGTCACCGCGCGGCCTGCCTGCACGCCGACCAGCTCGTGGGCGAGGGCACCGACCCCGAGGACGTCTACGACCTGCCGCCCGTGCCGACCTCCGGCCTGGCTGCGGTGCCGCGGGCGTCGCGGGACCGGGTGCTGCACGTCGACGGGCTCGTCAAGACGTTCCCGCTCACCAAGGGGTCGGTCTTCAAACGTCGCGTGGGCAGCGTCTGGGCGGTCGACGGGGTCGACCTCGACGTGCGCGAGGGCGAGACGCTCGGCCTGGTCGGCGAGTCCGGCTCGGGCAAGAGCACGACGTTGCACGAGATCATGGACCTCCGGGTGCCCGAGGCCGGGACCGTCGAGCTGCTCGGCACGGCCCTCGACCGCAAGCTCGACGGGTCGACGGTGAAGCGCCTGCGCGGCGCGGTGTCGATGGTCTTCCAGGACCCGATGGCGAGCCTCGACCCGAGGCAGCCGGTCAGCGACATCATCGCCGAGCCGTTGCTCGCCATCGGTCGACCCCGCGACCAGGTGTCGCGTCGGGTACCCGAGCTGATGCGCCTCGTGGGACTCGAACCCGCCGCCGCGACGCGCTACCCGCACGAGTTCTCGGGCGGGCAGCGGCAACGCATCTCGATCGCGCGGGCGCTGGCCGCCGATCCGAAGCTGATCGTGCTCGACGAACCGGTGTCGGCGCTCGACGTGTCGATCCAGGCCGGCGTGCTGAACCTCCTGGCCGAGCTCAAGGCGAAGCTCGACCTGTCGTACCTGTTCGTGTCGCACGACCTCTCGGTCATCCGCCACGTGGCCGACCGCGTCACGGTGATGTACCTCGGACGCACCGTCGAGACGGGCCCGGTCGACGAGGTGTTCGAGCACCCGCTGCACCCGTACACGCAGGCGCTGCTGTCGGCCGTGCCCGTGCCCGACCCGGTCAAGGAGCGGGCACGGGAGCACATCGTGCTGCCGGGTGACCCGCCGACGCCGACGGTCAAGCAGACCGGCTGCCGGTTCCGCAGCCGCTGCCCGCTCTACGCGATGCTGCCCGAGGCACAGCGGTCGCGCTGTGAGGACGAGGTGCCCACGATGCTGCCGCACGGCCGCGACGGCGCCGACCACACGGCCGCCTGCCACTTCGCCCGCGAGAAGCAGCTCGTCTGAGGCCGCGAGACCCCAGGATCTCGCCGAGACCCCCGTGCGCGCACCGGGGTCTCGGCGGATTCGTGGGGTCCGACCTCGCCGAGGGTCAGCGGAGGAGCGCGAGCGTGAGGGCGACCACGAGCACGTCGACCGCGACCGTGGCCCAGAATGCGAGCTGGAACGACCGCTTGCTCGTCTTGTGGCGCAGCAGCTGTTGGGCGACGAGGGCCGCGGGCCAGCCGCCGAGCAGGCCGAGCAGCAGAAGCGTCCGCTCCGGCGTGCGGCGCCGTCCTCTGCGGGCCGCGGACTTGTCGAGTGCGTAGACGAGGGCCGTCAGCGCGTTGACGCCGACGAGTCCGCCGACCAGCCAGGGCGCGAGTCCGTCGAGTTGCGGGGACGTCGAGTCGCGGGTCAGGGCCCAGACGGCTGCGGCGGCGCCGAGCGCGACCACCAGTCCGACGACGAGGGCGACCGCGCCGGACCGCGTGGGACGGGGTGCCCGGGCCCGAGGCGCCGACCAGCGCGAGCCGACGGCGGCAACGCGCACGGCCGCCGGGCCTCGGTCACCGTGGCGGTCGACCTCGTACGAGAACGTCTCGCCGAGCCGTGGTCGGGCGGTGCCGCGGCCGAACGCCGTGATGTGGACGAACGCGCGGCCCCGTCCCGAGGTCGGGGTGAGGAACCCGAAGCCGCGGTCGTCGTCCCACGAGGTGAGCGTGCCCTCGATCCGGGCCGGGCTGCCGGTCATGCGCCCGACCCTAGCCCGCGTCACCCGTGCCGCATTCGGCCATCCCGCCACGAGGTCGACATCCCGCCACGATTTCGCGTGGCGGATTGTTCACTTCGTGGCGGCGTGGCGGCGTGGCGGCGTGGCGGCAGATCCGAGGAGGCGCGGCACGGATCAGTCGCGACGGATCGCGGCGTAGGTGCCGCCGGTGGCGCGCACGAGGTCGTCGGGAGCGATCTCGATGTCGAACCCGCGCCTCCCGCCGCTGACGAAGACCGAGGCGAAGGAGGCGGCGCTCGCGTCGACCACGGTCGTCGCGGCGGTCCTCTGGCCCAGCGGGCTGATGCCGCCGACGACGTAGCCCGTGCGACGTTCGACCAGGGCGGGCTCGGCCAGCGAGGCCTTCTTCGCCCCGACGGCGGCCGCGAGCGCCTTGAGGTCGAGTCGGCCCGAGACGGGGGCGACGCCCACGACGAGGGTGCCGTCGGCGTCGACCACGAGGGTCTTGAAGACGCGGTCCACGGACAGGCCGAGCTCGGCGGCGGCCTCCTCGCCGAAGTTCGTCGCCGTGTCGTGGTGCTCGTAGGTGTGGGCCGTGAACGGGATGCCGGCCGCGGTGAGCGCGACGGTGGCCGGCGTGGCGGGGCCGCGCGCGCCTCCTGCGTGTCTTGTGCTCACGGGGCGGACTCGACCGTCGTGGCGCGGAACACCACCACGGTCGGCCCCGAGACGAGCAGGTCGTCACCGGGGGCCGACGCCTGTGGCAGGCTGCGGTCGTCGCTCGACCAGAGCGCCTCGTACGCCGTCACCCCGTCGTGCCGGGGGAGCGTCACCGGGACGGCGGTCTCGGCGGCGTGCACCACGACGAGCACCGTGTTGGGGGCCTCGTGCTCGGGCGTCGAGGCCGCGAGGTACTGCATCGTGCGGACGCCGGGGTCGTTCCACTCGTCGGGACGCATCTCGTCGCCCGAGGCCGAGTGCCACGACATCTCGTTGGCGCTGAGCGTGCAGGCGCCGTCGAGGCCGAACCTCGACGGTCGCAGGGCGGGGTTCTCGGCCCGCAGCCGGGTCAGCGTGGCGACGTCGTCGTGGAGGGCCCGGTGCCAGGGTTCGTCGGACCAGTCGACCCAGGTGAGCTCGCTGTCGGTGCAGTACGCGTTGTTGTTGCCGTGCTGGGTGCGACCGCGTTCGTCGCCCGCGGTCAGCATCGGGATGCCGGCCGACACGAAGAGGGTGGCGAGCAGGTTGCGCATCGACCGGCGGCGGGCGTCCGAGATCCAGGGGTTGACGCTGTCGCCCTCGACGCCGTGGTTGAACGACCGGTTGTCGTCGGTGCCGTCGCGGTTGCCCTCGCCGTTGCTCAGGTTGTGCTTGCCGTCGTACGAGACGAGGTCGAGCAGGGTGAAGCCGTCGTGCGCCGTGACGAAGTTCACGCCCGACAGGGGACCACGCTCGTGGGCGTAGACGTTGCTCGACCCGCTGAGCTTGGAGGCGAAGCTGCCGAGCCCCGACGGGGGAGCGCCCTGCGAGCGGGCGGCGGCGATGTCGGTCAGCCAGAAGTCGCGGGCCCGGTTGCGGAACCGGTCGTTCCACTCGATCCAGCCGTCGGGGAAGGCACCGGTCTGCCAGCCGCCCAGGCCGACGTCCCACGGCTCGGCGATCATCTTCACGCCCTCGAGGGCGGGGTCGTCGACGATCGCGTGCAGCAGGGGGTGCTCGGGGTCGAAGACGTGGTCCGCGCCGCGACCGAGGGTGGCGGCGAGGTCGAAGCGGAACCCGTCGATCTGCACCTCGTCGGCCCAGTACCGCAGGGAGTCGAGCACGAGCCGCGAGGCGGCCGGCGTGCTCGTGTCGAGCGAGTTGCCGCACCCCGTGACGTCGACCGGCCGTCCCTCGGCGTCGTGCCGGTAGTAGGCCGACCCGTCGAGACCGCGCAGGCTCGTGATCGGGCCGCCGACCTCGCCCTCTTCGGCGGTGTGGTTGTAGACCACGTCGAGGTAGACCTCGATGCCGGCCTCGTGCAGCAGGCGCACCATGCCCTTGAACTCGCGCAGGACCGCCGAGGCGCCGGCCAGCTGCGCGTCGCGGCTCGCGTAGGCGGCGTGCGGGGCGAAATAGCCGAGGGTGTTGTAACCCCAGTAGTTCTCGATGCCCTGTGCGACGAGGCGCTGCTCGTCGACGTGTTGGTGCACCGGCAGCAGCTGCACGGCCGTGACGCCGAGGCCCGTCAGGTAGGCGATGGTCGACTCGGCGGCGAGGCCGGCGTAGCTGCCCCGCAGCTCTTCGGGCACGAACGGGGCCAGCCGGGTCAGGCCGCGGACGTGCGCCTCGTAGACGACCACCCGGTCGAGCGGCGTGCGGGGCTTCGCCACCCCGCCCCAGTCAAACGACTCGTCGACGACGGTCGACTGCCACGTGCCGCGTCCGGTGCGACCGAGGCCGCGTGCGTACGGGTCGAGCAGCTCGAGCGACGGGTCGAAGGCGTTGCCGCCCCCGGCGGGACCGTCGGCGCGCAGCCAGTAGCGACGCCCCGGGGTGAGGGCGCCGTCGGTGGCGCTCCACACGTCGTGCTCGTCGCGCACCATCGGGACGACACGGTCGTGCGGGGCGTCGTCGATCACGACGTCGACGCGGGACGCCGACGCCGACCAGACGCGCAGCGTCGGCCCGTCGGGGCCGGGACGGATGCCGAGATCGCGCAGGGGGTCGGGGTCGGTCACGCGTTTACAGTAGAGGAGGCGCGTGTCGGCCCCGAAATCATCGAGCGTCACCGCCCCACCCAGCCTGAGGACCCGAACATGAGCGTCTACCTCGACCACGCGGCCACCACGCCGATGCACCCGGCGGCCATCGCCGCCTACGCCGAGGCGCTCGGCACGGTCGGCAACCCCTCGTCCATCCACTCGGCCGGCCAGAACGCCAAGCGCGTCCTCGAGGAGGCCCGCGAACGCGTCGCCGCGACCCTCGGCTGCGACCCGATCGAGGTCGTCTTCACCTCGGGCGGCACCGAGGCGGTCAACCTCGCGATCAAGGGACTCTGGTGGGCGAGGCAGTCCGACCGACCGCGCCCGCGCCTCCTCGTCCCCGCCGGCGAGCACCACGCCACCGTCGACACCGTCGAGTGGCTCGAACGGTACGAGGGCGCCGTCGTCACCTGGCTGCCGCTCGACGAACAGGGTCGGCTGCGCGTCGACGCCCTCGCCGCGGCCCTCGACGAGCACGACGACGTCGCCCTCGTCAGCCTGCTCTGGGCCAACAACGAGGTCGGCACGATGCAGCCCGTCGACGAGGTCGTGGCGCTCGCCGCGGCCCACGGGGTCCCGGTGCACTCGGACGCCGTCGCGGCCTACGGGCAGGTGCCGATCGACTTCGCGGCCTCCGGGCTCGCGGCGCTCAGCGTCAGCGCCCACAAGATCGGCGGACCCATCGGCATCGGTGCGCTCGTGCTGTCGCGATCGGCGACCGTCGTGCCCCTGATCCACGGCGGCGGACAGCAGCGGCAGGTGCGCTCGGGCACGCAGGACGCCCCGGCCGCCGTCGCCTTCGCCGTCGCGGCCGAGCAGCCGCACGGGGCCTACGAGCCGTTGCGTGACCGACTGATCGCCGGGGTGCTGGCGTCGGTGCCCGGGGCGGTGCTGCGGGGCGACCCCGTCGACCGGCTGCCCGGCAACGCCCACTTCACCTTCGACGGGTGCGAGGGTGACTCGCTGCTGTTCCTGCTCGACGCCGCCGGCGTCAGCGTCTCGACCGGGTCGGCCTGCCAGGCCGGCATCCCCGAGCCGTCGCACGTGCTGCTCGGCATGGGCCTGCCCGCGGACGCGGCCCGCGGCGCGCTGCGCATGACGATCGGGCACACGAGCACCGACGCCGACGTCGACGCGCTGCTCGCGGCGCTGCCGACGGCCGTCGCGCGCGCCACGACGGCCGGCTACGCCGATCGGGCCCCGGTGCTCGGCGCCCGCTGATCCGACGCCGGGACGGCGTCCTCTGTGGCGCCCCCCGAACGGGTGGGTTGTCGCCCCCGCGCGGGGGTGGTGTACTCGTCGTCAACACACGTGAGCACGTCTCACCGGCCGGGCCCCACCATCCCGCGCCGCCGCCGCATCCCGGCACGCCGCCCGCTCACCACGGGCGTCCATGGCACCACCCGAGCGCCGCCCTCACCAGGCTGCGCGGATCAGGAGCACCACCATGCCGCAGCACAGCCCTGCCTCCGACGCCCCTCGCGACGACGCCTCCCTCGACGACGTGGCGACGCTCGACCGGGCCACGCCGAGACCACGGCGCCTCCGCAAGATCGCGGCGCTCGCCGCCGGCGGTGCCCTCGTCGTCGGCGGCCTCGGTTACACGGTCGCCGCCTGGACCGACAGCGAATGGGTCTACGCCGGCGACGGTTCCGGGGGCCCCGGCATCGGCACGGGCACCTTCGAGGTGCAGCAGAGCGTCACGTCGCCCTACACGGCGGGCTTCGCCGACTTCGAGGCCAACCCCGGCCAGGCCATGCTCTTCACCCCGGGCTCCCAGACCCTGAGCCCCGGCGAGAGCGTCTACGCCGGCGTCGCCCTCCGCACGACCGCGACGACGACCGTCCCGGCCGACGTCCAGGTCCGGGCCGCCGTCCCCGCGACGGGCGTGACCGTCGCCGACGCCGGGGGTTCGCTCTTCTCCGCGCTGACGGTCCGCGTGGCCACCGTCGCGGTCTCCGGCACGGGAGCCGCCCCGACCTGCACCGCCGCCGCCTTCACCGCGCCGACGACCATCGGCACGGGTCCGCTCGCCTCGACGGGTGCCACGGCGCCGCAGCGCCTCGCCGCCGGGTCGGCCAGCACGCAGTTCTACTGCTTCGAGGTGACCCTGCCGCAGAGTGCCGCGACGGCCGCGTCCACGGCCCTTCAGGGCCGCACGGTCGCCCCGGCGTGGGAGTTCGCCTCGACCAGCGTCGAGTGACGGGCCGACCGATGGTCGACATCGAGACCCGGCCCCGAGCGGAACGCGGGGCCTCCGGGGTCGAGCCGCGCCGGGCGGACCGACGTGAGCGCCGTCGCCGTCGGCCGCGCCGTCGTGCGGTCGAGGTCGCGAGCACCGTCCTGCTGTCGGTGGTCGGCCTCGTCGGTGCGATCTGCCTTCTGTGGCTCGCCGTCTCGACGGTCCTCGGCCTGTCGCTCGTGGTCGTCCTGACCGGTTCGATGAGTCCCACCGTGCCCGCGGGCGGTGCCGTCGTCACGCGGCCGATCGCCGCGGTCGACGTGCGGCCCGGCGACGTGGTCACGGTGCCCCGGCCCGGCTTCGAGGTCCCGGTGACCCACCGCGTGGTCTCGACGAGTGCCGTGCCCGGGGACGCCGCCGCGCGATCCCTCGTGCTGCGGGGCGACGCCAACGACACCGACGACCGCGATCCCTACGTCGTGCGCGACGCCCGGATCGTCGTCGCCTCGGCCCCGGGCCTCGGCTTCGTCCTGACGACGATGTCGACCCCGCCGGCGCGAGGCCTCGCGGTCGCCGTCGTCGGTGCCGCCGTCGTGCTGGCCTTCTGGCCGACGCGACGCGGCGCGGCCCGTCGAGGGTGAGGACGACCGTGGACCCGGCGACCGGTGCGGACCGCGGGACCGCCACCCGCGGGCGCCGCGCCGCGCCGACGCTGCTGGCCGTCGTGGGGACGGCCGCGTTCGTGCTCGGCGGTGCCCTCACCGTCCAGGCCGGCACCGCCCGGGCCCTCGAGCCCGTGCCCGAGACCGGCCTCGACGGCCACCTCGTGCTGGCCGACGAACTGGTCGGCACCGAGGACATCGCCCCCGCGGCCCCGGGGCGCTGGCAGATCGCGACCGACGTCACCACCGGCGACCGGGTGGCCCTCGGCCTCGAGCTGGTCAGCTCGGGCTCGCTCGTCGACGACGAGGCCGGACTGACGTTGGGGGTCGAGACCTGCGACGTCGAGTGGCAGCAGGTCGAGACGACGCCGCTGTGCGCGACCGGGGCGCGGACCGTGACCGCCCCGACCCGCGCCTCCTCGTTCGTCGACGGCAGCCCCTCGTGGCCGGTGCGTTCGGTCGGCAGCACGGGCCGGGTCTTCGTGCTCGTCAGCCTCGGTCTCGCCGGAGGACGTTCGGCGGACGACACCTCCTCCATGGGTCGGACCGCCCGCGTGGGCGTCGGCATCACGGCGACGGCCCTGGACCCCGTCGAGACGCTCCCGGCCGAGCCCGTTCCCGAACCCACCGTCACCGCCACCCCCGGTGACCCGGCGGAGCCCGGGCCCGACGCGACGGACGAGGCGGCACCCGGCCCCGCGATCGACGGCTCGGACGACGGACGCCCCGGCGACGGACGCCCCGTCGGCGTGACCCTCAGCGGTGTGGCCGCCCCGCGCTCCCTCGCCTTCACCGGAGGCCTCTCGCTCGGCCCGGCGATCGCGGGTGCCGGCGCCCTGCTCGTCGGCCTCGCGTTGCACCTCCGGGGACGACGCCGGGCGGTGACGTCGTGACCGGCACGCACGTCGGGCGTCGACGCCCGACGGGTGCCGGCCGTCTGGTCGCGGCGCTCACCGCGCGCCGGGCCGTCGTCGCCGTCGCGGCCGTCGTCGCCGTCGTGGGCGCCGTCATCGTGCCCCCGCCGCCCGTGACGACCGCCGCCTGGACCGACTCCGAGCGCGCGTACGGGCTCGTCGGCACCTCGAAGTTCACCTGCGGCACCGACACCGGCTACGCGGCCGCCGCGTCCAGCCGGTTCGTGCGCGGCAGCCTGGCCGGCACCGACCTCGACACCGTCGCGGCCGTGCGCGGGGCGGACCTGACGCGCACCCGATCCGGCGTCGTCACCGCGGTGCCGACGTCGCCCGCGCCGACCACGGACGCCGGAGGCACGACGACGTTCCGCAATCCCCTCTCGGCGAGCGCGGGGTCGGGTCTCGTCGGCCTCGACCTGGCCGGGCTCGGCACGAACCTGCCGGCGGGATCGGCCGGGGCGCTGAACCAGTTCACGCGGGTCGCCCCGACCGGCACGGCGGTCGCCGCCTCGGGGTTGGTGAGCGATTCGGGCGGTCTCGGCGTGACGTCGACGACCCCGGCGTCGGCCCTGCCCGGCCCGGCCCGTGTCGGCCTCACCTCGGTGCTGCCCGCCTCGACCGCCCTCGACCGGGCCGACCTGACCGTGGGGGCGGTGGCGTCGACGGCGACCCTCGACGGGTGTCGGGCCCTCGAGAGCCGCATCTGGGGCGACGGCAGCGTGACGGGCGTGACCCGCGACTACGGCGTCGCCGGTCTCGCGCTCGAACTGCGCAGCCCGGCGGTGGCGGGGCTGTCCGGCCAGGTGTCGAGCACGGTCACGAGCCTGAACACGGCCGCCGCCGGGTTGACGGGCGTCAACGGCACGATCTCGAGGAGCATCCGGGACGGCGTGCTCGCCACCGTCAACGGCCTGACGAACCTGCTCAGCCTGGGCGGGGTCTCGGGTTCGGTCACCCTCACCGGCCTGAACCTGCAGTCGGCCGTCGACCCGGTGCTCGCAGGGTCGGTCACGAGCACGGACGGCACGGTCACCATCACCCCGTCGACCGGCGTGGTGTCGGTCGACCTGGCCAAGCTGGTCGGCCAGCCCGGCGGTCTGAACGGGCTCGCCCCGAACACCGAGCTCGTGCTGAGCGCGGCGGCGATGGCCTCGATCACGACCACGGTCGGGTCGATGCTCGACGGCCTCACCCAGCGGGTCGTGGCGGCGCTGCAGTCCGCCGTGTCGGCGGCACAGCTGTCGGTGGCGTTGACGGTGACGCTGAGGGCGGCGGTGCTCGGCGTGCCCGTCGACGTGCTGGCCGTCGACGTCACGATGGGCGGATCGCTCGGGCAGCTTCTCGCGTCCCCGTCGACCGCGACGGCCAAGGTCGACACGCGGGTGCTGAGCGGGGCGCTCTCCACCCTGCTCGGCAGTCTGCTCAACCCGCTGCTGTCGGCGCTCGTGGGGTCGGCCGGGTCGCTGCTCGCGTCCGTGGCCACGCTCGTCCGGGGTGCCCTCGTCACCCCGATCACGACCCTGGGCACCACGCTCTCGACCACGCTCGCCCCGGTCGTCACCGCGGTGGGCACCCTGACCACCCGTCTGCCGTCCGTGCTGTCGCTGCGCGTCAACCTGCGCCCCGACCAGGCCGGCTACCCCGGGGGCGTCGTGACCACCGCGCCGGCCGACAAGTGGTCGACCAGCCCGTACCAGGTGGGGGCGCTGCGGGTGGCCCTGTCGGCCGGTGCGACGACGGTCACCTCGATCGACTTCGCGACCTCCCGCGTCGGCCCCGTCAGCACCCTGCCCCGGTAGTCGCCGCGCCGGCCACGGCGACGGCGTCGACCCGAGGAGGCGCGGGTCGGGCCGCGCAGGCCCCCTCGCGTCAGACTGGGCCCATGCAGCTCTACTCGGCCTCGCCCCTCGTCCGTACCCGCCAGGTGACCGGAGACGTGGTCGCGATCGGCCTCGTCGTCCTCTTCGTCGTGCTCGGGGTGAGCATCGCGTCCTTCATCGGCTCGTTCGCCGACCTCGGCAGGCAGCTCGAGGAGGCGGGGGCCGGCTTCCAGGGCACGATGCAGGACGCGTCGCGCGCGCTCGAGGGGTTGCCCTTGGTCGGCGGCGCCGCCAGCGCACCGTTCGACGGGGCCAGCGGCGCCGGACAGTCCCTGGCCGACGCCGGACGGCAGCAGCAGGAGGGTGTCGCCCGGGCGGCACTGGTCGCCGGACTCGTCGTGGCCGGGGTGCCGAGCCTCGTGGTGCTGTGGGTCTGGCTGCGCGGGCGGATCGCGTTCGTGCGCCGCGCCTCCTCGGTCCGTTCGCTGCTCGCCCTGCCGGGCGGCGAAGACCTGCTCGCGCTGCGGGCCCTGACCGGCCGCGACGCCAAGGCCGCTCTCGCCGTGTCGCCCGACCCCGTCGCGGCCTGGCGTGCGGGGGAGCCCGCGGTCGTCCGCCGTCTCGCCGACGTGGCCCTGCGCGAAGCGGGCGTCGCCCGGCGCTGACCGGCGCCGGCCGGTGCCGCACCGGGGGAACGGGACGAGGGAACCTTTCTGGCCGATCGGATATGTAGGGGAAGCGGCAACGGATCAGAGGGGACGTCGACATGACGACGAGAAGCGAGCGCGACGGATGACGGCGACGGGGGACGACGAGGTCTGGGCCCGGGCGGTCGACGGGGACGCGGCCGCCTTCGGGGCCGTCTTCGACCGCCACCAGGACCGGGTGCACGGTCACGCCCTGAGGTTGTGCCGTCACCGGCACGACGCCGAGGACGTCACGGCCGTGGTGTTCCTCGAGGCATGGCGCCGTCGGGACGCGGTCCGCGTCGTCGACGGCTCGGTCCTCGCGTGGTTGCTGGTGACGACGGGCCACGTCGCCCAGAACCTCGCGAGGTCCATCCGTCGCCATCGTCTCGCCCTGGCCTCCCTGCCGCCGCACCCCGTCGTCGACGATCCCGCCGACGGCGTCGCGGCGCGACTCGACGTCGTCGATCGGGACCGGCGGCTGCGCCTCGCCCTCGACGGCCTCGCGAAGGCCGATCGTGACGTCCTCGGGCTCTGCGTGCTCGAGGAGTTCCCGATGGCGACCGCGGCCGAGGCGCTCGGCGTGCCGGTCGGCACGGTCAAGTCCCGACTGTCGCGGGCCAAGGCGCGACTCGCGCGAGCGATGTCGGCCTCCGAGCCGTCCACCGAACGACCCGTCACCCTGAACGGAGAGACCCGATGAGCGACGCACCGAACATCCGTCCCGACGACCAGCACGGTCGGCCCGACCGGCCCGGCCTCGATCCTGATCGTGCCGAGGCCATCCGCGGCCTCCTGACCGAGACCGTCGAGCGCGAACCCGAACGCGTCCGTTCGACCCGTCGCCGCCGGGTCGTCCTGCTGTCGGTGGCCGGGGTGGCCGCCGTGGCGCTCGCCGTCGGGGGCGTCGCGCTCGCCGGGGGTGGCCCCCTGCCGTCGGGAAACGGTGAAGCGGCCCCCACCTCGCTCCCGTCCGATCGACCCGAGGACGATCCCGGCACGTCGCCCGGTGTCGTCGAACCGGCCGGGACGCCGTCGGCGACACCGGTCCCGCCACCGGCACCGGTGGTGGACGATCCGACGGCCCCGTCGACCTGGGTCGTGTCCACCGATCGGATCGGGCCGCTGGTCCTCGGCGGCCGGCTCGAGGAGCAGGCCGCCCGGCTCACCACCTTCGACCGGCACCCGGACGACGGCTACGGCTGCCCGGCGTCGTTCTTCTCGGACGGCCGGGGACTGAGTCTCGCCGTCTCGCGCGGGTCGTCTCCGGACGCGACCGAGATCGCGACCGTCTCCGCCGACCCGACGTTGGACGACCCGGCCGCCCTCGCGAGCGCCACCCCCCGGACCGCGTCCGGCATCGGGCTCGGCGACGACGAAGCGACACTGCTCGCCGCCTACCCGGATGCCGAACTCACGCTCGACCACCACGAGAGCTACGGGACGCAGTACGCCGTCGCGGGCGACGACGGACAGTACCTCGTCTTCGTGGTGGGGACCTCCGACCGGATCACCGACATGAGCGTGGGCACGACGCGCATCGCCCCGCCCGAGTACTGCGGATGAGACGCGACCTCACCCTGTCGTCGGGAGGCGCGGGGCGGGTGGCGCGAGGCGGGCGGCGGGCGGCGCGGGGCACGGGCAGGCCCGGCCCACCCGGGCCGGGTAAGCTCGGGGACCATGATCGCACTGGATTTCTCTGAGCAGATTGCCGCCCTCCGGGCCACGTTCGAAGACATCCGTGCGGTGATCGGGCAAGACCGTCTCGTCGCCGAGATCGCCGAGCTCAGCGAGCAGGCCTCGGCCCCCGACCTGTGGGACGACACCGACAACGCCCAGAAGATCACCAGCGCCCTCAGCCACCGGCAGTCCGAGCTCGAGAAGCTCGAGACCACCGAGGCGCGGCTCGACGACCTCGTGGTGCTCGTCGAGATGGCGAACGACGGCGACGACCAAGAGAGCGCCGACGAGGCGCAGGCCGAGCTCAAGGCGTTGCAGAAGATGATGGACGTCCTCGAGGTGCAGACCCTGCTCGACGGCGAGTACGACCCGCGCCCGGCCGTCATCACGATCCGCGCCGGGGCCGGTGGCGTCGACGCCGCCGACTTCGCCGAGATGCTGTTGCGCATGTACCTGCGCTACGCCGAGAAGCACGGCATGTCCGCCACGGTGATGGACACCAGCTACGCCGAAGAGGCCGGCATCAAGAGCGCCACCTTCGAGATCGACGCCCCGTACGCGTTCGGCACGCTCAGCGTCGAGGCCGGCACGCACCGGCTCGTGCGCATGAGCCCGTTCGGTGCCGCCGGCAAGCGTCAGACCAGCTTCGCCGCGGTCGAGGTCATCCCGCTGATGGAAGAGACCGAGTCGATCGACATCCCCGAGAACGACATCCGCGTCGACGTGTTCCGGTCGTCGGGCCCCGGCGGTCAGAGCGTCAACACGACCGACTCGGCCGTCCGCCTGACGCACATCCCCACCGGCACCGTCGTCTCGATGCAGAACGAGAAGAGCCAGATCCAGAACCGGGCCGCCGCCATGCGCGTGCTGCAGTCGCGCCTCCTGCTGCTGCAGAAAGAGGCCGAGAACGCCAAGAAGAAAGAGCTGGCCGGCAACATCACGGCCAGCTGGGGCGACCAGATCCGCAGCTACGTGCTGGCGCCGTACCAGATGGTCAAAGACCTCCGCAGCGAGCACGAGGTCAACAACCCCTCGAACGTGTTCGACGGTGACCTCGACGGCTTCATCTCGGCGGGCATCCGCTGGCGCAAGCGCGACGACCAGGACTGACCAGGCGTCGCCGGCCCGGCGGCTCCCAGCACATCCATAGCCGCCTCGCCGCAGCGAGTCGCTGCGATGATCGTCGCGGACCGCGCTTAGGGTGATCCCCGTCATGATTCGGTTTGATGAAGTCACCAAGGTCTACGTCGGCAACCCCCGACCCGCGCTGAACGCCGTCACCCTCGAGATCCTCAAGGGCGAGTTCGTGTTCCTCGTCGGGGCGAGTGGCTCCGGCAAGTCGAGCTTCCTGCGGCTCGTGCTGAAGGAAGAGAAGCCGTCGCAGGGGCAGATCCACGTCCTCGGCCAGCGTCTCGGCACCCTCTCGAGCCGCAAGGTCCCGTACTTCCGGCGCAACCTCGGGGTCGTGTTCCAGGACTTCCGGCTGCTGCCGCAGAAGAACGTCTTCGACAACGTCGCGTTCAGCCTGCAGGTCATCGGCAAGAGCAAGGGCTTCATCCAGGAGGCCGTCCCCGACGTCCTCAAGATGGTCGGCCTGGTCGGCAAGCAGCACCGTCTGCCGCACGAGCTGTCGGGTGGCGAGCAGCAGCGCGTCGCGATCGCCCGCGCCATCGTCAACAAGCCGGCGATCCTGCTGGCCGACGAGCCCACCGGAAACCTCGACCCCTCGACGAGCGCCGGCATCATGACCCTGCTCGAGCGCATCAACGCCGGTGGCACGACGGTCATCATGGCGACGCACGACGCCGGCATCGTCGACCAGATGCAGCGCCGGGTCATCGAGCTCAGTGCGGGCAACATCCTCCGCGACGAGCGTCACGGTGGTTACCAGACCCAGGCGGTGCCCATCCAGGCCATCGGGGTCGAGGACCTCAGCACGAGAGGAGCCGACGCATGAGACTGGGACTCGTCATGAGCGAGGTCGGCAGCGGCCTCCGTCGCAACGCCTCGATGGTCGTCTCGGTCGTGCTCGTCACGTTCATCTCGCTGACCTTCGTCGGCACCGCGGCCCTCCTGCAGATGCAGATCACTCAGATGAAGGGCTACTGGTACGACAAGGCCCAGGTCGCCGTCTACCTCTGCACCGACACCGACACGACCGGCAACTGCACCGGCGCGATGGCGACGAAGGACCAGATCGACGGCGTCCGCGCCCAGCTCGACAGCGACGTGCTGACGCCCTACGTCGACAAGTTCTACTTCGAGGACCAGACCCAGGCCTACGACCGCTTCAAGCAGCAGTTCGCCGACAGCCCGGCGACCGAGTTCGTGCAGCCCGCCTACCTCAACGAGACCTTCTGGGTGAACCTGAAGGACCCGACGCAGTCCGACGTCCTCACCGAGAGCCTGTCGAGCCTGGCCGGCGTCCAGAGCGTGGTCGACCAGCGCGGGTACCTCGATCCGATCTTCGCGGTGTTGAACGCCGCGAGCTACACGGCCATCGGCATCGCCTCGCTGATGCTCATCGCGGCCGTGCTGCTGATCGCCACGACCATCCGGTTGAGCGCGTTCAGCCGGCGACGAGAACTCGGCATCATGCGCCTGGTCGGTGCGTCCAACCGGTTCATCCAGACGCCGTTCATCCTCGAGGGGGTGATCGCGGCCCTCGTGGGATCGTTGCTCGCGGGAGGGGCGATCATCGCGATCGTGAACTTCTTCGTGAAGGGCTACCTGGCGGTGACCTTCCAGGGCACGCCGTTCATCGGCCTGCGCGACGCCGCCCTCGTCGTGCCGATCGTCATCGTCGTCGGCATCCTGCTCGCGGCCCTCAGCGCGAACGTCGCCATCAGGCGCTACCTCAAGGTCTAGAAGCCGGCCACGTGAAGGAGGCGCGGTGCCCGTCAGTCGGGCACCGCGCCTCCCGCGGTGGAGCTGCGAGAATCGCGAAGCGATTCCGCGACCCCAGCGCCGAGGGAGCCTGCGACCGAGGGTCGGCATCAGGTGAGGAGAGGCTTTTGTCGTTCGACGTCTCCTGTATACTGAACGGCTGCCTGTCGGCAGCACCCCCACCCGAACGACCAGGAGGCCAGCGTGGCGAAAGAACGCGGTGAGAAGGTCGTGGCCACGAACCGCCGCGCCCGCCACGACTACACGATCGACACCACCTACGAGGCGGGCATCGTGTTGAGCGGCACCGAGGTCAAGTCGTTGCGACAGGGTCGTGCGTCACTGGTCGACGGGTACGCCTTCGTCGACGCCGGCGAGGCGTGGCTCGACGCGGTGCACATCCCCGAGTACACCGAGGGCACCTGGAACAACCACGCGCCCCGGCGCAAGCGCAAGCTGCTGTTGCACCGCCACGAGATCGACAAGATCGGGCAGAAGACCAAAGAGGGCGGCTTCACGGTCGTGCCGCTCAAGATCTACTTCAGCGACGGCCGGGCCAAGGTCGAGATCGCCCTCGCCAAGGGCAAGCGCGAGTACGACAAGCGCCAGACCCTGCGCGAGCGCACGGCGACCCGCGAGGCCCAGTCGGCGATGTCGGCGCGCAAGCACCTGGGGGAGTGACCGACCGGTCGTCACCGGTGGCGCGAAGGCGCCCGACGACGTAGACTGATGGGCCGCACGGAAACGTGCGTTGGTAATTCAAGAGCGTGTGACGACGGCCCCCTCATGGGGATGATCGGTTTCGACATCGCCTGTGTGCGAACGAGAAGCGGGCCGAGGATCCAGGGTTATCTCGTAAACGATCTCTGGAAAACAATAAGTGCCAATAACAAGCGCACTGACTTCGCTCTCGCTGCGTAAGCAGTAGAGCCACATGGAGTCCGTCAGTCTGGTGACCGCCTTCTAACCAGATCCTGACGTCATTTAGATGGCTTGCTGTGTGACTACGCCTGGGGGTCACACGGGACTTGCACTCGGGCTGGGCTCGTCGACCTAGAAGCCAGTAACAAAGGTCGGAGCCGAGCAGAACGCCTCATCTGGCTACGCCCGTAGAATGCGTGCAATCTCAGCGATGGACGGGGGTTCAATTCCCCCCATCTCCACCATCGGTCGTCGTCACACCCTCTCGAACACGAACGCCCCCACCTGATCAGGTGGGGGCGTTCGTGCGTCCGCGGCCTGACGTTCCGCGCCTGCGCCTGCGCCTACGCGCGCCGGCACCGTGTCGCTCATGTCGCACCACCGATGTGGTGTCGAACCACGCACATGGATGGTTCGACACCACATCGGTGGTGCGACCGCGACTGCGACTGCGACTGCGGGTGCGGCCGCGACTGCGGGTGCGGCCGGACGCGAAACGGCCCCCGTCACTGCCGAAGCAGTGCCGGGGGCCGTCCTCGTGATGCGGGTGGTTACTCGGCGGGCGTCTCGGCGACGGCGAGCTTCGCACGGCGACGGGCCGCGATCAGCAGCAGCGCACCGGCGAGCAGCGCGGCCGCGCCGATGCCGGCGGCCGTCTCGGTGCCTTCCGAACCCGTGTAGGCGAGGCCCGTGGGCGTCGTCGGGGTGGCGGCGGTGACGACCGCGGGGACGACGGTGAAGTCGACCGGGTCACCGAAGGCGACGGCCGTGGCCTCGCCCGCGGCGTTCAACGCGAACGAGAACGGCGCGATCGTGTAGGCGCCGGGACGGACGCCCGTGACCGTCGAGGTCCAGTTGCCGGCGGCGTCGACCACGATGGTGCTCTCGGCCTGGGCCTCCTCGAACGGGCCCGACGAGGCGGGCTGGCCGCCCTGTGCGTAGAGCACGAAGGCGACGCGGGCGCCGGGGGTGCCGGTGCCGGTGACGGTCAGCGTCGAGCCGACGACGGCCTGGCCGGCGGCGGGCGAGGTGACGACCGGTGCCGCGAAGGGGGCGACGGCCGCGGCCTCGAGGGTGAAGTCGACCGGGGTCGAGTCGTCGGAGACGACGGGGAGGCCGTTCTCGTCGACGACGGGCTGCCCGGCGGCGTCGAGCTGGACCTGGAAGGCGACGGCCGAGTAGTCCCCGGGTGCGAGGGCCAGGGTGACGTCCCAGTCACCGTTCTCGTCGACGACGATGCGCGCGGCCGGGTCGTCGGCCAGCGTGTTCACGTCGTCGGCAGGCGTCGGGGCGACGAGGAGGCCGATGTCGGCGCCGGGGGTGCCGGTGCCTTCGAAGGTGACCTCGGAACCGGTGACGGTCGAGTCCTGCGCGGGCGCGGTGATGACCGGCGCGGGCAGGGCGACCGGCGTGGTCGGAGGCGTGACGACGGCGGGGAGGACCACGGGCAGGACGACCTGGCCGCGGCCGCTGCCGCCGAGGACCTGGTCGACCGTGATGGTCTGCTCCGGGGCGGCGTCGGCCGGGAAGGTGACCGAGCCGGTCCAGGTGCGGTTCGCGTCGACGATGATCTGGCCGACGACGGAGTCACCGGCGGACGGGGTCAGGTTGACCGACGCGGTCGGGATGCCGGTGCCGGTCACCTCGACGGTGCGGGTCGCGGTCGTGGCTCCGGCTTCGGGGCTCGTGACGTCGAGGTTGGGCAGGAAGAAGTCGACGGCCGCGGTCTCGTCCGCTTCGTCGGGGAACGACTCGACGACGAACACGGACTGCGCGGGAGTCGCGTCGTCGGCGTAGGGCGTCAGCGCGGCGGTGTAGGCGCCGGACGTGGCGTCGGCGTCCGCGGTCCCGAGGGAGGTCGTCGCCGTCGAGTCGGTGAAGACCTCGATGGCTGCTCCGGGGGTGGCGCTGCCGGCGACGGAGACGGTGCGGCTGTTCGTGGTGGTGCCGGTGGCCGGGCTCGAGACGACCAGGTCGCCCTGGGCGGCCTGTGCGGCGGTGGTCGAGAGGAGGGCCCCTCCGAGGGCGAGCGTGACGACGGCCGGGACGGCCACCGCACGGCGCCAAGAGAACTTGGTGATCACGTGGTGAGTGCTTTCTTGATCGGTGGTGCAAGCGTCATCGCTTGTCCGCCCACGGCCCAGTGCCGGGTGAGACACGCAGCACGGATCAGGTTCCCCGTGCTCGTCGAACCTATCCGGAACCTGAGAGAACCCCACCGATCTGTCCGGAATGCGAAGGATGAATGTCGAGTCACCCTCGAATCACCCGGGTGAGGTCAGATCGGCGCCGGGCCCGACGACCCCCGCCGCACGAGTGACGCGGGCGGCGCCTCGACCGACGCCACGCCCTCGCCCGCCAACACGGCGAGCAGCATGCCGGCCGCCACCTCGCCGATGCGCTGCACGTCGTGGCTGACCGCCGACAGCGACGGTGTCGACAACTGGCACTGCGAGGAGTCGTCCCAGGCGACGAGCGTCAGCCGGGTCGGCACCTCGACCCCGAGGCGCTGCGCCGCGGCGAGGCCGCCGAGCGCCATCTGGTCGTTGTCGAAGACGACGGCCGTCGGCGGCATCGGCTCCGAGAGCAGACGCGAGAGGGCGGCCGCGCCGGCGTCCCACGAGTAGTCGCCCTCGATCGTCCGGACGACGGACGAGGAGGCGCGACTCGCGGCGACCAGCGCCTCCTGCCTCACCTGCGTGTGCAGCAGCGCCGCCGGGCCCGACACGTGCGCCAGCCGACGGTGTCCGTCCGCGACGAGCGCGGCCACCGTGTCGCGCATGGCGACGCCGTCGCCGGTCCAGACGGCGGGCAGGTCGCCCGAGAGCGCGGGGTCGCCGAGCACGACCGCGGGCAGGCCGAGCTCGCGCAGCAGGGCGGGGCGGGGGTCGTCGTCGGTGAGGTCGACCAGCACCACCGCGCCGAAGTCGCCCGAGGTCGCCCACCGCCGGTAGGCCGCCAGTTCGGCGTCGCGATCGGCGAGGGCCTGCAGCAACAGGGTGTGGCCCCGGGGACGCAGCACGCGTTCGATGCCGGCGATGAGTTCGTGGTAGAACGGCTCCGCCCCCAAGATCTCGCCGGGGCGGACGAGGGCGAGACCGACACGACGGCGGTCGCCCGGCCCGGCAGGGGTCACCCGGGTGTCGACGATCGAGTCGGTCATGCGCCCGAACCTACAGCCCCCGACAGGTCGGAGCGACGCCCGTGGTGACCCGCGACCCCGATCCGACCGCGCCTCGGCCCGCCCCGTACCCGCTGCCCACGACGCAGTCCCCGGCGCAGCCCGCACCGCAGACGAGCCGCGAACTCGTCGTCGACCTCGTGCGGTCGTCGGGTCCGATCAGCCGGGTCGAGCTCGCGCAGGCCAGCGGGTTGACGCAGGCGTCGATCTCGACGATCGTCCGGCGGCTGCTCGACGAGGGCCTCGTCCGCGAGACCGGTCGGGCGGCGTCGACGGGCGGCAAGCCCCGCACCATGGTCGAGATCAACCCGCGGGCCGTCTACGGCATGGGCGTGCAGATCGGTGCGGACTCGCTCACCTACGTCGTCACCGACATGCGCGGGGGAGTCGTCGGCCGCCTGCAGGTCGACGCCGGACCGGCCGCGTCCGACGACGTCACGGCGGCCGCTGTCCGCGTCGTGGACGGCTTCCACGACGTCGTCGGCAGCCTCGGACTCGCGAGCGGGGCGGTGGCCGGCCTGGCCGTCGTCGGCCCGCGGGCGACCCTCGCGCACGGTGTCCGCACGGGCCCGCGCTCCACCGAGAGCGCTCTCCACGCCGGGCTGCACGCCGCGCTGGCCCTGCGCCTCGGCCTGCCCGTCATCGTCGACAACGACGCGGCGGCCGCGGCGCTCGGCGAGTTCTGGAGTCGCCAGGTGCCGCGCTCCGAGACGTTCGCCTGCGTGTACCTCGGCACGGGGGTCGGTTCGGGCATCGTGCTCGACGGGGCGCTGCACCGCGGCGCGAGTTCGGGCGCCGGCGAGCTCGGCCACGTCTCGATCGACCTCGACGGTGAGCCCTGCTACTGCGGCAACCGCGGCTGCCTCGAGCTCGCCGCCTCGCCGGGGGCCGTCGTGGCCCGGGCGCACCGCGACGCCGCCGCGTTCGACGACCTCGGCCTGACCTGGGCTCCGGGCGGGGTCGAGGGGGACTTCGACCTGCTCGCGCGGGCCGCGATCGCCGGTCACGTCGCGGCCGACGCCCTGGTCACCCGGGCGGCCGGGCAACTCGCCGCGGGCGTCGTCACCCTCGCCAACCTGCTCGACCTCGACCGCGTCGTCCTGAGCGGCCCCGGGGTCGCGGTCGCCGGCTCGATCTACGCCCGCGCGGCCGTCGAAGCCCTGGCCCGCACGGCGTTCTCGCGGGGCGTCCACACGACACGGGTCGAGGTCTCGACCGACCCGCGCGACGCGGCCGCGATCGGCGCGGCCGCCCTCGTCGTGCAACGCGCCATCTCGCGCTGACCCCGCGGCGCGGTGCGGCAGGAGGCGCAGGTCACGATCCCGACACGGGCTCACGACTTTCTTGACTCGCTTACGTAAGTCGTCTAAGAAAGACCCCGGGACCAGGCGACGGCGCCTGGCCAGACGAAGGGTCGACGATGCCTCTCTCCATGACCAACCGCCGACGGGTCGGGTTCGGTGCGATCGCACTCGCGACCGCCGCGGGCCTGGCGCTCACCGGCTGCACCGCCTCGAGCGGAGGCGACGAAGGCGGGATCACCGCCAACACGGGCCCCGCGGGCGACCTCACCGCCAACTTCAACCCGTTCTCGGCCACGGCCGACAGCACCTCGCAGGGCCTGCTCTACGAGCAGCTCTTCTACTACAACGTCCTCACGGGCGCCGACCCCAAGCCGATGCTGGGTGAGGACTACGAGTGGAACGACGACGGCACCGAGCTGACGGTCGACCTGCGCACCGGCGTGCAGTGGAGCGACGGCGAGGACTTCACGGCCGACGACGTCGCGTACACGTTCCAGACGATGCTCGACAAGCCCGAGCTGAACCGCGTCGGCTTCGAGGGCACCGTCGAGGCCACGGACGACGACACGGTGGTCTTCACGTTCGACGACACCTCGTTCGTCAAGGGCCCCGACATCCTCGGCCAGGCCGCGATCGTGCCCGAGCACGTCTTCTCGAAGCTGTCCGACATCGCCACCGACCCGGTCGAGAAGCCGATCGGCACCGGCCCGTACATGCTCGACACCTTCACCCCGCAGAGCTACGTCTACAAGGCGAACCCGAACTACTGGCAGTCGGGCAAGCCCGAGGTCAAGAGCATCCGCTACATCGCCCTGGCGAACAACACGTCGGCCACCGACGCGATCGTCGGCGGCGACCTCGACTGGTCGAGCATCTTCATCCCCGAGGCCGACAAGGTGCTCGGCAGCAACCCCGACGTCAGCTACGTCGCCACCCCGCTGCAGCAGATCACGTTGATGACCTGCTCGAACGCCGACCTCGGCTGCACCGGCCCGCAGACCGACCCGGCCGTGCGCCAGGCGATCTACAAGGCGATGAACCGCGACCAGCTGAACGACCTGGCCTTCTCGGGCACGAACAAGCAGATCTCGCCGACCTTCATGACCCTCGGTCGTGACGACGACTACATCAGCCCCGACGTCGAGAAGGAGACGCCGATGACGGCCGACACCGAGGGCGCCGACGCGCTGCTGCAGTCGGCCGGCTACGCGAAGGGCTCGGACGGCATCTACGCCAAGGACGGCCAGAAGCTGCAGCTCGAGATCCAGGTCGTCACGGGCTACTCGGACTACATCGCGGCGATCGACGCCATGGCCGAGCAGCTGCGCGCGGTCGGCATCGAGATCACGCAGAGCGCCAAGTCGTACAACGAGTGGGTCGCCGCCCGCAACAACGGGCAGTTCCAGCTGACGATGGACTCGCTCGGCCAGGGCCCCTCGACCGACCCGTACTACCTCTACAACGGCAACTTCGACTCGACGACGACCTCGCCGGTGGGCGAGCAGGCGATCAACAACTTCGCCCGTTACTCGAACCCGACCGTCGACGCCGCGATCGTCGCGGCCGAGCAGACGGACGACGTCGCGGCGAAGACCGAGCAGTACTTCACGATCCAGAAGGAGATCGTGAAGGACATGCCCTACATCCCCGTGCTGCTGCAGTCGACGCTGACCGAGTTCAACAGCGCGAAGGTGACCGGTTGGCCCACCGGCGACGACGACACCGAGAACTTCCCGGCGACGTGGAAGACCTGGGACAACGCCCAGACCGTCCTGAACCTGAAGCTCAAGTGATCGTGGTCGGAACCGAGAAGGTCAGGAGGCGCGGGTGAGGTACGTCGCCCAGAAGGTCGGCTTCTACGCGGTCGCGTTGTTCGCGGCGCTGACGCTGAACTTCTTCATCCCGCGGTTGCTGCCCGGTGACCCGGTGGACATCCTGCTGGCCAAGATGCAGCAGAAGGGACCGGTCAGCGAGGCGACCGTGACCAGCCTGCGCCTCCTTCTCGGTTCCGACTCGGACGAACCGCTGTTCTCGCAGTACGTGCAGTACCTCGGCAACCTGGCCCGGGGGGACCTCGGCATCTCGGTGTCGTACTTCCCGGCCGGGGTGTCGACCATCATCGGCCAGGCCATCCCGTGGACGATCGCCCTGATCGGCATCGCGACGATCTTGTCGTTCGTCTTCGGGGTGGGCCTCGGCACCCTCGCCGGGTGGAAGCGCGGCTCGGTGCTCGACAACTTCATCCCCGTGACGACGATGTTCCAGGCGGTGCCGTACTTCTGGCTCGCGCTCATCCTGTTGTACGTGTTCGGCAGCATCCTGCGGGTGTTCCCGCTGTCGGGCGGTTACAACGTCTACGAGGCGACGCCGGGGCTCAACTGGACGTTCGTCCAGAGCGCGGTGCTCTACGGCACGCTGCCGGCGCTGACGATCATCATCTCGTCGGTCGGCGGCTGGCTGCTCGGCATGCGCAACATGATGGTGTCGACCCTCAGCGAGGACTACATCGTCACCGCCGAGGCCAAGGGCCTGTCGCCGATGCGCATCCGTCAGTCGTACGCGGCCCGCAACGCCGTGCTGCCGCAGTTCGCGGGCTTCGCGATCTCGCTCGGGTTCGTCGTCTCGGGCTCGATCGTGACCGAGCAGGTGTTCTCGTACCCGGGCATCGGCAACGCGCTCTTCACGGCGACGCAGAACAACGACTACGCGCTGATGCAGGGCATCTTCCTGGTCATCACCCTCGCCGTGCTGGGGACGAACTTCATCGTCGACCTGATGTACGGCTTCATCGACCCGCGCACGCGCGCCAAGCGTTAGGACGACGAGCATGTCCACGATCGACCTCGGCCAGCTCGCCGACCCGAACTCGCCCACCGGTGACAGCGGCGCGGGCGCCGGCCGGAAGGGCCTCACGCGGGTCTTCCCGCACGTGACGCCCAAGCTCTGGGTGGGGGCCGGCATGATCGCCGCCATCGCCCTGTTCGGCCTGGTCTTCCCGTTCGTCGTCCAGAACCCGCAGGCCATCAGCGACGTCGGCCTGAGCGCCCCGAGCGGTGACCACCTGCTCGGCACCACGCAGACCGGGCAGGACGTCTTCGCCCAGCTCGCCTACGCGACTCGCGGCTCGCTGCTGATCGGGGTGCTGGTCGGCGTCGTCGCGATGGCGCTCGCCATCGTCTTCGGCGTCATCGGCACCTACGTCGGCGGGTTCGTCGACGAGGCGTTCTCGTTGTTCTCGAACGTCGTGCTGGTCATCCCCGGCCTGCCGCTCGCGATCATCGTGTCGAGCTACGTGCCGCAGAAGGGCCTCGTGGTGATCGCCTTCGTGATCGTCATCACGAGCTGGGCGGCCAGCGCCCGAGTGCTGCGCGCCATCACGCTGAGCCTGCGGTCGCGCGACTACGTCGCCGCGTCGCGGGTGTCGGGCGAGAAGACCTGGCGCATCGTCGCCGTCGAGATCCTGCCCAACGTGCTGCCGGTGCTCGCGAGCCAGTTCTTGTTCGCGGTGATCTTCGCGATCCTCGCCGAGGCGGGTCTGTCGTTCCTGGGGCTCGGCGTCTCGGGACAGTTCACCTGGGGCTCGATGCTGTACTTCGCCCAGAACGGCCTCGCGCTGCGACTCGGCGCCTGGTGGTGGTTCGTTCCGCCGGGGCTGATGATCGCCCTGCTCGGTTGCGCGCTGTCGCTGATGAACTTCGCCATCGACGAGATCATCAACCCGAAGCTGCGCGACCAGACCCGGGCCGGCGTCAGCCGGGCCGACCGCAAGCGACTGGCGCGGGCCGAGGCCGCCGCCGGCACCACCGAGGGGGCCACCGCATGAGCACCGTCCTGACCGTCGAGGACTTCAGCGTCGACTACGCCGTCGAGCACCCCGTCCACGCCGTCAAGAACGTCAGCTTCGAGCTGGCCCGGGGCGAGATCCTCGGGCTGGCGGGGGAGTCGGGCTGCGGCAAGACGACGCTCGCCTACGGCATCAACCGGCTGCTCAAGTCGCCGGCCGTCATCACCGGCGGGCGGGTGGTCTTCCACGACTCCGAGGGGGCCGACATCCTGCTGCCCGAGCTCGACGACAAGGCGCTGCGGGCGTTCCGCTGGGACAAGCTGTCGATGGTGTTCCAAGGGGCGATGAACGCGCTCAACCCGGTCACGACGATCCAGGCACAGCTCGAGGACGTCTTCAAGACCCACCGGCCGTACTGGAAGAAGGCCGACCGCGTCGAGCGGGCGGGCAAGCTGCTCGAGACCGTCGGGGTCGACCGCAGCCGGCTCAAGTCGTACCCGCACGAGCTGTCGGGCGGCATGCGCCAGCGCGTGATGATCGCGATGGCGCTCGCCCTCGGCCCGCAGATGATGATCATGGACGAACCGACGACCGCCCTCGACGTCGTGGTGCAGCGCGAGATCCTGCGCGAGATCAGGCGGTTGCGCGACGAGCTCGGCTTCGCGGTGATCTTCATCACGCACGACCTGCCGCTGCTGCTCGAGATCAGCGACCGCATCGCCGTGATGCGCGCGGGCGAGATCGTCGAGATCGGCGAGTCCACCGAGCTCTACACGAACCCGCAGCACGAGTACACGAAGAAGCTGCTCGGGTCGTTCCCGAGCCTGACCGGCGACCGCGGGGCTTTCATCCGCAGCGGGGTCGACGAGACGGCCGGGGGCGACGCGACCCGCGCCTCCTCGGGGCACGAGCAGGCGACGTCCGTCGCCACGAGCACAGGAGGCGCGGCGTGAGCACGCTCGAGTTCCGCAACGTCGTCAAGGACTACCGGGTGCGCGGGGGACGGGGTGAGAAGGGTCGCCTCCGCGCGGTGGACGACGTCAGCTTCACGCTCGAGGCCGGCAAGACGGTCGCACTGGTCGGGGAGAGCGGCAGCGGCAAGTCGACGATCGCCAAGATGCTGCTGCAGCTGGAGCGGCCGACGAGCGGGTCGATCGTGCTCGACGGCGCGGTCGCGCCCCGGCACGGTGACGCCCTGCGGCGCTACCGCAGCGACGTGCAGATGGTGTTCCAGGACCCGTTCGCGTCGCTCAACCCGTTCCACTCGATCGGGCACCACCTGGCGCGGCCGCTGTTGCTGCACGGCAAGGCGACGCGGTCGACGGTCGACGAGAAGGTGCGCGAGCTGCTCGGGCGGGTCCAGCTCGGTCCGGCCGCCGACGTCGCCGCGCGTCGACCGCACGAGCTGTCGGGCGGGCAGCGGCAGCGCGTGGCGATCGCCAGGGCACTGGCTCCCGAGCCGCGCATCCTGATCGCGGACGAGCCCGTGTCGATGCTCGACGTGTCGATCCGGCTCGGGGTGCTCAACCTGCTGGCCGAACTGCAGCGGCAAGAAGACCTGGGCGTGCTCTACATCACGCACGACCTGGCGACGGCCCGCCACTTCTCGGACGAGATCCTCGTGATGTACAAGGGGCAGGTGGTCGAGCGGGGGACCCCGGACGACGTCATCCTGAACCCGCAGCACCCGTACACGCAGCAGCTCGCCGAGGCCGCGCCCGACCCCGAGAAGCGCATCGCCGAGCGGCGCGCCGCCCGCGCCTGACCGGCGCCGCGCCTCCTGCCGTCCGTCTCCTCACCCGCCGTGACGCCGACGAACCACGTTCCGTGCCATGAACCACGAACCTTCGTGGTTCATG
>NZ_LMLG01000001.1:709587-731921 GCF_001421865.1 Frigoribacterium sp. Leaf44
CCCTGCCACCACCACCCCCTCACTCGATCGCTGGGAGCGACATGAGCACCACCGAGACCACCCCAACCACCACCACCACCACCACCGGCACCACGACCCGCGCGACGCACCGCACCGCCCGCACCCTGCACACCGGCTGGAGCCTGCGCAGCACCGCCGGCCCCGTGCCTCCCGAGATCGCGGCCGTCGACGTGCCCGCCACCGTCCCGGGCACGGTGCACACCGACCTGCTGGCGGCCGGCCTGATCGTCGACCCCTACCTCGACGCGAACGAGCACCTGCTCGCCTGGATCGGGCAGGCCGACTGGTCGTACACGTCGTCCTTCGACTGGCAGCCCGACGGGCACGACCGCCACGAGCTGGTGTTCGCGGGCCTCGACACGGTGGCCACCGTGCTGCTCAACGGCGAGGTGGTGGCCGAGACGCGCAACCAGCACCGCACCTACCGGGTCGCGGTCGACGGCCGGCTGCGCGAGGGGTCGAACGACCTCGAGGTGCGGTTCGGCTCGCCGGTGGCCTATGCCGACGCGCAGAGCCTGGCGCTCGGCTACCGACCGCACGTGAACCACCACCCCTACAACGCGATCCGCAAGATGGCGTGCAGCTTCGGCTGGGACTGGGGTCTCGACACGGCGACCTCGGGCATCTGGAAGCCCGTGACGCTCGAGTCGTGGTCGTCGGTCCGGCTGGCGGCGGTGCGACCGGTCGTCACGGTCGACGGGGCGCGGGGCGTCGTCGACGTGCACGTCGACCTCGAGCGCGCCGGGGCGGACGCTGGGCCGGTGACGGTCCGGGCGACCGTCGGCGACGTCACGCAGGAGGCGCGGGTCGAGCCGGGCGCGGACTCCACCGTCCTGCAGGTGGTCGTCGACGACCCCGAGCTCTGGTGGCCGCGCGGTCACGGCGGGCAGCCGCTCTCCGACGTGAGGGTCTCGGTGACCGGGGGAGCGGGCCGGGACGCCAGCCGCGCCTCCTCGGGGGGCGACGGCGACGGGGTCGACGCGACCCGCGCCTCCTCGGGTGTCGACGCGCCGGGCGCCGAAGCGCCGGCCGGCGGGGGCTCGACGGACGACGTGCTCGACGAGTGGTCGTCGCGGATCGGGTTCCGGACCGTCGAGGTGCAGGTCGACCCCGACGACATCGGCACGAGCTTCACGGTCGTCGTGAACGGGGAGCCGCTGTGGATCAAGGGGGCGAACTGGATCCCCGACGACGCGTTCCCGCACCGCATCGGGCGCGACCGCTACCGGGAGCGCATCGAGCAGGCCGAGTTCGGCAACGTGAACCTGCTGCGGGTGTGGGGTGGCGGCATCTTCGAGTCCGACGACTTCTACGAGTTGTGCGACGAGCGGGGCATGCTCACCTGGCAGGACTTCCTGTTCGCCTGTGCCGCCTACGCGGAGGAGGACCCGCTGCGCGGCGAGGTAGAGGCCGAGGTGCGTGACAACGTGACGCGGCTGATGACGCACCCGAGCCTGGTGCTCTGGACGGGCAACAACGAGAACATCTGGGGTCACGACGAGTGGGGTTGGGAGCGTCGGCTCGACGGGGCGACCTGGGGGCTGGGCTACTACCTCGACCTGCTGCCGGCGTTGGTGGGCGAGCTCGACCCGGGGCGTCCGTACGCGGCGGGCAGCCCCTGGTCGGGCAGCCTCGACGTGGCGCAGAGCGACCCCGACCACGGGTCGGTGCACCTGTGGGAGCAGTGGAACCGCAAGGACTACCCGACCTACCGTGACGTGGTGCCGCGCTTCGTGGCCGAGTTCGGCTGGCAGGGGCCCCCGACCTGGTCGGCGATGACGCGGGCGATCCACGACGAGCCGCTCACCCCCGAGTCGCCGGGCATGATCGTGCACCAGAAGGCGATGCAGGGCAACGACAAGCTGACCGACGGGCTGCTGGCGCACTACCCGCTGCCGAACGAGATCGAGGCGTGGCACTGGGCGATGCAGTTGAACCAGGCGAATGCGGTGCAGGTGGCGCTCGAGCACTTCCGGTCGCACGCGCCGCGGTGCAGGGGGGCCGTGGTGTGGCAGATCAACGACTGCTGGCCGGTGACGTCGTGGGCCGCGGTCGACGGCGACGGGCAGCGCAAGCCGCTGCTCTACGCGATGCGGCACGCGTTCGCCGACCGGCTCGTGACGATCCAGCCCCGCGACGGCAGTCTCGCGGCCGTGGTGGTCAACGACACCGAGGAGGCGCTGGTCGGCCCGCTCACGCTGCGGCGCGTCGCGTACGACGGTCGCGTCCTCGCTTCGGAGCAGGTGTCGCTCACGGTGGCGGCCCGCGACACGGCGACCGTGCCGGTGCCCTCGACGGTGGCGGAGTTCGGGGCGCCCGAGTCGGAGCTGCTCGTCGCGTCGGTGGACGGGGTGGCGCGCGGGCTGTGGTTCCCGGTCGAGCCGCGGGACTCGGCGCTCGCCGCGGCGGCGTTGACGACGTCGGTGACGGCGCTGGCCGCGGGGGCGGATGCGGGCGTGGCCGGGGGCGTGGGCGTGGCGGCGGGCGCGGGCTACCGGGTCGAGGTGACGGCGGGTTCGCTCGTGCGCGACCTGGCGCTGCTCGTCGACAAGGTCGACCCCGCCGCGACGGTGGACGAGATGCTCGTGACCCTGCTGCCGGGCGAGACGGCCGTGTTCACGGTGGCCTCCGACGTGGCCGGTGTGGGCGAGGAGCTCGTCTCGGCGCGGGTGCTGCGCACGGCGAACGAGCTGGTCGGGTGAGGCGGTGCGACCTGGTCGGCGTCAGGCCGGCCAGGTCGCCCAGACCGCGACGCCGTTGAAGACGACGTGGGCGACGATCGCGCCGCCGAGGCGTCCGGTCACGCTCGCGAGGGTGCCGACGATCAGGCCGAAGACGAAGGTGCTGACGACGATGATCGTGGCCGTCGTCGGCGCGACGTTCAGCCCGACGGCGACGTGCAGCACGGCGAAGAGCGCGGCCGACACGATGACCGCGCTCGTGGTCGCGAGGACCCGCAGGAGGCGCGTGTCACCCGTCAGCGCCCGGTCCAGTGACCGCAGGAGCAGCCCCCGGAAGAAGACCTCCTCGACGAGGGGAGCGACGAGCACCGGGGCCAGGATCAGCACGACCGACGTCGCCAGGTCGGGGCCGCCGTCGAGGGTGGGCTGAGGCGCCAGCCCCGTGTCGCCGGTCGACACGAGGTTGAGGCCGGCGTCGAGCCCCCGGGCACCCATGCCGGCGGCGAGACCCCAGACGAGGTCCGTCCACCGGAACGAGAGACCGAGCATGCGTCGCGCGCCGCCTCGGCCGAGCCCGGCGCAGGCCACGACGACGGCGATGAGCAGCGGCACCCACACGACGACGTAGCTCGCCGCGGTGCCGAGCCACGGGGGGATCGAAGGGGTCCGAGCGACGAGGTCGCCCACGATGCGCGCACCCACCACGACGGCCCCCAGCGCGAGCGCCGCGTAGGCGAGGTCCCAGCGCGCGGATCGGGGTGCCGGACGGTCGTCGATGGGCTGCCCGGTCATGGGCCCACGCTAGGGCAGGCAGGGCGCCCGCGAGGTCGCCCACCCCCGAACGGGGGCAGTTGGTCGCGGCGGCGCGTTCGAGACGTCCTCATGTGGGACGATGGCCGGGATGTACCCCGGATCAGGGCGGGTGCAACATCGAGCAAGGGGAACCCAGCCGTGGAGCTTCGCGACTACATCACCGTCCTCCGCAAAGGGTGGGCCTTCATCGTCGTTATGGTGCTTGTCGGCGTGGGGCTAGGCGCTGCCTATGCCCTAATAAAGGCGCCGGACTATCAGGCGTCAGCTCAGGTGTTCGTGTCGACCCAGACGAGTGGCAGCGTGGCCGATCTGAATCAAGGCAACACGTTCACTCAGCAACGCGTGAAAACGTACGCGAGCCTCGTGACCACTCCAATCGTTCTGCTTCCAGTGATCTCTTCTCTAGGACTAAACATCACCGCCGAGGAACTGGCGGAAGATATTTCGGCCAGCGCTCCGTTGGATACGACCCTCATAGAGATCAATGCGCGGTCGAGGGACGCCGTTATGGCAGCCAACATAGCCAATGCCACCTCCCAGAGCTTGACCAACGCTGTAGAGCAGATCGAGTCGACCGGTGACGGGAGCGGTTCGCAGGTGAAGTTGACGCGCGTGCAGGAGGCTCAGGTGCCTGTGCAGCCGGTGAGTCCCAACGTGCCGCTGAACCTCGCCTTGGGCCTCCTGGTGGGCCTGACGATCGGGATCGGCATCGCCGTCCTCCGTCACGTCCTCGACAACCGCGTCCGCAACGAGGCCGACGTCGAGCGCATCAGTTCGGCGCCCGTCGTCGGCGGCATCGCGTTCGACCCGAAGGCGCAGTCGCGACCGCTCATCGTGCAGGCCGACCCCCGCAGCCCGCGCGCCGAGTCGTTCCGCACTCTGCGGACCAACTTGCAGTTCCTCGACCTCGGTGGCCGCGCCCGCACGTTCGTCATGACGTCGTCGGTGCAGAGCGAGGGCAAGAGCACGACGGTGGCCAACCTGGCCATCGCGCTCGACAGCGCCGGCGCCAGGGTCATCGTGATCGACGCCGACCTGCGTCGCCCGAAGCTCGGCCAGTACATGGGGCTCGACGACGCAGCCGGTCTCACCGACCTTCTCATCGGTCGCGCCGAGCTGGCGGACGTCGCCCAGCCGTGGGGTCGCGGCCAACTTCACGTGCTCCCGGCCGGGCAGATCCCGCCGAACCCCAGCGAACTGCTCGGTTCACGCGCCATGGCCGACTTGATCCGCGAGCTCGAGACGCGCTTCGACTACGTGCTCTTCGACGCCCCGCCGTTGCTGCCGGTGACGGACGCCGCCATCCTCTCGAAGAGTGCGAGCGGGGCGATCGTCGTCGTGTCGGCCGGCAAGACGCACAAGAACCAGCTCGCCGGGGCCGTCAGCGCCCTCGAGAGCGTGGGTGCTCCGATCGCCGGGTTCGTCATGACGATGATGCCGACCAAGGGCCCCGACGCTTATGGCTACGGGCGTTACGGGGGAGCGTACGGCTACGGTATCGACGACGATGGCGACACGAAAGCGGAGAAGAAGGAACGCATCCGCGTCGGCAGCGCCGCTCGCAAGGCTGCGAAGTGACCTCGACCCGCCCGTTCACGATCCTCGTCGTCTGCACGGGCAACATTTGCCGTTCGCCCCTGGCCGAGCAGCTCCTGTCCGCCCGACTCCTGGGTTCGGCCACGCCGTTCGTCGTGACGAGTGCGGGGACGATGGCGCAGGATGGGGCGTCGATGGACGATCTCGCCGCCGAGCAGTCGCGGCGTCACGGTGGCGTGCCAGACGGGCACGAGGCGACCTACTTGACCGAGAAACTGGCCGAAAGCGCCGACCTCGTGCTGACCGCCTCACGCGAGCACCGGTCCGCCGTGGTCCGCCTGTCTCCGCGGGCGACTCGGCGGACGTTCACGCTGCGACAGTTCGCGAGGCTCGCCGATTCACTCGGTCTTGCGGAACTCGAGATGGCCGGGGACACCGCAGAGGTGGTCCGCTTGGTCGCTGGACAGCGTGGCATGATCCCTCCTGCGACCGACCCGGACGCCGAGGACGTCGTCGACCCGTATCGTCGATCGGTCGACGTCCACGAGCGAGCAGCCACGGACGTCGACGACGCTGTCACCTCGATCGTGGCAGCTCTCCGGGCACCTGATCGTCGCCTCTCGGACGCCGGCGGAGGACCGGCCGCATGAGGTCGGCGGGGGAGGGCATGCGGGGCGGTCGCGGGGTGTGGTGGTTCGCCTTGCTCGGCGTGCTGGTTCTCGTCGACGTCGGGCTCATCGCCGCCGCCGTCTCGTCGACGCAACCTCGGGCCCAGGCCGAGGCCGGACCGATCCCGACCTTCTCGCATGAGCCAGGCGAGGCCGTCGCCACCCCCTCGCCGTCCGAGACGCCCACTCCGACTGCCTCGTCGTCTGCTCTTGCACGCGACGACGCCCCGCAGGTGTTCCTGTCGGCCGTAAGCGTGACCGAAGCCTGGCGCGCGACGAGCGGCGATTGCGAGGGAACGCCGGCTCGTGTCGAGCGGACCGCCGACGGAGGAGCGACTTGGGACGTGGTCACCATGCCGTTCGACCTGCGGACCGTCGTGGCCTTGAGCGCAGGGTCGGAGCGTACCTCTGTGTATGGAGGAGTGGGTGACAGTTGCGCACTCCAATACTGGTCGTCGTTCACGGGCGGTGAGTTCTGGAAGGAGTACCCATCGGACTCCACCGGGGTGGCCTACGTCGACCAGACGACGGTGTGGCTGTCCGACGGCAGCGTTCCCGCCCCTTGTGATTCGCCCACGCGGGTCCTCTCGCAGGGATCGAACACGATCGTCGTCTGCCCCGGCATCCTCGAGGCTAGGAACGGGACTGGTGATTGGCTGGCGATCGCTGTACCCGGTCTCCAGGACGTGGCCGCTTCGGACACGGGCTATCTCCTGGCTGTCGGGGGTGAAGACGGATGCGACGGCATCGCCGTGCGGTCCGTCGCCACTCCCGTCACGGCTGGCAGCGCACCTGACCCCCTCGGATGTGCTGCAAGCGCGGAGTCGGTCGACGGTGTCGCCCTCGCTCGCTCTGGTGAGACCGTGTGGCTGCTCGCTGGCGGTAAGTCGTTCGTCTCGGTGGATGAGGGACGAACGTGGTGACTGACAGATGAGCACATCCCCGAGCACCCGTGAGATCCGGCAAGCCAGTTCCACGGTGGGTTGGAGTAAGGCATATTCGCGACGCTTGATGGTCACGGATCTGCTCGTCTTGATCTGGGTCGTGTTCGGAGTGCAGATCGCCTGGTTCGGCATCGACACGGCGAACGTCGCCTTCCGCGGCGACCTGCGGGACGTGGCGGTTAATTACACGGTGATCAGCATCATCTTGATCGTCGTTTGGCTCGGTGTCCTGGGGCTTTACGGCTCGCGAGCGGATCGTGTCGTGGGAACGGGTAGTAACGAGTACAAATTGATCGTCGACGTCAGTCTTCGGGTTTTCGGCGTCTTCGCGATCGCGGCCTTTCTCTTCCACGTGGATCTGGCTCGCGGCTACATTTTGATGGCATTCCCGCTGGGGACGCTCGTTTTGCTCTTGTCTCGGTGGTTGTGGCGGCAGTGGCTCATCGTCCAGAGGGGCCAGGGTAGGTTCTCGGCCCAGGTCCTCCTTGTCGGCAGCCAGAACACCGTCGAACACTTCGCCAGGCAGCTCGCTCTGCAACCCTCAGCGGGTTACAGGGTCGTCGGGGCCTGCTTGCATGATCCGGCGAGTGCGACCGTTGCTGGTGATCTTGAGGTACCCGTCTACGGTGATTTCGACGCTCTCGCTCTCGCTCTCGTCAGGAGCAAGGCCGACACGGTCGTCATCACGAGTTCGGATCATCTCTCTCCGGAGCGAGTCATGGAACTCAGCTGGAGCCTTGAGCCCGGAGGTCAGCACCTGGTCGTCGCGCCAAGCCTGTCCGGCATCGGGGGCCCGCGAATCCACACCAGACCAGTCGTGGGTTTCCCGCTGATCCACGTCGAGACTCCTACTTATTCCGGGCAGAAGCTCTTCGCCAAGCGGTTCTTCGATGCGCTTGCAGGATCACTCATGGTCGTCGCCGCGTCGCCCATCCTCCTCGTGATCGCTCTGCTCGTGAAAGTAAGCTCACCGGGGCCTGTCTTTTTCTTGCAAGACCGAGTCGGTCTGAACGGCAAGCCATTCCGAATGATCAAGTTCCGATCGATGGTCGTCGACGCCGAAGAGAGACTCGGCGGCCTCTCGTCTGACCGCAACACGGGCAACTCGATGCTCTTCAAGTTGAAGGATGACCCTAGGGTGACGAGGATCGGGGGTTTGCTACGTCGATTCAGCCTGGATGAGCTTCCGCAACTCATCAATGTTGTAAGAGGGGATATGGCCTTAGTCGGGCCACGCCCACCGCTAGCCCGCGAAGTAGAGAACTATGCCCGTCATGTCCATCGCCGCTTTTTAGTGAAACCTGGCATAACCGGGCTCTGGCAAACGAGCGGGCGCTCAAATCTTTCATGGGAAGACAGCGTGCGTCTGGACCTCTTCTACGTTGAGAATTGGTCCATGACCGGGGACCTCATTATTCTATGGCGGACTTTGCGGGCAGTTCTCTCCCGCGAAGGTGCCTATTGATTGAGGCGGCAGTTGCGTCCGCTAAATCAGGGGAAGGGTGACGGCGACAGGGCTTCCAAGCTTGCCTCGAGGGACGTCGCAAACTCCGCGTGCCCTGTGGCTGTGAGGTGTTCCTGGTCCGGCCCGAATTCGAGGGGCCAGTGCAGGGCTGATATGTACGCAATATCGAGATCAGCGCACTCCTTCCGGAGAATGTCGTCGACACGGTCCTCACCTTGACGAGCCGGCGTATCGGGCGGACCGATAACGAAGACTCTTGGCACGACGCGAACGGTGTTCAAAAGATCCCGTGTCTCAGATGTCAATTCCTCATCACTCGCATCTACATCGTTCAACCCGCCCTGAATCATGAGTGAATCCGGCAGGCTGAGGAGGGCTGAACTGATTCGAGCTTCGTACCTACCGTTGCCGCAGAAGCCTGGGTTGACGATGCCCGTGCCGCTTTCGGCGAAGACGTTCAGGCTGAGTCCAGTGTCTCCAGAGAAGTCATTGACCCAAGCCTCATCGCGGTTCGATAGATGGTCTCCTGCCGAGTACGAGTCACCGATCACCGCGATACCCGAGGCTTTTCCGCGAGTGTGGACCGAGCCCCCAGTTGATCGCTCGTAGGCGCCGACAGATTCACATGCGGCGGCCTGGACAGCCACGTGATGTCGATGGTGGACGATGGCGGCTATGCCAGTTGCAAGGGAAAGGGTGCCTGCGATTACGACGAAAGCGGCCTTGCGCGGGGTTCGGGTGTTCAAACGTTTTCCTATGTCATCGGGTCGACCGTAACCGTACCTTGGGGCCCCGTCGGAGAGCCGCGGCAGACACGATTTAGTTTCGTGAACTCATGAGGCGAGGGCTGGACTTTCCAGGGGCGCAGCATCTTCGGGACGCGTCCGTCGCCTTTCGTCGTTCGCGTGAGCCGCCAGGAAGGCAGCGATAACGAGCCCGAAGATGAGACGATCGGAATTGCCCATGGGGCTGAAGACGAGGTCCCACAAGGCTACGAGAATGGCGAGGACGAAGGCGCCACCCAGTGCGCCACCTTGTCTGACCGCGTGAGGCAGCGACAGACCCAGCAAGAGCAGACAGGCGACTACAAACACCAATCCACCGATCCCGAAGTGATACCAGAGGTCTACGGTCATCGAGTGTAGATCGACACGGTCACCGAACACGCTGACGGTGAAGTAATCGGAAGTGACATCACCCCCCGCAATTCTGACGCGGGCTATCGCGTCTCGGGCTACGCCACTGTTAGTGATCTCACCGATCCCGAAGCCGAAGGGGTTGACGGAGAAAAGGTGTAGGGACCCCGCCCACTCAGTTCTGCCCGATTCGATCAATGACCGACCGTTGGCCGTCTGCGCAAGGGTCCGCATTTGGACGCCGGCCCCTAACAATCCAGACTTCATGGCCCATACTGCGGCTTGAGACGCCAGAGCAACGACCCCAGCTAGTGCCAGGGACCAGGCCACGGGATGGACACGCATGCGGTCAGCCATGCGCGAACCGCGGAGCGTACAGATCAAGCTGATGAGTGCGATGAGCGTGAGGAACCTCGCGTCGGCAACCGTGCTCAAGGCTGCCGAGGCCACAAGAACGAGTCGGGCCGCATTGACAGGTAGACGACTCACCACTGCCAGGGCAAGAGCCGTCGCGTAGACCCCCAAGCTCCCCTTCCAGCCCAGGGGAACTTCAGTGGCGATCGTTCCGATGATGCCACCCGTGGCCAACAACGCCACTGCGGTGGATACCCGCAGGCGTCGTAGTCCCCACACGCCTAGGGCAACTGCGACCGGGATGGCGATCAACCACGCGACCATCGTGGCGATCGTCACCGGCAAACCTCGGGTCCCGAAGTCGCTCGTGGTCGCCAAAAGCGTAAGAAATCCGGACGTGATGGCGATGATCGTACTTGCGACGAAGAACGTCAGACGGCGAAGACGCGGGAGCGCTGCACCTATGACGGGTAGGAGGAACAGTCCGATCACCAAGGTGGGCGCGGGGAAAAGGCTCAGTCCAGGGACCTTGATTAACAGAGTGATCGAAATGGCTACTGCGGCGAACGTCTCGAGCCGAGACCGTACGGGGATGGATCGGAACTGCCCTGCGGACCCCCGAGCCGTAGGAGACGTCGTCGTCCTCTTACGGTTGGTCGTTTGAAGCCGCATTGCTCCCGACGCATTCTTGTCAATCAAGGGGAACCCCCATAGGGCGGGCAGGCGAACCCGCGAGCTTGGAGTTCGGAGGGTAGCTCTTCGTGACCACCGAACCTGCTCCGACGACAGAGCCACGACCCAAAGTGACTCCGGGAAGTATCGTCACATTGGCACCAATCCAACAACCGTCTTCGATGGTCACGGGCATGCTGACCGACTCGTCGGCCCTGCGCGCTGATGAACCGAGCTTGTGCGTTCCCGTGATGACCATGGTCCTCATTCCCAGACTCACGTTGGCCCCGATTCTTACTTGGGCCGCACCGTCTATAAAGCAGCCCGAATTCAGGAACGTACCTGCCCCTACGAAGACCTGGCGACTTCCAAGAAAGACTCCCGGAGCGATGTAGGAACGCTGAACAGGGAGCCCGATGAAGTTGTAGAGGCGCCATCGCCATCGTGTCGGCACGATGGACGACGAAAATAAGCCGTTCAGGACGACATCGCGAGCTATGCGTCGAATCTCGTGTTTCATCGAGTCTCCAGCGGGTGAGTGGGCGCGGCCCGTCGAGCGTTCAGGAAAATCCATCCTGTCGCTACGGCCTTGATGACAAAACCTGCACACAATGCGAACGTCAAGCCAGACGTGCCGAACGATAACGTGGCAATCAATTGCACGAGCAGGTCGACGGACACGAGAAGCAGTCGGATGCGGTGCGGTGTCCGCGGGTGTGACCTGAGTCGCAGATCGAGCAGGCCTGCGTCGAGCATGAATGCCCCGAGCATCGAGGCTCCGACGGGGATGAGGAAGGGTAAGACGTTCTCGAACGTCGTGCCTTCCCATACAGAGAATCCGAGCACGGCCCCGATTGCACCGGACACCACGACGCCCGTCGTCCCTGCCGACATCCACAACCGCATCACACGGCGCTTACTCGACGGTTGGCCGTCCTCTGGCTCGACCATTCGGGTCAGCAGCAAGGGGGTCAGTCCCTGAATCAGGCTGAATACCGGCGCGAACACGATCGAGTACGCGAGCCGGATGCCAGCCGTGTCGGCAGGCGCACTGACCAAGAAGAGGATGAGAATGCCCAACTGGCTCGCGAGAGCTGCGTAGAGCGACTCGGCGGCGAGCCTGGTCTGTACTCCGATCATGAGCCCGGTTACTCCGCGCCCGGGAGCGCCTCGAGACGCGATCCAGGCCACGAAGGCTGCTGCCGTCAGCCCCACAGACCATACGAGTAGAACCGACGCCTCCTGCGACGAAAGCGTCACGATGAGAACGATCAAGGCGGCCAGCAGATAGACGGCTGCCGGTGAGAGTGCTCGGACGTAGCGCCCCTGCATCGTCAGACCGTAATGCGGTGTGTCAGCGAGGACGATGAGGCCGGCGACAACGGGAATGAGACCCGTTGCGCCGCCGGCGCCCAGATGTATCCAGACGAGGGCAGATGCGGTGGCGACGACTGCGCCGGCCCCGGACGAGACCGCGATCGTAGCCAACGATGTCGAGGCCGATGCCGACAGGGACAACTTGGCACCAGCGATGACTCGGCCGTCGATGGCGAAGGCCCGAACGCACGCGGCTACGATGACGCCCGTCGACGTGGCGACGGTGAGCGCCGCGAACTCTTCTGTGCTGAGCGTCGACGCCGCATGGAGGTTAAACAGGAAGAACGCTAGAGACCACATGCCCTGGTCGGCGAGTCGTTGAACGAGAACAGCGGCACGTTTAGGGCGATTTTGGCCCGGCGGGACGACGCTCGCTGTGTTTCTTCTCATTCGTGGCCCTCGCGCGCTCGAGCTAGCAGATACCGCTCGAACTCCCCGTACCGGTCGGCGAACCACACCTGTGAAGCGCGCCGAGGCAGTTCGAGGGCATCGATGATGGCCGTCGCCACGAGTCCGCTCCGGTCGTGTTGCGCCGCATCGATGAGAATTCCGCTTCCCTGGGCGAAGTCCAAGACGGCTGCGCCACCGGTACCCGCGAAGCAGACCACGGGGGTGCCGATCGCCGTGGCTTCGCCTACGACGCCCGAGGCTCCTTCCCGTGTCGAGGGATGGATGACGACGTCGGCACAAGCCATCTCGTCCAGCACGACGGTTCTGGGCACCTGGCCGAGGAACGTGACGCGCTCGGCCACGCCCAGGTCTCGGGCTACGTCGGATAGGTAGTTCTCACCGCCGAGGGTCTTGCCGATGATCCGCAACTCTGCCCGCTTCAGACGTGGATCTTTCAGGGCCGCGATGGCCACTTCGAACCGTTTCAGGGTGATGAGATTGCCGACGCAGAGCAACGTGGGTGCGCCTTCGGTGCGTGACTTCGCGGCATCCCGCGATGCACTGCTTTGGATGTGCGCCAAAAGGTCCTCGGTGAGCCGAGTGTTGGGGAACACGGCGGCCTGCGAGCCCTGCCTTTCCAGCCGCTCCGCGAGGTTATTCGACGTCGTCAGGGTCAGATCGACTCGCCGGGCGTGTTGTCTGGCGAGCAACGCACTAGCGCCGTCACGAATGCGCTGGATCATGTATTGCCGACGCCACTGCGGATGTCTCGGTTCGACGAGGTAGGCGCGAGCCTCGCCCGAGGAACCCACGGGCCCCCACACCCGAAACGTTGCACCCGTCAGGGCACTGATCGGGGTGGGAAGCAGCTCACTCGCGAATGTGACGTGCCGTGCCAAAAGGACACCGTCGAACGACTCGGACGTGAGGATGCGTCTTACCTGTCGACACCACACGAGGTATTCGATGCGCGTGAGACGGGGGTTTTCGAGGAATCTGAGGACCGACGGCAGCGCAACAGGGCGAATCTCGAGCTTCACGCTCTGGAGTCCCTCAGCAGCGAGACGCCGTCTTGTGGCGATCGCCGAACGGGCGTTCATGAACACGATCAACTCGAGATCATTGCTCTCAACGATCTTGAGCCATGTCTTCAGGTATTCCCAGCCGATCGTCGGTTCGCTCGGCAGATCAGGGTCGCAGGCGAAAGCCGAGATGATCACCGAGCGCCTCACGATGAGCTGACCTTCATCGGTGAGCGGAGGAGGGCCACCGCGTAGTGGAAAAAGCGTCGAGCATCGTCGCGTCGAGCGGGCGACTTGCTTCGCAGTGAAGCGAGTCGAAAGGCGGCTCCGCGTGAGAAGAGTCCCAGGCTCACGACCGCAGTCCATGCTGCTGGCTGCCAGGTGCCTCTGGCCAATTCGGTCGTATAAAAGTCACGCAGATTGATGATCCAGGCTGCGTTGTATTTGAACGACGATGTGGAATCACTCTGCCCGACGAGGTGATCCGCGTGAGTCTGCGTGTCGAGGATGACCCGTGCCCCGAGTTGCTGAACACGGTGGCAGAAGTCGATGTCTTCCGCGTACATGAACCACCGTTCGCTGAGGCCACCAGTGCGCTCCCACGTTTCTCGAGTGAAGAGCATGCACGCGCCCGTCACCCAGTCGACATCCATGAGACCAGAACTCAATTGATCCTTGAATAGGTAGTGGCCCCTGCTCCACGGGTATCTCTTTCCCAGACGCGACAGTCCGGAATAGTGGAACCCCATCCGCTTGATGGTCGGCATCAACCCCGCCGGCACGACTCGCTGCGGAGAACCTGGGTTGTTCAGAAGTGGCGCGACGAGGCCTGCATTTTCGGTCTCGAGGTCGCTCACGAGCGACTCGACAGCACTCGGCGTTATCGCTGCGTCCGGATTGAGGAGCATGACGATGTCGTGACGGGCTCGACGAACGCCTTCGTTGACGGCCTTGGCGAAGCCGACATTGGAGGGCATGAGCACGACGGTCGCATCGGGAAACTCCTCTCTGATGAACTCAGCTGTTCCGTCAGCCGACGCGTTGTCCACGACGACGAGTTCCACGGCGGGATTTTTGGACAAGGGGGCAAGCGCTTCGCCGACGATCGAACGGCTGTTGAACGTGACGACCACAACGCTCACTGGCCGAGGGCCCTCGACCTTCAAGGTGTCTCTCCGCCCTGGCGCTGCGAAATGAGTCGAGCAGGTACCCCTCCGACAACGGACATGCTCGCCACATCTTTCGTGACAACCGCACCGGCACCGATAATCGCTCCGTCACCGATCGTGACTCCCATGAGGATCTTTGCCCCGGCTCCGATCCAGCAGTTGTCACCGATCACCACCGGTGCCCGGACATGACCTTGATCGCGAATAGGGACGATGGAGTCATCGATGGAGTGGTTCTCGCTCACGATGACGACGTACGGACCGAGAAGGCAGTGCGTCCCGATGGTGACGCCGCCCTGTCCCCAGATGACGTTGAAGGCCCCAATGGCGGTCCAAGCCCCGACTCGAACATGCTCTCCGGGTTCGGAAATGACGCCCGTGGCAGCGATCATGGCATCGCGGCCGATTGATACGTGGTCACCTAAGGAGACCCCGGAACGACCAAACGCATCGATCGCGACCCCATCACCGACTTGAATCCCCTTACCAAGAGTGAGGTATCGCCGGTTCCTGAGGCGAACGTTGCGACCTCGGAAGAAGAAGGCGGGGCGTGTGAACGGGTTCATCAGCCTTCCTCTCGCGGCTTCAACTCCCTTGACGAACACGAACTCCGTGAGAACGCTAGATGGGAGATTCGGGGGCAGTGACCGACCCCGGAGCCTGCGATAAGCCCGTTGGGCGAAGCTATTCATGAAAGGACGCCTCTTCCCGCATGATGGCGAGGACTGAGGACCACGGTCGGAGCCCTGGAGGGGCCGAAGCCCTGTCGTCCGACCCGCTGGTGTGATGCAACCGTTTGATGGAACGCGAGATCTCACCGACATCGAGGGGATCGACATAGGTCGCTGAGCCGCCCAGGACTTCCCGCATGACGGGGATGTCGCTTGCCAAGACCGTCGCCCCGGCGGACAGTGCTTCGAGAGGCGGCAGTCCGTAGCCTTCGTCGAGCGACAAGAAGACCATGAAGCGGCAGTTACCGTACAGCCAGATCAATTGGGCATCCGGAACGAAGCCGAGGAAGACGACGTCACCTCGGCGCTCCGCGGCCAGGATCTCCTCCGTTCGATCATTCATCAGCCCGGACGCTTCGCCGACGATGACGAGCGGGGCCTCCGGAGACAGCGTCCCGGATTCCAGTGCGCCGTGGATCGTTCGCGTCAAGTTCTTACGAATGTTGAGGCGGCCGACGGAGAGTACGAAGCTGCCTGGTGTGAGGTGAGCGACTGCGTCTTGTTCGTCCTCGGTCCGGTCTCGTCCTGGCATTCCCAAACCGGTGGCTACCACGCGCTTCAGGTGTGGGTTGTGTCGCATGATGCGGTTCTTCTCGGTATCGGAAGAGGTGAGAACGCTCTTGGAAAAGCGCGCCGAGAGCGTCATCAATCCGAAGTACAGCCGTTCCTTAAAGCCGAACCACTCGGGATTGGATTGAAAGAGAACGTCGTGAATGAAGACGACACCTTGTGGAGAAGAGCTTGAAAAGTTCTGAGCTAGGACCAGATCGAACGGACCATGGCGCCGTTCCGCTGACCTCAACCCGAACCAGTTGATGAGTGGATGGAAGCGCAGATTCGTCATTACCAATGTGAATCTGTTTGGCGGGGCGACAGTGTCTGACGCCCTACGTTTCGGCATCAATACGAAGACTTCGTCGTTCGGATACTCCTGCGTCCAATGCTCGACGATGGCTCGAACCAAGCCGTGACCCGAGGGTGGTCCTGACTCCAGCCAGTAGCCGTCGAGAAGAATCCTCAAGCCTGTACCCCGTTCCGTTCGGCCTGATGACAGATGCACGAGCCTGATCTCGTCACTGCGTCCGGCGACTGTCCGCGACTCGACGCCGACAAGCCCCCGCCTGATCTCCTGCACAACTGGAGTGTCCAGTAGCGAATGTACACAAAGGTGACGAACACTTCTGACTCTGGTGGTGCACGAATTGATCTGTGTCCCCAGCTGTCTTGGTGAGACCGTCAAGTGTTCATCTCCCATGCAGAGGTCGTAAGACGTCTGCATCCTGTCTGCTTGAATGAGCACATGTCAGGTGATCCCGCGGGGAGACGACTCGCGGGGTCGGGCCGCAAGACGCTGCGCTGGATCGTCCTCGGCTTCGTCATCGTGGTGGTTGGCTCGGTGGCGTGGATTGGCATTCGCGGCTACCTCGCCAGTCAGCACCTCCAGACGGCGGTTGGCCTCGCTGCCGAAGTGCAGGGCAGCCTCACCTCGAATGATGAAGCGACTGTCGGGGCGGCTCGAGAGCTTCAGGCAGAAGTTCGCTCCGCCGTCGACTTGACGAGTGACCCGGTCTGGCGGGTTGCTGAAGTAGTGCCCTTCATCGGGGACGACCTCCGCGCCGTTCGTCAGGTGTCTGGAGTCTTGTCAACCGTGGCTGACGACGCCGTGGTGCCCGTGGCCGAGGTGGCGAGCACGGTGGACGTCGAGTCGTTCAAGCCCGTCGACGGTGCGCTCGACCTGCAGCCCCTCGTCGACGCGCAGCCTGCCGTCGACCGCGCCGCCGACACGCTGACGTCCCAGCTCGAGGTCGCCCAGGCCATCGACACGAGCGGCACCGTGTCACAGGTGACCGACGCGGTCGATCAGCTCGTCGATGTCCTCGGCGGCGCCAGCGCCCAGGTCGACGTCGTGGCTCGCGCGGTCGACCTGGCCCCCGGCATGCTGGGTGCGGACGGCCCACGCGACTATCTCGTCCTGTTCCAGAACAACGCCGAGCTCCGCGCCACGGGCGGCATCCCCGGGGCCGTCGCCTTGCTCCGGGTCGAGGGCGGCAAGATCTCGCTGGTCCAGCAGGCGTCGTCGGGTGACTTCCCCCGAGCGGACGCTCCGGTGCTGCCCTTGCCGGTCGAGACGCAGGGCCTCTACGGCGCCATCACCGGCCAGTACATCCAGGACGTCAACCTCACCCCGCAGTTCCCGCTCAGCGCGCAGCTGGCCCGCGAGATGTGGAAGCAGCAATTCGGCACAGAGGTGGACGGCGTCCTCTCCATCGATCCGGTCGCCCTCAGCTACCTCCTGACGGCCACCGGCCCCGTCACCCTGCCGACCGGCGACGTGCTGACGTCCGACAACGTCGTCTCGACGCTCCTCAGCACCGCCTACTCGCGATACTCCGACCCGACCCAGCAGGACGATTTCTTCGCGGGGGCCGCGGCCACGGTCTTCTCGAGCATCTCCTCGGGCGACCTCGACGCGTCGGCCCTGCTCGCAGGCCTCGCTCGCGCGGGGGAGGAGCGTCGCCTCTACCTGTGGAGCGCCGACGACACCGAGCAGAGCCGCATCGCCGAGACGACCCTGGCCGGCGAACTGCCGACGAGCACAGCCGATCGGCCGACATTCGGCGTCTACTTCAACGACGGCACGGCCTCGAAGATGGACTACTACCTCGGCATCAAGATCTCGATCGGCCAGGCCGTGTGCCGTCAGGACGGCAGGCCCAGCTGGATCGTCGACGTGACCCTGACCAACAACGCCCCGGCCGACGCGGCGACGTCACTGCCCGAGTACGTCACCGGAGGCGGTCAGCTCGGCACACCGGCGGGTGACATCAGCACGAACGTGAGCATCTATGCCCCCAATGCGGGGGTGTTCGTTGCCGCGGCCGAGGACGGCGCCGAAGTCGGGCTGCAGACGGCGTCCGACTCAGGGCTGTCGGTCACCCAGTACCAAAAAAGCCTCTCACCAGGACAATCTTCGACGATGCGTGTCGAGTTTCTCGGTGGAGACACCGTGGCCAAGGCTGGGGTTTCGATTCCCGGCATTGAGTCGACCCCTACTGTTCACGGGACCGAAACACAATCCCTAAAAATTAACTGTGAATCGCGCCTAAGCTGAGCAAGCGTCCAGTTTCCGCAGGGGGAACTAGAAGAGGCGCCAACCAACGTCTCAGGGGATCACACATGAAGAAGTTCGTCGCCACCGCTCTGCTCGTCGTCGTGGGGCTGTTCGCCGTCCCGACCGCTGCCAGCGCCTACGCACCGTCCACCGACGTCACGGTCAGCGGCCGCGTCGTCGCCGGTCAGCCCGTCGCCGTCGGCTTCGCCTCCGGCACCTTCACCCCGGGTGAGACTGTGAGCATCGCCGTCACCGGCGAAGGCCGCGTCACGCTCGCCGCCATCGAGACCGTCACCATCACCAAGGCGGCCACCGCCTCGGGCGCTGCGTCGGTCACCGTCACGCTGCCGGCCAACGCCCGCGGCACCTACTCGCTCACCGCGACCGGCGTCTCGTCGGGCAGCCTGGCCACCTCGGCTCTGACGGTCGTCGCAGCTGACGCCGGCTCCGCTGCCGTCGGTGGCAACGACGGCCTGGCCTTCACCGGCTCGACCGTCCCCACCCTCGTCATCTGGGGTGCCGCCGGCGCCGTCCTGCTCGGCATCGCGCTCATGGTCGTCCTGACCCTGCAGCGTCGCGCGCGCAGCAACGCGTAACACCAGTTCTCACCACGAAGGCCCCGGGCATCAGCCCGGGGCCTTCGCGCGTGCCGGGGGCCTCTCGGATCGAGCGCGGGCCTTCCGCCTAGGTCGACCTGGCCGCTGCCCCGGTCGGGTGGTTGCCGGACCCGTCACGGCCGTCCTCCACGCCATCGGCGCCGTCACGCCCGAGAGGCGGCCCGCCGATGCACCACGTCGAGCACCACGACCCCGACCAGGGCCCCGATGACGGCCCCGGTCGTGTTGGCCAGCACGTCGTCGGCCGAGGCGAAGCGGCCGGGCAAGAAGACCAGCTGGCCGAGCTCGATCGTCGAACTCGCCACGAGGCCGGCCACGGCGCCCCACCACCAGCGGTCAAGGCCGACGAGCAACACGACCACCACGCCCAACGGCACGAACAGGGCGATGTTGGCCGTGAACTCGACCGTCGAGTAGTCCACCCACACCGGCACGCCGATCCCGTGCAGCACGTCGAGCCCGCGCTGCAGTGTCGGACCGAAGCCCTCGTCGACCGGCCGGGCCGTGAGGGCGATCGACGCCAGCACGAGGGCATAGACCACGGCGGCCGCGATCGCCCCCGCCCGCACCCTCCGTTCCGGCGTGCCGACCGGGGTCGGCGACCCGACGACGACCGCCGCACGTGCCACGAGCAGCCCGAGCGCCAGCCCGACCGCAGCCGCCCACAGCAGCGACGCGAGGCGTCCGCCCGTCGCGCCCGCGCCTCCTGAGCTCACCGCGGCGTCCCCGCTCGTCGTGAGCGCCACGACGACGCTGGCGACCAGCACGGCGCCGACGGCGACGGCACCTGCCGTGCCGCGATGACGCCGCGGCGCGGCCAGGGCCACCAGGGGCAGCACCGGCACGACGGCGGCGCTCACGGCCAGGGCCTGGACGAAGCCGTCCGACAGCGTCAGCAGCCCCACCGAGCGGGCCGCACCGACGACCGTCGAGGCCGCCGCCCGGGCGAAGGTCGCGACCAGGGCCACGTCGGTCACGGCCCCGAGGGCGACGACCAGGCAAGTCAGGTACACCGCGAGCACGACGGCCGCGGTGACGCGGCGGCGGCGGGCGGTCATCGCCCCACGCTAGCGGCCCGGCCCCGCACCTGAACGCTCGCTGTGATTCGGTCGCCCCGCCCGACCCGGGCAATAGCCTGCGAGAGATCGGGCACGTCCCGTGCTCGCACGTGATCAAGGAGGATCACCATGGCAACGAATCACGCGGTCGCCTACAAGGGCCCCGGCCAGGTCGAGGTCATCGACGTCGACTACCCGACCTTCGAGCTGAAGGACGGCCCCGGCGTCAACCCGGCCAACGTCGGGCGCAAGGTCAACCACGGCGCGATCCTGCGCACGGTCGCCACCAACATCTGCGGCTCCGACCAGCACATGGTCCGCGGCCGCACCACCGCCCCGACGAACCTCGTCCTCGGCCACGAGATCACCGGCGAGGTCGTCGAGGTCGGCCCCGACGTCGAGTTCATCAAGGTCGGCGACATCGTCTCGGTGCCGTTCAACATCGCCTGTGGTCGCTGCCGCAACTGCAAGGAACGCAAGACCGGCATCTGCCTCAACGTCAACCCCGACCGCCCCGGCAGCGCCTACGGCTACGTCGACATGGGCGGCTGGGTCGGCGGTCAGGCCGAGTACGTGCTCGTGCCCTACGCCGACTGGAACCTCCTGAAGTTCCCCGACGCCGACCAGGCCATGGAGAAGATCCTCGACCTGGCGATGCTCTCCGACATCTTCCCGACCGGCTTCCACGGCGCCGTCACCGCGGGCGTCGAGGTCGGCTCGACCGTCTACGTCGCCGGAGCCGGCCCCGTCGGCCTCGCCGCCGCCACCGGAGCCCTGCTGCTCGGTGCCAGCGTCGTCATCGTCGGCGACATGAACGCCGACCGCCTCGCGCAGGCCCGCAGCTTCGGCTGCGAGACCGTCGACCTGACCAAGGGCGACCCGGCCGACCAGATCGACCAGATCCTGGGGGAGCCCCTCGTCGACTGCGGCATCGACGCGGTCGGCTTCGAGGCCAAGGGGCACGGCGGCGGGTCGGGTGACGAGGCGCCCGCCACGGTGCTGAACTCGCTGATGGACATCACCGCGGCGGGTGGCGCCCTCGGCATCCCGGGGCTCTACGTCACCGGCGACCCGGGCGGAGTCGACGAGGCCGCCCAGAAGGGCTCGCTGTCGCTCAGCCTCGGCACCGGCTGGGCCAAGTCGCTGTCGTTCACCACGGGCCAGTGCCCGGTGATGAAGTACAACCGACAGCTGATGATGGCGATCCTCCACGACCGCACGAGCATCGCGAAGAACGTCCACGCCCAGGCGATCAGCCTCGCGGACGCCCCGCGCGGCTACGCCGAGTTCGACAAGGGCGCCGCCACGAAGTACGTCCTCAACCCGAACGACCTGATCAAGGCGGCCTAGCGCTCGTCGCGCCCGCGCCTCCTCGGCTCTCGGTTCCCCCGACCGACAGAGCCCGGGAGGCGCNNGCCCACCCGGGCCGCCCCGTTCCGCAGCCACCTAGATTGCCTTGACCATCTCTGCGACTCGAATGCGAGACAACAGGCTCGTTTGTCGGTGGTCCATCTCAAACTACCTGTATGAATATCAGGTCAACGAAAGTGCCAGAGCGGGCGCAGCAAGTCGCCGTGTGGTTGTCAGTTGTCGTCCCTGTCTCAGTGGTCTTGGTCTCTTGGACGAATCCTGAGAGTTGGGCTGAGTTTCTTGCCGGGCTGTTCCTCGCTTTCGTCGCCTTCCTGCCCCTATCAGCAGCAGCAGTTGGGTTGCTCGTAACTGCGGTTGTGCCCCCTTTGCCCTTGGTCGCCGATGTGAGCATTCTTGGCAGGCGAGCCATTGGACTCACGAAGTTTGCTTTGGCGACATTGGCACTTTTCAGTACTGCCTTCATTGGGTGGCTCGTGACCGTGTCATATGAGGAAGCGCTAACGAGTGCGGAGGGATTTTCGAACGCGACCGAGAGCCTCGGGCAATTCATTCTCTTCCCCATCGGCGGCGGAGCGATCGTCTTTTGGATGTGGTTGTCCATTGACCTTCTGCGCGTCGGCGGGAAGCGTCGGCGCAACGCCTTGGATGTTCTTGTTCATCGCCGTGGGGCGTTTCTCGGTGTCCAGCGGCGACTCGTGCGCGGCTTACTGCATGAGCTCGTCGGCGGGTGGAAACGCATCGTGACGTCCTTTTACATCGCCCCAGTCATCATCGTCGCATTCGCGCAAGTGGTGACGGTTCGCCTGACGTAAGCAAGCTGCTGTTACCTGCCTAGCCACGGAGAATAGTTTGCAGGGTGGGCAACTTGGTGTTCATGTCCAGGCGTATAACAGAACGATCCCATGAAGAAAACATCCGACAGTCCTGCCCCGACGAGCGCTGACGCGGCTCGCACCCGCTCCGACGAGGAACGCCAGAAGTGGCGCGCGTTCGCCGTCTGCGTCGGCGTCGCCGCCCTGACGATCCTCGACCTGTCGAAGGTCAACGTCGGCCTGCCCAGCATCGAGGCGTCGCTCGGCGCCGGGCCCACCGCCCTGCAGCTGATCGTCGCCGGCTACGCCCTCGCCTTCGGCCTGTCGCTCGTGCCGTCCGGCCGCCTCGGCGACCTCAAATCGCGCCGCATGATGTTCGTCATCG
>NZ_LMLG01000001.1:731957-747813 GCF_001421865.1 Frigoribacterium sp. Leaf44
CGCCGCACGCATCCTGCAGGGCGTCGCCGCCGGCATCCAGATGCCGCAGGTGCTCGGACTCATCCAGCAGCTCTTCCAGGGCAAGGAGCGCGGCCGCGCCTTCGGCTTCTTCGGCGCCATCATCGGCGTCAGCACCGCGTTCGGCCCGACCCTCGGCGGCCTGCTCATCGCGATCGGCGGCCCCGAGGACGGCTGGCGCCTGCTGTTCTGGATGAACATCCCGCTCGGCCTGATCGCCATCTTCTTCGCCCTCAAGCTGCTGCCGAAGACCCGCACGGCCTCGAACGGCCACAACGAGCTCGACCTGTTCGGCATCGTGCTGCTCGGCCTGACGATCTTCACCCTCATGCTGCCGTTCGTGCTGACGACCGGCCAGGGGGACGACCCGCTGCGCTGGCTCTTCTTGATCGGCTTCGTCGGGTTCGGCGCCGCTTTCGTCTGGTGGGAGCAGCGCTACAAGGCCCGCGGCAAGTCGCCGGTCGTGCACTTCAGCCTGTTCTCGCTCGCGTCGTACCGCAACGGCACCCTGATCGCCACGGTCTACTTCTGCGCGCTGCCCGCGACCTTCCTGCTGACGACGCTGTACCTGCAGCAGGGGCTCGGCCTCGAGCCCGTCTACGCCGGCATGGTCACCATCCCGTTCGCCCTGACCAGCGCCGTCGCCGCGTTCTACGGCGGACGCCTCGTCGACCGCTTCGGTCGCAGCCTGGTCGTGCTCGGGCTGATCCTGGTCGCGGTGGGCTTCGTCGCCCTGCTGCTCGCGGCCGTGCTCACCCCGCGCGACATCACGCCCTACGCCATGGGCATCGGCATGCTCATCGCGGGCACGGGTGGTGGCTTCGTCATCTCGCCGAACCAGACGCTGACGCTGGCCGAGGTGCCCGTCGAGATGGGCGGCGTCGCCGGCTCGATGGGGCAGGTCGGCCAGCGCGCCGGCACGGCCATCGGCACGGCGGCCGCGGTCTCGACGTTCTACTCGGTCATCGCCGGAGCCGGGGGAGCCGAGGGCGCCGACCTCGACATCTATCACGAGGCCTACCGCAACGGCTTCTTCGTCACGATCGCCCTGGTGTCCGTGGCGCTCGTGCTCGGGCTGATGGACCTCCGCGCCCGCAAGAAGGGGCGCGTGGGCGACGGGGCTGAGGCTGCTGCTGCGTAGTCGGTGACCCGCGTCGTCGGGGTGACCCGCGCCTCCTCGGTGAGACGCGCCTCCTCGGTGAGACGCGCCGGGTGGCGTGCCCCGCAGGTCAGAGGCGGGCGAAGGCCTCGACGACGTAGCTCGTGACGTCGACCTGGCGCGTGCCCGGCAGGGCGATCGACGCGGGGTCGACCGAACCGGCGGCGGTGCTGGTGGTGGCGGAGACGAAGACGGCGGGCGTGACGAACATGGTGGGCCTTTCGGTCGGCTGATGAGGCGGTTGACGGGGCCCGGCCGCCCGTCACAGGGAGACGGGCGGCGGAGCCCCTGACGTCCCTGCCCGAGATGCTCGGTGCTCCTGCTGGAGCCGGCGACGTCGTGCGACCAGTCAAGCCGTCCGGACGTTGCGTGAACATGAGCGCAGGGCTGAGTCGCCCTCCGTCGCAGGGATGAACCTCGACCGCCGTCATCCCGCCACGATGTACACGAGCCGCCACGCAAAAACGTGGCGGCTCGTGTACTTCGTGGTGGCGTGGGCCCCGCAGCGGTCAGGCAGGAGGCGCGGCCACGACCTCGAGGACGCTCTCGTGCAGCAGTCCGTTCGTCGCGATCGCGGTGCCGTGCCAGGGGCCCGGCTGGCCGTCGGCGCTCGTGAAGCGACCGCCGGCCTCCTCGACGACGACGGCCACGGCCGCCATGTCGTAGGGCTGCAGGTCGAACTCTCCCGCGATGTCGAGCGCGCCCTCGGCCACGAGCATGTACGACCAGAAGTCGCCGTACGCGCGCGTCCGCCAGACCAGACCCGTCAGCTCGAGCAACTGCGGCAGGCGCCCGGCGTCGATCCAGTACTCGAGCCCGTTGAAGCTCAGCGACGCGACGGCCAGATCGCGCACGCCCGACACCCGCAGCGGTCCGTCGTGCTCGGTCGAGAACGCGCCACCACCTTGCGTCGCCCACCAGCGCCGGCCGAGCGCCGGAGCGCTGACCACGCCCACCACGGGCACCCCGTCGACGACGAGCGAGATCAACGCCGCCCAGACCGGCACCCCGCGCAGGAAGTTCGCCGTGCCGTCGATCGGGTCGACCACCCACTGGCGGTGCGAGGGAGCGTCGTGGCCGTACTCCTCGCCGTAGAAGGTGTCGTCGGCGCGTGCGGCGGCGACCCGCTCGCGGATCGCCCGCTCGACGGCCTGGTCGGCATCGGTCACGTGCGACCGGTCGGGCTTGAGCGACACGTGCAGGTCGGCCGACCGGTACCGCTCGGTGCTGATCGCGTCGGCCAGGTCGGCCAACTCGAGCGCGAGCGACAGGTCGTCCGCCCAGGGCGTCCCGGGCGATCGGTCGGACGAGGAGGCGCGGGTCGGCTCGGCAGCATCGGTCACCCCGTCAGCGTACCCAGCCCGCCCTGCTCGTCCGCGCGCTGCCCGCCTGACCGACCCGCGCCTCCTGGGCTGGCGTCGCCGAAGCGGGCGTGTTCGTCGACGGTGGGCCTGCGCGGCCGCCCGTCGAGCACGGACTCGTCCGCTTCACGGTGTGCGGCGACGTGCTAGCCAAGCTCGTCGCTGCGCGCGTCGTCGGCGGCCGCCGCGAGGTCACGCGCGCTCACGCCGCCCTTGGACGCGAGCAGCGACTGCAGCGACTCGAGCCGTTCGCGACCGACGTCGCCGAGCTCGCCGGCCTCGATGCGGTCGACGATCTCCCAGTCGTGGGCCTCGGCCAGCGGGATGCCGTCGACCGGCTCGCCCTCGGCCGGGATCGCGTGCGCCGCGAACGACTTGAGGATGTTCTCGGGGTCGACGTGGCCCAGGCCGAACGAGCGGACGCCCGGGGTGTCGACGATCCAACCGCCGGTCGGCACCTTGAACGACACCGTCGACGACGACGTGTGCCGCCCGCGTCCGGTGACGGCGTTGACCACGCCCACCTCGCGACGCGACCCGGTCAGGGCGTTGACGAGGGTGGACTTGCCGACGCCCGAGTGGCCGACCGTGACCGTCACGTGCCCGTCGAGGATGCCGCGCAGCTCGTCGAGCGCGGGGGAGACCTGCCCGCCCGGAGCGACCTCGTCGAACGAGGTCGACGTCGTCGTGACGATGCGCAGGTCGAAGCACGAGAAGTGCGCCGCGAACGGCGCCGGATCGGCGAGGTCGGTCTTGGTGATGCAGAGGATCGGCTCGACCCCGGCGTCGAACGCCGCCACCATGTAGCGGTCGACCAGGCGGGGCCGGGGCTCGGGGTCGGCGGCGGCCACGACGATGAGCATCTGGTCGGCATTGGCGACGATGACGCGCTCGACGGCGTCGCTGTCGTCGGCACTGCGCCGCAGCAGGGTCGTGCGCTCCTGCACCTTGACGATCCGCGCGAGCGACCCCTCGGAGCCGCTCGTGTCGCCGACGACGCCGACGCGGTCGCCGGTCACGACGCTCTTCTTGCCGAGTTCGCGGGCCCGGGCCGTCGTGATCTCGCGTTCGTCGGGCGTGCCGGCGTCCATCAGCACGCCGTAGCGGCCACGGTCGACGGTCCAGACGACCCCCTCTTCGGCGTTGGCGTAGGCCGGTCGCTGCTTGGTGCGGGGCTTGTTGCCCTTGGGGTTCGGGCGCACCCGCACCGAGCTCTCGTCGTACTCGCCGTAGTCGCGCTCGTCGTCGGCGTCGTCGCCGTCGTTCCACCAGCTCATCGTGCCTCGCTCATCGTCGACCGTGCCTCGCTCGCTCCGTGCCGTGCCCCGCTCATCGTCGTCGGCCCGGCGCCTAGAGGAACCCGAGCAGGTCGATGTCGGCGGGGCTCTGACGGACGGTGCGGCCGAGCATCTCGTCCCACAGCTCGACGAACTGCGGCAGCGTCTTGGCGACGACGCGGACGTCGTCGAGCTCGACGCCCTCGACCGCCAGGCCGATGATCGCCGCGGCGGTCGCCATGCGGTGGTCCTCGTAGGTGCGCCACTGGCCCGCGTGCAGCGGGGACGGCTCGATGCGCAGGCCGTCCTCGAGTTCGGTCACCGCGCCTCCCAGGGCGTTGATCTCGGCCGCCAGGGCCGCGAGGCGATCGGTCTCGTGACCGCGCAGGTGGCCGATGCCGGTGATCGTGCTCGGGCCCGACGCCAGGGCGGCGAGGGCGACGAGTGCGGGGGCGAGCTCGCCGCTGCGGGACAGGTCGACGTCGACTCCGGGCAACGAGCCGCCGCCGACGAGGCCCACGCCGCCGTCGACGGTCAGGGTGTCGCCGTCGAGCGTGACGGTCGCGCCCCAGAGCGGCAGCAGTTCGATCAGGTCGGCCCCGACCTGGGTCGTGTCGGCGGGCCAGTGCGCGATGGACACGGTGCCGCCCGCGACCAGGGCGGCCACGAGGAACGGTGCCGCGTTCGACAGGTCGGGTTCGATGACGACCTCGCGTCCCTCGATCGGAGTCGGCGGCACGATCCAGGTGCCGACGGCGGGCGAGGCGACCTCGACCCCGCGCTGAGCGAGGGCGTCGACGGTCATCTCGATGTGCGGCAGGCTCGGCAGGCGTTCGCCCGTGTGGGTCAGGGTCAGGCCGCGCTCGAAGCGGGCGGCCGAGAGCAGCAGGCCCGAGACGAACTGGCTCGAGGCCGACGCGTCGATCTCGACGTCACCACCCTCGACCTCGCCGGTGCCGTAGAGGCTGAACGGCAGCGCGCCCCGGCCGTCGTCGTTCACCTCGACGCCGAGGGCACGGAGGGCCTCGATCGTCGTCCGCATCGGGCGCTTGCGAGCGCTGGCGTCGCCGTCGAACGTGACCGGGCCGAGGGCCAGCGCCGCGACCGGGGGCAGGAACCTCATGACTGTGCCGGCCAGGCCACAGTCGATCGTCGCCCCGCCCTGCAGGTCGCCCGGCGTGACGACCAGGTCGGGCCCGAAGGGGGAGTCGTTCGGGAACTCGGTGATGGTCGTGCCCAGCGCCCTCAGCGCCTCGATCATCAGCGCCGTGTCGCGCGAGTGCAGCGGCAGGCGCAGCGTCGAGGGCGACGACGCCAGCGCCGAGAGCACCAGTTCGCGGTTCGTCAGCGACTTCGACCCGGGCAAGGACGAGGAGGCGCGCAACGGTCCGGAGGCGGTGGGCGCCACCCAGCGCCCCTCGTCGACCTCGGGAACCTTTCCGTCGCCGTAGGGAGAGAACTCGGGCCCGGAATACCTGTACACCTGCATCGGTTCACCACAGTAATGCAGCAAGAACCTGGAGGACCTGTGCCTGTCGCACTCGCACCGAGGGAAATCACCGTCGCCGAACTAGAATCGGCCCTGATGAGCACCCCCGAGGGCCACGAGCCCACACCGACCGATGCCGCCGTCGAGCCGACCGAGGCCGACGTCGACGCCGCCCTCGAGGCCGTCGACGCCGACGCCGTGAAGCGCGCCCTGTTCGAAGAGCAGGCGCTTCCGTTCATGGACCAGCTCTACGCCGCGGGCATGCGCATGACGCGCAACCCCGCCGACGCCAGCGACCTCGTTCAAGAGACCTTCGTCAAGGCGTACGCGGCGTTCGCGCAGTTCCAGCAGGGCACCAACCTGAAGGCCTGGCTCTACCGCATCCAGACCAACACGTTCATCAACACGTATCGCAAGAAGCAGCGCGACCCATACCAGGGCACGATCGACGAGTTGGAAGACTGGCAGATGGGCGGCGCCGAGTCGGCGACCCGCGCCTCCGGCTCGACCCGCTCGGCCGAGGCCGAGGCGATCGACCACCTCCCCGACAGCGCCGTGAAGGACGCCCTGCAGAAGGTCCCCGAAGACTTCCGCATGGCCGTGTACTTCGCGGACGTCGAAGGCTTCTCGTACCAAGAGATCGCCGACATCATGAAGACCCCCGTGGGCACCGTGATGAGCCGCCTGCACCGCGGCCGTCGCCTGCTCCGTGAACTCCTCGCCGACTACGCGCGCGATCGTGGCATCGCCGTCCCCGTCGGCCCGTCGAAGGGCGCAAAGAAATGACCGATTGCGGTTGCACCAAGGCCAAGGCCGAACTCGAGGACTACCTGCACAACGAGCTGTGCCGCGAGGACGCGGCCGACATCCGCGAGCACATGGCGAACTGCGGCGACTGCTCGGGCGAGCACAAGGTCGGCGTCGTGCTGACCGAGGCCGTCCAGCGCGCCTGCCGCGAGACGGCACCCGAAGACCTGCGGGCGACCGTCCTGGCACGGTTGCGCGAGCTGCAGTCGGCGCACCGCTAGTCGTCGCGCTCCGTGCCGAGCCGGTCGTCACATGACGAACGGCTGCGCTAGCGTCGAGGCATGACCGCAACGGTGCAGCCCCTCGGCATCCCGACCACCAGCGACCTCGACGACCTCGTGTCGTTGATCGGCCTGCTCGGCTACGCGCTCGACGCGGACGTCCTCTCGCGGCGGCTGGCACGGCTGACTGCCGACGCGGGGCACGAGACCTGGGTCGTGCGAGGCGACGACGGGCGCATCACGGCGGTCGCCGGTGGCCACGTCGTGTGGGCCTACAACGACGATGCGCCGACGGCTGAGCTGCTGTTGCTCGTGGTGTCGGCCGAGGCGCGCCGCGACGGCGTGGGGTCGTACCTGCTCGGTCACTTCGAGACGTGGGCCCGGGGGCACCAGGCGCGCGTGCTGAACGCGGTCTCGGCTGCCGCGACCGACTCGGCCAACCGCTTCTACCGCAAGCGTGGTTACCACGAGGCCGGCGTCCGCTACTCGAAGCTCGTCTGAGCGCGGAGGTCCCGTCTCCTCCTGACGCTGACCGCCCTCCCGGTGCTGGCCGCGGCGACCCGCCGATGGCCGCGTCGTCCGGCGCTAACCGTCCCGCCTCAGGCCGTGCCGCCCCGCCGCAGGCCTCCCGCCCCGCCGCAGGCCGTGCCGTCCCGATGCTTGGCCACGCCGTCCCGCCGCTGGCCTAGCCATGAGGCGCGGTCCTTCCCCGCGGTGCCGACTGCTTCCGCGGCCAGCGGTGTCGCGGAGAAAGCGTTGTGCCTGGTGCGTCGGCAACTCCTGGCTGGTGTCGTCCTGACGCGGCTGGAGGGGTGCTGCGCACGCAGGAGTCCTGACTTGCCGACCGTCGACAGGGCTGTGCTCGCCGGTCGACCATCAGTGCCGGTGCGGTGCGGTGCGGTGCGGTGCGGTGCGGTGCGGTGCCGTGCCGGTGCCGGTGCCGGTGCGGTGCGGTGCCGGGCCGAGTGCCGGTGTCGATGCGGGTGCCGTTCGTCGCACGCATGTGTCGGCAACTCCGGAGAACGGTCGCACATCGGGGTTCTTGCACGCGCTGCGGCGGCAGGAATCCGGAGTTGCCGACTGTGCGGCGCGGACTCGAACCCGAGGCCGGCCCGGGCCGATGTACGTGCCGTCCGCCGGCCCGTCCCGCGGTCCCGCATCGATCCGCGTCGGCAAGTCAGGACTCTTGCCGCAGTGCCGCCCTGGACAGTCCCCGGGGGGCACGTTTCTCCTGAGTTGACGACGCGCGAGGTCGGCGACGTGCGGGAGGCGGGAGACGGGAGGCGGCAGACGAGACGCGAGGCGGGAGGCAGGGGAGAGGCGACGGGAGGTGGAGGCCGGGGGCGGGCGCCGGGAGGCGGAGGCCGGGGCCGGGGCCGGGCGGCGGGAGACCGGAGGGCGGGACACGCGAGACGACCGTGGCCGCGCCCCCGGCAGGAGGCACGGCCACGGTCGAGCGGGCAGGCGACCGTCTAGAGGTCGAGCGCCTCGGCGATCAAGGTCGCCTGCTGCGCGGCGCTCGCCTTGTTCGACCCGGCGGCAGGCGAAGCCGACGCGGGACGCGACGCGACGCGGATCTGTCGGTCGAGGTGCTTCTGCAGCTCGAGCACGACGAACGGCCACGCGCCCTGGTTCTCGGGCTCTTCTTGCGCCCAGACCAGCTCGGCGGACGGGTAGCGGTCGAGCACGCGGCGAATCTCGTCCAGCGGCAGCGGGTAGAGCTGCTCGAGGCGGACCAGCGCGACGTCGTTCTGGACGCCCCGCTTGTCGAGTTCGGACGAAAGGTCGTAGTGGATCTTGCCGCTGTGCAGGACGACGCGCTTCGTCGACTCGGGTTCGGACACCCGCGTGCAGTCGAGCATCGGCTCGAAGCGACCCGAGGTGAAGGCGTCGACCCCGCTGGTCGCCCCGCGCAGCCGCAGCATGGCCTTCGGCGTGAAGACCACGAGCGGACGACGCGGGCGGGCGTAGGCCTGACGGCGCAGCAGGTGGAAGTACGACGCGGGCGTCGACGGCCGGGCGATCGTCATGTTGTCCTCGGCACAGAGCTGCAAGAAGCGTTCGATGCGGGCGGACGAGTGGTCGGGGCCCTGACCCTCGTAGCCGTGCGGCAACAGGAGCACGACGCTCGAACGTTGTCCCCATTTCTGCTCGGCCGACGAGATGAACTCGTCAATGACGGTCTGGGCGCCGTTGCTGAAGTCGCCGAACTGGGCTTCCCACAACACGAGTGCGTCGGCCCGTTCGACCGAGTAGCCGTACTCGAAGGCCATGGCCGCGTACTCGCTGAGCAGCGAGTCGTAGATCCAGAGCTTCGCCTGGTTGTCGGCGATGTTCTGCAGCGGCAGCCACTCCTGGCCGTTCTCACGGTCGTGCAGCACCGAGTGCCGTTGCACGAAGGTGCCGCGACGGCTGTCCTGACCGGCGAGACGCACGGGCGTGCCCTCGGTCAGCAACGAGCCGAAGGCGAGCAACTCGGCGAAGGCCCAGTCGATGCCGCCGTTGCGGCTCATGTCGACGCGCTTCTTCAGCAGTTGCTGCAGCTTCGGGTGCACCGAGAACCCGGCCGGCGGGTTGTCGTGCGCGTCCCCGATGTCGTGCACGAGCTCGAGCGAGACCCCCGTGGTCTCGGGCTCGCCCCGGGCGTCGTCCTGCTGGGCGACGGGACGCTCGAGGTCGGCGACGTCGCCGTCGTCGCTCGTGACGACCGGGATCGACCCGGTCTGGGCGGCGTGCGTCTCGGCGAAGGCGCGCTCGAGGCGCTCCTGGAAGTCGCGGTGGGCGCCGTCGTACTCGTCTTGCGTGATGTCGCCTCGACCGACGAGGGCCTCGGTGTAGAGGGTGCGCACCGAGCGCTTCTGCTCGATGAGGTTGTACATCAGCGGCTGGGTCATCGAGGGGTCGTCGCCCTCGTTGTGGCCGCGTCGGCGGTAGCAGACGAGGTCGATGACGATGTCGCGCTTGAACTGCTGACGGTACGAGAACGCGAGCTCGGCGACGCGGGCCACGGCCTCGGGGTCGTCGCCGTTCACGTGGAAGATCGGCGCCTGGATCGTCTTGGCGACGTCGGTGGAGTACACCGACGTGCGCGACTCGGACGGCGGCGTCGTGAAGCCCACCTGGTTGTTGATGACGATGTGGATGGTGCCGCCGACGCGGTAACCGCGCAGCTGCGACATCTGCAGCGTCTCGACCACGACGCCCTGACCGGCCATGGCCGCGTCGCCGTGGATCAGGATGGGCAGCGTGCTGAAGGCGCCGGTCGTCCCGCGGTCTTGCTTGGCGCGCACGATGCCCTCGAGCACGCCGTCACCGGCCTCGAGGTGCGACGGGTTCGCGGCCAGGTACACCGGGATGGTCTCGCCGACGGCGCTCGTGAACTCGCCCTCGGTGCCGAGGTGGTACTTGACGTCGCCCGAGCCCTGGACCGTCTTGGGGTCTTGCGTGCCCTCGAACTCGCGGAAGATCTGACCGTAGGTCTTGCCGGCGATGTTCGTCAGCACGTTCAGGCGCCCGCGGTGGGCCATGCCGATCGCGACCTCGTCGAGGCCTTCGCGGGCGGCGTGCTGCATGACCGTGTCGAGCAGCGAGATCGTGGACTCGCCGCCCTCGAGGCTGAAGCGCTTCTGGCCGACGTACTTCGTCTGCAGGAAGGTCTCGAAGGCCTCGGCCTCGTTGAGCTTCGCGAGGATGCGCATCTGCTCGTCGTGCGAGGGCTTCGTGTAGGGCACCTCGAGGTGGTCCTGGATCCACTTGCGCTGTGCCGGGTCCTGGATGTGCATGTACTCGACGCCGATGGTGCGGCAGTACGAGTCGCGCAGGATGCCGAGGATGTCGCGCAGCAGGGCATGGGTGCGGCCGCCCAGGCCGCCGGTGACGAATTCGCGGTCGAGGTCCCAGAAGGTGAGCCCGTGGCTCTCGATCGCGAGGTCGGGGTGCGTGCGCTGGCGGTACTCGAGCGGGTCGATGTCGGCCATCAGGTGGCCGCGCACGCGGTAGCTGTTGATCAGCTCTTGCACGCGGGCCGTCTTGCTGACGCGCTCGGCCAGGTTGACGTTGATGTCGGCGTTCCAGTGGATCGGCTCGTACGGGATGCGCAGCGCCGCGAAGATGTCCTCGTAGAAGCCGCGCTGCCCGATCAGCAGCTCGTGCACCTTCTTGAGGAACTCTCCCGAGCCCGCCCCCTGGATGACCCGGTGGTCGTAGGTGCTGGTCAGCGTGATGGTCTTGCCGATGCCCAGCTCGACCAGGGTCTTCGAGGCCGAGCCCTGGAACTCGGCCGGGTAGTCGAGCGCACCGGCGCCGATGATGGCCCCCGCGCCCTTCATCAGACGGGGCACGCTGTGCACGGTGCCGATGCCGCCGGGGTTGGTCAGCGAGATCGTGTTGCCCTGGAAGTCGGCGGCCGCGAGTTTGTTGTCGCGGGCCCGCTTGACGATGTCCTCGTAGGCGGTCAGGAACTCGCCGAAGTGCATCTCTTCGGCCTTCTTGATGCCGGGCACGAGCAGGGCACGGGTGCCGTCGGGCTTCGGGATGTCGATCGCGAGGCCGAGGTTGACGTGCGCCGGCGTGACGACCGACGGCTTGCCGTCGACCTCGTCGTAGTAGACGTTCTGGCTGGGGAACTCTTTCAGGGCCTGCACCAGGGCCCAACCGATGAGGTGGGTGAACGACACCTTGCCGCCGCGGGCGCGCTTGAGGTGGTTGTTGATGACGATGCGGTTGTCGATCATCAGCTTCGCCGGGATCGTGCGGACGCTCGTCGCGGTGGGCACGGTGAGGCTGGCGTCCATGTTCGTGGCGAGCGACTTGGCCATGCCGCGCAGGGGCGAGACGACGTTCTCGGCCTCGGGCGTGGGCTGCTCGCCGGGGGTCGTGGGCTTCGCCTTGGCCTTGTCGGGCACCTGGGCCGGGATCGGCTTCGCCGCCGGCTCGACCGAGGTGGTGCGCGCGGCGGCCTTCTGGCCGGCGGCGGCGGGTGCCGGGGCCCCGGCCGCCGGAGCGGCAGCCGAGGACGCAGGAGGCGCGGGTGCGGTCTCGACGGACGGTGCGGCGGGTGACGTGGGCGCGGACCCGCCTTCGGGCGGCGTGTAGGCCTCGAGGATCGGCCACCACGACTCGTCGACCGAGTTCTTGTCGACCACCCACTGCTCGTAGAGCTCGTCGACGAGCCACTCGTTGGCCCCGAACTCGGCTGCAGCGCCGTCGTCAGTTGTACCGGTCACGTGGCTTGACACAGCCGATCGCCCACTCTCCGTTGATTGTTGATCAGTGCGTGGGCTGCGACGCCCACCTCTGCCAGCTTAAGCGCAAACGGCCGGTCCTCGGCGGGACGACTCACAGGGATTACCGTGGACCCATGCGGTTCTACGAGACGACCCCCACGCACGATCTGACCTACTCCGACGTGTTCCTCGTCCCGAGCCGGTCGTCGATCACCAGCAGGCTCGACGTGTCCCTCGCCCCGGGCGACGGCACGGGGGCCACGATCCCGATCGTGTCGGCCAACATGAACTCGGTCACGGGCCCTCGCCTGGCGGCGACCCTGGCCCGTCGCGGCGGGCTCGGCGTGCTGCCGCAGGACATGCACCTGCAAGACCTCGACGCCGCCATCCGCTGGGTCAAGGCCCAGCCCGTCGACTACGACACGCCCTACTCGCTCGACGCGGGGCAGACCGTCGAGCAGGCGCTGTCGGTCGTCCCGGCCGTCGAGGGCCACGGCATCGTCCTGCACGACGGCACGGGGGCCTACCTCGGCTGCATCGCCACCTCCCGCCTGGCCACGGCCCCGCGGGACGCGGTGCTCGGCGACCTGCTGCACGGCGCCCTGACCTCGCTCGACGCGGACGACGTCGACAGTCCGCGCGACGCGTTCGACCGCATGGTGGCGGCCGACATCCATTTCGCCCCCGTGCTGCGGCACGGTCGGGTCGTCGGCACGGTGAGCCGCAAGAGCGCGCTGCGGTCGACGATCTACCAGCCCGCCGTCGACGCCGACGGCCGGCTCCGCGTCGCCGCGGCGGTCGGCATCAACGGCGACGTCGCGGGCAAGGCGAAGGCCCTCGCCGCGGCAGGCGTCGACGTCCTCGTGATCGACACGGCGCACGGCGACCAGGACGGCATGATCCGGGCCGTCCAGGCGGTGTCCGCCCTCGACCTGGGCCTGCCGATCGTCGCGGGCAACGTCGTCACCGAAGAGGCCGTGAGGCACCTCGTCGCCGCGGGCGCGTCCATCGTCAAGGTGGGCGTCGGGCCGGGTGCCATGTGCACCACGCGCATGATGACCGCCGTCGGTCGTCCCCAGTTCTCGGCCGTGCTCGAGACGGCCGCGACCGCCCGTGCGCTCGGGGCGCACGTCTGGGCCGACGGCGGCGTGCGCTACCCGCGCGACGTGGCGCTCGCCCTCGCGGCGGGCGCATCGTCGGTGATGATCGGCTCGTGGTTCGCCGGCACCATCGAGGCTCCGGGCGAGCTCGCGAGCGACGAGCGAGGCCTCTACAAAGAGAGCTGGGGCATGGCGTCGACCAAGGCCGTGCGCGGTCGCTTCGAGCGCCTCGACCCGTACGAGCTGGCCCGCAAGACGCTCTTCGCCGAGGGCATCTCGTCGTCGAAGATCTACCTCGACCCGCTGCGTCCCGGCGTCGAGGACCTCCTCGACATGATCACGTCGGGCGTCCGCAGCTCGTTCACCTACGCCGGGGCGACGTCGGTCCCCGAGTTCGCCGAGCGGGCGCTCGTCGGCGTCCAGTCGGCGGCCGGCTACGAAGAGGGCAAGGCGCTCCCCGTCAGCTGGTGAGACGGGGCCGAGATCGCGCGACGGGAACCGTCCCGGTGCCGTAAGATCGCCCGTCTATGGATGACCCTCCGTCTCAGACGACCGCACCCTCCCACCATCTCGCGCCGTGCCTCCTGACCACGGGCCCTTCGGCCGCCGAGCGGGGTGACTCCGCCCGGTGAACGAGTGGATACTGCTCGCGTTCGGCCTGCTGCTCACCGTCGGCACCGGCCTCTTCGTGGCCAGCGAGTTCTCGCTGGTCAACCTCGACCGGTCCGACCTCGAGGCCCGTCAGTCCCGAGGTGAGAAGGGGCTCGCCCCGACCATCGGGGCGCTGCGCATCACGTCGACCCACCTGTCGAGTGCCCAGCTCGGCATCACGCTGACGACCCTGCTGACCGGCTACACGATGGAGCCCGCGATCTCGCGCCTCCTGTCGCCGCCGCTCACCGCGGTCGGCGTGCCCGAGGGGGTCGTCGCGGTCGGTGCCCCGATCGTCTCGATCGTCGTCGCGACCCTGCTGTCGATGATCATCGGCGAGCTCGTGCCCAAGAACTTCGCCCTGGCCCTCCCGCTCAAGACGGCGAAGCTGGTCATCCCGTTCCAGGTGCTGTTCACCACGGTGTTCAAGCCCGCGGTCGCCCTGCTCAACAACACGGCCAACGCCGTGCTGCGGGCCATGGGCATCGAACCGAAAGAAGAGCTGTCGGGTGCCCGGACGGCCGAAGAGCTGTCGTCGCTCGTGCGCCGCTCGGCGACCGAGGGCAGCCTCGACCGCGACACGGCGACCCTGCTCGCCCGCACGCTCGTGTTCAGCGACCACACCGCCTCCGACGTCATGACCCCGCGGCCCCGCCTGTCGACCGTCGCGCGCGGCGACTCGGCCGAGACCGTCCTCGAGTTGGCTCGACGCACCGGCTACTCGCGATTCCCGGTGACGGACGACGGCATCGACGACGTCGTGGGCCTCGTCCACGTCAAGCAGGCCGTCTCGGTGCCGCGCGAGAAGCGTGCCGACGTGCCCGTCTCCGCGCTGCTGACCGACGCCGTCCGCGTGCCCGAGACGATGACCCTCGACAACCTGCTGGGCGAGGTGCGCGGTCGCGGCTACCAGATGGCCGTCGTCGTCGACGAGTACGGCGGGACCGCCGGTGTCGTCACCCTCGAAGACCTGATCGAAGAGCTGGTCGGCGAGGTCAGCGACGAGCACGACCGCAGCCGGGTCGACGTCGTCCGCTCGCGCAACTGGCTGACCTTCCCCGGCCTGCTGCGGCCCGACGAACTGCTCGAGCGCGCCTCGGTCAAGGTGCCGGAGGACGGCCCCTACGAGACCGTCGGCGGCTGGCTGATGAGCGAGCTCGGCCGCCTGCCCAAGGTCGGCGACGTCGTCGAGACCGACGACGGCGCGTTCCGGGTCGAACGGCTCGACGGCCGACGCATCGACCGCATCCGCTTCACGCCCACGCCCGACGACGTGCCCGAGGTCACGACGACCGAGCCGGGTCGACGCGACGGCCGCGGGCGGGACGACCGCGACCGGTCCGGTCGCCGTGACCCGAAGGCACCGCCCGAGGAGGCGCGGCCCGAGAAGGTGCGCACGGGCGTCGAGGACGACCGCCGCGCGGTCCGCACGAAAGAGGTGACCCGATGAGCAGCGACTGGTGGGGCATCGTCTGGCTCGTGGTGCTGCTGGCCGGCAACGCGTTCTTCGTGGCGGCCGAGTTCGCCGTGATCTCGGCCCGCCGGTCGCAGATCGAGCCCAAGGCCGAGGCCGGCAGCCGGGCCGCCAAGACCACGCTCTGGGCCATGGAGCACGCGACGATGATGCTCGCGACGACGCAGCTCGGCATCACGATCTGCTCGCTGCTGATCCTCAACGTGTCCGAGCCGTCGATCCACCACCTGCTCGAGGGGCCGCTCGGCTGGACCGGGCTCAGCCCCGAGCTGGTCAGCGTCGTCGGCTTCGTCATCACGCTGGTGCTCGTGTCGTTCCTGCACGTCGTGTTCGGCGAGATGGTGCCGAAGAACATCTCGTTCTCGCTGCCGGACCGTGCCGCGCTGCTGCTGGCCCCGCCGCTCGTCGCCATCGCCCGCGTGCTGCACGTGGTCGTGCTGGCCCTCAACCACTCGGCGAACGCCGTGCTGCGCGCCTTCAAGGTCGAGCCGAAGGACGAGGCGACCAGCGCCTACACGGTGGACGAGGTCGCGACGATCGTGGCCCAGTCACAGCGCGAGGGCATGATCAGCGACGCCACCGGCACCGTGCGTGCGGCGTTCGAGTTCACCGAGAAGACCGTGGCGCAGACGGCCGTCCCGATGGACGAACTCGTGACCCTGCCCGAGGACGCGACGCCGCACGACGTCGAGCGCGCCGTCGCCCAGCGCGGCTTCTCGCGGTACGTGCTGGTCGACGACGGCGGTGACCCCACGGGGTACCTGCACCTCAAGGACGTCATCGACCTCGACGAGGACGAGTTCGCCGACCCGGTGCCGCCGAAGCGCATCCGGCAGCTGATCTCGATCTTCCAGGGCACCGAGCTCGAGGACGCCCTGGCGACCATGCGCCGCAGCGGCGTCCACGTCGCGCGGTCCTTCGACGAGACCGGCGCCACGCGCGGCGTGCTCTTCCTGGAAGACATCCTCGAAGAGCTCATCGGCGAGGTGCAGGACGCGACCCGGCGTCGCTGAGCGAGCCTCCGCAGACGACGCGACCCGCGCCTCCTGACCCGAGAGGGTGAGGAGGCGCGGG
>NZ_LMLG01000001.1:747855-797292 GCF_001421865.1 Frigoribacterium sp. Leaf44
CCCGGGCGGCTCAGCGCACGCGGAACGGGGCTCGCTCGTACTGCGACGGCACGTAGTCGAGCTCGACCCCGAGTTCCGCCGCGGCGCGCAGCGGGAAGTGCGGGTCGCGCAGGAACTCGCGAGCCATGAGCACGACGTCGGCGCGACCGCTGGCCACGACCTCGTTCGCCTGCTCGGCGCCGACGATGAGCCCGACGGCGCCGGTCTCGACGCGGCCCTGGGTGCGGACGTGCTCGGCGAAGCGCACCTGGTAGCCGAGGCCGACCGGGATGCTCACGCCGGCGACGAGGCCGCCGGTCGAGATGTCGAAGAGGTCGGCGCCGGCGTCGTGCGCCCAGGCGGCGACGGTGGCGGTGTCGTCCTCGTTCCAGCCGCCGTCGGCCCAGTCGGTCGCCGAGAAGCGGACGAGCAGCGGGTACTCGTCGCCGACCTCGGCTCGGACGGCCGCGACGACCTCGAGCAGGAACCGCGCACGGTTCTCGAGCGAGCCGCCGTACCGGTCGTCGCGCTCGTTGCTCAGCGGCGAGAGGAACTGGTGCAGCAGGTAGCCGTGGGCGGCGTGCAGCTCGATCAGCTCGAAGCCGGCGTCGACCGAGCGGCGCGCGGCGACGCGGAACGCCTCGACGAGGTCGCCCACCGCCTCGGTGGTCAGCGCGACGGGCTCGTCGTAGCCCTCGAAGGCGACGGCGGAGGGGGCGACGGTGGTCCAGCCGCCCTGTTCGGCGGGGACGGTGCCCTGCGTCTCGCTCCACGGGCGGAAGGTCGAGGCCTTGCGGCCCGCGTGGGCGAGCTGCACGCCGGGCACGGAGCCCTGCGAGCGGATGAACGCCGTGATCGGGCGGAACGCCTCGACCTGCGCGTCGTTCCAGAGCCCGAGGTCTTGCGGCGAGATGCGGCCCTCGGGCGTGACGGACGTGGCTTCGGCGATGACCGCACCCGCGCCTCCTCGGGCGAGCGAGCCCAGGTGCACGAGGTGCCAGTCGGTGGGGACGCCGTCCTCGAGCTCTGCCGAGTACTGGCACATGGGGGCGACCCAGAGGCGGTTGCGGAAGGCCTGGCCGCGCAGGGTGATCGGGTCGAAGAGGCCGACGCTCGCGCCGGTGGGCGCCGCGGTGGCGTCGGGGGTGGTCGTGGGGACTGCGTCCGTCTGGGTCACGAGGGGGGGGTCATCGCCTTTCGGTGGGGAGGGCCGCGAGCTCGTCGACGAAGCGTCGGAGCGGCTCGGGCCCGGTGTAGAGGTGCCCGGTGATGCCGAGCGCCTGGGCGGCCTCGACGTTGTCGGACCTGTTGTCGATGAACACCGTGGCGGCGGCCGTTGTTCCGAGTTCGGCCAGGACGTGCTCGAAGATGGTGGCCGACGGCTTGAGGTCGTCGAGTTCGGCGCTGACGAAGACGTGCTCGAACAGCTCGCCGAGGGGCGAGTGCCGGAACGGCGACGCGAAGTCGAGACCGGCGTTCGAGAGGATCGCCAGGCGCGTGCCGCCGTCGGCCAGGTCGGCGATGACGTCGAGTGTGCCGGGCTCGGGGACGAACCACGACGGGAAGTCGGCGGCCCAGAGCTCGTGCACGCGGGTGCGGGTCCAGGCGGCGCCGGTGTCGGCCTCGATCGCCCGCCAGTACGCTCCGGCGCTGAGCGTGCCGCGGTCGAGGGCGTGGCGGTGGCGACCGTAGCTGGGCCAGAGCACGTCCGGGTCGACGCCCGCGAGGTCTTCGATGCGGCGGCGCGACGCGTCGTCGGGGAACCGCGCGATCACCTCTCCGTAGTCGAAGACGACGGTGCGGCCGGGGAGTGAGATGCTCATCGGCCCACCGTATCGGCGGGCACGGGTCGGTCGGGGCCGACTACCGTCGGGGCGTGACCTCCGACACCCGCTTCACCGACTGGACCTCTTCCGACGCCGCCGACCAGATCGCCGTCCCCGCGGTCGACGACGACAAGTACAGCCGCGGCGTGCTCGGCGTCGTGACCGGCTCGAGCTCGTACCCGGGCGCCGCCGTGCTCGGGGTCGAGGCCGCGCTGCACACCGGGGTCGGCATGCTGCGTTACCTCGGCCCCGCCCGCGCGTCCGACTTCGTGCTGCACCGTCGACCCGAGGCCGTCACGAGCCCGGGTCGCGTGCAGGCGTGGTTGCTCGGCTCGGGGGTCGACCCGGACCACCTCGACGACGAGACGCGCGACGGGTTCGCGACCGCCGCCTCCTCGGGGGTGCCGCTCGTCCTCGACGCCGGGGCGTTGTCGCTGCGCGAGCAGGCGACCGGGCCCGTCGTGCTGACACCGCACTTCCGCGAGCTGGCGAAGGCGTCGGGACGCGAGGTGGACGACGTCGCGGCCGACCCGGCGGGCGCCGCCGAACGCGCGGCGGGGGAGTGGGGTTGCACGGTGCTCGTGAAGGGCCACCGCACGTACGTCGCGTCGCCGGGTGGCACGCAGCTGGTCGCCGCCAGCGCCCCGTCGTGGCTCGCGACCGCCGGTGCGGGTGACGCGCTCGGAGGAGTCCTCGGGGCCCTGGTCGCGACGCACGCCGACGAGATCGCCGGGGACGAGGAGGCGCTGGCCCGGTTGGCCACGACGGCTGCGGTCGTCCACGGCCTCGCGGCGTCCCGGGCGAGTGCCGGGGGACCGTTCACCGTGCTCGGCCTGGTCGACGCCCTGCCCGCCACGATCGCGGAGCTGCTGCGCCGGGTCTGAGCCCGGCCGTGCCGGGCCAGGCGCGAGCGCCCGAGGGTCAGGAGGCGGGGGTCGCCGCCACGAGGAACTCGACCGTGCCCTGGTCCTCGACCTTGACGAAGCCGAGGCTCGGCGCGTCGACGCCGTAGTCCGAGAAGGTCACCGGGATCGACCCGCTCACCTGCACGCCGTCGCCCGAGAGCGCCGCCTGCAGGGGTACGGTGACGGTCTTCGTGACGCCGTGCATGGTCAGCTCGCCGGTCGCCTCGACCTTGGCGACCTCGCCGTCGGACGGGACGGCCGCCTCGATCGGCTGGGTCAGCGTGAAGGTGGCCGTGGGGTACTGGTTCACCTGCATGGCGGTGCCCTTGAAGTAGTCGTCGCGGTTGCTGCTGTCGGTCGCGATCGAGGCGACGTCGACGTCGATGGTCGCGGCCGAGATGGTCGTGCCGTCGACGGTGATGGTGCCGGAGACCTGGTCGGTCTTGCCGACGACGGTGACGTCGGTGCCGTTCAGCACCTCGTCGACGCGGTAGCCGGCCGTGCTGCCGTCGCCGATGCTCCAGTCACCCGCGAGTTGACTGGGGTCGAGCGTGCTCGAGCCGGGGGTCAGCGAGGCGGTGGGTGCGGCGTCGGGTTCACCGACGATCACGTCGCGGTAGAAGGCCGGCCCGGCGAAGGCCGCGGTGGCCCCCAGGACGACGACGACGGCTGCGGCGATGCCCAGCCCGATCTTGGTCTTCTTCTTCATGGTGTCTTCGTCCTTCGGAGGGGTCGGCGTGACGCGCGGCGAGTCCACGGGGCTGGCTCCGATGGTGGCGTGCCTCTTTTGCAAGAACCTGGGAGGCGCGGGTGAAGACGGTGGGCGTCAGGGCGCGGTGAAGCGGGTGAGGAACTCGCGGGTGCGGGCCTCGCGCGGCGCCGTGAAGAGCTGCGCGGGCGGGCCCTGCTCGGCGATGCGGCCCCGGTCGAGGAAGACGACCCGGTCGGCGACGTCGCGGGCGAAGGCCATCTCGTGCGTCGCCATGAGGATCGTCGTGCCGACCTCTTTCAGCGTCCGGACGAGGTCGAGCACCTCGCCCACCAGCTCGGGGTCGAGCGCACTCGTGATCTCGTCGAGCAGCAGCACGGCGGGGCGCGGGGCCAGGGCCCGGGCGATGGCGACCCGCTGCTGCTGACCGCCCGAGAGGCGGTCGGGGTAGGCGCCGGCCTTGTCGCCGAGGCCCACGCGCGTGAGGACCTCGAGGGCGCGCTCGTTCGCGGCGGCCTTGGGCTGGCGCAGCACGTGGCGACTGGCGAGCGCGACGTTGTCGAGCACGGTCAGGTGCGGGAACAGGTTGAAGTGCTGGAAGACGACGCCGATCCGGGCACGGACGGCGTCGACGCGCACCCGGGGGTCGGTGATGTCGTCGTCACCGAGCACGATGCGGCCGTCGTCGATCTGTTCGAGCAGGTTCACGGTGCGCAGCAGGGTCGACTTGCCCGAGCCGCTGGCCCCGATCAGCGCCACGACCTCGTCTCGCACGACGTCGAGGTCGATGCCGTCGAGCACGACCGTGTCGCCGAACGACTTGCGGACGCCCTCGAGGCGCAGCACCGTCTCGGGGCCGTGAGCGGCGGGGGTGACGGGCACCGCGCCTCCTGCGGTGGGCTCGGGGGTGGGGGTGCTCATACGACGCTGCCCGCCTGTTCGCGACGACGGAGGCGCGCCGACAGCCAGTCGGTCAGCCAGATGGTGGGCAGGGCGAGCAGCACGAAGAGCAGCCCCGCGAGCACGTAGGGCGTGAAGTTCGCCGCGGTCGCCGTCTCGATCTGCGCGGCGCGGACGGCGTCGACGGCCCCGAGCACCGAGATGAGCCCGACGTCTTTCTGCATCGAGACGAAGTCGTTCATGAGGGCGGGCGTCACCTTCCGCAGAGCCTGCGGGAACACGACGAGGCGCAGGGTCTTGGCGTGGCTGAGACCGAGGGACCGTGCCGCGAGGCGCTGCGACGGGTGGACGGCGTCGATGCCGGCGCGGATGACCTCGGACACGTAGGCCGAGTAGGTGAGGATCAGCGCGATGGTGCCCCAGAACTCGGCGGGCAGGCGTGGGATGCCGAGGCCGAGGCCCGGCACGCCGAAGCCCACGAGGTAGAGCACGATGATCAGCGGCATGCCGCGGAACAGGTCGGTGTAGCCCCGCACGAGTGCCCGGACAGGGAAGAACACCGGCCCCCTGAGGGTGCGCAGCGCGGACAGGACGGTGCTGACGACGGCGACGCCGACGGCCGCGACCAGCAGGACGCGCACGTTCAACCAGAGGCCCTCGACGACGCGGGGCCAGGCCGAGGCGAAGGTCGCCCCGTCGAGGAAGCTGAACTGGACGCGGGACCAGCCGGGCGTGCTGGTGACCGCCCACCAGGCGAGGGCGGCGAAGGCGACCGTGCTGACGGCCGCGATCACGACGGAGCGGGTCGACTGCCGTCGCCGGAACGCGCGTCGGTCGAGTTCGAGGTCGCTGACCACCACCGGGTCGGCCGCGACCGTGCGAGGCGCTACGACAGCTCTTTCACGTCGTAGTCGGCGAGCCACTGCTGCTGCAGCTCGGCGAGGGTGCCGTCGGCCCGGAGGTCGTCGACGGCTTTCGTGACGTCGGCGGTCAGCGAGCTGCCGAGCGGAAGGACGATGCCGAGCTGGTCGCTCGCCCCGTCGGTCGCGGGCAGCTGACCCAACACGACGCCGCCCTCGACGAAGTAGGTGGCGGTCGGGACGTCGAGGACGATGGCGTCGACCTGACCGGCCTCGAGCGCCGCCTTGGCGTCGTCGTTCGAGTTGTAGGCCTGCACTCCGCCGTCGGGGTCGATGGCGTTCTCGGCGGCGGTGAAGCTCGTCGTGCCGCTCTGGGCCCCGATCGCGAGGCCCTTCAGGTCGGCGATGGAGGTGGCGTCGGCCGCGGCGGTGCCGGGCAGGGTCACGACCGCCTGGCGCGTCTCGTAGTAGGCGGGCGAGAAGTCGACGGCCTTCTTGCGCTGGTCGGTGATCGAGAACTGCTGCAGGTTGAGGTCGAAGGTCTTCGGCCCCGGCGCGATGGCCTCGTCGAACGTGGTGCGCACCCAGACGACGTCGGAGTCGTCGTAGCCGAGCTTCTCGGCGACCGCGTAGGCGACGGCGGCCTCGTAGCCCTTGCCCGAGGTCGGGTCGTCGTCCTCGACCCACGGGCCGTAGGCCGGCTCACCCGTGGCGACGGTGAGCTCGCCCTCGGTGACAGGGCCGACGGCCGCGGCGCCGTCACCCGAGCCCCCGTCGGACGAGCAGGCGGCGAGCGACCCGGCCAGCACGAGGGCGGCGGCGGTCGCGACGAGTCGGAGGGAGGCGGGTCTGCGCATGAGTGGGATCGTAGCGGCGACCGCCGACGTCGGCCGACGCATGACGCCCGGTGTCGGGACCGACGGCTAGCCTGTGGGCATGCCGACCCCCGTGCCCTCCGCGTCGGCCGACCCCGGTGCGCCCCCCGTCCGTGACGCGCGGTCGTCGGGCACCCGGCCCGTGGTCGAAGGTCGCACCGCGTTCGTCGAGCGGGCGAGGTCGCTCGCGGCGTCACCCGTCGTGCTCGGCATCGCCTTCGTGCTCGTGCACGCCTGGCTCGTCCGGCTGAACCTCGTCGGCGGCAACCGCACCCTGGGCGACGTCGACGTCGTCTACCGCACCTGGATGCAGCAGGGCATCGGGGGCGGCGACTGGGTGGGCGTCGACCGACCGTGGGTCTACCCGCTGCTCGCCGCGGTGCCGATGCTGGTCGCCCGGCTCGGTGGCGACTCGGGCTACGGGGCGGTGTGGCTCGCGCTCGTGTCGCTGCTGAACGCCGCGGCCTTCGTCGTGCTCGTGGCGCGGCGGCGCGCCGGGTCCGTGGCCGCCGCGTGGTGGTGGCTGGGGTTCCTCGTCGCCCTCGGGCCGATCTCCCTCGGCCGCATCGACGCCGTGACGGTCGCGATCGCCCTGGTGGGCCTGCTCCTCGTCTCGACCAGGCCCTCGCTCGCGTCCGCCCTGCTCACGGTCGCGGCCTGGGTCAAGGTCTGGCCCGCCGCCCTCGTGGTGGTCGCCGTCCTCGTGGTGCGTCGCCGGGTCGAGGTCGTCGTGGCCGCGGCGGTGACCAGCGCGGTCGTGGTCTCGATCTCGCTCGTGCTCGGCAGCGGATGGAACGTGGTGGGCTTCGTCGGTCAACAGGCCGGTCGCGGTCTGCAGGTCGAGTCGCCCGCGGCGGTGCTCTGGCTCTGGCGCGCCGCCGCCGGGGTCCCCGGCACCTTCGTCTACTACGACCGTGAGATCCTCACCTACCAGATCGCCGGCGACGGGGTCGGGTTCGCCGCGAAGGCGATGAGCCTCGTGATGGCCGCGGTCGTGCTGGGCGTCGTGCTGCTGGGTCTGCGGGCGGTGCGCCGCGGGGTGACGGCCACGCGCCTCCTGGGTCCGCTGTCGCTGGCCGTCGTCGTCGCCCTGATCGTGACCAACAAGGTCGGCTCGCCGCAGTTCGTGGCGTGGCTGGCGGTGCCCGTCGTCGTCGGGCTCGTGCTCGCGCGGTCGGGCGGGCCGCGGTTCGCCGTGCCGGCGGTGCTGGCCGTGGTCGTGGCGGGGCTGACGCAGGTGGTCTACCCGCTCGAGTACGACGCCCTGCTCGCCGCGCGAACCGACCTGGTGGCCGTGGTCACCGTGCGGGCCGTGCTCGAGCTGGGTCTGCTGGCGTGGACCGTCGTCACGCTCTGGCGCGTGCGCCCGGCACACGCGAGGATGGACGCATGATCGTCGCGTTCTCCGTCTCGCCCAGTGGTGCCGCCCCCGAGGGCGGGCCGTCCTCCGGCTCCGAGCCCGACTCGGTCCACTCGGCCGTGGCGGCCGCCGTCGCGGTCGTGCGGGCGTCCGGCCTGCCGAACCACACGTCGTCGATGTTCACCGAGATCGAAGGCGAGTGGGACGAGGTGATGGCCGTCGTCAAGGCCGCCACCGAGGCCGTGGGGGCTTTCGGCTCGCGCGTCTCGCTCGTGCTCAAGGCCGACATCCGACCGGGGCGCACCGGCGAGCTGACCGGCAAGGTCGAGCGGCTCGAGGCGGCGCTCGGCGCCACCGATCACGCGGCCTCGCCGGTCGCGGCCGCCCCCGGGGCGTAGGCCTCGTGCCGGCGCGACCGAGCCGCCGCGGGACCGCCCTCCTGGCCGGCGGCGTCACCGTGGTGCTGGTGGCCGCCGTCGCGATCGGCGTCGGTGTGTCCCAGGGCGAGCCGTCCGCGTCGTCGACGAGCGCGAGCCCGACCGTCGCGGCCGCACCCTCCCCGACACCGACGCCGACCCCCGAGGCCGTCCCCGCGCCTCCGTCGCCCGAGGCCCTCGCGGCCCTGCCGCTGGCGTTCTACGACGCCGTCATCCCCGCGCTCCTCGACGGTGCCGACGTCACGCCCGAGAACGCCTGGGCGGTGGCCACGCCGACCGCGCCGCTCGTCGCGCTGTACGCGAGCGCTGCGGCCGACGCCGTGCCGGTCGCCACGCTCTCCTCGACGGTGCCGACCCTGAACCTTCCCGCGGCGACGGCGGTCTGGGGCTCCCGCGAGGGTGCCGACGGCGGCATGCTGCTCGTCTCGACACCGTCCCGCAACGCGACGCCCGGTGACGGAGGCGTGCCGGCGGCGCCGAGTGCGACCTTCGGGTGGGTGCGCGCCGCCGACGTGTCGGTGGTGGGCGCGGCGTCGAGCGTCGTGGTCGACACCGCGGCGTCCACCCTCTCGATCGTCGGGCCGGACGGGGTGGCGTCCGCCTCCGAGGCCGTCCGACTCGGCACGCCGGACGACCCGACCCCGTCGGCGACGGCGACCTACATGCAGGCGAACTACGTCGACCGCTCGATCGGGTACACGCAGGGCAACCCCATCGCCCTCACCGGGGCCCACTCGTCGCTCCTGCCCGAGTACGGCGGCAACTCCGCCCTCACGGCGATCCACTTCTATCCCGACCCGACCGGGGCGTCCCACGGGTGCGTGCGGGCGTCGGCGGCGATGACCGCTGCGCTGGCCGCCCTGCCGGTCGGCACCGCGATCACCTTCACCTGACCTCGTCGCACACCGATCGGGTCCCCGACTCCGATCGGGCGCCCGAGACACTGGTGCCGCGCGCCGCCGGGGTCGTAGACTCGTCTTCGCATCGCGCGGTCGAATCGATACGACCCGACGTCGAGCACCTGCCGGGTGTCGACGCCGCCCTCGGGCCCGCGCCCCTCCCAGCTCGACGGCGAGCCGTGGCAGGCTCCCTCGCTGACACCCTCGAACCCGAAGGCCTTTCGCTCGTGACCCACCTCTCCCGCCGTCGTCGCACGGCCGCCCTGATCGCCCTCGCCCTGGGTGGTTTCGGCATCGGCTCGACCGAGTTCGTCGCCATGGGCCTGTTGCCGAACATGGCGGGCGACCTGCTCCCCGACCTCTACTCGCGGTCGGCGGACGCCGGCATCGCCCAGGCCGGCTGGTTGATCAGCGCCTACGCCCTCGGCGTCGTCGTGGGGGCCCCGACCATCGCCGCGATGTCGTCGCACTTCCCGAAGAAGAAGCTGCTGCTCGCGCTGCTCGCCGCCTTCACGGTCGGCACCATCGCCTCGGCCCTGCTGCCGTCGTTCGGTTGGGTGCTCGCCGCCCGCTTCGCCGCGGGCCTGCCGCACGGCGCCTACTTCGGCATCGCGTCCATCGTCGCCGCGTCGATCATGGGCCCCGGCAACCGAGGCAAGGGCGTCGCACTCGTGCTCAGCGGCCTGACGATCGCGAACGTCGTCGGCGTGCCCTCGATCACCTGGCTCGGTCAGCAGTCGGGCTGGCGAGTGGCCTACCTCGCGGTCGCCCTCATCTTCGCGTTGACCTTCGTCGCCGTCGCCTTCGCCGTGCCGCACCAGGACGGCGACGCGTCCGCCTCGATGAAGCGCGAGCTGCGGGCGTTCAAGCAGCCCCAGGTGTGGCTCGTGATGGGCATCGGGGCCATCGGCTTCGGCGGCTTCTTCGCCGTCTACAGCTACATCGCCAACGCCGTCACCGAGGGAGCGGGCGTCTCCCAGGGCATCGTGCCCTGGGTGCTCGTGACGGTCGGCGTCGGCATGACCATCGGCAACCTGCTCGGCGGCTGGCTCGCCGACCGCTCGCTCAAGCTCGCCATGTACCTCGGCTTCGTCGGCCTCATCGCGGCCCTCTCGGCCTACGCGCTCACCTCGAGCTCGATCGTCGGCATCTTCGTCAGCACGTTCTTCGTCGGCCTCGTCGGCTCGAGCGTCGGCCCGTCGGTGCAGTCCCGCCTGATGGAGGTCGCGGGCGAGAGCCAGGTCATCGGCGCCGCCCTGAACCATTCGGCCATGAACCTCGGCAACAGCTTCGGCGCGTACCTGGGCGGCGCGGTCATCGCGGCCGGCCTCGGTTTCTCGGCGCCCGGCTGGGTCGGCGTCGTGCTCGCCCTCGCCGGTGTCGTCCTCACCATGATCAGCTTCGGCATGCAGCGGGTCGACGACCGACGCGGTGGGGCCCGGGCCACGGCCGCCGAACGCGAGTCGGTCTCGGCGTAGGCGTCCTCGGGGCGCCGGCCCGCGCCTCCTGAGGTCGTGCGCGACCGCCTGCGGGAGCGGATTGCCGGTCGCTGCACGACCGACGTCCCGTCGTCGTGCCGAACCCGATCGCGCCCTCAGGCGTGCCGATCCCGACTCGTCTCGTTCATTCGGCCGTGCCGAACCCGACTGGTCTCGGGCCGTCGGGCGTGCCTAACGTGACTTGTCTCGGACCGTCGGGCGTGCCTTACCCGACTCGTCTCGGGCCGTCAGGCGTGCCGAACCCGACAGAACGTGTTCGACACGCCGCTCAAGTCCTGGCTCCACCCCGTGTCGGGCGCTGGCTTGTCGCGATTTGCATAGGGCAGGGCAGGGCAGGGCAGGGCAGGGCAGGGCGGCGTCGCGGGGGAGCGGCGGGTCAGGAGGCGCAGGTCGCGCACACGACGAACGGCCCGGCCCACGAGGGGGTCGGGCCGTGCTCCGGGGTGACGCCGGGCGTCAGAAGCTGGTCTGGGCCGGCGTGTCGGTCTGCAGCAGGATGCCGTCCTGGATGGCGCGCTTCCGCAGGGCGACCTTGGTGCCCACGTCGTAGCCGGCCACGCGGTACTTCTCGCGGATGCGCTTCAGGTAGCTCTTCGCGGTCTCTTCGCTGATGCCCAACTGGTAGGCGACGGCCTTGACCGGCTCGCCACCACCGTAGAGCGCCATGACCCGGCGTTCTTGTGCGCTGAGTTTCGGCACGCCACCGACCTCGGCGGCGTTCAGGGCCAGGTCGAGTTCGGCCGAGATGTACGACTCGCCCTTGGCGGCAGAGCGGATCGCCTCGACGATCATCTCGGCGTCCTCGCTCTTGACGAGGTAGCCCAGGGCGCCGGCGGCGAGGGCCTCGCGCACCACGTTGGGCTCGGAGTAGGTGCTCATCAGGACGGTCTTGACGCCCGTCGTCTTGAGCGTGTTGATCTTGAGCGAGATCGGGATGTTGTCCTTGAGGTCGAGGTCGAGCAGCACGACGTCGACGGGGAACTCGGGGTGCGTGAGCAGCTCGGGCCAGGACGCGACCGCGGCGACCATCGAGATGTCGCTCGCGGCACCACGGATCCACTCGCTGAGGGCGCCCAGGAGCATCTTGTGGTCGTCTACGAGGGCGAGGCGGATGCGGTCGTCGTGGTCTGACACGTCGGGACCTTCTTTCAGGACGGTGTGGGGTTCATGCTACGGGCGGGGGTGGTGATCGGGCCGGACCACGCGGGGTGCTCGGCGGCTCAGGCCTCGGCGGGGTTGTCGACGATGCAGCTGACCGAGATCTTGACGCTCGATTCGTGGGACGACACCACGTACTCGCCGGCGCGCTCGAGAGCGTTCCAGGTGGCGGGTGTGACGCGGTTGCGGCGGATGCCCGTCGTCGAGATCACGACGGGTACGCAGACGCTGCGACCGGCGAACGACTGGGACGCGGCGGTCACCGGGCCGAGGGCCAGCTGGATGGTCGTGCCCGGTGCGCGGCTCTTCGAGTCGCCGAGCAGCAGCCAGACGCCCTGCAGCAAGCCGTCGCGCTGTGCCGGGGCGAGGAGGCCGGCCAGCGACGACGGGTCGACCAGCGTGACCGACCGGCCGAGGTACTCGGACTCGGTGACCGCGTGGTGCAGCCAGGTCTCGCGCCGCCCCTCGATGAGGTGCAGGCGGAGTTCGGTGGCGAGCGACGCGGCCTGCGAGGCGACCTTGGGCGAGAGGGGCAGCGGCACGTCGCCGTTGGCGACGCCGTCGAGCAGCTTCTCGGCCGCGAGGTCGAGTCGCGCCAGTTCGTCGCTCGCGAGCATGCCCACCGCGAAGCGGGGTTGCGACACGTTGCTCTGCACGAGCACCCGGTCGAGCTCGACCTGCACCATGCGACGGAACCGGTGGACCGCGAAGGTGGCGATGGCGCTCGGCAGGACGGCCAGGGCCACGACGGTGATCTGCTGCGGGCCCGAGTCGCTGGTCACGGGGGTCGAGAGCGCCACCATGACGACGAGCGCCACGAACAGCAGGGCGGTGGCGATGACGACCTCGCGCACGGGCCTCAGGGTGACGATCGGCAGCAGGCCGAAGCCGACGGCCACGCTCGAGGTGGCGTAGGCGCCCACGTCGTGCAGGGGCCAGATGGCGACGAAGTCGAGCGCGACGACGACGGCCAGGACGACCCCGATCACCGCGAACACCCCCGTGGTGAGTCTCTCGCCCCGCACGGTCACGAGCACGGCCGTGCCGATGAAGGTCGCTACGTACAGCAACCACGAGATCAGGACGGGGGCGACGTCGGGATAGGCCGACAGGTGGCTGAGGAAGAAGGCGAGGCCGTAGACGGCCTGGAGTGCGGCTACGACGGCTGCGCCGACGCCGAGGTAGCCGGTGCCGAGGGTCGCGCCGGCCGCTCGCGCCTGGCGCAGCGAGCGTGCGCCGGTCGAACTGATCGGCAGGCCGCGGGCGGCTCGGCGGCCCCGGACGACTCCGAGGGTGTTCTCGTCGATGCTCATCGTGGGGCCTCCAGGACGACGGTGGTGCCCGAGCCGGGGGACGAGAAGAGGCGGGCGCTGCCGCCGACCTCGTGCAGCCGGCCGACGACGGACTCCTTGAACCCCAGGCGTTCTTCGCTGATGCCCGCGAGGTCGAAGCCGACACCGGCGTCGGTGACCATCGCGCGCACCATCGAGTCGTCGTGGATGATCGTGACGTGGGCCTCGGTCACCCCGGCGTGACGACGAACGTTCTCGAGGCACTCGGCGAGGGCCAGCAGGAAGGCGTCGAGCACGTGCGTGGGCAGCAGCACCTGGCCGGTGCCGTGCCAGCTCACCTCGAGACCCATGCGTCCGAAGCGCTGCTTGACCGACTCGAGGGTCTGGCCGAGCGGCGACTCCTCGACGGTCTCGAGGCTGTAGTCGCCCGAGGCCTGCGGCTGGGGTGTGCCGCCGAGACGCAGGTGGCGCAGCAGGCGGGCGTCCTCGGCGGCCTGGTCCTGCAGGGCCTGGGGCGTGACGCCGAAGCCCGAGTGGGCGAGCAGGGTCAACGTGGCCAGCACCGTGTCGTGCAGCAGGCGTGCGCCCTGTCGTCGTTGCGCCTCGGTCTCGCTGGCCTGGCGTTCGGCCCGGTGGGCGTTGCCGATGCTGTAGATGCGGCGGGCCGCCAGGGGCACGGCGCGCCCGAGCCAGAGGCCCGTGACGAAGCAGGAGACCCAGCCGAGCAACACGGCGGCCACCGGGAAGGTGAGGAGCGAGCCGGTGGCCAGGGCCACCAGGGCCAGCTCGACGACGAAGGCCACGATCGCCGTGGTCAACCGCGGTCGGCTGGACGAGAGCATCAGGCTGAAGGCGGCGGTCGCACCACCGGCCAGGGGGATGATCGCGGTGGCGAGCGGGCCGTCGTCGGGCCCGCCGGCGGGCAGCAGCGCCACCACGGTCGCCGCGATGCCCGAGGCCAGTCCGACCGGGACCCAGACGCGGGCGCGCGGCCCGGTGACGAAGAGCAGCGACACGACGAGCAGCGCGACGAGCGGGGCGATGGCCGCGAGGTGCAGGGGGTCGGTCACGCCGGGGATCGCCAGGGCCACGATCGAGACCGCCGCGCAGGCGAGCCCCAGGGTGCTGGTCGTGCTGCTGAGCAGACGATCGCGCTCTTGGGCGAAGATGTCCATGATTCGTGAGTGGCTTCCGACGGTGGCGTCACGGCTGCCGGGTGGCTGGCGACTCCTCATGTTTTCATACCCAGCCCCTTCTCAGGGGGTCGTGCGGGGCCCGAATCGCCGATCGGCGAGGTAACGATCCGGTCGCGACGCCGAACTGTACCCCGCGGTGTCCACCGAACTGGGGTCAGGCGAGGAGGCGACGCAACTGGGCGCCCACCGCGTCGCCCTCGATGAGGAATCCGTCGTGTCCGTAGGGGCTCTCGACCACGGCCACGTCGTCGCCGTCCAGCCCGTGCCGCAGGTGTCGTGCGATCACCCGCTGGTCGGACACGGGGAAGAGACGGTCGCTGTCGACGCCGAGCACGAGCGTCCGGGCCGTGATGCGGTTCAGGGCCGCCGCCACGCCACCACGGTCGCGCCCGACGTCGTGCGAGTTCATCGCGCCCAGCAGGGTCACGTAGCTGCCCGCGTCGAAGCGCCGGGTGAACTTGTTGCCGTGGAAGTCGAGGTAGCTCTCGACCTGGAACCGCCCCGGGCCGCCGAGCGGCGAGATCTCGCTCTGCCAGCTGCGACCGAACCGGGCGTTCAGCTCGTCGGGCGAGCGGTAGTTGAGCAGGGCCATCCGCCGGGCGAGCGCGAGGCCTCGGTACGGGCCGTCCACGGAGTCGTAGTAGTCCCCGCCGTCGAAGGCGGCGTCCATCCGGATCGCCTCGTACTGCACCGTGTTCAGGGCGATCTGGTCGGCGCTCACGACCGGCGGCGCGGCCAGCACGGCGAGCCGGTCGACGCGCGCCGGGTGCGTGACGGCCCACTCGAGGGCGTGCATGCCGCCCATCGACCCGCCCACGACCGCGGCCCACCGCTCGATGCCGAGGCGGTCGGCCAGTGCCGCCTGGGCGGCGACCTGGTCGCGGATCGTCAGGTGGGGGAACCTCGACCCCCACTCGACGGCGTCCGGCGCGAACGACGAGGGGCCGGTGCTGCCCTGGCAGCCCCCGAGCACGTTCGGGGCGACGACGAACCAGCGGTCGGTGTCGATCGCGAGCCCGGGGCCGACGACGCCGTTCCACCAGCCGGCCGTGGGGTGGCCGGGGCCGGCCGCTCCGACGACGTGGCTGTCTCCCGTCAGGGCGTGCGAGACCAGCACGGCGTTGCCGCGGTCGGCGTCCAGCTCGCCCCAGGTCTCGTAGGCGATCCGTGGGCGGGGCAGCGTGACGCCGCTCTCGAGCTCGAGGTCGTCCAACGCTTCGAAGAGCCGGGCCCCGGGATCGTCCCCGTCGCGCCAGGCGCCGGTGACCGGCGGGCGGCCGAGCATCGCCAGGCGCGTGCGCTCGCTGATGACGCTCGACGGGACGGTGTCCTCGGGTGTGCTCTGCCAGTCCATGTGACGTCCATCCTGGACGAGCCGAGGAGGCGCGGTGCGTTTGTTACGCGCACCGCGCCTCCTCGGGCTGCCGCGTCCCGCGCGGCCTCGTCGTCGTCCTAGCTGCTGCGGAGCGCCTCCCGGGTGACGGCGCGCGCCGCCGCGAAGCCGGCGTCGAGGTCGGCCTTCAGGTCGTCCACGTTCTCGAGGCCGACCGAGAGGCGGACGAGTCCCGGGGTGACGCCGGTCGTCAGCTGCTGCTCGGGGGTGAGCTGCGAGTGGGTCGTCGACGCGGGGTGGATGACGAGGCTCCGCACGTCGCCGATGTTCGCGAGGTGGCTGAACAACTCGAGCCCGTCGACGAGGGCGCGTCCGGCGTCCACCCCGCCCTTCAGCTCGAACGACAGCACGGCTCCGACGCCCCTGGGGGCGTACTTGTTGGCCGCCGCGTACCACGGGCTGGTGGGCAGACCCGCGTAGTACACCGCGGCCACGTCGTCACGCGAGTCGAGCCACTCGGCGATCTCCTGGGCGTTCTGGACGTGCCGCTCGATGCGCAGGCTGAGCGTCTCGATGCCCTGGATCAGCGAGAACGCCGTGTCGGGGCTGTTCGAGGCCCCCAGGTCGCGCAGGAGCTGCACCCGTGCCTTGATCACGTACGCGAGCGCGTCGCCGACGGCCTGCGTGTAGACGGCCCCGTGGTACGACGGGTCGGGCTGCGTGAGGCCGGGGAAGCGCTCCGCGTTCGCCGACCACGGGAACGTGCCGCCGTCGACGATGAAGCCGCCGATGACCGTGCCGTGTCCGCCGAGGAACTTCGTCGCGGAGTGCACGACGATGTCGGCGCCGTGCTCGAGCGGCCGGATCAGGTACGGCGTCGCGATGGTGTTGTCGACGATCAGCGGCACGCCCTCGGCGTGCGCGACGCCCGACACCTTCTCGAGGTCGAGGATGTTGATCTTCGGGTTGCCGATGGTCTCGGCGAAGAACAGCTTCGTGTTCGGCCGCACCGCACGGCGCCACTCGTCGGCGTCGTCCTGGTTCTCGACGAACGTCGTCTCGATGCCTAGCTTCGCGAGCGTGTACTTGAAGAGGTTGTAGGTGCCGCCGTAGATCGACGACGACGACACGATGTGGTCGCCCGCCTCGGCGATGTTCAGCACGGCGAAGGTCGACGCGGCCTGGCCCGACGCCACCAGCAGGGCACCCGTCCCGCCCTCGAGCGCGGCGATGCGCTTCTCCACGACGTCGTGGGTGGGGTTCATGATGCGCGAGTAGATGTTGCCGTTCTCGGCCAGGGCGAAGAGGTCCTGCGCGTGCTGCGCGTCCCGGAAGACGTACGACGTCGTCTTGTAGATCGGCGTGGCACGGGCATGGGTCGTCGGGTCGGGCTGGGCCCCGGCGTGGATCTGCTGCGTCTCGAACTTCCAGGCGGGCTGGGCGTCGGTCATGGTCTGCTCCTGCGGTCGGGGTGCGTGAGGTGGGGTCCGTCCGCCGGGTGGTCGGCGGGGTCTGCGGTGACAGCCACGGTACGGACCGGGCCCCCGACCGTCCACGATGCCGGACACGCGACGTAACGGGGCCGCTAGCGTGGACGGGTGCGTCCGCAGCGGGCGACGACGACGAACGACGCAACAGGAGGCACACGTGACGAAGCGGGTCGTGGTGACGGGAGCCAGCTCGGGCATCGGAGCGGCGACGGTGCGGCTGTTCCGCTCGCGCGGCTGGGACGTCCTGGCGGTCGCCCGGCGCGAGGAGCGCCTCCGTGCGCTCGCCGACGAGACGGGGGCGACCTGGTTCCGGGCCGACCTCACGCGCGACGACGACGTGGCCGCCCTGCGTGCCCACGTCGAGTCGACCGGGCCGTTGCACGCCCTGGTCAACAACGCCGGCGGCGCCTTCGGTCTCGACAGCGTCGAGAACGGCTCGATCGACGACTGGCAGCGCATGTTCGACGTGAACGTGCTCGGCACCAAGCGGGCGGTCACCGCCCTGCTGCCCTCGCTCCGCGGCGGAGCCGAGGAGGCGCGGGGCGCCGACATCGTCACGGTCACGTCGATCGCCGGTCACGTCGCTTACGAGAACGGCGGCGGCTACAACGCCTCGAAGTTCGCCGAGCACGCCCTCGTGGCCGTGCTGAGGCTCGAGCTCGCGGGGGAGCCGATCCGGGTGATCGAGATCGCCCCGGGCATGGTGCACACCGAGGAGTTCTCGCTCGTGCGCTTCGGCGGGGACCAGGACCGAGCCGACGCCGTCTACCGCGACGTCGAGGCGCCGCTGACGGCCGACGACGTCGCCGAGGCGATCGTCCACTCGGTCGAACTGCCCGCCCACGTCAACCTCGACCTGGTGACGATCAAGCCCGTGGCGCAAGCGGCGACCTACAAGGTGGCCAAGGGCGAGCTGAAGGTCAAGAAGGACTGACCGGGCCGGGGGAGCCCGCGGACCGGGCGGCGCGCAGCCGGGCGAGGTCGCCCTCGACGAGGTCGCGCAGCCGCTCGTGGCGTCCGTCGTCGTAGTCGTCGTCCGGGCGCGCCGCCCAGCCGAGCCGATCCACGACGGTCTGGCCGACGTCGTCCCAGGCACGTGACCGGGCGGCCGCCACGACCTCGGCCACGAAGTCGTCGTCGTCCCGGCGCGAGGCCAGCGCCCGGGCCACGCCCTTCGAGGCGGCCTCGCGCAGCTTGAGCGCGTCGACGTCCTCGGGGCGGTAGTCGAACTGGTGTCGGGACTGCCCGTACGACCGGCCGGTCATGCGCCGCAGCCGGCGCACCCGCACGGCGGCCGCGGCCTGCTCGGTGGTCAGGCGGTCGATCTCGTCGCGGGTGACCCGGGTCGCGACGGCCTCGTCGAACGGCAGGTGCTCCTGCAGGGCGCGCCGGATGATCTGGTTGGTCACGGCGACGACCAGGGCGGAGCGGACGATCAGCAGGCCCTCGTCGACGGCGCGCTCGAGCGCCGTGCGTTCGGCGCGTCGGCGCGTTCCCGGTCCGTGGGGCACTGGTCGACGTCCTCTCGTGGTCTGACGGGTGAGGCCCCGACCCTACCGGCGTGCCGGGGGCTGCCGACCGGGTGGGTGGCCCGGGCGACGGGGGTCGGGGCGGCGCACCACACGGGTCACGAGCGGGTGGTTCCGACGCGGGGCGGCCCGGCGGACGACCGGGCGGACCTCGCCGACGGTGCCCGCGCCTCCTGCCGTCCGATGGCCCGGGGGCCGCGGAACCGCGCAGGACGGCGGGCATCACCCGGGGGGAGCCGGCGCGGGTCGGGCCCCACCCGGACGTCACCCGGACGAGGCCCCCTCGAACGGGGGACCCCCTCGTGCCTCGTCTTCCCAGGAGGCGCCCCGTAGCGTTGTCGAGGTCAGGACGCTCCGAACCCGAATCCGGGGCGTGCCTCTGCCGCGGTCGCCCGAATCGACCACCGGCCGACGACGCCGGGCCACCCACCCGACGACGTCCCCCGAACGCACCCTCCGACGATGGTCGCCACCCGAACGCGCCGCCCCGCGGCGTGACCGGCGCCCGTCGACGACCCCAGAGGAACCCCCGTGACCCTCCGCGTCCGCACGCCCCTCCCCGCCGTCCGCCCGTCCACCTGCCGCTCCCCCCGGGGAGGTGTCGCGTGAACCGCCCCGCCCCCCGCGTCAGCGTCGTCGTCTGCGCCGACGAGTCGACCCCGTTCGACGGTCTGACCGCAGCGCTCGACTCCGTCCTCCGCGACGGGGACGTGCACGACGTCCTCGTCGTCGTCGACCGTGCGCCGCGACTCCGCGACCACCTGCGCCACCGCTACGACGACCTCGTCGTGGTCGACAACACCCGCACGCCGGGGCTCGCCGGCAGCCGCGACACCGGCATCGAGTCGGCGCGAGGCGACGTCGTCGCGTTCCTCGACGCGGACTGCGTCGCCCACGCCGGCTGGGCCCGGGCGCTCGCCGCGCCGTTCGACCAGGTCGACGTGATCGCCGTCGTCGGCCGGACCGAGGCGACCTGGTCCGGTGCCGCCGCGTCGGCACTGCCCGACGACCTGCTCTGGGCCGTCGACTGCACGCCCCGCTCGCGTCCCGACGGTCTCGTGGGGCTCGACGACGTGGCGGGGGCGACGGTGGCGTTCCGCCGCTGGGACCTCCTGCAGGTCGGTGGCCTGGCCAGCGGGGTCGACGTCCGAGACGCCGTGCCCCGCGGTGCCGAGTTCGTCGAGCTGTGCCTGCGCCTGGCGGCGGACGAGCCGGAGGCGCGGGTCGTGTCGACCTCGTCGGCCCGCGTCTCGCGCACCGTCCGTCCCGGTGAGACGAGTCGGCGGTCCGTCGTCGGCGCCGCCGTCGACCGGGGTGTCGCCCAGATCGCCCTGCGACGCGCGGTCGGAGGGGACGGCGACGCCGACACCGACCGACGTGTCACGGCCGGCCGACTGGCCCTCGGTGCGTGGCGGACGCTCCTGCGCCGTCGTCGCGGGGCGACCGTGCTGGCAGCCGGGTCGATCGGTCTCGTGACCGGACGCGTGCTCGGTCTGGTGCGCGGGACGCGCATCGGCCTCCCGGTCGACCAGCTCGAACCGCTGCGCTCGGCCACCGTCCGCCACTGACCGGGGCCAGGACCTCGACCTCGACCTCGACCTCGGGGACGGGGCGGGTCGACGGCTCCGGCGTCCACCGCACGCCTCCCACGGACGAGGCCGGTCGGCACGGCCCGCGGGGTCGCACGATGGGGGCATGCCCATCCCGACCAGAGTCGCCGGCCTCGAGGCCCTCGACGAGTTCCTGCCCCGCGCCGGTTCCGCCTACGCACGTGATCGCAATCAGGACCTGGGGGTCTCGCGGCGCACCGTCTCGGGGCTGTCGCCGTACCTGCGCCACCGCCTCGTGACGGAACGCGAGGTCGTCGGCGCGGTCCTCGAGCGGCACACGCTCGGTGCTGCCGAGAAGTTCGTGCAGGAGGTGTTCTGGCGCACCTACTGGAAGGGCTGGCTCGAGCAGAACCCCGAGGTGTGGCGGCGGTACCGCCGGGACGTCGACCGCGCCGTCGACGCCGGCGTCCCCGCGGGGTACGAGGAGGCGGTCGCCGGCCGCACCGGCATCGACGCGATGGACGCCTGGGTGCGTGAGCTCGTCGACACCGGGTACCTCCACAACCACACGCGCATGTGGTTCGCCAGCATCTGGATCTTCACGCTCGGCCTGCCGTGGCAACTGGGCGCCGACTTCTTCTACCGACACCTGCTCGACGGCGACGCGGCCTCGAACACCCTGTCGTGGCGCTGGGTCGCCGGCCTGCAGACCGCCGGCAAGACCTACCTGGCGACGGCCTCGAACATCTCGCGCTTCACCGACGGCCGGTTCTCGCCCGCTGGCCTCGCCACCACGGCCCGGGCCCTCGACGAGGAGCCGCTGCCCCCGCGGACGCTCGTCGAGGCCGCCGACGTCGTCGGCTCCCCGGGCGGGCGGGTCGGACTGCTGCTCCACGAGGAGGACCTCGAGCCGGAGAGCCTGCTCGCCGAACGCCCCGGTCTCGTCGCCCGGCTGTCGGCCGTCGCCGTCTGCGCCGATCCCGGAGCACGGTCCCCACAGGGCGCCTCCGCCGCCGTCGTGGCCTTCACGACGGGCGCTCGGGACGACGCGGCGGCACGGACGCGGGACGCCGACGGTCGGCCCGCCCGGACGCTCACCGACGCACGGCCCGCCACCGTGGCCCGGTGGGCGCGGTCCGAGGGGCTCGACACGGTGGTGACGCCGTACGCCCCGGTCGGTCCCGTCCAGGAGCGACTGCCGGCCGTGCACCGAGCCCTCTCGTCCGAGGGGATCGACCTCGTCACCGTTCGACGGAGGTGGGACGGCGAGGCCTGGCCGTCCGCCTCCCGGGGCTTCTTCTCGTTCCGCGGTCGCATCCCCGAGCTCGTCCGCCGGCTCTGAGGCGGCCCGGGCGAGGGCCGGGGCGGCAGCTCGTCCGAGGCTGTGGACCGTCCAGGCGGTCGTCCGTACCGTGGAGGTCATGGACCAGACCATGCCGGGGGCCGAACCCGATCCGGTGTCCCGCACCGCGCCTCCGTTGCTCCGCCCCGCGTTCATCCGACAGCACTGGGGCGGCCTGGCTTTCGCGCACTGGCGGGTCGAGCCCGACCGTGTCGCACCGTTGCTGCCGCCCGGCACGCGGCCCGACGTGTTCGACGGATCGACCTGGGTCGGGCTGATCCCGTTCAAGCTGACCGGCAGCGCCTTCGGGCCGCTGCCCGCCGTGCCCTGGGCCGGGGACTTCCTCGAGACGAACGTGCGGTTGTACTCGGTCGACACCCTGGGCCGTCGGGGCGTGGTGTTCCGAACCCTCGAGGCCCAGCGTCTCGTGTCGGTGCTCGCCGCGAACGTGGGCCTCGGTCTGCCGTACCGGTGGGCGTCGATGCACGAGTCCCGGGCCGACGGGGTCGTGACGTACCGCAGCACCAGGCTCGGGCCGGGGGCGAACCCGTCGTCACGCCTGTCCGTCCGACCCACCGACGAGGTGGTCGAGGGTGATCCGCTCGCCGAGTTCCTCACCGCCCGATGGGGCATGCACGTCGCCCGGGGTGGGCGCACGAGGTACTGGCCGAACCGGCACGACACCTGGTCGCTGCGCCGGGCCGAGCTGGTCGACCTCGACGACGAGCTGGTGGCCGACGGCGGCCTGCCGGGCGTCACCGACCGCGAGCCCGACTCGCTGCTCTGGTCCGACGGCGTCGACACCGTCTTCGCGCCTCCCGGGGGTGCCTGGGTCCCCGCGTGACGCGTGGTGGCCTGCGCGCGTTACGGTTGTCGGCATGGTCACCCCACCCGACGACAGCCAGGCCGCCCCCGCACGACCCGAGGTCGAGGCTCCCGAGAGGGAGGTGCTCGGCTGGCTCGAGTTCGGAGAGGCCGCGCGGCACCTGGCCTCGGACGTCGTCCAGGCGGGGTTCACGCCCGACGTGATCGTCGCCGTCGCCCGCGGGGGGCTCGTGCTCGCCGGGGCCGTGGCCTACGCGCTCGACACCAAGATGTGCGGCTCGATCAACGTCGAGTTCTACACGGGCGTCGACGAGCGACTGCCCGAGCCCGTCCTGCTGCCCCCGACCCTCGACGCCCCGTCGCTCGAGGGCAAGAAGGTGCTCGTCGTCGACGACGTGTCCGACTCGGGGCGCACCCTCGTGCTCGTGCGCGACCTGCTCGCCGAGGTGGCCGCCGAGGTGCGCACCGTCTGCCTGTACAGCAAGCCCCGCACCGTGCTCGAACCCGACTTCGTCTGGAAGCGCACCGACCAGTGGATCACCTTCCCGTGGAGCGCCCAGCCGCCGGTCACGCGTGAGGTCGGCGCGGGGGTGGGCGCGTGAGCATCCACCTGGTGGGCGGCGGCTGGTCGCCCGACGACACCGAGCTCTACGGCCTCTTCGTGGCCGAGGCCGCCGTCCGCGGGGCCGCCGTCGGCCGGGCCGTGCCGCGCATCGCCGTGCTCATCGTCGTCGCCGACGACTCGCCGTCCGCCGAGTTCCGCGACGGCTACCCGGCCATGCTCGCCGCGGGCGGCCGCTGCGAGGCCCTCACCACGATCGTCGCCGCGGGTGACGAGTTCGACACCCGCGTGCTCAGCGACGTCGACGGGTTGCTCGTCGCGGGCGGGCTCACCCCGGCCTACCTCGACGCCGTCGCGCCGCTGATCGACCAGGTGCGCCTGCTCGTCGCCGACGGGCTGCCCTACCTCGGCTTCTCGGCCGGTGCGATGATCGCCGCCGACCGTGCCGTGCTCGGCGGCTGGTTGATCGGCGACGTCCCGGTCTGCCCCGAGGACGCCGCCGAAGACCTGGACGAGGTGACCCTCGCCGACGGACTCGGCCTCGTCGACCTCGCCATCGACGTGCACGCCGCCCAGTGGGGCACCCTGACCCGACTCATCGCCGCCACCGAGGCCGGACTCGTCCGCGGCGGCGTCGCCATCGACGAGAACACCGCCCTGGTCGTCGGCGAGGGCGCCCTCGCGGTGCTCGGCACCGGCAGCGTCTGGCGGGTCGAACCGCAGCTCGACGACGACGGCGAGATCGTCGGCGTCTCGGTCGGCACGCTCGGGGTCGAGTGACCGTCGAGGCGCACGACCACCGTCGACCCCTCTCGGAGCAGATCGACCCGTCGTGGGCGACCGCACTCGAGCCCGTGGCCGACCGCATCGCCGACATGGGCGAGTACCTGCGGGCCGAGGTGCGGGCGGGGCGTGGTTACCTGCCCGCCGGCGCGGACGTGCTGCGCGCCTTCCGTCAGCCCCTCGACGAGGTGCGCGTCCTGATCGTCGGTCAGGACCCCTACCCGACGCCCGGGCACCCGATCGGGTTGTCGTTCGCCGTCGACCCGCACGTCCGACCGGTCCCGCGCAGCCTCGCGAACATCTACCGCGAGCTGCACGACGACCTCGGCGTGCCCGTCGTCGAGCACGGTGACCTGACCTCGTGGTCGCGCCACGGCGTGCTGCTGCTCAACCGGGTGCTCACGGTGCGTCCGGGCGAGACGGCGTCGCACCGCGGCAAGGGCTGGGAGCCGGTCACCCAGCGCGCCATCGAGGTGCTGGCCGCACGGGGCGGGCCCCTCGTGGCCATCCTGTGGGGCCGTGACGCGTCGGCGCTCAAGCCGATGCTCGGCGACGTCCCCTCGATCGAGTCGCCGCACCCGAGCCCCCTGTCGGCGTCGCGCGGGTTCTTCGGATCGCGGCCGTTCAGCCGGGCGAACGAGCTGCTCGTCGCCCAGGGCGGCGAACCCGTCGACTGGACGCTGCCGCCCGCCGTCTGAGCCGTGACCGGTCGGCGTCCGTCCCGGAAGCGGGCATGTTCGTCGGATGCGGGCCGCCCCGAGCGCCCGCCGACGACGAACACGCCCCGCGTCCGCGCCGGGCCCACGTCCGGCGTGGCAGAGTGGGCCCGTGCTCGAAGAGGAATACCAGCCCCGCCGGCGCCTTCCCCGGGCACTGCGGCCCCCGGTCCCGGTCGAGCCCGGGTTCTCGTTCGAGATCCGCCCCGCGACGCCCGCCGACCTGCCCTACGTGCGCGAGATCTACAACCACTACGTGGCGAACTCGTCGGTCACCTTCGACGAGGACGCCATGACCCTCGCCGAGTGGCGTCGCAAGTACGCCTTCGTCACGAAGCTCGGCATGCCCTTCCTCGTCGCGGTGAACCCGTCCGGCGAGGCCCTCGGCTACGCGGTGGCGACCCCGTGGGGTGGGAAGGCGGCCTATCGATACACCGTCGAGAGCTCGATCTACCTGCGGGCCGCGTCGACCGGCAAGGGCCTCGGCCGTGCCCTGCTCGAGGCGCTCGTCGAGGCCTGTCGTGACGCCGGCATCCGCGAGATGATCGCGGTCATCGCCGACAAGAACGCCGAGGCGTCGATCGGCCTGCACGAGCGGATCGGCTTCACCGAGGTCGGTCGCATGGGCCGGGTCGGCTTCAAGTTCGGCCGCTGGCTCGGAACGGTCACGATGCAGAAGTCGCTCAAGAAGCGCCGCCGCGGCTGAGCCTCAGAGCGACGGCCCGACGATCTCGCGCAACACGCGTTCGGTCGCGTCCGCGGTGGCGGGCTCGCCGCGCCAGAGCATGCGGACGATCAACCCGTCGACCGCGAGGGCCACGACGTCGACCCGCTCGGTGGGCACGCCCGCCCGCCTCAGCACGTGCTCGAGCGACGAGTACCAGAGGTCGGCGTCCTCGCGCAGCGACTCGTCCCGCATGGCGGTGAAGAGCAGCTCGTACTGCGCCCGGGCCGACCCGCGCTCGGTGATCGCGTACCGGACGAGGGTCTCGGCCAGGTCGGCCAAGGAGGCGCGCTCGAGTCGGTCGAACGACCGCACCCAGTCGGTGGTCGCGTGGCGCAGCGCCGCGCGCAGCAGGTCGTCGCGTCCGGCGAAGTAGTAGGTGGCCGCCGAGACCGGGACGCCGGCGGCGCGGGCGACCGCCCGGTGCGTCACGGCCGAGGGGCCGCCCGCCTCGAGGACGGCCAGGACGCCGTCGAGCAGCGCGCGCCTCCTGGTCTCGCCCTTCGGGGTGAGGGCCTGGCCGCCGGGGCCGGCGGACGGGCCGCCGGGGCCGGGGGACGGGCCGCCGCGGGCCCGGCCGTCACCCGCCGTGGTGTCGGTCACCGGGGTCAGGCCGCGGCCTCGTGGCGACCGCCGAGCTCGAGCATGGTGACGCCGCCGATGACGAGGACGATGCCGCCGAGCTGGACGAGGGTCAGGGGCTCCTTGAAGAAGATCCAGCTGATGAGGGCGACGAGCACGACGCCGACGCCGGCCCAGATCGCGTAGGCGATGCCGAGCGGCACGCCCTTGGTCAGCGACTGCGAGAGCATCGCGAACGCGAAGACGTAGCCCACGACGACCGCCGCGTACTGCCACCACTTGGCGTCGGGGCCGCTGGTGACCTTGAGGAAGCTCGTGGCGAAGACCTCGCCGACGATGGCGAGCGCGAGGAAGAGGTAACCCATGACGGTGTCCTGTCGAGACGTGCGACGGTCCCGGCGGCGACCTGCGGCCGAGGGAGCACGAATGGGACAAATGTACCAGAAACAGCCGTCCGTGCCCGGGGCCGCGGCCTAGGCTCGACGGGTGTTCGAACTCCACCACCTGAGCGCCCACGAGCAGTGGGACTGGCTGCGCCGCGGCGAGGTCTCGCCCCGCGAGCTGACCACCCACTACCTCGAGCGCATCGCCCGCCTCGACGGCGACCTCGGCGCGTTCGTCACGGTGACCGGCGAGGCCGCCCTCGAGCGGGCCGACGCCCTGGCCGCCGCCGGGCCCTCGGTCGCGCCGCTCTGGGCGCTGCCGCTGGCCGACAAGGACCTCAGCGACCGGGCGGGCGTGCCGACCTGGTCGGGATCGCGGCTGAGCAGGGGGCGCCTGCCCGGGGCGTCGTCCGAGATCACCGAGGTGCTCGACGAGGCCGGCGCGATCAGCGTGGGCAAGACGGCCACGCCCGAGTACGGGCTGACCGCATACACCGAGACGCTCGTCGGTCCTCCGACGCGCAACCCGTGGTCGCTCGAGGCGGGCGCGGGCGGCTCGAGCGGCGGGGCCGCCGCCGCCGTCGCCGCCGGGCTGCTGCCGTTCGCGCCCGGCTCGGACGGCGGCGGCAGCATCCGCATCCCGGCGGCCGCCACGGGCCTCGTCGGCCTCAAGCCCTCGCGGGGTCGGGTGCCGGCGCAGTCGGGTCTGACCAGCCTCGCGGGCCTGCCGGTCGGCGGGGCGCTGGCTCGCTCGGTGGCCGACGCCGCCCTGCTGCTCGACGCCATGGTGTCGCCCGACGGTCGCGACCCGCGGCACCACCAGGCGCTCTGGGCTCCGCCGTCACCCGACGGTGCCTACCTCGGCACCGCCGTGCGCGGCGAGGGACGCTTCCAGGTCGCGGTCATGACGACCAGCCCCTGGGACGACGCGTTCGACGTCCGGGTCGACCCGCGCCTCCTGGGCGTCCTCGGCGAGACCGCCGACCTGCTCGCGACGATGGGGCACGGGGTCGACGAGACCAGCCTGCCGCCGTCGGACTACCCGGCGCTCTTCCGCACGATCTGGCAGGCGGGAGCGGCGGGCATCCCGGCCGAGACCGAGGCCGAGCTGGCACTGCTCGAGCCGATCACCCGGTGGCTGGTCGAGCAGGGCCGACGCGTGACGGCACGCGAGCTGTCGGCGGCGCTCGTCGGGCTGGCGGCGTTCGAGCGCGCCGTCGTCGAGCGGTTCTCGGCCTTCGACGCCGTCCTGACGCCGACGCTCGCGATGGTGCCGCGCCCGATCGGCTGGTACGACGCCGAGGACGCCGAACGCAACTTCGAGCAGCAGTGCCTGTACTCGCCGTTCACGTCGTTCGTCAACGTGGCCGGGTTGCCCGCGATCAGCCTCCCGGTGGGCGAGGTCGACGGCGTGCCCGCCGGCGTGCAGCTGATCGGGCGACCGGGACGCGAGGACGTCCTGCTCGCGATCGGCGCCCAGCTCGAGCGGCGGCTGCGGTGGCAGCGTCGGCACCCGCCGATGTGGTGAGCCGGGCTGCCACCCGGTGACGAGCCGGGCTGCCACCCGCTGACGAGTCGGGGTCTCAGTCGAGCGTCGGCACCGAGTCGACGAGCGTCCGTGTGTAGTCGTGCTGCGGTCGGCGCAACACGTCGTCGGTGACCCCCTGCTCGACGACGCGACCGTCGCGCAGCACGGCGACCCGGTCGGCGAGGTGCTGCACGAGCCCGATGTCGTGCGAGACGAGCAGCAGCGACAGCCCGCGTTCGTCGCGCAGCTCGCGAAGCAGGTCGAGGATCTGTGCTCGCACGGTGACGTCGAGGGCACTCATGGGCTCGTCGCCGATCAGCAGTCGCGGCCGGTGCACGAGGGCCCGGGCCAGGGCGATGCGTTGCCGTTGGCCCCCGCTGAACTCGTGGGGCCAGGCCTCGGCGTCGCGCGCCGCCAGACCCACGCGCTCGAGCATCTCGGCCACCAGACGGTCGTGGTCGCCCTCGACGCCTAGCGCACGCAGCGGCTCGGCCACGGTGTCGCCGACGCGCATGCGGGGGTCGAGCGAGCTGAAGGGGTCCTGCAGGACGATCCCGGTCTGCCGCCTCAGCCAGCGCAGGCGGGATGCGCGGTCGGGGGCGACCGTCCGGCCGTCGAACGTCACGGTGCCCGAGGTCGCCCGGTCGAGGGCGAGCAGCAGGCGCACGAGCGTGGACTTGCCCGAGCCCGACTCGCCGATCAGGGCGACGCTCTCGCCGGCCGCGACCTCGAGGTCGGCGTCGACGAGCGCGTGGCGCACCGGCCCCGGCTGGAAGGGCGACCGGCGCGGCAGCGTGAAGGTGCGGGTGAGGCCCCGGGCGACGAGCAGAGGAGGCGCGGGTGCGGTCGTCGGGTCGCTCACGAGGCCCTCCAGGTCGTCGTCCTCGTGGCCTCGACGAGTCCGCGGGTGACCTCGTGCTCGGGGCGGTGCAGCAGCTGCTCGACGGGGCCGCGTTCGACGACGCGCCCGTGCGACAGGACCGCCGCGTGGTCGGTGATGCGAGAGAGCACCGCGAGGTCGTGCGTGACGAAGAGCAGCGACGTCCGCTGCTCGTCGACCAGGCGCTGGAAGAGCGCGAGCACCTCGGCCTGCGTCGTGACGTCGAGGGCCGTGGTCGGTTCGTCGGCGAGCACGAGCCCGGGGCGGTTGATCAGGGCCATGGCGATGCCGACGCGCTGTCGCTGACCGCCCGAGAGCTGGTGCGGGTAGAGGTCGACGACGGTCTCGGGGTCGGGCAGGCCGACCTCGGCGGCGGTGGCCACCGCCCGGGCGCGGGCGTCGCGGCGACCGACGCGGCCGTGCAGGCGGAGGGGCTCGGCGATCTGCCGCCCGACGGTGACGACGGGGTCGAGGGCCGTGCGGGGGTCCTGGAAGACCGTGCCGACGACGCGGCCGCGCAGGCCGGCCAGCTCGCGCTCGGACGCCCCGAGCAGCTCGCGCCCGTCCAGCCGGATGCTGCCCGTGGCGCGGGCGCCGTCGGGCAGCAGGCCGAGGACGGCCAGCGTCGTCATCGACTTGCCCGAGCCGGACTCGCCGATCAGCCCGACCCGAGCACCGTCGGGCACGTCGAGCGAGAGGCCGTCGACGACGCGGCGGTCGCCGACGGTGACGGTCAGGTCGTCGATCACGAGGCTCACGAGACGACCCCCGGGGTGGTCGGGGTGCCCGCGGCACCCGGGGCGGTCGCCCGCGGGGGAGCGGTGGACGGGCCCGACGTCGAGGGGGAGCCCGGGGTGCCGCGTCCCGTCCGCCGGGACCGCAGCCGGGGATCGGAGGCGTCGCGCACGGCGTCGCCCAGCAGGTTGAGCGCCAGCACGGTCAGCGTGATGGCCAGCCCGGGCCAGACGACCGAACCGGGGTGCACGCCGATGAACTTCTGCAGGTCGCTCAGGAGGCGCCCCCACGAGGCGGTGTCGGCGGGGGCGCCGTAGCCGAGGAACGACAGCCCCGCCTCGGCGAGCACGCTCGTGGCCATGGACAGCGAGAGCTGGACGACGACGACGGGCGCGATGTTCGGCAGCACGTGGCGACGCAGCACGGCCCCGGTGCCGAGCCCGTTCGCCCGGGCGGCGAGCACGTAGTCGGTCCGCGCGACCTGGCGGATCTCGGACCGGCTGACCCGGGCGATCGTCACGCCGTAGCCGACGCCCACGGCGACGACCACGACGGTGAGCGACCCGCCGAACGCCGCGGCGAGGGCCATGGCGATCAGGAGCGTCGGGAACGCCACGAGCACGTCGATCAGCACGGCGACCGACTCGCGCACCCAGCGGGCCGTCAACGAGCCCAGGGCGGCCAGGCCGACCCCGACCACGGTGGCGACCACGCCCGAGGCGACGGCGACCACGACCGTCGTCCCGGTGGCCGCGAAGACGTAGCTGAAGATGTCCCGGCCGACCGAGTCGGTGCCGAAGGGGTGCCCGAACGAGGGCGTCAGCCAGGCCGAGTACGGGTCGGTGTCGAACGGGTCGAGCGGGGTCCAGACCCGGCTGACCAGGGCCGACAGGACGATCAGGGTCAGCCAGCCGACACCGAACGCGCCCTGCGGTCGACGCAGCAGCTCGCGGACGAACGCGCCGCGCCTCATCGGTCGCCCTCGCGGAGGCGCGGGTCGAGCCGTCGGTGCACGAGGTCGATCACGAGACCGATGAACAGCACGAGCGTGGTCAACGTCATCAGTTCACCCTGCACCTTCGTCAGGTCGCGGCGACCGACGTCGGTCACCAGCATGCGGCCGAGTCCCGGCAGCGTGAACAGCTGCTCGATGACGACGGCCGACACGATGAGGCCCGCCACCTGCAGGCCGAGGATCGACACGACGCTGAGCATGACGTTCGGCAGCCCGTGGCGGACGAGGGCACGCGACCGGGTCATGCCGTTGGCGGCGGCCGTCCGCACGTAGTCCTGGTCGAGGGCCCCGAGCGCCGCCGAGCGCGTGAAGCGCAGCAGGACGGCCCCCTCGACGATGCCGATGGTCAGGGCCGGCAGCACGAGCGAGCGCAGCGCCCGCCCGGGCTCGCTCCACCCGTCGGCCGGGAACCCCTGCGTGGGCAGCAGCCGCAGCGTCACGGCGAAGACGCCGATCAGCAACATCCCCGCCCAGACGACCGGGACGGCCGCCAACAGCTGGGCCCCCGTGCCGAGGACGACCCCGGAGGCGCGGCCGCGGCGGAGCGCGCTCGTCACGCCGAGCGGGATGCCGATCAGCAACCCGAAGACCAGGGAGAGCGCCGCGAGCGGGAGGGTGACGGCCAGCTTGTCGAGCACCTCGTCGATCACCGGCGTGCCGGTGACGAGCGACTCGCCCAGGTCGAGTCGCACCAGCCCGCCGGCCCAGTCGAGGTACTGCACCACGACGGGCCGGTCCAGGCCGAGCTGCTGACGCAGGGCGGCCACCTGCTCGGGCGAGCCGGTCGTCCCGGCGATCGCCTGGGCGACGTCTCCCGGCAGCAACCGCAGGGTCGCGAAGATCAGCACGCTCGCGACGGCCAGCCCCCCGACGAAGAGGAGCAGGCGGCCGACGACGAAGCGGGTCACTCCGTCGTGGCCAGGTCAGCCAGGTCGAGGCGGGTCGTGGTCGAGCTCGTCGGGAACCCGGTGACTCCGTCGTGGATCGCCGTCAGCGTGGTGGCCGTGTAGAGCCACTCGGCGGGGGCGTCGTCCGAGACGATCTTCGCCGCCTCGGCCAACTTCTCGTCGGCGACCTGCGGGTCGGTGGCCGCGATCGACTCGGCGTAGAGCTGCTGCACGGGCGCACTGTCGTAGCCCCAGTAGTAGTCCGGGTTCGCCCAGTTCGAGAAGTCGTGGGTCTCGGCGTGGTTCACCATGCTGAGCTCGAAGTCCTTGTTCACGTAGACGTCGTCGAGCCAGGTGCTGAAGTCGACCTGCTGCACCGTCAGCGTGACGCCGACGGCCTTGAGCTGCGTCGTCAGCACGTCGCCGATCGCGGCCGGGTAGACGTTGGGGTACTCGAGGGTGAGCGACAGGTCGCCGTCGTGGCCGGCCTCGGCGAGCAGGCTCTTCGCCTCGTCGGGGTCGTAGGCGTCGACGCTCGTGAGGTCTTCGTAGCCGGGGTCGAGCTCGGGGATCGGGCCGCCCTGGTCGACGGCCGACCCGCCGACGGCGGCGATCAGTGCGTCGTTGTCGATCGCGAGTCGCAGGGCCTTGCGGACCTTCGCGTCGGTGAAGGGTGCGACGGCGTTGTTGAACGCGAGCGTGTACTTGTCGGTCGTCCTGCCCTTCTCGAGCGTGATGCCGTCCACGCCGTCGAGCTGGCTCGACAGGGTCGCGTCGACCGCGGTCTGCACGTCGACGTCGCCCGAGATCGAGGCGTTGATCGCCGCGGACGGGTCGGTCACGTAGCGGAAGGTGACGCCCGCGACCTTCGCCGGGGTGCCCCAGTAGTCGTCGAAGCGCCCGAGCTGCAGGTTGTCGCCCTGTCGCCAGCTCGTCAGCTCGAAGGGGCCGGTGCCGTTCGCCGTCGTCGAGAGGTCGTTCGTCGCCGACTGCTGCAGCACGAGACCGGCCCGCCCCGTGAGGTCGAACAGCAGGGACGAGTCGGGTCGCGAGAGCGTGAGCACGACGGTGTCGGCGGCGGGCGCCGTGATGGTCGAGACGGCGGCGAGGTCGGCGTGGTTCGCGAGCGAGGCGTCGTCCTTGACCTGCGACAGCGACCAGACGACGTCGTCGGCCGTCATCGCGGCACCGTCGTGGAAGGTCACGCCGTCGTGCAGCGTGAACGTGTAGGTGAGGCCGTCGTCGCTGACCGTGTGGCTCGCGGCCAGCACGTCGCGGATCTCGTTGTCCTGCGTGCGGCCCACGAGGCCCTGGTAGACGTTGTCGATCAGCACCTGGTCGAGGGCGATGCCGGCCGTGGTGCGGATGTCGAGGTCGCTCGGCTCGAGCACGAGACCGACCGTGACGGTCGCGTCGGGGTCGGGGGTGCCCGACCCGTCGGGGGACGAGGCGGACGAGCAGCCCGTCACGACGAGCAACAGCGCGGCGACGGCGGCGGAGAGGGGGAGGGTGCGCACCTGGTGGGGCCTTCCGGGGATGGCCGTGGCGGATCGTCCACGGCGACGAGGGACCGGGGGCGCGGGAGAGCCCCTCGGTCGTTCGGCGGGGGAGTCCCGGTCGCTGCTGAACCGGTCCACGCGATCCGCCACCGTGTTGCTGTCGGACACGGCACGGCCCCTTGTGCCGGGCGTCGCTGACGGACTCCCGAACCCGACAGAACTTACCATCACGGCAGCGAGGTCGCTGTCAATCGAGAGACCCGTGTGGCGGATGAGGCAAGCCTTACCTATATTGAAGGGGACATGCTCCTCGTAGACCAGAACCCGCCCCTGCCGCACGACGCCCTGCGCGTCCTGTTCGCCGCAGAAGCGACGTCGATCCCCGTCCTGCGAGAGATGCTCTCGGTCCTTCCGATCTGCGCCCGGGGTCAGGTGTTCGTCGAGGTCGAGAGCGCCGACGACGTCGTGCCGCTCGCCTCGCCGGGTCGCGTCACGGTGACCTGGCTCGCCCGTGACCGCCGCTCGGGCGTGCCCGGCACCAGCACCGCCTGTGCCCCCGGTCAGGCCCTCGAGCGGGCGGTCCGGGCCTGGCTCGGCGAGATGTACGTCGAACCCGAGACCGTCGCGACGGGCGACCACGTCGTCTGGATCGGCGGCCCGCCCTCGTTCGCCTACGACCTGCGGCACGACCTGCACGAGCTCTTCCACGTCGGCACCCCCGCCGACGCCTGAGCGGCGCCCCTCGATGACGATCACGTCCACCGCCACCGTCGAGCGCCCGGCGAAGCCGGCCCACCGTCCCTACCGCGTCCGGGTCGCGGCCGTCCGTCGCCTCGCCCCGTCGTTCGTGCGCATCACGTTCACCGGCGACGACCTGGGCGACTTCGGGGTCGACGGTCTCGACCAGCGCATCAAGGTCGTGCTGCCCCTCGAGGCCACCGGCTACGACACGTTCCCCACCGACGACTGGTACGCCTCGTGGCGCGCCCTGCCTGCCGAGCAGCAGAACGTCTTCCGCACCTACACCGCGCGAGCCGCCCGCCCTGCGCTGCGCGAGGTCGACGTCGACTTCGTCTGCCACGGCGACACCGGCCCCGCCTCGGCCTGGGCCGGTCGTGCCCGGGTCGGCGACGACCTCGTGCTGATCGGTCCCGACGCGACGAGCGGCGTCACGGGCAGCGGGGTCGAGTGGTCACCGGGTGACGCACGCACCGTCCTGTTGGCCGGGGACGAGACGGCGGCCCCGGCGATCTGCTCCATCGTCGAAGCACTGCCGACCGACGCCAAGGGGTGCGTCTTCATCGAGATCCCGACCGCGGCCGACGAGCTCGACCTCGTCGCGCCTCCCGGCGTCGACGTCCACTGGCTGCCGAGGCGGGACGCCACGTCCGGCCACGGTGAGGCCCTGGTGATCGCCGTCCGTCGCTGGACGGCCCGCTACGTCACCGCCTGGCACCACGGCGTCGAGGTGAGCGAGGTCGACGTCGACCACGACCTGCTCTGGGACGTCCCGCAGGGCGACGACCCGCGCGGTGCCGCCGTCAGCTCCGACCTCTACGCCTGGTTCGCGGGCGAGGCGGGGGCGATCAAGACGCTCCGTCGCTTCCTCGTCAGCGAGGTCGGCGTCGACCGGCGCCAGGTCGCCTTCATGGGCTACTGGCGGGTCGGCAAGTCCGAGTCCTGACGCGAGGCCCTCGACGACGAAGGAGGCGCGACCACGTCGGTCGCGCCTCCTTCGTCTCGTCCCCTGGTCGCGCCTAGACCTCGGCGGGCAGGCCGACGAGCTCGGAGGTGCGCTCCCAGAGGGCCTCGGCGAGCAGCGGGTCGGTCGCCTGACGGTGCAGGCGACCGTGCGGCGTCAGCTGGTCGAAGTAGGTACCGCTCTCGACCGCGATCGTCGTGGGCCCGGCGAGCTGGATCAGCGGCACGGCACCGGCCGGGGCCGAGATGCCGTAGTTGCCGTTGGTCAGCACGTTCGCGACCCGCATCGAGCGCGAGTCCGAACCGAAGCCGGTGACCACGATGCCCGGGTGGAACGAGAACGCCTCGAGCCCGGTGCGTTTGGCCAGCTCGCGGATGAAGAGGACGGTCTCGATCTTGGTCGTGCCGTACTGACGCCACCCACCGCCCCAGCGACGTTTCGCCCAGTTGAGGTCGTCCAGTCGCACGTGGCCCAGCAGGTTGGCCGTGCTCGCCGTCGAGACGACGCGGCCCCCGCTCTCGACGAGGCGGGGCAGGAGCAGCCGGGTCAGGAGGAACGGTGCGAGGTGGTTCGACTGCAGGGTGCGCTCGAAGCCGTCCGCCGTGACGCCCCGTTCGCTGACGAGACCGCCGGCGTTGTTCGCGAGGGCGTCGATCCGCGGGTAGCGGTCGAGCAACCGGTCGGCCAGCGACCGGACGTCGTCGAGTCGGTCGTAGTCGACCAGGAAGGCCGTTCCGCCCACCTCGTCGGCGACGGCCTGCGTGCGCTCGGGATCGCGCCCGACGACACCGATCTCGGCGCCGCCCTTCGCGAGCTCGCGGGCGGCCTCGCGGCCGATGCCGCTGCTCGCCCCGGTGATGATCACGGTGCGGGTCATCGATATCCGCCCTTCTCGAGGCCGGCCTCGATCTCGAATCTGTTCGACAGCGGGTCGCTGCCGGCCAGGAAGTACAGTACGGGCATCAGCATGCCGTACCTCCGCCACTGACGGACGTGCACGGCCTCGTGTTCGAGGACGCGCGGCCCGTCGTTGTCCCGGGTGAGGTAGACCCGACCGACGCAGGTGCCGCCGCGCTTGAACGCCCAGCGGGGCAGTCCGCGGCACACGATCAGGTCACCGACCACGCGGACGCGCCCGACGCTGAGCGGCACCCCGACCGCGAGACCGACGGCCGTCGCCCAGGCGCAGCCGAGTCGCGAGATCGGGGAGTCGAGCAGGGGGTTCTTCACGGACGGCCGTAGGCGTCGAGCAGGCGCAGCCAGACTTCGCTCACCGTCGGGTACGACGGGACGGCGTGCCACAGCCGGTCGATCGGCACCTCGCCGACGACGGCGATCGTGGCGGCGTGCAGCAGGTCGCTGACGTCCGGGCCGACGAAGGTCGCACCGACGATCACCTTGCGGGACTCGTCGACGACGAGCCGCGCCTGGCCCTTATACTCGTCCGAGTGGATGGCCGAACCGGCGACCGCGGCGAGGTCGTAGTCCACGACCCTGACGTCGATGCCGCGCTTGCCGGCGGCGTCGGCGGTGAGGCCGACGCTCGCGACCTCGGGGTCGGTGAAGGTGACCTGCGGCACGGCCGCGTCGTCGGCGGTGGCGACGTGGGCGCCCCACGGCTCGGCCTGCACGGGCTTGCCGAACGCGCGGGCGGCGATGACCTCGCCGGCGGCGCGGGCCTGGTACTTGCCCTGGTGGGTCAGCAGCGCGCGGTGGTTGACGTCTCCCACGCCGTAGAGCCAGTCGGTGCCCTTGACGAGCATGGTGTCGTCGACGTCGAGCCACTCGCCGGGGGTCAACCCGACGTTCTCGAGCCCGAGGTCGGTGGTGCGGGGCACGCGGCCGGTCGCGACGATGATCTCGTCGGCGATCACCGTCGAGTCGTCGTCGAGGGTGACCTCGACCGTGTCGTGCTCGGTGCGCAGCACGTTCGAGGGCGAGACGCCGAGTCGCACGTCGACGCCGAGTCCGCGCAGCGAGTCGGCGACGAGTTCGCCGGCGAAGGGCTCCTGCCCGCCGAGCAGACCGCTGCGCGCGATCAGGGTGACGGTGGAGCCGAGCTGCTGGTACGCCGTGGCCATCTCGGCCGCGACGACGCCGCCGCCGACGATGACGACGCTCTGCGGCATCGACTTCACGCTGGTGGCCTCGCGGCTGGTCCAGGGCTTCGCCTCGGCGAGGCCGGGGATGTCGGGCAGCAGCGCCGACGAACCGGTTACCGCGGCGACGGCGTACTTCGCCTGGTGCACCTCGCCGTTCACCGTGACCTCCTTGACGCCGGTGATGGTGGCGTGACCGCGGATCAGGTCGATCCCGGCGCCCTCGACCCAGTCGGCCTGGCCCGAGTCGTCCCAGTTGCTGGTGAACGAGTCACGGCGACGCAGCACGGCGGCGACGTCGACGTCGCCGGTCACGGCCTGCTTGGCCCCGTCGAGCGTCTTGGCGGCACGGACGACGGCGCTGGACCGCAGCAGCGCCTTCGAGGGCATGCACGCCCAGTACGAGCACTCGCCACCGACGAGCTCGGCTTCGACGAGGCCCACCTTGAGGCCGTTGCGGGTGGCGTAGTCGGCCACGTTCTCGCCGACAGCGCCGGCTCCGATCACGATGAGGTCATAAGTCGTCATGGCCCCGACGCTAGTCTCCCCGGGTCCTGCGTTCTCAGGCGGGTCCACCCGGGGCATGGCCGTTTCGTGAAACTCTCCTGGGTCTTCCCTGAACGGCCTGAGCGAGATCCGGGAGGCGCGGGTAGCGTCCCTCACATCAGCGCACCACCGCGATCCTTGCGGCGGAGCGCGTCAACCTACGAGGAGGCACACATGGGACTCGACGACAAGATCAAGAACGCCGCTCAGGACATCGCCGGCAAGGCGAAAGAAGCTCTCGGCGACCGCAAGGGCGACGACGAGCTGAAGGCCGAAGGTCAGAAGGACCAGGCCGGTGCCTCCGCCAAGAAGGTCGGCGAAGACGTCAAGGACGTCTTCAAGTAGGCCGATCCGCCTCGTTCTCGAGCCCGTCCACCCTCTGGGGTGGGCGGGCTCTTTCGTGTGCCCACGGCCGAGGAGGCGCGGTCAGCGTCCCGTGAACTCCGCGGCGGTCCGCGACACGAAGGCCTCGAACCCGATCCGGGCGTCGTCCGAAGCGAGCAGCCGCACGAGCTCGGGCTGCAGACGGGCCTCGGCCGCGGCGTCGCCCTCGCGGACCGCGAGTCGGGCGTTCGCCAGGGTCGCCTGCACGGCCAGGGGGGCCTGCGCCGCGATCCGTCGAGCGAGGTCGAGGGCGTGGTCGAAAGCCGATCCGACGTCGACCAGGTCTTGCACGACCCCGATGCGCCGCGCCTCCTCGGCGTCGAGGAGGTCGCCGGTCAGCAAGTACCGCATGGCGTCGCCCCAACCGACCCGGCGGGGGAGGCGGATGGTCGCGCCGCCGAACGGGAGGATCGCCCGGCTCACCTCGATCTGACCGAAGCGGGCGTCGCGGCTGGCCACCACGACGTCGCTCGCCAGGGCGAGTTCTACCCCGAGCGTCAGGCAGGTGCCCTGCACGGCCATGACCACGGGCTTGCTCACCTGTCGACCATGCACCTGCCACGGGTCGAGGCCCCCCTCGGGGACGACGTCGAGGCCCTCGGCCGTCACCGCGGGCACCACGTCGCCGAGATCGAGGCCGGCGGTGAAGTGGTCCCCGTGGGCGAAGAGCAGCCCGACGCGCAGGTCGGGGTCACGGTCGAGCTCGCCGTAGGCCAGGGCCAGCTCGCGCAGCATCCGGAGGTCGGCGGCGTTGCGCTTCTCGGGCCGGTCGAGGCCGATCAGCAGCACGTGGCCGTCGCGCTCGACCGTCACTCGCGGACGGTCCTCGCCCGAGGCGGCTCGGTCTGCCGGGTCGGCGCTCGTCGGACCGGCGCTCATCGCGAGAGGGCCCCGAGGATGCGCAGGATCGCGCCCATGTCGTCGGAGGCCGCCGCGGCGTCGACCGGTGCGAACGAGCACAGGCCGGCCCCGACGAGGGTGAACCGCTCCTTCAGGGCCGTGATCGTCTCGATCAGCACGCCGAGCTCGAGCCCGAACGGCTGGGGGTCGAGCAGACCCTCGATCACTCCCGGGTCGAGCACGTCGAGGTCGACGTGCAGGTAGACCTCGGTGGCGCCCGAGGCCTCGACGGCGGCGACGACCTCGGCGGGGTCGAAGTCGAGCGACGACACCGACGGGACGTGGCGACTCTCGATGTAGCGATCTTCGGCGTCGTCGTAGCTGCGCGCCCCCGCGAGCACCACCCGGGCGGGGTCGAGCGGTTCGGGCGTCGGGCCGGATCCGATGGTCGGGAGGTCTTCGGTGGCGTCGCCGATCAGGGCCCGCAGCACCATGCCGCTGAAGGCACCGCTTTCGCTGCTGCGTGGACTGTGCAGGTCGGGGTGGGCGTCGAACCAGACGACGGCGGTGCGGGGGGTGACGGCGTGACGGACGGCCGCGAACTCGACGCCGCAGTCACCGCCGACCACGATGGCGGGGGAGTCGTCGGTCCGCAGCTCGCGCCCGACGGACTCAGCGATGGTGAGCACGGACGAGAGCCGGTGCACGCGCGTGCCGAGCGAGTCGCCCGCACCCACCGGTACCTCGACCACCGTGGTAGCCGTCGACGGCAGGTCGCCGAGGACGGCGTAGGCGCCTTCGGCCAGCCGCATCGCACGCGACGACGGAGAACCCTGCCACTGTGGAACCACGACGAACCTCACGGGCGTCAGTCTGTCACGAGCGGGTGCCCGTGCTCCAGGCCCAGGGGCGACTCAGTGCACCGACGGCGCGTTCGAGCGGCCCCCGCCCGACGAACCGCTGCCAGAGGGTGGCGTAGAGGAGCGTGAGGACGACGGCGACGACCAGGTGGACCAGGGGAAGGCCGTAGGCGGCGGTCGGGTCGGACAACCGGTACACGGTGAACAGCGGCGCGGTGATCAGCACGTGGGCCGTGTAGACGGTGAGCGGTTGCGCGCCCGTGGCCGCGAGGGGTCGCAGGACGGTGCGGACGACCGCAACCGCGCCTCCTCGTCCCTGCCGCTCGGGCGTCACGGCACGGCGCGCGGTGGTGACGAGCAACAGCAGCCCGAGCACGGCGGCGGCGACGCCGCCCGAGCCCACGATCTCGGCCGGCATGCCCTCGTGGTCGGCCGGGTCGAGCCAGGTGACCGAGGAGGCGCCGGGCAGGAAGCGCGCCGAGTACCCGACGATCGCGGCCGACGCCCCGACGACGAGCAGCGTGACCTGGGTGCGGGTGCGGGTGAGGTCGGAGCGCGCCGCGGCGAGACCGACGAGCAGGAACGGCGTCCAGACCAGCGCCGGGTAGGCGCCGACCAGGAGGGCCTCGGTCGCGAGACCGGGGACGCCGGACAGGGCGGTGTCGCCGTAGGCGTCGACGGGGACGAACGAGGCCAGCCACGGGGCCACGACGGCGAGCAGCGCGGCGGCCGCCAGCAGCACGGTCCGGGGGGCGAACAGCAGCCCCAGCGCCAGGACGAACATGACCCCGTAGTACGGCAGGATCACCAGGAGGTAGGGATTCCAGACCTGCAGGGCGAGGCCGAGAACGATCAGCAGCCCGGCCCGGATGGCGATGCCGCCGACGACCCGCCCTCGAGTACCGCGGGGCGTCGGCCTCGCGCCTCCTGACATGAGCCCGAGCGAGACCCCCGCGAGGGTCGCGAAGAGGATCGCCGACCGCCCGTCGAAGATGCGCTCGTCGAGCAACAGCCGAGGCCACATGTGGGCGGCGAACATCCCGATCACGGCGAGGCCGCGGGCGACGTCGACTCCCATCAGGCGGGGTGCCGCCCGGCGTGCCGGCACCGGCGGGACGTCCGCCGGTGCCGGAGTGCGGGGCAGCGGCTGGCTCACTTGTCGAGCGCGCCGAGCTTGAGGGCGGCGAGGCGGGCGTCGACCTCGGTCTGCTCACCGAGGTCGTCCAGGCTCTCGAACTGCGCGTCGAGGCTCGAGGCGGCGAGCTCTTGACGACCGAGCATCTTCGCCTCTTCGCGGCGGACCTTGTCCTCGAAGCGGCTGATCTCGCTCGTCGGGTCGAGGATGTCGATGCTCTGGACGGCGTCGGCGACCTTGGTCTGCGCCTCGACCGTCTTCGAGCGAGCGTTGAGCTCGTCACGCTTGGCGGCGAGCTGGTCGAGCTTGGACCGCATGCCGGTGAGGCCGGTCTTGAGCTTGCCGACGACGTCGGTCTGGGAGGCGATCTGCGGTTCGGCGGTCTTCGCCTCCTTCTCGCTCTGCAGCTGCTTGCCGAGGGCCACGCGGGCCAGGGCGTCGAACTTGTCGGCGTCGACCGGGTTGCCCGACGAACGCAGTTCGTCGGCCTTGTTGCTCGCGGCGAGTGCCTTGCGCTCCCAGTCCGCGGCGGCGGCGACGTCCTCGGCGTGGTCCTGCTCGAGCAGGCGCAGGTTGCCGATGGTGGTCGCGACGGCCTCTTCGGCCTCCGCGATGCTGTTGGTGTAGTCGCGGACCATCTGGTCCAGCATCGTGCTGGGGTCCTCGGCCTGGTCGAGCAGGCCGTTGATGTTCGCGCGGGTCAGTTGCGCGATGCGTCCGAAGATCGACTGCTTTGCCATGGTGCGTCCTTTCGAGAGGTGGTGCCGTGGGGTGGTGCTCGTCGTACTCGTGGTGCTGCTCGTGCGGGCGGGGCGGGGTGGGGCGAGCGGACCTAGAACCGGCCGCCGCCGGAGCTGCGGCCGCCGCCACCCCCGCCGCCGAAGCCGCCTCCGCCGCCCCCGCCGAAGCCGCCCCCGCCGCCGAAGCCGCCGCCACCGCCGCTGAAGAGTCCACCGAGCAGCATGCCGGTGACGATGCCGCCGAGATCGGCCCCGGCCGACCCGCGGGTGCCGACGCCGCCGCCGAACGGGCTCGCCTGCTGGTAGGACGAGACCTCGGCCTCGGCGCCGGCCGCTGCGGCCTGCGACAGCTGGACGGCCTGGTGGGCCTCGAACAGGGCGGCGTCGCGGTCGGACGTCGCGAGTGACACCGCGGTGGCCAGGTGTCGTTCGGCCTCGGACAACCGGGTGCGCGGCTGCGGGCCGATGCCGCCGCGGCGCGTCTCGATGAAGTCACGGGTGGCGCTGATCTGGCTGCGGGCGGTCAGCAGCGCCTGGTCGAGGGCCGCCTGGGCCCGGCGCTGCTTCTCGGTGTCTTCGCGCACGGCGGCGAGCACGTGGTCGATGCGGTCGTTGGCGGCACCGAGCGAGGCGACGACGGCGAGCGGGTCGTCGGTCGTCGTCTCGGCCAGCGTGACGGAGGCCCGTGCGGCCGAGACGGAGCCGGCGACGTCGACGCCCTGCGGGGCCGTGCCGTCGGGCAGCCCTTCGGCCGCGGCGATGTCCCGCCGCAGGTCGAGGGTCATCGCCGTGATGGTGCTGCCCGCCGTCCTCAGCGACTCGGCGGCCCCGTCGACCGCGGACAGCAGCTGGTCGACCTGCGCCAGGGCCTGACGGGCCTCACGGATGGCGATGACGGCCTCGGAGGTGGAGGACGACGCCACCGCGGTCGTCGCCGTGCCGGTCCGCTCGTCGGCGAACTCGAGCAGGCGATCGGCCTGGTCGTCGTTCTGGTCGATCGACGCGACCGCCCGTGCTGAGTAGATCGTGGTCAGTTCGCCGATGACGGTGCGGGCCTCGGCGAGCCGGGCTCGTCGCGTCTCGATCTCGCCGGGGAGCGCCGCCACGTCGCGCGGAGCCCGACTCTCGGCTTCGCGCAGCGCGTCGAACGCGGCGGACTGTTCGGCGAGTGACGCGTCGGCCGCCTCGCACAACTCGATGATGCGGGTGGTCCACTCGCGGCGTTGCTCGGGGGAGTCGGGAACGGAGTCGTCCAGCTTCTGCTGCAGGGCGAACGCCTCGCGGGCGTGCACCCGGGCCGCGTCGAGTGCCTCGGCGAACGGCCGGGCCGCGTCGTCGCCGAACTGTGCCGCCGCGAAACCGACCTCGTGCGCGCCCGCCGTCAATTCGTCGTCGAGGGCGACCAGCACCCGTGCGGCACGCTTGTCGAGTTCGTCCTGACGGGCCTTCTGCGCGTCGGACTCGCTGCGTCGACGTCGTGCCCGGCGGACCACGACGACGACGACGACGGCCGCCGCGACGAGGACCAGCACGAGCAGCGCCCAGAGCACCCAGCTGAGGTCGGGCCCGGCCTGGTCGCTGCGGATTCCGTCGGCCAGGGCGACGGCGGCACCGGCCCAGTCGCCATCGCGCAGCTCGGGGACGACGACGTCGGTCTGCAGCGCCTCCCGGTCGGATTCCGGGATCACGGACGTGTCGGCCGAGAGATCGTAGAACTGGTCGTCGACCGCCACCGAGAGCAGCACGTCGTTCGCACCCAGTTGGTTCAGGGACGCCGTCGCCTCGCCCCAGGCCGTGCGGTCGGAAGGCGAGGAGAAGGAGTCGACGTAGACGACGAAGAGGTTGACGCCGGTGTCGGTCGAGAGGCGGTCGAGGGCGTCGGTGACCTCGGTCTCGTCCGCGCTCGACAGCACGTCGGCCTGGTCGACCACGTAGGCGCCCGAGAGGTCGACCGGCTCGACCGCCTGGGCGGGGACCGCGCCGAGGGTGATCGTGCCCACCACGGCCAGGACCGCCGCGGCGACGGTGGTCACCGTTCGTCTCGTCGGTCGTCGGCCGGTCGTCGATCTCGTGCTCACGACGCTCCCCTCGCTCATTGCGGGGGAGTCTATCGACGGCCCCCGTCAGACCGCCCGCGTCGTGGTGCGCACGGATCGGTCGACGACGACCCGGTCACGGGACGGGTCAGGAGACGAAGAGCAGACCGACCGACGCGACGGCACAGACCGCCCCGACCGCGTAGAGCACGACCCCCACGGTGCGGGGCGCGCGTCCGTCGTCGTGCGGGGGGTGGACGCGGGCACGGTGCGGGCGGTCCGGGTCGTAGTGCACGGTGAGCTCGGTCTCGAGCGGCGTCGTCACCGGGACGTCGCCGAACTGCGTCTCGTGCAGCTGCCCGTCGACGTCCATCCACCGGGCGGTCGCGGCGCGGGCCCAGTCGGGCGGCGGGATGACCACGCCGACGGTGCTCTCGAGGCGGGTCGCGCGGCGCCGCAGCGCCCAGCCGGCCAGGAGGAAGGGCGTGCCGACGATGAACCCGAACCAGCCGAAGAGCTCCACCACCGGCGAGATGACGGAGAAGGCGTCGCTCATGCCACGATCGTACTGTGCCGACGTGCACCCCGTGACGAACCCGGAGCCCCGTGAACCCCAGCCCCCTCGGCCGTGTGCCGTCGCCCTTGCTCGCCGTCGCGGCGATCGTCTCGGTGCAGTTCGGGGCGGCCCTCGCCAAGACGCATTTCGAGGCCCTGGGGCCCCTGGGCGCCGCTGCGCTCCGCCTCGCGTTCGGCGCCGCCCTGCTCGTGCTGGTCTTCCGCCCGCGCCCGTGGCGGTGGCCCCGCCGCACGTGGCTCGGAGTGCTCGTGCTGGGTCTCGCCCTGGCCGGGATGAACTCGCTCATCTACCTCGCGATCGACGTCGTGCCGCTCGGGGTCGCGGTCACCCTCGAGTTCCTCGGTCCGCTCGTCGTCGCACTCGTGCAGACCAGGCGGTGGTGGGACGCCGCCTGGGCCCTCCTCGCCCTCGCCGGGGTCGTGCTGCTCGGCTCCGACTCGACCGGCTCGATCCCGATCGCCGGTGTGCTGCTCGCCCTCGGCGCCGGGGCGTTCTGGGCCTGTTACATCCTGGCGAACGCCGCCCTCGGTCGCGGTCGCGACCCGATGGGTGCCCTCGCGACCGCCATGCTCGTCGCCGCGGCCGTCGTGGTGCCGTTCGGAGCACACGACGCGACGGTGGCCGTCCGGGCCGACCCGCGCCTCCTGCTGGTCTTCCTGGTGGTGGCGGCGCTGACCTCCGCGATCCCGTACGCCCTCGAGTCGGTGGCGTTGCGGCGACTGCCGACCCGGGTGTTCGGCGTCCTGTCGAGCCTGGGGCCGGCGGTGGCCGCTCTGGCCGGACTCGCCGTGCTCGGCGAGGCACTCGGGGTGCGCGAGGTCGTCGCCCTCGCCTGCGTCACGGCGGCGAGCGTCGGGGTCACGATCGCGGCCGGTCGACGCCGGCGTCGTGGGCCCCTGCCCGAGGCCCCGCCGGCCTGATCGGACCCCCAGGCCTCGCGTCTGTCCGAGGAGCGAGTCAGAGGTTCAGTCTGACAACTCCACGGGGACTTGTACCCCACATGCGGGGTACGCTGCGATGATGGCCCGGTTACGAGGGCCGGAGAACGATGAAGGAGACATCATGGGTGCTGTCTTGGAGCGCACGTCCCGAGCGGAGGTCGTCCCCCTGGGTGACGGATTCCACCGCGTGTCGACGCCGACCGCAGGGGTGATCGGGTTCGTGCACGAGTCCGACGGGTTGTTCGAGGTGCTGCGGGGCCGCGTCCGCACCGCCGTCCGGCGTGAGGGTTCGTACCGCACGCTCGACGTCGCGGTGATCGCGCTCACCTACAGTTGAGTTCGACCCACCACTGACGCACGCCTCCGGGCGGACGTCCTCGAGGCCTCGCCGTCGGCGGGGCCTCACCTCTCTGTCCACCCTCGCCTCGCCGGAAGGCCCCCCGTGACCGTCGTCGGGTACGCCCGCATCTCGCGAGACGACCCGTCGTCCGATCGGCAGACCGAGCGCCTCCGGACGGTCGGGTGCGACCGCGTCTTCGTTGACCACGCCACCGGCACCAGGCAGTCCCGCCCCGAGTTCGCCAAGGCCATCGGCAGCCTGCGCGAGGGTGACGTCTTCGTCGTGACGAACGTCGACCGCATCGGCCGCTCGGTCGCCGAGCTGGTCGGCGTGATGGCGACCCTCGACGCGCTCGGCGTCGCCTTCCGCTCGATCGACGAGCAGATCGACGAGCTCAACGCCTACGGCCGCTTCTTCTTCCGCGTCACCGCCGCCCTGGCCCGCTTCGACGAGCAGGTCGGCGGCGAGCTCCACCGCGCCGAGACCCGCAAACGGCAGGAGGCGCGGGTTGCGCAGACCCCGAAGCCTCCGGTCTCGAGACGACGCCTCGACGCGGCCCGCCAGCTGCGTGCCGAGGGTGCCAGCATGCGCCAGGCCGCCGAGCACGTGGCCGTCCCCGAGCGTGTCCTGCGCCGCGAGCTCGAGCGCGACGACGCCGACCGTGCCCGCCGCCGGCAGCCCGACTGATCCGACAGGGCCGCTGTCCGACCGGCCACGAAGGACCGTCGCATCGAGAGGAGAAGTGGTGCCCCCAGGCAGATTCGAACTGCCGCCCCTGCCTCCGGAGGGCAGTGCTCTATCCCCTGAGCTATGGGGGCCCGGGAACGTCGTCCAGGTTAGCAGCGAATCGGTCCGGTCTGGGACGACCTGACGGTGTGGGGTGCATCGTGGGGGAGTGACCGACGACACCCGCACCGACCGAGCCGACACCGGCACCCGCTCAGACCGCACCGACCCCGACGGCCCGACGCTGCGCGAACGCCTCCGCTCCGCTAAGGTCTTCCACCCCGAGCTGCCCACCTTCGACGTCGACGACGTGGCCGACGACGCCGTCGACCAGTTCGTCGCGTGGCTCGTCGAGGCCGTCGACCAGGACGTCGCCCAGCCGCACGCCATGGTCATCTCGACCTCGTCGTCCGACGGCGACGTGACGGCTCGCACCCTGTTGCTCAAGGACGTCGACGACGGCGCCCTCTGGTTCGCCACGTCGTCGATCAGCCCGAAGGGTCGGCAGATCGCCGAGAACCCCCGGGTGGCCCTCACCCTCTACTGGCGTGAGCAGGGCCGTCAGGTCCGCGTGCTCGGTCGGGCGACGCCCGGCCCGCGCGACGTCAGCGAGAAGGACTTCACCGCTCGCCACCCCGACTCCCGTGCCGTCGCGATGACGCAGCCGCAGAGCAGCCCGATCACCGACGAGGCCGAGACGCGTCGTCGCCTCGCCGAGGCCAAGGCGGCGATCGAGTCCGACGACACCCTCGTGCCCGACGACTGGACCGCGTGGCGGGTGGACCCCACCTCGATCGAGTTCTGGCAGGCCACCACGGGCCGCGACCAGGTGCGCCTGCGGTACGACCGCGACGGCGACGGCTGGACCCGCGCCTCCCTGTGGCCCTGACCGCCACGGCGGGCGCCGACGGCGCGACCGCGACCGAGGCCGTGGCGCGGACGTAACGCGGCGACACGCACCTGGCGGGCCGTCGGCCGCGACGGCAGCATGATCGCATGACCTCGTACCGCGCCCCGTCGATCCGCCCGAGCGACCTCACCGTCGCCTCGATGCGTCTCGCCGTGGTCGAGGTGACGCGGCACCGGCCGCACGCTCCCGAGTACCACGCCTACGTCGACGACATGAACTCCCGGGTGAGGGCGACCGCCGAGGCCGCGGGCTGGCAGGCGACGCGCCTCGCCGCGGGCGACCTCGGCACCGACGAGCTGCTGCGGGTGACCGCCGACGCCGACGCGATCGTCGTCCTCGGTGGCGAGGACCTCTCGCCCCGTCATTACGGAGGCGCGCCCGGCTACCCGGGCGAGGGCCGCCACGACCCCGTGGCCGACGAGGCCCAGCTCGCGCTCGTGCGCCGCGCGGTCGCCCGCCGCACCCCGCTGCTCGGGGTCTGCCGCGGCCACCAGGTGATCAACGTCGCCCTCGGCGGAGACCTCGTGCAGCACCTGGACGACCACGACGGGGTGCACCGCACCCCCGACGCGCCGGTCGACCAGCTCATGCACCCGCACGCCGTCGGGCTCGAGCCCGCCAGTCGCCTCGCCCGGGCCCTCGGCACCGAGCCCGTCGTGCAGAGCGCGCACCACCAGGCCGTCGGCCGCCTGGGCCGGGGCCTCCGCGTCGTCGGGCGCGCCTCCGACGGCACCGTCGAGGCCGTCGAGCACGACTCGGCCCCGGTGGTGGGCGTGCAGTGGCACCCCGAAGACAAAGGAGCCCCGGTCGGTCAGCTCGAGGCGCTGTTGGCGTCCTTGGCCGCCTCCGTCGAGGCGGGGCGCCTCGCCGCGTCCGCCGTCTCGCGAACGGACCAGGAGGCGCTGGTCGCCTAGGCCGCGCCCGTCACCCGAGCGCGCCTCCCGCGCCCGCGCCTCCCGCCCCCGCGCCTCCCGCGCTCAGTCGACCTGCTTCAGCGCGGAGAGCACGGCCGACACGACCGGCTCGGCGTCGCCGGGTTCGAGGAACGTCGTCGAGCGGGCCACGACGAAAGCAGGGGACGAGAACGCCTCGGCCGTGCCGATCTCGCCCGGGGTGTCGAAGTAGCCCTCGACGCCGAAGGTCGGCACCGAGTTGCTGGTGGCGACGAGCTCGTTGGCCAGTTCGTCGAGGCTGTCCGGGTCGAAGTGCGCCACGCCGACCGTGACGGTGGCGCCGCCGGAGTCCTGCCACGTGCACGTCGTGCCGTCCGCGTCGGCCACCTGCTGCAGGGCCTCGCCGTCGCGACTCTCGTCGCCGCTCGCGCTCTCGTCCGGCACGGCCGTCAAGCCCGGGTACCAGGACGCGAGCGAGCCCGTGTCGAGCAGGTCGTCGCAGTCGATCGTGAACGGGGTGCTCACGAGGTCGGGCGTCGGCGTCGCGGTCGGCGTCGCGCCGGGGGTCGCGGAGGCCTGCGCATCCGACGTCGGCGTGGCGCTCGGTGCGGCCTGCGACGGGGCCGTGCAGGCGGTGAGGGACAGGGCGAGGGCACCCGTCACGACGAGGGTGCGCAGGACGACGGGGGAGCGGGTCGGGGCAGGGCTCATCTCCCCATCATCACCGACGGCGGGCTCGTCGTCGGCCCCGTGGCTGCCGGTAAGATCGACCCTCGTGACTCCCGCCGAACTCTCCACGTCCCTGCTCGCCGTCGTCCAGGGCGTCCTCGAGCGCCGAGGCACCGTCGACGTGGCGGTGACCGAGGGCGACGTGGCGCTCGAACGGCCGAAGAACCGCGACCACGGTGACTGGGCATCGAACGTGGCGATGAAGTTCGCCAAGCGCGTCGGCACGAACCCGCGCGAGCTCGCCACCGAGATCGCCGCCGAGCTGGCCGAGGTCGACGGGGTCGCCGACGTCGACGTCGCGGGCCCCGGGTTCATCAACATCCGCCTCGACGCCGCCGCCGCGGGTCTGCTCGCGCGGTCCGTCGTCGAGCAGGGCGAGGCGTACGGCCGCGGCGACTACTACCGCGGCGTCACGATCGACCTCGAGTTCGTCTCGGCCAACCCCACCGGCCCGATCCACCTCGGCGGCGTGCGCTGGGCCGCGGTGGGCGACAGCCTGGCCCGCGTCTTCCAGGCCCAGGGCGCGCTCGTCACCCGCGAGTACTACTTCAACGACCACGGCGGGCAGATCGACCGCTTCGCGCGCAGCCTCCTGGCCAGCTCGCTCGGCGAGCCCACCCCGGACGACGGCTACGGCGGGCAGTACATCGCCGAGATCGCCGCGCGTGTCGAGGCTACCTTCGACGGCGACGTGCGCGACCTGCCCCGTGACGAGGCGCAAGAGCTGTTCCGGGCGGTCGGCGTCGACTTCATGTTCGCCGACATCAAGGCGTCGTTGCACGACTTCGGCGTCGACTTCGACGTCTACTTCCACGAGAACTCGTTGCACGAGTCGAAGGCCGTCGAGCGCGCCGTCGCCCGCCTGCGCGAACTCGGCCACGTCTACGAGTCCGAGGGTGCGACCTGGCTGCGCACCACCGAGTTCGGCGACGACCGCGATCGCGTCATCGTCAAGAGCGACGGCGAGGCCGCCTACATCGCCGGTGACCTGGCCTACTACCTCGACAAGCGCGAGCGCGGCTTCGAGCGCAACCTGATCATGCTCGGCGCCGACCACCACGGCTACGTCGGCCGCATGATGGCGATGTGCGCGGCGTTCGGCGACGAGCCCGGCGTCAATCTCGAGATCCTCATCGGCCAGATGGTCAACCTGCTGCGCGACGGCGAACCGATGCGCATGTCCAAGCGTGCGGGCACCGTCGTCACGATGGAGGACCTCGTCGACGCCGTCGGCGTCGACGCCGGCCGGTACTCGCTGGTCCGCAGCCCGGTGAACAGCTCGATTGACATCGACCTCGACCTGCTCACCAAGCGCAGCAACGACAACCCGGTCTTCTACGTCCAGTACGCCCACGCCCGCACCCGCGCGGTGGCCCGCAACGCCGAGGCCGCCGGGGTGACGCGTGACGCGTTCGACGCGTCGCTCCTCACGCACGAGACCGAGAGCGCCCTGCTCGGAGCCCTGTCCGAGCTGCCCCGCGTCGTCGTCCAGGCCGCCGAGCTGCGCGAGCCGCACCGCGTGGCCCGCTACGTCGAAGAGCTCGCCGGCACCTACCACCGCTGGTACGACAACTGCCGCGTCACGCCGCTCGGCGACGACGAGGTCACCGACCTGCACCGCACCCGCCTCTGGCTCAACGACGCGGCGGGCCAGGTCATCCGCAACGGGCTCGGCCTGCTGGGCGTCTCGGCACCCGATCGCATGTGACCTCCCACGCCGC
>NZ_LMLG01000001.1:797370-797477 GCF_001421865.1 Frigoribacterium sp. Leaf44
GCCTCCTCGGTCTCGACCGCAGGAGGCGCGGCGTGAGCGATCCTCGCCGCCCGGCTGACAAGATGGCCCGATGAGCGACATCGAGTCCGACTTCTTCGAGGCCAAGC
>NZ_LMLG01000001.1:797554-819694 GCF_001421865.1 Frigoribacterium sp. Leaf44
CCGTCGCCCGCCGCCGGGGCCGAGGCGTCGGCATCTTCCTCTTCGTGCTGGTGGGTCTCGTCGTGGTCCTCGGCATCCTCGCCGTGGTCGCCGACCTCGTCGTCCGGACCGTCGCCGAGGACCAGGCCGAGAAGCAGATCTCGCAGCAGCTCGGCGACGCCGCCGGCCCCGTCGACGTCCAGATCGGCGGTTTCTCGATGCTCTGGCAGCTCGTGCAGGGCAGCATCGACCAGGCCACCATCTCGTCCGCCGGATCGTCGGGCGGGCTCTCGTTCGACTTCGACGTCCGGGACGTCCCGACCGACCTGAGCGGTTCGACCGGCGCGATCACCGGCACGGTCACCGCCGACGCGGCGACCGTCAACGGTCTGGCGGCCGTGCAAGAGAGCGGAGGAGCGATCTCGTTCGGCGACGGACAGGTCACCTACGCCCGCGACTTCACGATCCCGCTGGTGAACACGGTGGTCCCCGTGGACGTCGTCGCCATGCCCTCGATCACGAGCGAGGGTCGAGTCATCTCGCTCACGCCGACGACGGCGTCACTCCGGGACACGTCGGTGTCGCTCGACCTCGCACCCTTCATCGGCGGCTACGCCTTCGACGTGTGTGCGGCGCAGTACCTGCCCCAGGGCACCACCCTCACCGGCGTCGACGTCACGTCGACGGCGGCGACCCTCGACGTGACCTCACCGGGCCTGCCGATCTCGTCGAGCGGCATCGGCACCAAGGGCTCCTGCTCCTGACCTCGCCCGCGCCGTCGAGGACGTCCCGACCGTGGCCGTCACGGTCGCCGGCGGTCGGTAGGCTCTGATGTCGTTCCCCGTCCTTCGAACCCCCGAGGTCCGCGTGTCCCCGAACCCCCTGGCCCCTGCCTGGCTCGTCGAGCCGACCGACGCCGACGCCCTCGATCCGGCGGTCTGGTCGGCGACGGCCCAGCGGTCGCCAGGCGGTGAACTCGTGCTCGGCGGCGTCACCGCCTCCGACCTCGTGGCGTCGTTCGGCACGCCGCTGTACGTCCTCGACGAGGACGACGCCCGCACCCGGGCCGTCGAGGCCGTCCGCTCGTTCGAGCGCGAGGCGGCTCGCGTCGGCACGACGGCGACGGTCTACTACGCCGCCAAGGCGTTCCTCTCGGCCGAGGTGGCCCGCTGGGTGGCCGAGGCGGGCATGGCCGTCGACATCTGCACCGGCGGCGAGTTCGCCGTCGCCCGGGCCGCGGGCGTCGACCCTGCCCGCATGGGGTTCCACGGCAACAACAAGTCGCTCGCCGAGATCGACCGCACCGTCGAGGCCGGCATCGGCACCGTGGTCCTCGACAACGCCGCCGAGGTCGGCCGGGTCGCCGCGGCGGCCGAACGGCACGGGCGCGTCCAGCGCGTGCGCCTCCGGGTCAACTCGGGCGTCCACGCGTCCACCCACGAGTACCTCGCCACCGCCCGCGAAGACCAGAAGTTCGGCGTCCCGCTCTCCGAGACCGCCGACATCGTCGGCTCGATCCGCCGGCAGCCCTCCCTCGAGTTCGTCGGGCTGCACTCGCACATCGGCTCGCAGATCTTCGGTTCGGACGGCTTCGCCGAGGCCGCCCGTCGCCTGCTCGCCGTGCACGCCGACCTGCTCGCGACCGGCCCGGTCCCCGAGCTCAACCTCGGCGGCGGTTTCGGCATCGCCTACACGAGCGCCGACGACGCCCGCCCGCTCGACGACCTCGCCGTCGCCCTGGTCGACATCGTGCAGGCCGAGTGCCTCCGCCTCGGCGTCGACGTGCCGCTCCTCGCGGTCGAGCCCGGGCGCGTCATCGTCGGGCCCGCCGGCACCACGCTGTACGAGGTCGGCACCATCAAGGACGTCACGGTCTCCTCCGACGAGGGCAGCGCGGTGCGACGGTACGTCAGCGTCGACGGGGGCATGAGCGACAACGCGCGGACGGCCCTCTACGCGGCCGACTACTCCGTGCGCATCGCGAACCGCACCTCCTCTGCTCCGCCCGCGCTCGTGCGCGTGGCCGGGAAGCACTGCGAGAGCGGCGACCTCGTCGTGCTCGCGGACTACCTGCCCGGCGACGTCGCCCCGGGCGACCTGCTCGCCGTGCCCGCCACCGGCGCCTACTGCCACAGCCTCGCGAGCAACTACAACCACGTCGGGCGTCCCCCCGTCGTGGCCGTCCGTGACGGTCGGGCCCGCGTGATCGTGCGGGGCGAGAGCGAAGCCGACCTGCTGGCCCGCGACGCCGGCCTCGACTGACCGACCCGCGCCTCCTGACCTCGTGCGAGCACCGCACCCCGACGACGAAGCACCCGAGAACGGACTGACATGATCGAATACCGCAACGTGAGGGTCGCCCTGCTGGGCGCCGGCTCGGTGGGGTCGCAGGTGGCGCGGCTGCTGCTCGAGCAGGGCGACGACTTCGCCGGGCGCGCGGGGGCCGGACTCGAGCTCGTCGGCATCGGCGTGCGCGACGTCGACGCGCCGCGCGACGTCGACCTGCCGCGCGAGCTGTTCACGACCGACGTCGAGTCGCTCATCGTCGGTGCCGACATCGTCGTCGAGCTGATCGGCGGACTCGAGCCGGCCCGCAGCTACGTGCTGCAGGCGCTCAACTCGGGGGCCGACGTCATCACGGGCAACAAGGCCCTGCTCGCGAGCCACGGCACCGAACTCTTCGACGCGGCCGAGCAGGTCGGCGCGCAGGTCTACTACGAGGCCGCCGTGGCCGGGGCCATCCCGATCATCCGCCCGTTGCGCGACAGCCTCGCCGGCGACCGCGTCCAGCGCATCATGGGCATCGTCAACGGCACGACCAACTTCATCCTCGACCGCATGGACACCGACGGCTCGAGCCTCGAGGACGCCCTGGCGACGGCCACGGCCCTGGGGTACGCCGAGGCCGACCCCACGGCCGACATCGAGGGCTACGACGCGGCGCAGAAGGCCGCCATCCTGGCCAGCCTCGCCTTCCACACGGCCGTTCCCCTCGCCGCCGTGCACCGCGAGGGCATCACCTCGGTCACGCACGACCAGGTGGTCGCCGCGCGCAAGGCCGGGTACGTCGTGAAGATCCTCGCCATCTGCGAACGCCTGGTCGACGACGAGGGAGTCGAGGGCGTCAGCGCCCGCGTGTACCCGGCGCTCGTGCCGCTGAGCCACCCGCTCGCGGCCGTGCACGGAGCCAAGAACGCCGTCTTCGTCGAGGCGGAATCGGCCGGCGACCTCATGTTCTACGGCGCCGGCGCCGGGGGAGTCGAGACGGCGTCCGCCGTGCTGGGCGACCTCGTCTCGGCCGCTCGACGGCACGTCATCGGCGGCCCCGGCGTCGCCGAGTCCACCCACGCGAACCTGCCCGTCCTGCCGATCGGCCGCGTGTCGACCCGGTACCAGATCACGCTCGACGTGGCGGACCAGCCGGGCGTGCTCGCCGAGGTCGCCGGGGTGCTCAGCGACCACGGCGTGAGCGTCCACAGCGTCGAGCAGACGTCGGGCGCGACGCCGGGCGTCACGGTCGAGGGTGACGCCGTGGCCACCGCTACGCTGATCATCGGCACCCACCGGGCGCGCGAGTCCGACCTCGCCGCGACGGTGACCGCCCTGAAGAACGCCACGGTCGTGAACTCCGTCACGAGCGTGCTGAGAGTCGAAGGAGCCTGATGGCCCACCAGTGGCAGGGTGTCCTGCGCGAATACGCCGACCGTCTCGACGTCACCGACGCCACCCCGATCGTCACGCTGGGCGAGGGCGGCACGCCGCTCATCCCGGCTCCGGCGCTGTCGAACCGCACGGGCGCCAAGGTCTACGTCAAGTACGAGGGCATGAACCCGACCGGTTCCTTCAAGGACCGTGGCATGACGATGGCGATCTCGAAGGCCGTCGAGCACGGTGCCAAGGCCGTCATCTGTGCGTCGACCGGCAACACGTCGGCCTCGGCCGCGGCCTACGCCGCCCACGCCGGCATCACCGCCGCCGTGCTCGTGCCCGAGGGCAAGATCGCCATGGGCAAGCTGAGCCAGGCCGTCGCACACGACGGTCAGCTGCTGCAGATCCAGGGCAACTTCGACGACTGCCTCGACATCGCGCGCGACCTCGCCGCCAACTACCCGGTGCACCTCGTCAACTCGGTCAACAACGACCGCATCGAGGGCCAGAAGACCGGTGCCTTCGAGGTCGTCGACGTCCTCGGCGACGCCCCCGACTTCCACTTCATCCCGGTCGGCAACGCCGGCAACTACACCGCCTACACGCGTGGCTACCGCGAGGACCTCGAGATCGGTCGCGCCACCAAGCTGCCGCGCATGTTCGGATTCCAGGCCGCCGGCTCGGCGCCGATCGTCGCGGGCGAGGTCGTCAAGGCCCCCGAGACCATCGCCAGCGCGATCCGCATCGGCAACCCCGCCTCGTGGCAGCTCGCCCTCGAGGCGCGCGACCTGACCGACGGCTGGTTCGGCGCCATCACCGACGAGGCCATCCTCGCCGCGCAGAAGATCCTCTCGGCCGAGGTCGGCGTGTTCGTCGAGCCCGCGTCGGCCATCAGCGTGGCGGGTCTGCTCGAGCGCGCGGACGCCGGGGTCATCCCCGCCGGTGCCACCGTGGTGCTCACCGTCACCGGCCACGGCCTGAAGGACCCCCAATGGGCCCTGCGTCGCTCCGACGGCAGCGACGTGCAGCCGACCGTGGTCGCGAGCGACACGGCCCGGGTGGCCGAGGTGCTCGGTCTCGCACCGGCCTCTGCATGACCTCCGGGGTCGTCGGGCGTTCGGTGCTGGTCAAGGTCCCCGCGACCTCGGCCAACCTCGGCCCCGGCTTCGACACGCTGGGCCTCGCGCTCTCGCTCTACGACGAGCTCGAGGTCACGGCGACCGACGAGCCCGGCGTCTCGGTCGAGGTCACGGGCGTCGGGGCCGGCCAGGTGCCCACCGACGGGTCGAACCTCGTCGTGCAGGCCGTCGCCGCGGCCTTCGCCTCGGTCGGCGTCCCCGTGCCCGGCCTGCGCCTCCGGGCTCGCAACGCCATCCCGCACGGCCGGGGACTCGGGTCCTCCGCGGCCGCGATCGTCTCGGGCATCATGGCCGCGAAGGGGCTCCTCGAGGGCACGGTCGAGCTCGACTCGGCGGCGTTGCTCGCCCTGGCGACCGACATGGAGGGGCACCCCGACAACGTGGCGCCGGCGCTGTTCGGCGGCCTCACGATCGCCTGGATGAACTCGCACGGCCCGTCGCACAAGCGCCTGCTCGTGCACCGCGGGGTCTCGCCCGTGGTGTTCGTCCCCGAGTCGACCCTCTCGACCAAACTCGCCCGCAGCCTGCAGCCCGCCTCCGTGCCGCACGAGGACGCCACGTTCAACGTGTCGCGGTCGGCGCTGCTGGTGGCGGCGCTCGTGCAGAGTCCCGAGTTGCTGCTCGCTGCCACCGAGGACCGCCTGCACCAGAGCTACCGCGCCAGCGCCATGCCCGAGACCGACGCCCTCATCCGCATGCTCCGCGACGCCGGGCTCGCGGCCGTCGTCTCCGGGGCCGGTCCCTCGCTCCTGGTGCTCGGCAGCGACCCGGCCCAGCGCCTGTTCGCCGCCGAACTGGTGCGCGAACACGCCGTCTCCGCGTGGCGTCCGTTGATGCTGGCCGTCGATCTCAAAGGTGCTACAGTGGTGCCGCACCCGGTAGAAAACTCAGATTTCCTGGGCATCTAGCTTCGTCCCCGCCGTTCTTCGTGGGGGCTACCGCGTGGGGTCACAAGTCTTCGAGTCCCCGGGTCGCACATCCCGTAGTGCACATCTAGCAGTGCTCGTCTGCCGATCTGGTCGGCGCGCACCGCACCTCCCAGGCCTCCTGCTCATCCCGGGCAGCTGCTCGTTCAGGGCAGAGCCGGCACAGGGTCAGCCCCTCGGGGCGAACCCGATCAGTGCAGGTCCGAGGCCACGAGGTGTGACCAGCTCTGCCCCGCCGATCAACGCGGGGGAGCGAAAGGAACCCATCACTCGTGACTGACGTCCAGAACGGCGCCGCTGCGCCGTCCACGCCCGAACTCACCGCCATGCGCCTGCCCCAGCTGCAGGCCCTCGCCTCGTCGCTGGGCATCAGCGGCATCTCGAAGCTGCGCAAGGGCGACCTCGTGGCCGCCATCGCGGCGAAGCAGGGCGAGGGGGCCGCGGTCGAGGTCGCCCCCCAGCCGACGCTCGACGGTGTCGTCGACGCCGGCGTCCCGGCCTCGGTCGAGACCGCCGTGGCCGAAGGCACCGAGGCCGACGTGGTCGAGGCGGCCACCGAGCCCGCCGAGGCACCGACCCGCGCCCGCCGCGGCTCGCGTCGTGCCACGTCCGCCGCCGGGGCTCCCGAGTCCCGTGCTGCCGGCGAGCACGTGAACGCCGGCGACACCGGTGTCGCCCCTCTCGTCGAGGTGCCCGCCACCGAAGCCGCCACCGTCGGCGCCCCCGCCGCCGAGCAGGGTTCGACCGAACAGGGTTCGACCGAGCAGGCCCCGGCCGAGCCGGTCGCCGCCTCCGAGCGTCCGTCGCGCCGTCGTGGCTCGCGCCGCGCCTCCGACGCGTCCGTCGTCGCCGACGCCGCGCAGCCCGGCGCCTCGGTCGAGACCCCGGCCGCCGACGAGTCGACCTCCACCGAGACGGCCCCGTCCGCCTCCGCCGACGAGGTGGGCTCCGACCCGCAGGCTCAGACCGACCAGGCCCAGACGGACCAGCAGGGCGGAGACCAGCAGAACGGTGGCCAGCAGGGTGGTGGCCGTCGGAGCCGCAACCGCAACCGTGGCAAGGGCGGTCAGCAGCAGGCCCAGGCCGACCAGAACGGTGGCCAGCAGAACGGTGCCCAGAAGGCCGACGCCCCGCAGAATGGCCAGCAGCGCGGCGGCCAGCAGCAGAACGGCCAGCAGCAGAACGGCCAGCAGCGAGGCGACGAGCAGCGCGCCGAGCAGCAGGCCCAGCGTGAGGCCGGCGAGAAGAACGACGCGGCCCGCGGCGAGCAGTCCGGCAACGGCCCCCAGTCCGGCGGTCAGAACGACGAGGGCGGACGACAGGGCCGTGGCCGTCAGCGTGACCGCAAGCGTGGCCGTGGTGGCCAGAACGACGACGTCGAACCCGAGATCGGCGAGGACGACGTCCTCATTCCCGTCGCGGGCATCCTCGACGTCCTCGAGAACTACGCCTTCGTGCGCACCACGGGCTACCTGCCCGGTGCGAGCGACGTCTACGTCTCGCTCGGCCAGGTCAAGAAGTACCACCTGCGGAAGGGCGACGCGGTCGTCGGTGCCATCCGTCAGCCCCGCGAGGGCGACCAGGGCCAGGGGCGCCAGAAGTACAACGCGATCGTGCGGATCGACTCGATCAACGGCCAGCCCGTCGACGAGGCGGCCAAGCGCGTCGAGTTCAGCAAGCTGACCCCGCTCTACCCGCAGGAGCGCCTCCGACTCGAGACCGAGCCCCAGAAGCTCTCGACCCGCATCATCGACCTCGTGTCGCCGATCGGCAAGGGGCAGCGCGGCCTCATCGTCTCGCCGCCCAAGGCGGGCAAGACCCTTGTGCTGCAGTCGATCGCCAACGCCATCGCGATCAACAACCCCGAGGTGCACCTCATGGTCGTGCTCGTCGACGAGCGCCCCGAAGAGGTCACCGACATGCAGCGCACGGTCAAGGGCGAGGTCATCGCCTCGACCTTCGACCGCCCCGCCGAAGACCACACGACGGTCGCCGAGCTGGCCATCGAGCGCGCCAAGCGCCTCGTCGAGCTGGGCCACGACGTCGTCGTGCTGCTCGACTCGATCACGCGTCTCGGTCGTGCGTACAACCTGGCCGCACCCGCGTCGGGCCGCATCCTCTCGGGTGGCGTCGACTCGTCGGCCCTCTACCCGCCGAAGCGCTTCTTCGGCGCGGCGCGCAACATCGAGAACGGTGGCTCGCTGACCATCCTCGCGACCGCTCTCGTCGAGACCGGTTCGAAGATGGACGAGGTCATCTTCGAGGAGTTCAAGGGCACCGGCAACATGGAGCTCCGCCTGTCGCGTCACCTGGCCGACAAGCGCATCTTCCCCGCCGTGGACGTCAACGCCTCGGGCACGCGTCGTGAAGAGATGCTGCTCAGCCCCGACGAGGTCAAGATCACCTGGCGCCTGCGCCGGGCCCTGGCCGGACTCGACCAGCAGCAGGCCCTCGAGATCGTCCTGCGCAACCTGCGCGAGACGCAGTCGAACGTCGAGTTCCTCGTCCAGGTCCAGAAGTCGGTCCCCGCCTCGAACGGACACGACTCCGGCCACAAGGAGCACTGAGCGTGTTCGAGTCGGTGGCCGTGCTGCTGGCCGAGCACGACGACCTGCAGACGCAGCTCAGCGATCCGGCCGTCCACGCCGACGCCGCACGCGCCAAGAAGATCAACCGCCGCTACGCCGAGCTCAGCCGCATCGTGGCTGCCCACTCGGCGTGGCAGCAGGCGGGTGAGGACCTCGAGGCCGCTCGTGAACTCGCGAAAGAAGACGAGGCGTTCGCCGACGAGGTCCCCGGCCTCGAGCAGGCGCTCGACGAGTCCCAGGAACGCCTGCGGCGCCTCCTGATCCCGCGCGACCCGGACGACGGGCGCGACGTGATCATGGAGATCAAGGGCGGCGAGGGCGGGGCCGAGAGCGCCCTGTTCGCGGCGGACCTGCTGCGCATGTACCTGCACTACGCCGAGTCGAAGGGCTGGAAGTCCGAGATGATCGCGAGCGACGACTCCGACCTCGGCGGCTACAAGAACGTGCAGGTGGCACTCAAGTCGAACGCGTCCGACCCGTCGCAGGGCGTCTGGGCCCACCTCAAGTACGAGGGCGGTGTGCACCGCGTGCAGCGGGTGCCGGCGACCGAGTCGCAGGGGCGCATCCACACCTCGACCACGGGCGTGCTCGTGTTCCCCGAGGTCGACGAGCCCGAAGAGGTCGACATCAACCAGAACGACCTCAAGATCGACGTCTACCGGTCGAGCGGCCCCGGTGGACAGTCGGTCAACACGACCGACTCCGCCGTCCGCATCACGCACCTGCCCACGGGCATCGTGGTCGCGATGCAGAACGAGAAGAGCCAGCTGCAGAACCGCGAGGCCGGCATGCGCGTCCTGCGGGCCCGCATCCTGGCCCGTCAGCAAGAAGAGCAGGCGGCCATCGCGTCGGACGCCCGCAAGAGCCAGATCCGGGGCATGGACCGGTCGGAGCGCATCCGCACCTACAACTTCCCCGAGAACCGCATCGCCGACCACCGCACCGGCTACAAGGCGTACAACCTCGACGCGGTCATGGACGGTGCGCTCGGCCCGGTGGTCGACTCGTGCATCCAGGCCGACGAAGAGGCGCGTCTCGCCGAGATCGGCGACACCGCGTCGTGAGCGACGCGATCGCCACGGCCTTCGAGGGCGTGACGACGGTCGACGCCGGCCTCCGGGTCGCGTCGGCCGTCCTCGCCGACGCCGGGGTGCCGTCGCCCGACGTCGACGCCGAACTCCTGCTCGCCCACGTCACGGGCCTGGCCAGGGGAGTCGTCCGGGCGAGGGCCGTCACCGCGTCGCCCTTGACGACGGACGAGCAGGAGGCGCTGGTCGCCGCCATCACGCGCCGTGCCTCCCGCGAGCCCCTGCAGCACATCACGGGGTGGGCGTCCTTCCGGCACCTCGAGCTGCACGTGGGGCCCGGCGTCTTCGTCCCCCGGCCCGAGACCGAAGGCGTCGCCCAGCTCGCGATCGACGCTCTCCGTGCCGTTCCGGACGCGTCGCCCGTCGCCGTCGATCTCGGAACCGGCAGCGGAGCCCTCGCGTTGGCGATGGCTTCCGAGGTGCCGACGGCCACCGTCGTCGCCGTCGAGCTCTCTCCCGACGCGGCGGTGTGGACGCGTCGCAACATCGCCGCGGTGGGTGTCGACAACGTGCGACTCGTCGAGGGCGACCTCACCGACGCCGTGCCCGAACTCGATGCCACGGTCTCGGTCGTGGTGTCGAACCCGCCGTACGTGCCCGTCGGCATGGTCCCGCGCGACCCCGAGGTGCGCCTCCACGATCCTGCCCTCGCCCTGTACGGCGGCGAGGACGGCCTCGACCTCGTCCGGGCTCTGTCCCTCACCGCCCGACGGCTGCTACGCCCCGGGGGAGCGCTCGTCATCGAGCACGGCGAGCTCCAAGGAGGCGCGATCCGCGACCTCCTGACGGCCGACGGATGGCGCTCCCCGGCCACGCACCCCGACCTCACCGGTCGCGACCGGGCCACGACGGCGGTGCGCTGACCGGGTTCTCCCGGTCCGTCGCACTATCATCGTCAGGTCATGGCCACTTTTCACGACTGCTCCGTCGACTCCGAACTGCTCGCCGGCATGCGCATGGCGCGCGGTGCCGTCGGGCGGGGCGAGCTCGTCGTCCTGCCGACCGACACCGTGTACGGCGTCGCGGCCGACGCGTTCGATCCGACCGCCGTGCAGCGCTTGCTCGACGCCAAGGGCCGAGGCCGTCAGTCACCGCCTCCGGTGTTGATCAAGGGGCAAGAGACCCTCGCCGCGCTCACCGACCGAGTGCCCGAGGTCGTCCGTCCGCTGCTCGACGAGTTCTGGCCCGGCCCGCTCACGGTCATCTTCCGCGCGCAGGCGTCGCTCAGCTGGGATCTCGGCGAGACGCGCGGCACCGTCGCCCTGCGCGTGCCGAGTCACCGCATCGCCCTCGAGTTGCTCGAAGAGACCGGCCCCCTCGCGGTGTCGAGTGCGAACCTCACCGGCCGCCCCGCGGCCGAGTCGGCGGGCGACGCGCGCCGCATGCTCGGCGACTCGGTGTCGGTCTACCTCGACGACGGCGCCGCGGGCACGACGTACGAACACCGGCCCGGCGCCAACACGGGGTCGACGATCGTCGATGCCACGGGCGGTGCCGACGGGGTGCTGCGCATCGTGCGCCACGGCGTCCTGTCCGACGCCGACATCATCCGCGTCGTCGGGGTCGACGCCCTCGCGTGAGGTACTACCTCCTCGCGCTGGCGATATCCGCGGCGGTCAGCTTCGTGCTGTCCGTCGTGGTGTGGCGGGTGGGCCTCAAGTACCGCCTCTATCCCAAGATTCGCGAGCGTGACGTCCACCAGACGCCGACGCCACGACTCGGGGGCATCGCGATGTGGGCCGGCATCGTCGTCGCGCTCCTCGCGGCGTGGTTCGTCTTCCCGCTGATCTCGGGAGTCGACTACTTCCGTCTCGTCTTCGCCGACGCAGGGCCCCCGTTGGCCATCATCGGCGCCGCCACGATCATCGTCGTCATCGGAGTCGTCGACGACCTGTACGACCTCGACTGGATGACCAAGCTGGCGGGTCAGATCATCGCCGCCGGCGTACTCGCCTGGCAGGGCGTGCAACTCGTCTCGCTGCCCATCGGGGGCAGCCTGGCCATCGGCTCGCCGTACATGTCCCTCGTGCTCACGGTCCTGACGATCGTCCTCGTGATGAACGCCGTGAACTTCATCGACGGTCTCGACGGCCTCGTCGCCGGGGTCGCCATCATCGCCAACGGCGTCTTCTTCGTCTACAGCTTCGTCATCTCGATCACCATCGGCCAGACGGAGTACTTCAACCTCGCGGCCCTGCTCTCGGCCGTGCTGATCGGGGCCTGTCTCGGCTTCCTGCCGCTGAACTGGCACCCGGCCAAGCTCTTCATGGGCGACGCGGGTGCGCTGCTCACCGGCCTCGTCATGGCGACGAGCGCGATCTCGGTCACCGGGCAGATCGACCCGGCCGGGATCTCCCGGACGGCCCTGCTGCCCGCCTTCATCCCGATCATCCTGCCCTTCGCGATCCTCGTCGTGCCGTTGCTCGACTTCGGCCTGGCCGTCCTCCGGCGACTGAGCGCCGGCAAGTCCCCGTTCACGGCCGATCGCAAGCACCTGCACCACCGCCTGCTCGACATGGGTCACTCCCACTTCCAAGCCGTCCTGATCTTCTACGCCTGGACCCTCGTGGCGGCCGTCGGGGGATTGATGTTCCTCTTCGTGAAACCGACCTACCTGGTCGCCGTGTTCCTCGGTGTCGGCCTGGTCGCCTGCACGGCTGCCACGTTGTCTCCGCTCAGCCGGCGCAAGAAGGTCGAGATCGCGGTCCAGACGACCCGCACGGGTGACCTGTCGACGACGGAGTCGGACCGGTTCGACCCGCTCGACGCCGCCGCGGACGTCCTCGACCCGCACGACACCGACACCGCGGCCAAGGCCGTGGTGCCCGAACTGACGAACCCGAAGGACCCCGCATGAACGCCAGCTCGATCTTCACCCAGATCCTGAAGTACACGGGCGTGCTCGCCCTCGTCATCGCCGTCGTCGGAGGGGGGCTCGGTTACTTCTTCGCCGGCACGGACGGCCTGTGGAGCGCCCTCGTCGGGGTGGGGCTCGCGATCCTCTTCGCCGCGATCACGGCCGCGAGCATGCTGGTGGCGATCCGTTTCACGCTCGGGGCGTTCTTCGGAATCGTGATGGGCGCCTGGTTGCTCAAGCTGGTCATCTTCATCGTGTTGCTGGTCGCGTTGCGCGACCAGCCGTTCGTGAACGACGTGGTGCTCTTCCTGGCCCTCGTCGTCTCGATCATCGGCACGCTGGCCGTCGACGCCCTCGTGGTCGTCCGGGGGCGCCTGTCGTACGTGAGCGACGCCGCGCTGCCCCCCGCTCCGCAGGATTGACGACCATGCGTGCACACGGTGAAAATACCTCGACCGATTCGTGGAAGCTCCCATTACCTTGATAGGGTTGACGACGTTCCCCGGCCGCGTCTCCAGCGTGCACGGATGACAAACCCCACCAATCGTCGCGACACTTCAGGGTGCTCGCCCCGACACAGGAGATAGCGCTGATAGCGAACGCTGTGAACCTGCTCTCCGCTGCCGAAGCCGGCCACGGGGACGGGGGATTCCACGCCCCGACTCTTGACGAGTTCTTCCCTCCCGCCATCTTCTTCGAGGGCACCCCCTTCGAGCTGAACCGCATCATGCTGGTCCGCCTCTTCGCGATCGCCGTCATGTTGATGCTGTTCTGGTTGGCCCTGCGCAAGGGGCGGCTCATCCCGTCCCGCGGGCAGAGCATCGCAGAGCTGGGCCTCGACTTCGTCCGCATCCAGATCGTCGAGGAGATCCTCGGCGAGAAGCTCGGACGCAAATACCTGCCGTTGCTGGCCGCCATGTTCTTCGGCATCTTCGCCATGAACATCACGGGCATCATCCCCGGCCTCAACATCGCGGGCACGTCGGTCATCGCCATGCCCCTGCTGTTGGCGGTCGTGGCGTACATCATGTTCATCTACGCGGGTTTCCGTGAGGCCGGCGGCGCGACGTTCCTGCGCAACGCCCTCTTCCCGCCCGGTGTGCCGTGGGTCATGTACATCCTCTTGACGCCCATCGAGTTCATCAACATCTTCATCGTGCGGCCGATCTCCCTGGCCCTCCGACTCCTGTTGAACATGATGGTCGGCCACCTCTTGCTGGTGCTCTGCTTCGCGGCGACGCACTTCTTCTTCTTCAGCATGAGCGGGGGCTTCATGGCCTTCGGTGCTCTCACCCTCATCGGTGGCTTCGTGATGACCATCGTCGAGATGGCCGTCGCCGTGCTGCAGGCCTACGTCTTCACGCTCCTCGCCTCGGTCTACATCCAACAGGCCGCGGCGAAAGAACACTAAATACAGACGAAGCACGTCATCCGACGTGCATCGCCCAACCGGAAGGAAACACAAGTGGACACCACCACGATCCTCGCTGAGATCAACGGCAACATCGCGACCGTCGGCTACGGCCTCGCTGCGATCGGCCCCGGCATCGGCATCGGCATCGTCGCGGGCAAGACCGTCGAGGCCATGGCCCGCCAGCCCGAGCTGGCCGGCCGCCTGCAGGTCACGATGTTCCTCGGCATCGCGTTCACCGAGCTGCTGGGCTTCATCGGCCTCGCCGCCGGCTTCATCTTCTCCTGATCAGTTAGGACGACACACCGATGATCGAGACGATCCTCGCGGCCGAAGGTGGTGCGCCCCAAGGCGCCGCCATCTTCTTCCCCGCTGGTTACGACATCCTCTGGTCCTTGGTCGTCTTCGTGGTCATCGCCGCGTTCTTCGGGCTCTTCGCGATCCCCAAGTTCCGCAGGATCCTCGACGAGCGTGCCGAGCGCATCGAAGGCGGCATCAAGCACGCCGAGGCCGCACAGGCCGAGGCTGCCAAGGCCCTCGACGAATACAAGAAGCAGCTGGCCGACGCTCGTGCCGAGGCCGCTCGCATCCGTGAGGCTGCGCGCGCCGAGGGCAACGAGATCATCGCCGAGCTCAAGCAGCAGGCGCAGGCCGATGCCGACCGCATCACCGCCTCCGCCCACGCGCAGATCGAGGCCGAGCGCCAGGCCGCCGTGGCGTCGCTCCGGTCCGAAGTCGGATCGCTGGCCATCGACCTCGCCTCCGGCGTCATCGGTGAGTCGCTGAGCGACGACGCCAAGGCCTCGGCCGTGGTCGACCGCTTCCTGGCCGAGCTCGAGGCGGACGAGAACGCTAAGGCGGGCCACTGACGATGGGTTCCATGTCCCGAGAAGCACTCGGTTCGGCGCGGTCGGTCTTGTCCGACCTCGGCGGGTCGGTCGACCTGACGACCGGCGAGCAGTTGCTCGACGCCGGTCGGGTCATCGGCGGCTCCGTTCAGCTGCAGTCGTATCTCGCCGACCCCGCTGTCGACGTGGCGACGAAGAAGCAGCTGCTCGACCGGCTCTTCGGGTCGTTCTCCGAGTCGACGCGAGCCGTGCTCGTGTCGGTCGTCGGAAGCCGCTGGTCCTCGTCCGACGACCTGCTCGCCGGCATCGAAGAGGTCGCCTTCCGGGCGATCGCGACGACCACCCCGGCCGACAGCAGCATCGAGAACGAGCTGTTCGCGTTCGACGCGGCCGTCCGCACCGATGCCCAGCTAGAATTGGCCATCGGCTCCAAGCTGGGCGACCCCGCCTCCAAGGCGAACCTCGTCGAGCGTCTGCTGGGAGGCAAGGCCAGTCGCCAGACCGTCGTCATCGTCGTGCACCTGGTGCAGCAGCCTCGTGGGCGTCGGATCGGTGAGCTCCTGCGTCACGCGGCCGACATCGTCGCCGACCAGTCCGACCAGCTCGTCGCGACCGTCACGAGCGCCGTCCGCCTCGACGACGCCCACGTCACTCGACTGCAGCACGGCTTGGCCAAGCAGTTCGGGCGTAGCCTGCGCATCAACCAGGTCATCGATCCCGCCGTCGTCGGCGGTCTCCGGGTCCAGGTGGGCGACGAGGTCATCGACGGCACCGTCGCGACCAAGCTCAGCCTGCTCCGCCTGCAGCTCGCCGGCTAGTCACGCTCTCACACACAGACTCGAGGCCTCCCGAAGCCTCGCTACGAATAGGAATCACAATGGCAGACATCAAGATCAGCCCGGATGAGATTCGCGACGCGCTGAAGGACTTCGTCTCGTCGTACGACCCGTCGAAGGCCTCGACCACCGAGGTCGGCCACGTCACGGACGCAGCCGACGGCATCGCGCACGTCGAGGGTCTCCCCGGCGTCATGGCCAACGAGCTCATCCGCTTCGCGGACGGCACGCAGGGTCTGGCCCAGAACCTCGACGAGGACGAGATCGGCGCCATCGTGCTCGGCGAGTTCTCCGGCATCGAAGAGGGCATGGAGGTCACCCGCACGGGTGAGGTCCTGTCCGTCCCCGTCGGTGACGGCTACCTGGGTCGCGTCGTCGACCCGTTGGGTGCTCCCATCGACGGTCTCGGCGACATCGCCACCGAAGGTCGCCGCGCCCTCGAGCTGCAGGCTCCTGGTGTCATGCAGCGCAAGTCGGTCCACGAGCCCATGCAGACCGGCATCAAGGCGATCGACGCCATGATCCCCGTCGGCCGTGGCCAGCGTCAGCTCATCATCGGTGACCGCCAGACCGGCAAGACGGCCATCGCGATCGACACCATCATCAACCAGAAGGCCAACTGGGAGTCCGGCGACGAGAACAAGCAGGTTCGCTGCATCTACGTCGCCATCGGCCAGAAGGGCTCGACGATCGCCTCGGTCAAGGGTGCCCTCGAAGAGGCCGGAGCGATGGAGTACACGACGATCGTCGCGGCTCCCGCCTCGGACCCCGCCGGCTTCAAGTACCTCGCCCCGTACACCGGTTCGGCCATCGGTCAGCACTGGATGTACAGCGGCAAGCACGTCCTCATCATCTTCGACGACCTGTCGAAGCAGGCCGAGGCCTACCGTGCCGTCTCGCTCCTCCTGCGTCGCCCGCCGGGACGTGAGGCGTACCCCGGAGACGTCTTCTACCTGCACTCGCGTCTCCTCGAGCGTTGCGCCAAGCTGTCCGACGAGTTGGGTGCCGGTTCCATGACGGGTCTCCCCATCATCGAGACCAAGGCCAACGACGTGTCGGCGTACATCCCGACCAACGTCATCTCGATCACCGACGGCCAGATCTTCCTGCAGTCCGACCTCTTCAACGCCAACCAGCGTCCCGCGGTCGATGTCGGCATCTCGGTGTCCCGCGTCGGCGGTGACGCTCAGGTCAAGTCGATCAAGAAGGTCTCGGGCACGCTGAAGCTCGAACTCGCCCAGTACCGCTCGCTCGAGGCGTTCGCGATGTTCGCGTCCGACCTCGACGCGGCGAGCCGTCGACAGCTCGCACGTGGTGCTCGTCTGACCGAGCTCCTCAAGCAGCCGCAGTACTCGCCGTACCCGGTCGAGGACCAGGTCGTCTCGATCTGGGCCGGCACCAACGGCAAGCTCGACGAGGTCCCCGTGCCCGACATCCTGCGTTTCGAGCGGGAGCTGCTCGACTACATGGGGCGCAACACGTCCGTGCTGTCCGACCTCCGGGAGAAGAACGTCCTGTCGGACGAGATCGTCGCAGCTCTCGAGAGCGGCATCGACTCGTTCAAGCAGGAGTTCCAGACCGGTGAAGGCAAGCCCCTCGCCTCAGTGGGACGCGAAGAGTTCGAGGCCACCGACGCCGACGACGTCAACCAGGAGAAGATCGTCAAGACGAAGCGCTGACGCGCCCGTTCGACGTTCACGACTGACGAGACAACAGGAGAGTAATGGGAGCCCAACTCCGGGTCTACCGGCAGAGGATCCGCTCTGCGCAGACGACCAAGAAGGTCACTCGCGCGATGGAGCTCATCTCGGCCTCGCGCATCCAAAAGGCGCAGGCCCGGATGAAAGCCTCCGGGCCGTACTCGCGGGCCATCACACGCGCGGTGTCGGCCGTGGCGACGTTCTCGGACGTCGACCACGTGCTGACCACCGAGCCCGAGACGGTCGAGCGTGCCGCGATCGTCGTGTTCACGTCCGACCGCGGTCTCAACGGCGCGTTCAGCTCGAACACGTTGAAGGAGAGCGAACAGCTCGCACAGCTGTTGCGGAGCCAGGGCAAAGAGGTCGTCTACTACCTCGTGGGTCGCAAGGCCCAGGGATACTTCGCCTTCCGACGTCGTGACGCCGAGCAGGTGTGGACCGGCAACACCGATCAGCCCGAGTTCGCCACGGCGAAAGAGATCGGCGACGCGGTCGTGTCCAAGTTCCTCACCGAAGCGGCCGAAGGTGGCGTGGACGAGATCCACATCGTCTACAACCGTTTCGTGAACATGGTCAGCCAGGTCCCCGAGGTCGTCCGTCTGCTTCCCCTCGAGGTCGTCGAGGGCATCGAAGAGCCTGGTGAGGACGATGTCCTGCCGCTGTACGACTTCGAACCCGATCCGACCGAGGTGCTCGACGCTCTGTTGCCGGTGTACATCGAGAGCCGCATCTTCAACGCCATGCTGCAGTCGGCCGCCTCCGAGCACGCCGCCCGTCAGAAGGCCATGAAGGCTGCCAGCGACAACGCCGACACCCTCATCCGCGACTTCACCCGTCTGGCCAACAACGCGCGTCAGGCCGAGATCACGCAGCAGATCTCCGAGATCGTGGGCGGCGCAGACGCCCTCGGGTCGGCCAAGTAGAGCTCTGCACCACAGCATCATCATCCGAAGAGAGAGAAGCCATGACTGACACCGCAACCGCACCGGTCGCGACCGAGTCGGCTCCCGGCGTCGGGCGCATCGCCCGGGTCACGGGCCCCGTCGTCGACATCGAGTTCCCGCACGATGCCATCCCCGGCGTCTACAACGCGCTGACCACCAAGATCACCATCGGTGACACGACCACGCAGATCACGCTCGAGGTGGCCCAGCACCTCGGTGACGACCTCGTCCGTGCCATCGCCCTCAAGCCCACCGACGGCATCGTCCGCGGGCAAGAGGTCATCGACACCGGCGCCCCCATCTCCGTGCCCGTCGGCGACGTCACCAAGGGCAAGGTCTTCAGCGTCACGGGCGAGATCCTCAACCTCGAGGGTGACGAGACCGTCGAGATCACCGAGCGTTGGCCGATCCACCGCAAGCCCCCGAAGTTCGACCAGCTCGAGTCGAAGACGCAGCTGTTCGAGACGGGCATCAAGTCCATCGACCTCCTGACGCCCTACGTGCAGGGTGGCAAGATCGGCCTCTTCGGTGGTGCGGGCGTCGGCAAGACCGTCCTCATCCAAGAGATGATCCAGCGCGTCGCACAGGACCACGGTGGTGTGTCGGTGTTCGCCGGCGTCGGCGAGCGTACCCGTGAAGGCAACGACCTCATCGCCGAGATGGACGAGGCGGGCGTGTTCGACAAGACCGCCTTGGTCTTCGGCCAGATGGACGAGCCGCCGGGAACCCGTCTCCGCGTCGCGCTCTCGGCCCTCACCATGGCCGAGTACTTCCGTGACGTGCAGAAGCAGGACGTGCTGCTCTTCATCGACAACATCTTCCGCTTCACGCAGGCCGGTTCCGAGGTCTCGACCCTGCTCGGTCGCATGCCTTCTGCCGTGGGTTACCAGCCCAACCTCGCCGACGAGATGGGCGTCCTCCAGGAGCGCATCACCTCGACGCGTGGTCACTCGATCACCTCGCTGCAGGCGATCTACGTGCCGGCCGACGACTACACCGATCCGGCCCCCGCGACGACCTTCGCGCACCTCGACGCGACCACCGAGCTGTCGCGCGAGATCGCGTCGCAGGGTCTCTACCCCGCGATCGACCCGCTGACCTCGACCAGCCGCATCCTCGATCCCCGTTACCTGGGCCAGGCGCACTACGACACGGCCATCCGGGTCAAGGCCATCCTGCAGAAGAACAAAGAGCTGCAAGAGATCATCGCCATCCTCGGTGTCGACGAGCTGTCCGAAGAGGACAAGATCACGGTGTCGCGTGCCCGTCGCATCCAGCAGTTCCTCTCGCAGAACACGTACATGGCGAAGAAGTTCACCGGTGTCGAGGGATCGACCGTTCCGCTGAAGGACACCATCGAGTCCTTCACCGCGATCGCCGACGGCGAGTTCGACCACGTCGCCACGCAGGCCTTCTTCAACGTCGGTTCCATCTCGGACGTCGAAGAGAAGTGGGCTCAGATCCAGAAGGAGAACGGCTGATCGTGGCTGCCCTCACTGTCAGCGTCGTCTCGGCCGACCACGAGGTGTGGTCGGGCGAGGCGTCGTCGATCGTCGCTCGCACCGCCGAGGGTGAGATCGGAATCCTTCCCGGTCACGAGCCGATCCTCGCCATCCTGGCCTCAGGCCAGGTCAGGGTCCGGTTGTCCGACGGCACCACCGTCGAGGCGACCGCTGACGACGGCTTCCTCTCCGTCGAGAACGACACCGTGACGGTCGTCGCGCGCAACGCGCAGCTCAACTGATCACCAGCTGTCCGCACCACCGAGTTCGATGCTGTTCCTGCTGCCCCCGTCCGAGACCAAACTCGACGGGGGCAGCGTCGGTTCACGGCTCGACGTGGCGGCACTGTCGTTCGACGAACTCGAGGGCCCACGCCGCGCCTCCTTGGCTCTGCTCGACGAGATGTCGGCAGACGTCTCGGCCGCAGCCGTCGCCCTCAAGCTCGGACCCACGCAGGCTCACGAGGTCGAGCGCAACCAGCAGGTGACCGTGTCGCCCACGATGCCCGCTCTGGCGCGCTACACGGGCGTCCTCTTCGACCCCCTCGATGTGGGGCTGCTCGGTGACGACGCGTGGAACTGGGCCCACCGACACGTGGTGGTGCACTCGGCCCTGTTCGGGTTGCTCCGGGCCGGTGACGAGATCCCGGCCTATCGGCTGTCGCACGACTCCAAAGTGCCTGGGACGACGTTGAAGAAGCTCTGGCGCGGACCGGTGTCCGAGGTGCTGGCCGGCGTCGACGAACTCGTCGTCGACCTGCGATCGGAGGGATACGTTGGTCTCGGGCCGACGGGGCCCCGATCGACGTACGTCAGGGTCGTCTCGGATGCAGGCGACCGGCGTCGGGCCCTCAACCACTTCAACAAGAAGAGCAAGGGGTTGTTCGTCCGGGCGCTCCTGACGGATCGCCCCGAACTGCGCGACATCGGCGATCTGACGCACTGGGCCCACGGTCGGGGCTTCGTGCTCGAGCCAGGGGACGAGACGGTCCTCGTTGCCGAGTCTGTCCTCGCGGCCTCGGTCTGATCGTCGGGCGAACGACCGGTCCCGGCTCAGTCGAGCGGCACAGGACCGTCTCGGAACGCGATGCCCTCGTGCCGCAGGAGCCACTTCTTCGTCTCGACCCCCTCACCGACGGTGTATCCGGTGACGCCGCCCGTCCGGCCGAGCACGCGATGGCAGGGGACGAGCAGAGGGAGCGGGTTCGTCGCGACGGCTCCGCCGACGGCTCGACCCGCCCGGGGGTTGCCGAACGTCCCGCCGAGCCGTCCGTAGGTCGTGGCCCGACCCCACTCGACCTCGAGCAGAGCGGACCAGACCGAGCGCTGGAAGCTCGAACCCACCAGTCGGAACGGTAGGTCGAAGCGGGTGCGCACCCCCTCGAAGTAGCCGTCGACCTGTCGTCGGGCGGCGTCGAGGAGGCTGTCGGGCCGTTCGGGGTGATCGTCGTGGGGCAGCACACCGTCGCGCTCGATCGCCAGGCCCTCGACGGCGAAATGCCGGCTGACGATCTCGATGCGTCCGACGGGGGAGTCGAGCCGGACCAGTCCCGGCGGTTCGTCGTCGCCGGCTCGGCCGGGCGGCAGCGGGGGCACGAGGACGAGGTCGGTCATGGCGTCACGCTAGGGCCGGTGTCCGGGCCGCATGAGGGTGTCCGGCGCCGATGTGCGTCGATGGCATCCCGCCGAGCGTGGGGAGGAGACGTCGTGCGGCGCCACGCCGACGAGGTGTGGGTCGCGCCGCGCGCTAGCGTGGAGGTCGTGGTCGCCGACGCGCACCACGGCCCCCGGTGAGAGGAACGAGATGCCCGCCGAACATCGTCCAGACCCGTGGCACGAACTCCACGGCATCGACGACACCGTCGTCGGCCGTCGCGCCCGTCCCTCGGGCCCCGCGGACGCGGACGACACCGTCCTCCGAGCGTCCCCTCCGGTGCCCGCGCCGACGGGCCGAGAGCCGAACGCGTCCGCCCGTCCCGCCCCGCGCCTCCACGGGGTGAGGGTGGCCGGGCAGGACCTGCTGCTCGACTCGCCCGTCGTGGTCGGGCGCCGGCCCGCCGGTCCGCGCCTCGGGTCGGGGCCCGTCCCACGGCTGGTGACGGTGCCGTCTCCCCGCCACGAGGTCTCGAGCGCCCACGTCGACGTGCGCCAGCAAGGCGGCATCGTCGTGGTCACCGACCTGCGTTCGACGAACGGGACCCGGGTGACCGAGCCCGGACGCGTTCCCGTGGTTCTGCGGCAAGGCGAGTCGCTCGTCGCGCGTGCAGGCACGATAGTGGACGTAGGTGACGGGAACCTTCTCGAGATCCTGCCTCCCCAGCGCATCATCCCGACGAAAGAACCCCTCCTGTGACAGAGCTCGGCCGCCCCACGACCGCCCACGCCCTCGGCCTCGACGGCCCGGGACTCACCTTCGACTGGGCGGGGGTGACCGACGTGGGTCGTCGCCGAGCCCACAACGAGGACAGCTACCTCGCCGCGGCCCCGCTCTTCGTCGTCGCGGACGGCATGGGCGGGCACAGCGCCGGCGACGTGGCCAGCGACGCCGTCGTGCGCCGCATGAGCGAGATCGCGTCCCGACCGTTCGCCACGACGGACGACGTCGAGACGGCTCTGCGCGTCGCCACCGAGGACATCGCCGTCGCGGCGGCCGACACCGAGCTCGGTGTCGGCAC
>NZ_LMLG01000001.1:819725-833735 GCF_001421865.1 Frigoribacterium sp. Leaf44
TTCCTGTCCCGCGAAGCAGACGGCGCCGAGGTCGACTTCACGGTCTTCAACGTGGGTGACTCGCGTGTGTACATGTTCGAGGACGGGCGCCTGCGCCAGGTCACCGTCGACCACTCCGTCGTCCAGGAGATGGTCGACGCCGGGCTCCTGCACGCGGACGACGCCGAGAAGCACCCCGACAGCAACGTCATCACCCGGGCGGTCGGGTTCGACGTCGACCCTCGACCGGATTACTGGCGGGTCCCCGCCCGGCCCGGCCTGCGCCTCCTGGTCTGCTCGGACGGCCTCACCAAAGAGCTGTCGGCGGACCGGATCGCCGAGGTGCTGGGCGGTGTCGAGGGTGCCGAGCAGGCGGCGACGGCCCTCGTGGAGGCCGCCGTCGAGGCGGGCGGGCGCGACAACGTGACGGCCCTCGTCGTGGACGTCCGCGGCGTCGAGACGCCGGACGCCGACTAGGCGCGACACGCATCCGCGGATGACCCGGCCCCCGAAGTGGGGGGAGTCGGCCTGTCCACAGGGGGGCCCACGGGCCTCTCGGGCGTCACGGGCTCCCACGTAGAATGGCAGCGGTCGGACCGACGCCGACCAGCTCCACCCAGCCGACCCGGCATCGATCCCCAGAGGAGGCGACGTGGCTCGACGACTGCCTTCAGCGCCCCCCGTGCTGCCGGGATTCTCACACGTGCGCGTGCTGGGGTCGGGCGGCTTCGCCGACGTGTTCCTCTACGAACAGAACATGCCGCGCCGGCAGGTCGCGGTGAAGGTCATGCTCAGCGAGGTCGTGAACGACCAGGTCCGACAGATGTTCCAGGCCGAGGCGAACCTCATGGCCCAGCTCAGCGCACATCCGTCGATCCTCACGGTGTTCCAGGCCAGCGTCTCGGCCGACGGCCGCCCCTACCTGGTCATGGAACTCTGCTCCTCGTCGCTGAGCGAGCGGTACCGGCGCGACCGCATCCCCGTCGCGGACGTGCTGCGCATCGGCGTCAAGATCGGCAGCGCGGTCGAGACGGCCCACCGGCAGGGTGTCCTCCACCGCGACCTCAAACCGTCGAACATCCTCATGACGGCCTACGGCCATCCGGTGCTGTCCGACTTCGGCATCGCCGCGTCGCTCAGCGAGAGCGAGCCGCAAGAGGTCGTCGGCATGTCGATCCCGTGGTCGGCGCCCGAGGTCTTGCTCGACGAGACGAACGGCACGATCGAGTCCGAGGTGTGGTCGCTCGGCGCGACGGTGTATTCGTTGCTCGCGGGCCGGAGCCCGTTCGAGGTCCTCGGCGGTGACAAGAACGGCGCCTCCGACCTCATCGGTCGCATCGACAAGGCCAAGCTCGTGCCCACCGGTCGGACGGACGTCCCGCCCACGCTCGAGCGACTGCTCGCGCGGTCCATGTCGCGTCGCCCCGAGAACCGCCAGGCCAGCGTCCTCGAGTTCGTGCGCGAGCTCCAGCAGGTCGAGAGCGAGATCGGCGTCGTGCAGACGCCCATCGAGGTGGCCGTCGACGACTGGGCCCTCGCGACCGTGGCAGACCTCGAGGACAAGACGCGCCTCCGAGGGGTGACCCCGGTGCAGGCCTCCCGGCGTCGTCGCCGACGTCGGGCGACCGAGGCCCAGGTCCAGGCGCAGCACGGTGGTTCGTCGCAACAGAGCCGCGCGGTGCCCCGCAGCACGGGAACGCGCCCGGCGCGACGTCGGTCCGTGCTCGTCATGACCTGGGTCCTCGTGGCGGTGTCCGTCGTGGGCATCGGCCTGGCGGCCGCGGCGACGCTCGTGCTCGTCCGCTCGACGTCGACCGACATTCCCCGGGTGGCCGACGTCGCGTCGTCGAGCGACGGGTCCTCGGTGGTCTTCACCTGGAGCGATCCGGGGCTGCGGGCAGGTGACACCTACATCATTTCGACCGGCGGGCAGACGAGCCAGCAGTCCGCCGACCGGTTCGTCGCCACCCCCGCCGACCCGGGTGACGAGGTCTGCATCACCGTCACCGTGAGCCGCGGTGGTTCGACCGGCCCGGCGAGCAACGAGAACTGCGCGACGGCGGGTCAGGGCTGATGGGACGGCTGCTCGATTGGGCTGCCCGTCGTCGATCCGCCGTGGTCACGGGCGTCGGAGTGGTCGTGGTGACCACGCTCGTGACGACGATCGCCGTGGCCAGCAACGGCTACGAGGCCCAGCGAGTAGACCTGTCCGACGGCACCGTCTGGGTGGCCAACGGCGAACGATCTGCGATCGGCCGGGCGAACACCGACGTCCTGCAGCTCAACTCCGCCGTGCGCGGCACCGGTGCCGACCTCTCGGTGGCTCAGCGCGGGCAGGACGTCCTGCTCGTGGACCGCAGCAACGCCACGGTCGGCGTCGTCGACACCGCGACGGCCGAGGTCGCCGAGAGCGTCCCGCTGCCTCCGGAATCACCCGACGTGTCGATCGCGGGCGATCGGGCGCTGGTCGTCTCGCAGGGCACGGGCGAGGTGTGGAGCCAACCGCTCTCCGACCTGTCGTCGTTCAGCACCGAGGTCGACCCCGATCTCAGCCTCGGCAAGGGCCTGGTCACCAGCGTCACGGCCGACGGGACCGTGGCCGCCTACTCGACCGACACCGGCCGGGTGTCGCTCTTCGACGGCACGGTGTCACCCGACGTCCTCGAGACGCACGACGTGCCCGCCTCGTCGTCCGCCGGGTACCAGGTGGCCTCCGTGGGCAGCCACTGGGCCGTGCTCGACGCCGTCACCGGGGCCCTCGTCGTCGACGGACGGCAGGTCGACCTGTCCGACCGGGCGTCCGGCGGACTCGCCCTGCAGGCCGGGTCCGACACGGGCGACGCGGTCCTGGTCGCCACGTCCAGCGGACTCCTGTCCGTGGCGGTCGACTCGTCGCGGGTCACCGAGGTCGTCGGCGGACGCGAGGGCGAGCCCGCACGACCCGTGGTCGTCGGCGACTGCCGGTTCGCCGCCTGGGCGGGTGGTTCGGCGTGGAGCGACTGCGCATCGGCCCGCGGGGGAGTCCTCGACCTCGACCAGGTCGCCGGAGGCGCGGACCTCGTCTTCGACGTCAACGCGCGTCGGGTCGTGCTGAACGACCCGGCGACGGGGCGGTCGTGGGCCGTGCAGCGTTCCGGCCAGCTGATCGACAACTGGTCCGACCTCTTCCAAGAGGACCGCGACCAGGAGGAACAGCAGGAGAACGACGACGAGCAACCGCCCGAGCTCGATCTCGATCAGAAACCACCGGTCGCCGTCGACGACGCGTTCGGCGCGCGACCGGGTCGTGCGACCACCGTGCCCGTCCTGCTCAACGACTACGACCCGAACGGCGACCCGCTCGTGGTCGACGACGTGTCCCCGCTCGACGACTCCGTCGGCAGGCTCGACCTCGTCAACGACCGGCAGCAGGTGCTGCTCACCCTCACCGACTCGGCCTCGGGCGCGTTCACGTTCGACTACACGATCTCGGACGGTCGGGGCGGGCAGGCGAGTGCGACGGTCACCGTCACCGTGCGCCAGCCGTCCGAGAACTCGCCGCCGCAGCAGGCGCGCAGGACGACCGCGTCGGTGTCGTCGTCGGGGCGTGTCACCACCTCGGTCCTGGGCGACTGGGTCGATCCCGACGGCGACGCCTTCTACCTGACCTCGGCGGGTGGGGTGGCCGGGGTGTCGTACAAACCGTCGGGGGACGTCGTCTACCAGGACGCCGGCGCGGGCGACACGACCGTGGACGTCCCGTTGACCGTTTCGGACGGCCGTGACGAGGGGCGAGGGACGCTCTCGATCGATGTGATGGGGGCGGGCCAGGTCCCGCTCGAGGCCCTGCCGTTCTCTCAGCAGGCCTACGCGGGCCAGCAGCTGACCGTGAGACCGCTGACCTACGCCCGGGGCGGTACGGGCACGATCAAGCTCAACAGCGTCCCGGCGAAGGACGACGTCACCGTCACGCCGAACTACGAACAGGGCACGTTCCGGTTCCTCAGCGACACGCCGGGGACCCATCTCCTCGAGTACACCGTGACGGACGGCGACCAGACGGCGACCGGCACGGTACGGGTGGACGTCCAGTCCCCTCCGGACGCGGGCACGCCTCCGATCACGACGCCCAAGACGATCTTCGTCGAGACGCTGGGCACGCAGACGCTCGACGTCGTGGCGACGGATCGCGACCCGGCCAACAACGTCCTCATGCTCACGGCGACCGACGCCGTGCCCGCCTCGTCGGGGGTCAGGGTCGAGACCCTCGACCAGCGCTACGCCCGCATCACGCTCGCGGCTCCGCTCGACGACGGGCCAGTCACCTTCGGCTACACCGTCAGCAACGGCCTCGCCTCGGCCACCGGCACGGTGACGGTGGTCGAGATCCCGCGCCGGGCGATCACCCAGCCCCCGATCGCGACCGACGACCAGGTGACCGTTCGGGTGGGGGACTCGATCGACATCGACGTCCTCGCGAACGACGAGCAGCCGGACGGCGACGAACTGACGCTGGTGCCGCGACTCGAGAGCGACGTCCCGGCCGGCAGCGGGTTGTTGTTCGCGTCGGGCAACCGTCTGCGGTACCTGGCCCCCTCCACCCCGGGCAACGTCACGGCGACGTACACCGTCGAGGGCCCGGACGGACAGCGGGCGTCCGCCCAGGTCGCCATCGCGGTCCGCGAGGTCGACGCCGGCAGCAACGCGGCTCCCGCGCCCCAGTCGGTGACGGCGCGCGTGGTCGCCGGCGAGACCGTCCGCGTCGGCGTCCCCCTCGACGGGATCGATCCCGACGGCGACTCGGTCCAGCTGCTCGGGGTGGGCACGAACCCCGAGAAGGGCAGCGTGGCGACGGTCGGCACCGACTACGTCGAGTACCAGGCGAACGCCAGCTCGGCGGGCACCGACAGCTTCACGTACACGGTCGTCGACGGGTTGGGGGCCCGGGCGACCGGCACCGTCCGCGTGGGCATCTCGACCCGCGCCGACGGGTCGCGCAACCCCATCGCCGTCGCGGACGCGGTCACCATGCGACCAGGGGGTTCCATCACCGTCCGGGTGCTCGACAACGACTCCGACCCCGACGGAGGCACGTTGTCGGTCGACGCGGTCGAGCCGAACGGCGACGGCGTCGTCGCCAAGGTCGTCTCGGGGACGATGGTGTCGGTGACGCCGCCCGAGACACCGGGCACGTACGGCCTCGTCTACACCGTGTCGAACGAACGCGGTGGTCAGAGCTCGACCTTCGTCACCGTGACGGTCGACCCGGATGCGCCGCTGAACTACCCTCTCGCCGACGACACGGTGCTCGGACTCAGCGACATCGCCGGTCGGCAGACCGTGACGGTCAACCCGCTGACGAACGTGTTCTTCTCCGACGGCAGCACGTCCCAGCTCGACCTCGGACTGGCTCCGGGCTTCGGCTCGACCGCCGAGGTGACGCCGAACTCGCGCGTGACCGTCCGCATCACCGACTCGAGCCAGATCGTCCCGTTCTCCGTCTCGAGGAAGGACGACCCGGGCATCCGCGCCTACGCGTTCATCGTCGTGCCCGGGTTCGACGACGCCCTTCCCCAGGTCGACCGGACCGTCCGTCCGATCACGGTCGAGAGCGAGAAGGCCGTCACCATCGACCTCGACCGATACGTCATCTCGGCCGGTACCAACGGCGTCCGACTGACCGACCCCGGAACGGTCCGGGCGACGAACTCGAACGGTGACGATCTCGTCGTCGACGACACGACCCTCCGCTTCACGTCGGCCGACCTGTTCTCGGGCACGGCCTCGATCTCGTTCCAGGTGACCGACGGCCGCTCGGCCGACGATCCGGACGGACGGACGGCGTCGCTCGTGCTGCCCATCACGGTGACGTCGCGAGAGAACCAACCGCCCGTCTTCAACGGCGCCTCGGTCGACCTCGAACCGGGCCAGTCCCGCACACTCGACCTCGCCAGGCTCACCACGTATCCGTATCCGGACGACGTCGACGAGCTCAGCTACTCGATCGAGCAGAGCGGTGTGGCGGGCTTCGGCTACGACCTGTCGGGGTCCAAGCTCACGGTGTCGGCGGATGCGGGGGCCGCCAAGGGGACGAGCAGGTCGCTGCCCGTCGCCGTCAGCGACGCACTCAATCCGGGCCGGAGCGGTGCCGTCACCCTGTCCGTGGTGGGATCGACCCGACCCCTCGCCCAACCGGCGGCCGACCGTGCCGTCGTCAAGCGCGGGGCGTCGACCACGGTCGACGTGCTGCAGAACGACCAGGCCACGAACCCCTTCCCCGGCCAGGCGCTCCGGGTGGTGGCCATCAGGGGGCTGAACGGGTCGTCCGTCCCGGCCGGTGTCTCCATCACGCCGAGTGGTGACAACCGCAGTCTCGCCGTCTCGGTCGCGGCCTCCGCAGCCCCGGGCGACACGAACCTCCAGTACCAGGTGGCCGACGTCACGAACGACCCCGACCGCTACGTCTGGGGCACCGTCACCATCAGCGTGCAGGACGTTCCGAACGCCCCCAACGCACCGGTCCGATCGGGCACCTTCACGGGGGGACAGCTCACCCTCAGCTACACGGCACCCGCGGCCAACAACTCGCCCCTGACCGGCTACCGTCTGACCGGCACCGGCTCGGCTGGCGGTTCGTACTCCAGGAATTGCGGACTGGCCACCGTGTGCACCCTGACCGACCTGCCTGCCGGTCAGCGGTTCTCCTTCTCGGTCGTCGCCACCAATGCCATCGGAGACTCCGCCTCGTCGGCGTCGAGTCCGGCGTACAGCGCCGACTACGTGCCCGCGGCACCCACCGGCCTCAGCGCGACCGCGGTGTCGTCGGGCCAGGGGGACACCCGGATCTCCTGGACCGATTCGCCCGATCCTCGCCCAGGATCCGCGATCCAGTCGTACGTCGTCGAATGGTCGGGGCCCACGACGGGATCTCAGACCGTTCGCCGTGGGGCGCAACAGAGCGTGATCGCCGGGCTCCTGCCGAACCAGAACTACACGGTGAACGTGTACGCGAAGAACGACGCCGACGTGGACAGCGAGGCGGCATGGGCCCGGGCGTCCCTGACGCGAGTCGTCCCCGTCGGGAGCCCCGGGGTGCCCCAGGTCACCGCCACCCCGGTGAGCGGTGGCGTGCAGATCATGTGGACGCCGTCGACCGCGAACGGGGGATCGGCTCCCGCATACCGGGTGGTCCGCATCGCGAACTCGGACGGGCCGGTGTCCTGCGACACCGCCGGTGACGCCGTCCCCCTCACCGGCGGGGGAGCGATGGACTCGTCCGCGGAGGACGGGGTCACGTACTTGTACGTCGTGAAGGCGGACAACGGCACCTTCTGTTCCGCGGGTTCAGGTCGTACGACGGCGCTCAAGGCCCCGGGTGCTGCTCGCGCGACCGTGGCGACGGATGAGAACGGCGGAGGCCGTTTCGACGTGAGGGTCTCCGCGGCCGACGTGGTGACAGGCACGGCCGCACGGTACGAGTGGTCGCAGAACGGGCAGACGGGTTGGCAGGCCGTCGCGACCGACGGCTTCATCTCCTCCGGGGGCTACGGCACGGAACTCGAGGTCTACGTCCGAGGCTGTCGGGACGCCTCGGAGACGTTCTGCGGCACGGCGTCCGGTCGCTACGCCGCGACGCCCGTGACCGTGAGGCCGGTCATCGTCTCGTGCGTCCCCGGCGAACCCCTCGTGGTCAACCTGCCGTCGAACGGTAGCCTCGACTTCTCGGCGACGGTCGAATTCAATGTGTCGCCCGTCATCCTCGACAACTGGCAGTCGGGCAACGGGAACGGCGAATACACGACGTCGTCCCGGGTCGAGCCGACGGCGACGGAGGTCCGCATCCGCGGGACGGTCGACGGAAAGACCGACAGCGGCTACGCACAAGTCACCTGCGGCTAGAGCCCACGAACGACACATCGAGGAACGAAGACACATGAGCATGACCCCCGAGCAGGCGACCTGGTTCTCCGACATCTTCGGGCGCCTGGTGGCCAACGTCGACCAGGTGCTCCTGGGCAAGACCTTCGTCGTGCGACTGTCGTTCACGGCTCTGCTGAGTGAGGGGCACCTGCTGCTCGAGGACTTCCCGGGCACCGGCAAGACCTCGCTAGCCCGCGCGATCGCCCAGAGCGTCCAGGGCACGAGCAACCGGGTCCAGTTCACGCCCGACCTCCTGCCCGGCGACATCACCGGCGTCAGCATCTACGACCAGAAGGCCGGTGAGTTCGAGTTCCACCGTGGGCCGATCTTCTCCAACATCGTGCTCGCCGACGAGATCAACCGGGCCAGCCCCAAGACGCAGTCCGCACTGCTCGAGGTCATGGAAGAGAGCCGTGTGACGGTCGACGGCGTCAGCCACCCCGTGGGGTCGCCGTTCATGGTGATCGCCACGCAGAACCCCGTCGAACAGGCCGGCACCTACCGTCTTCCCGAGGCCCAGCTCGACCGGTTCATCATGAAGACCTCGATCGGCTACCCCGACCACGCGGCCACCGTACGCATCCTCGAGGGCTCGGCCACGCGGGTCCACGAGGGCAGCCTCAACCCGATCGTCCAGGCGGGGGTCATCACCGAGATGGCCCAGCTCGCCCGAACGGTGCACGTCGAGCCCACCATCAGCGACTACGTCGCCCGACTCGTCGACGGCACGCGCACCGCCCAAGAGGTCCGCCTCGGCGTGAGCGTGCGCGGTGCACTGGCCCTCGTCCGCTCGGCCAAGACCTACGCGGCGTCCCTCGGCCGCCACTACGTGATCCCGGACGACGTCAAGTCGCTCGCCGAGCCCGTGCTCGCCCACCGGCTCGTGCTCGACCCCGAAGCGGAGTTCGACGGCGTCACGCCGTCCAGCGTCGTCAGCCAGCTGCTCATCGAGACGGCGCCACCCGCCGAACGGGTAGCCGTGTGAGCGAGCGTCCCCGAGGCACCGACCGGGCTGCCCGGCCCGTGCCCGGGTCGACCGCGGACGGCTCCCGCGCCGGTCGCACGCGACCGCGGGGCGGCACCCGTGGTGTCGACCAACGCTTCGACTCCGCGTTCTCGACGGGGACACAGGGGCTGACGAACGCCCGGACACGGATCGTCGGCGACCGCACCGGCATCGGAGCGGACCTCCTCGTCCTGCTCGTCAGGACGACCCGTGGAGCTCGCCGGGGCGTCCGCGGGGCCTTCACCAGCGCCTCCTCGGTCGTCACGCCCTTCGGGTGGTCGATGCTCGTCGCCGCACCGGTGGCGCTGCTCGTCGGCTACCTGCTCGGCTGGACCGAGTTCGTGGTGGTCGGTTTCGCCGCGATCGTCCTGCTGCTCGTCGCGGGGCTGGCGCTGATAGGTCGGAACTCCGTCCGCATCACCCTCGAGATCCCGCACGAACGGGTGGCCGTCGGCGCGGAGGCCGCCGGCACCGTGCGGGTGCGGAACGCCAGCGCCCGCCGAATCCTCGGCGTGTCCGTCGAGGTCCCCGTCGGCCGGGGGCTCGCCGAGATCGACCTGCCGAGCCTGCGGTCGGGCGACGAGGTCACCGAGTCGTTCGACCTGCCCACCACGCGGCGGGGCGTCGTCGCCGTCGGACCGGTCAGCACCGTCCGCGGCGATCCGGTCGGCCTGGCCCGACGCGAGATCGAGTGGACCGGCGTCACCGAGGTGTTCGTCCATCCCCGCACCATCGGCATCCCGAGCACGAGCACAGGTCTCATCCGCGACCTCGAGGGCAACCCGACGCGCGACCTCTCGCCCAGCGACATCTCGTTCCACGCCCTGCGTGAGTACCAACCCGGTGACGAACGACGGAACATCCACTGGAAGTCGACCGCCAAGACCGGCACCTACATGGTGCGGCAGTTCGAGGAGAGCCGTCGCAGCCACCTCGTCATCGCCCTGAGCCTGGCGGCCGGCGACTTCGCGAACGAGGACGAGTTCGAGCTCGCCGTCAGCGTCGCGGGCTCCCTCGGGGCCCGCGCGATCCGAGACGCCCGGGAGGTCAGCGTCGTCGTCGGCGAGACCACCCCCGAGTTCGCCAAGCGCAAGAACCTCGAGATCCGCTCGCTGAGCACGCTGACGCGCAACCGGTTGCTCGACGAGCTCGCGGTCGTCACCACGGCCGAATCCGCCCTCGCCATCGCCGACGTCTCGCGGGTCGCCGGCGACCAGGTCGTGGGGATCTCGGTGGCGTTCCTCGTCGTCGGGTCCACGACGACCGTCACCGAGATGCGCGCTGCCGCCATGCAGTTCCCGCTCGGGGTCGAAGCGGTCGCGATCGTGTGCGACCCCGAGACGGTCCCCGGCATGAGGCGCATCGCCGATCTCACCGTGCTGACCATCGGCTTCCTCGAGGACCTGCAGAAGTCGCTCGCCCGGACGGCGAGCGCATGACCGCCGTCGACGAGGTCCGGACGCCGGTGGGGCCGGTGACACCTCCTCCCCGCGTCCGGTCACGCACCCGGCCGTCGCGACTGCGGGCGCCGTTCGTCTCCTCCGTCGTGGCGTTGTTCGCGGCTTCGCTCGGCACCGCGACCGCGACGTTCTGGCCGGTGTACGAAAGTGCCGCCTTCGTGGTGCTCGTCCTCGTCGCCTTCGCCGTCGGTGTGGTCATCGCGCTCGGCTCGGCCGTCCTCCGGCTGTCGAGCGTATGGGTGTTCGTCGCCACGGTCGTGGCGTACCTGCTGCTCGGAGTGCCGCTGGCCGTGCCGTCTCAGGCCCTCGTCGGCGTGCTGCCCACGGGCAGGGGCCTCCTGACGCTGGTCTCGGCGACGGCTCTCGGCTGGAAACAGCTCGTGACCATCGCCCTGCCGGTGGGCAGCTACGAGGCCTTGCTGGTCCCGGTCTTCGCGCTGGTCCTCGTCGGCACGGTCGTCGGGATCTCCGTCGCCCTCCGCAGCCGACGCGGAGAAGTCGCCGTCGTCGTCCCGGTCGTCGTGTGGATCACGGCGATCGTGCTCGGTCCGGGCGACCCCTGGTGGCCCCGCGCCACCGGACTCGCCGTGCTCGTGACGGTGGTCGCCTGGGTGGTCTGGTGGCGCCTCCGTCGGCGTCGCGTCGCGCTCGACGCCCTCTCCGCCCGCGCCGCCCCGAGATCGGCCGGGCACCGCCCGGTGGCGGTCCGGGCCGTGGTCGGCACGCTCGTCACGCTGGTCGTCGCCGCCACGGCCGGCACGGTCGCCGTTTCGGCGATCCCGCCGGCCACGTCGCGAACGGTGGCCCGCACGGTCGTCGAGCAACCGTTCGACCCGCGCGACCACGTCAGCCCGCTCAGTGGCTTCCGGGCCTACGAACAGGAGCCGATGGTCGACCAGACGCTCCTCACGGTCTCAGGCCTGCGTGACGGACAACGACTGCGTGTCGCCACGCTCGACACCTACGACGGTGTCGTCTACAGCGTCGGCAGCGGGGAGGTCGACAGCGCCTCCGGGTTCTTCACGCGGGTGCCGTCCGAGGTCGACCAATCCGAGGTCGACGGAGACGCGACCTCGGTGGACGTCACGGTCGGTGCCTACGACGACCTCTGGCTCCCCACCGTCGGCCGGCTCGAGTCCGTCTCGTTCGACGGAGCCACGGCGGACGCCCGGCGGGACGCCTTCTTCTACAACGACGTCACGGGAACCGCGGCCGTCCTCGGCGGACTCCGGCAGGGCGACTCGTACCGGCTGGACGCGGTCGAGCCCCGGCAGCCCGGCGACGACGAACTCGACGCGCTCACGCCGGGTACGGCGACCGTGCCGACACCGCGGGACGTGCCCGACGAACTGTCGTCCTCGCTCGAGGAGGACGTCGCCGGGGTCCAGGGGCCGGGGGCGCGCCTCCGGGCGGCGCTGGGTGCGCTGCGCGAGGACGGTTACGTGAGCCACGGGGTCACCGCCGACGAGCCCGTCAGCCGATCGGGGCACGGCGCGGACCGCATCGCCCAGCTCTTCACCGACCCCGTCATGATCGGCGACGCCGAGCAGTACGCGACGGCGGCCGCGTTGATGGCCGATCAGTTGGGGTTCCCCGCGAGGGTGGTCATGGGATTCGCGCCGGAGGCCGATGGTGGCAGTGTCGAGGTCACCGGCTCGAACGTGTCCGCCTGGATCGAGGTCGACACCGCCCAGTACGGCTGGGTGGCGCTCGATCCGAATCCGGCCGAGCGGCCGATCCCCGAGGATCAGGTGCAGGACCCCACGCAGATCTCCCGTCCCGAGTCCGTCGTCCAGCCCCCGCCCCTGGACCCTCAGATGCGCGACGACCAGACCCCACCGCAGTCCGAGCAGGACGACCCCGAGGACCCTCCGGCCTGGTTGGCCGTCGTCCTGGCGATCGTCCGCGTCGTCGGCTGGAGCGCCCTCGTCGCCGGCCTGCTCGCGGCCCCGTTCGTGACGATCGTCGCCCTCAAGGCGCGGAGGCGACGCCGCCGCCGGACGGCGACGAGTCCTTCCGCCCGCATCAGCGGCGGCTGGCACGAATTCCAGGACGCGGTGGTCGACCACGGCATCCGCACCCCGCCGGCCGCGACGCGGAGCGAGGTCGCCGCCGTGGTCGGTGGTTCGCGCCCCGCGGTGCTGGCCCGAGTGGCGGACCGTGCGGTGTTCTCACCGAACCCGCCCGCCGAGTCCGACGCCGACCGCGTCTGGACGGCCGTCGCCGAGATGCGGCGGGCCCTCGGGGTGGGGCTCACGAGGCGGCAGCGTTTCGCCGCGGCGGTCTCGCTCCGATCCATGCGTGGTTACCATGGGCGCACCCCTCCCGAGCGACAGAGGAACGACTGATGTACTGCCCCACCTGTGCCAGCCCCCTGCCCGTCGGCGCGATGTTCTGTGGCGAGTGCGGTCGGGCGGTCTCCAGCGCAGACCTCGCGGCCGCCCGCCGTCGGGCCGATGCCGCCGCCGAGCACGTCGACGCCACCAGCGCCCCCGACCTTCCCGAGGCTTCTTCGCGGGCGACGTCGCACCCCCGCCGCGGCGATGCGGAACCACCGTGGTGGGTGCGCGATCGCCAGACGGACGCCGGCGCGGTCGAGGTCGGGTCGACCGGCACCGACCACCCCCGGTCCGGGGTGCCCGCTTCGGTCCCCGAGCCCCCGGCGTGGCCCGTCGACGACCGACCGGTCGAGCGCAGGGTCGAGGACGACCGTCGAACACCCGCCGAGGAGGCGCAGGCGGGGTCCCCGAGGCCCCCTCGTCCCGACGCTCCCGCGATTCGCGACGGTCAGGTCGACGCCCCCAGAACAGTGGCTCCTGATGCGGTCGAACCGCCCACGCCACTGCGATCGCCCGCCAAGCACCCCGACAACGGACCTCGCCCCACGTCGGCCCCGCTCTGGACGGCGTCCCTGACGCCCGTCGGGTCGGACGAACCGTCTCCCGGCGCAGCGTCCGCCACCGAGCACCCGACCTCCGAGGCGGCCGAGGTCCGCCCGGACGACGAGCTCGGGTTCGCCGAGGTCGAGCCGTCCGCCATCGACGAGGGCGCCCCTCCGGTTGAAGCCGACGACCGTGAAAGGGCCGACGGCCTCGAGGTCTCCGCATCGTCCGGCGAGCCCGCTCCCGCATCCGTCCCCACGCCTGAGGTGGCCCCGGTCGAACGGCCCACGCCTCCCGTGGGGCCCCCGCCTCTGGTGCGTCCGACGGCCGACGCGCCCCGGGACGGAGACACCGCTCCGTTGGCCGCTCTCGGCCGGGACTTCCGTCCGTCGAACCCCGGTGCGTCGCGGCCCGCTCCCATCGAGTCCGGTCGACCCGAACCCGTGCCGCTCGTCGAGCCCGTGCCGCTCGTCCGGCCCGGATCAGGCGTCGTGCCCGAACGGTGCACGCACTGCGGCGCGGCCATCGGCGAGGACGACATCTTCTGCGGTGAATGCGGTGCCGTCGTGCAGTCGGTCGCCCTGTCGTTCACGGGGCCCGTCGTGCCGCTCCCGCCCGAATGGCGACCGGACGACGGGTCCGCCCTCCGCCGCGGTCCCGTCCTTGAGGACGGTGAGTCCGCCGGATCAGGCGCCGACGACGCCGGCAGCGACGACGTCGCCACCGGCGGCGTCGGCACCGGCGGCGTCGGCACCGGCGGCGTCGGCACCGGCGGCGTCGGCAC
>NZ_LMLG01000001.1:833770-834451 GCF_001421865.1 Frigoribacterium sp. Leaf44
ACGACGTCGCCACCGGCGGCGTCGGCACCGACGACGACGGCACAGACGACGTCGGCACCGACCAGGGTGATGCGGGCTCCCGAGGCGACGTCCCCGCACAGGGTGACGTCGAGGATCAGCAGCAGGCGGCAGCACGCCCGGCCCCTGCGCCGATCGACCACGTCCCGGGCTTCCGGGCCGAGCGCCCGGCCGTGACGCCGACGCCGATCGTCGCCGACGTGCCCCCGGCCCCGACCTCGTCCTCGGCCCCGCCCTGGCGGCCTCGTCGTCCCCCCGTCGACCTGCCGGTGGACGACGACGACGTCGACGAGACACGCATCGTCCGTCGTGGTGGCCTGGGCACCCAGTACGTCCTGCAGTTCAGCACGGGTGAGAGCATCACGGTCGACGGCACGGGCCTCGTCGGTCGGGCACCGACGCCCCAACCGGGGGAGCGGTTCGATCAGCTCGTCCGGATCGTCGATCCCGGAAAATCCGTGTCGAAGACGCATCTCGAGTTCGGCCAAGAGGCGGGGACCCTGTGGGTCAGCGACCGGTGGTCGGGCAACGGCACGGTCGTCCGACCTCGTGACCTCCCGCCCCGCCGTGCCGATCCGGGTGTCCGGGTGCGGGTGACGCGTGGCACCCGGGTCGAGATCGGCGAGCAGTTCTTCGTCGTCGTCTGACCGACGGCTCCTCCCC
>NZ_LMLG01000001.1:834494-836480 GCF_001421865.1 Frigoribacterium sp. Leaf44
CGCTCCACTGGATGCATGGACCCCTCGAACCCCGGGACGCTGTCGACCTCCGCCACGTCCTCGACCCCCCTGACGTCCCCGCGCGTCCCCCCGAGCGTGCGACTTCCACCGGCACCGGCCCGGACCCGTCCGACGGCCGCGCCGGTCGCGGCGATGTCGACGGGTGCCGTCCTCTCGGGGTTCGGTGCTCTCGTCCCCTGGACAGGCCTGCCCGCCGTCCTCGTGTCCTCGGTCCTCACGACTCTCGCGGTCCTGGTCGGCTGGGCCGTCGACCGTGTCGTCGGGGCGACCCTCTCGGCCCGTCGCGAACGATCGCGATTCCTGGAGTCCCTCGACGCGGTCGACGAGGTCGTCGCGCGCTTGCGAGCGGCACGGTCGCGTGAACTGGCCGACTGGTACCCGACGGCCGATCGGTTCGGTGCGTCCGACGCCGGACGTCGTCCGACCCGGGTGCTGGTGCTCGGGGTGGGTCGCGCCTCCAGCGGGCTGGTGCTCGAGGGGCGTCCCGAGGACGACCTCGAGGCGACCGACCCGGCCGTCGCCCGACTGGCACGCCTCCGCGCCGAGGCGGCCACCCTCGACGAGGCACCGCTCTGCGTGCCCCTCTCGTCGACCGTCCGTGTCGTCGGACCGCCTGTCGTGGCCGAGGCCGTGGCATCGGGCCTCCGCCGTCAGCTGCGGTCCGCGGGGGCTTCGGCGGCCCAGGCGGCCGAGGCCGTCGACTGCGTGCTCGTCGGCACGGTTCCCGCGGCGGGGGACCTGCCCGCGGCCGAACCGCCGCCGGTCGACACCGTCGTCGTGATCGGTCCGGACGGCGAGGCCACGGTCACCCTCAAGGACGGCCGGCCGTGTCGGCAGAGCCTGCGGGTCGCCTTCGTGTCGGTGTTCGACGACCCCGCTCGACGGGTCTAGCGGTCGAGACCGCTGCCGAGACGGATGCGACCCACGAGACCGTCACCTCCGGTGACCTTCTCGAGCGTCCGCTCGATCACACGATCGGCGGCGGCCGAGTCGACGGCCCCCTCGTCGACCAGGAGGCGCAGCGCCACCAGGGTGCCGGCCCTCACGTTCCCGTCGAGCACCTTCACGGCCACAGCGACGCCGTCGGTCGTGCCCATCACCATGACGCCCTCGGCGCCCAGCTTGGCCAGCACGCCGAGCTCGTCGATCGTCACCGTGTTGGCGCGACCGGGGCCGTCGATCGCCCAGGCGTCGCCGAGGACGGCCTCCACGAGGTGCGCCGCGTGCTCGTCACGTCCCGCGCCGGTCGGGCGGACCGACCCGGTGATGCGGGCGATCGCCCGGGCCAGGCCGACCACGGTGGTCGCGATCACCGGGGCGCCGCAGCCGTCGACACCGGCGTGGTCGACGGTCTCGCCGGTGAACTCGGCGACCGTCTCGCGGACGGCGGCCTGCAGGGGATGGTCGGTGGCGACGTAGCTCGACGGGTCCCAGCCGTTCTCGGCACAGGCCAGCAGGAACGAGGCGTGCTTGCCCGAGCAGTTCATGGCGAGGCGGCGCTTCGCGGAGGCCTCACGGGCGCTGGCCCGGTCGCCGGGCCAGTCCGGCGGGCAGAGGAGGTCGTCCTCGGTGCTGCCCGAGCGGCCGAGCAGGGCCCCGACCACGTCGAGGTGGGCCCGCGTACCGGCGTGGCTCGCCGTCGCCAGCACGGCCTGAGGACCGTCGAGCGAGACTCCCGACCGCAGCACCGTGAGCGCTTGCAGCGGTTTGAGGCAGGAGCGCGGGTAGATCGTCGCCTCGGCGTCCCCGGCCCGACGCAGTTCGTGCCCGTCGGCGTCCACGACGACGCCCGCACCGAGGTGACGGCTCTCGTCCCAGCCCGAGCGTTCGAGCACGGCCAGCTCGACGCTGCCCGAGGCGGTCAGAGGGTGACGGGAGGGCACGGCGGGGCGGGGGNTCGGTCATGATGGGGAGTGTACCGAGGCCCGCCATGCGACCACGTCGCACCGACGAGGGGCCCGAGAG
>NZ_LMLG01000001.1:836565-943161 GCF_001421865.1 Frigoribacterium sp. Leaf44
GGAGGCAGCATGCTCGACCACGACTACGCCGTCGACGTCCAGTGGACGGGCGACCGGGGCGAGGGCACCACCTCGTACCGTTCGTACGGCCGGGACAACACGATCGTCGCCCCCGGCAAGCAGCACGACATCCTGGCCTCGGCCGACCGCACCTTCCACGGCGACGCCGACCGGTGGAACCCCGAGGAGCTGCTGCTGGCCGCACTGGCGCAGTGCCACCTGCTCAGCTACCTGCACGTGGCCGCCACCGCGGGCGTGGTCGTGGTCGCCTACGAGGACGCCGCCGTGGGGCGCATGACGCAGACGCAGGACGGCGGCGGACGGTTCACGTCGGTCACCCTGCGGCCCCGGGTGACCGTCGCCGACGACGGCATGGTCGAGCGCGCCCTCGAGCTGCACGCCGAGGCGAGCCGCAAGTGCTTCATCGCGGCGTCCGTCGCCTTCCCCGTCGGGCACGAGCCGACCGTGGTGGCGGCGTCCAGAGAAGCCGACCGGGCGTGAGGCAGAATGGCACGGCACCTTCGCCGCGCCGAGTCCCACGGCGCGAGCCCCGTCACTCCGACCGAGAGATCCCCATGCGCCGCTCCCTCGCCCTCCTGGCCGTCCCCGCTCTCCTCCTGTCGTTGGCGGCCTGTGCCGGCGACGCCGGTGGATCGTCCGACACCGCCACGTCGACCAGCTCGGCGTCGTCGACCTCGGACGTCCCGCTGCGGGCCTCGGGCGAGCCCCAGGCCCCGCAGGCCGGCTTCCCGACCGTCGAGCTCGACGCCGACGGCCGTCCGACGGTGACCGTCCCCGAGGCCGACGCGCCGACCGAGCTCGGCGTCGAGACCCTGATCAAGGGCGACGGTCCCACGGTCCAGGCCGGCGACACCGTCACGGTCCAGTACCAGGGCGTCATCTGGAACACCGGCGAGATCTTCGACGAGAGCTGGTCGCGCGGTGCGCCGGCCACCTTCTCGACCGACCAGGTCATCACCGGCTTCGCGGACGGCATGGTCGGGCAGACCGTCGGGTCGCAGACCGTCGTCGTCATCCCGCCGGCCGACGGCTACGGTGAGGCCGGCGCCCCGCAGGCGGGCATCTCGGGCACCGACACGCTCGTCTTCGTCATCGACATCCTCGCCGTCTCCTAGTCGGCCGTCGCCGTCGACCCCCGAGACGACTCTTCGATGACCCGCACCGCTCCTCCTCGTCCGTCCACCCGTGTCCGTCGAGGACGGCTCGTCGCCCTGGCGGCCGTTCCGCTCGTCGCCATCGTGCTGAGCGGTTGCACGGGTGGTTCCGACCAGCCGTCTCCCACGGCGAGCGGCGCGACCGGCGACTGCAAGGCGCCGACGTCGGGGGCGCTGTCCGACGGCGTCGACGTCACGGGCGAGGTCGAGAGCAAGCCCGAGGTCGTCTTCGACACCCCACTCGAGGTCCCGTCGACCCAGCGCACCACCTTGGTCGAGGGTAGTGGCGAGGTCGCCGGGCCGGGCGCGGTGGCGAACGTCCGCATCGCCGTCTACGACGCGACGACCGGGGCCGAGGTCACGTCGGCCGGTTTCGACGAGGGCCAGCAGCCCACGCAGCTCACGGTGAGCACCGACTACTACGTGCCGGGCATCGTCGACGCGATCGCCTGCGTGCCCTCGGGTAGCCGCACGGTGACCGTCGCCTCGGCGGCCGACATGACGACCGCGACCGCGGGGGAGCAGGCCGCCACGCCCACGCCCGTGGTGATCGTCGCCGACGTCGTGTCGATCGTGCCGACCAAGGCGACGGGCGAGGCCCGGCCTCCCGTGGACGGCTTCCCGACGGTCGAGCTCGCCGACGACGGTCAGCCGACCGTGACGATCCCGCCCGGCACCGAACCGCCGTCCGACCTGCAGATCGAGGTCCTCAAGAAGGGCGACGGCCCTGTCGTCCCCGACCCCGCGAACGTCACCGTCCAGTACCAGGGCGTCAACTGGACCACCGGCGAGGTCTTCGACCAGAGCTGGGGCAAGGGCACGCCGACGCCGTTCTCGACCGACCAGGTCGTGCCCGGGTTCGCCAAGGCCATGATCGGTCAGACGATCGGCTCGCAGGTGGTCGTGATCATCCCGCCCGCCGAGGGCTACGGCGAGGCCGGTCAACCGTCGGCCGGCATCGGGGGCACCGACACACTCGTCTTCGTGATCGACATCCTCGCCGTCGCCTAGGCGCTGGTCGCCCAGGGGCGGGTCGCCGAACCACGGGTCGTCTCGCGGCGGCGGACGGCCCCGGAGGTGGTCGCCCTAGGCTGGCCCCATGCGACGCATCACGATCCTCGGCTCCACCGGTTCGATCGGGGTCCAGGCCCTCGACGTCGTCCGGGCCCATCCCGACCTCTTCGAGGTCGTCGGCCTCTCCGCCGGCTCCGACCGTCAGGGTGTGGCGGCCCAGGCGGCCGAGTTCGGTGTCGAGCACACGGCCCTCGGCACCGACGAATCGGTGCAACTCGTCCGCGACGTCCGCGCCGACGTCGTCCTGAACGGCATCACGGGGTCGGTCGGCCTCGCGCCGACCCTCGCCGCCCTCGACTCGGGTGCGTCGCTCGCCCTGGCGAACAAAGAGAGCTTGATCGTCGGCGGCGACCTCGTGAAGGAGCGAGCCGCTCCCGGCCAGATCGTGCCGGTCGACTCCGAGCACTCGGCCATCGCGCAGGCCCTGAGGTCGGGCTCCGATCGCGAGGTGCGCCGGCTCGTCCTGACGGCGTCGGGCGGTCCGTTCCGCGGCCGCACGCGGGACTCGTTGGCCGACGTCACGCCGCGCGAGGCGCTCGCGCATCCCACCTGGGACATGGGCCTGGTCGTCACGACGAACTCGTCGACCCTCGTCAACAAGGGGCTCGAGGTCATCGAGGCGCACCTGCTGTTCGACGTCGACTACGACCACATCGACGTCACGGTGCACCCGCAGTCGATCGTCCACTCCATGGTCGAGTTCGTCGACGGCTCGACCATCGCCCAGGCCTCGCCCCCCGACATGCGCCTGCCGATCTCGCTCGGACTCGCCTGGCCCGACCGCGTCGAGGGCGTGGGCGTCCCGCTCGACTGGACCCGCGCCTCCACCTGGACCTTCGAGCCCCTCGACGAGCAGGCCTTCCCGGCCGTCCGGCTGGCGAAGCAGGTCGGGCGGGCCGGGGGCACCCATCCGGCCGTCTTCAACGCGGCGAACGAGCAGGCCGTCCTGGCGTTCCACGCGGGACGCGTCGGGTATCTCGACATCCTCGACGTGGTCGAGGCGGTCGTCGACCGGCACACCGCGGGCGAGAACAGCCTCGAGGGCGTGCTCGACGCCGAGCGCTGGGCGCGTGCCGAGGCGGACGCGCTGCTGGCCCGCTGAGCCCGCCGCCCCAGTTCGGGGCTCCCAGCGTCGTCATGGCGTCGGCGCGGTGGACGTCCGGCCGCGGGCGGCTACCCTTGCCCGGTGCAGACGATCCTCCTCTTCGTGCTCGGCGTCCTGGTCATGGTCGTCGGGTTGGCCGTGTCGATCGCCCTGCACGAGGTGGGCCACCTCGTGCCGGCGAAGAAGTTCGGCGTGAAGGTCGGCCAGTACATGATCGGTTTCGGGCCGACCGTCTTCTCGCGCAAGAAGGGCGAGACCGAGTACGGCGTCAAGGCGTTGCCGCTCGGCGGCTACATCTCGATGTCGGGGATGTTCCCTCCCGGAAAGACCGGGGGAGGCGCGCGCCAGTCGAGCACCGGCTTCTTCAACACCCTCGTGCAGGACGCCCGGACCGCCAGTGCCGAGACGATCGACGAGGGCGACGAGTCGCGGACCTTCTACCGCCTGCCCGTGTACAAGCGCGTGATCATCATGCTCGGCGGCCCGTTCATGAACCTGCTCATCGCGATCGTGCTGTTCGCCGTGCTGCTCTGCGGCTTCGGCGTCCAGCAGGCGAGCACCACGGTCGGCAGCGTCAGCACCTGCGTCCTGCCCGCCGGGTCGACCGAGACGAGCTGCCCGTCCGACGCACCCGAGGCTCCCGCCTACGCCGCGGGCATGCTGAACGGCGACCGCATCGTGTCGATCGACGGCACGACCGTCTCCGACGGCGACCAGATCACGGGCATCCTGCAGCGTTCTCCCGGCGAGACCCTGGCCGTCGTGGTCGACCGCGACGGCACCGAGCGCACGCTCCAGGTGACGCCGGCCCTGTCCGAGCGGTACGTGACCACGTCGAGCGGGGCCGTCGCGACGAACCCCGACGGCAGCTCGCAGACGCAGGAGGTCGGCTTCGTCGGCATCGGCTTCGCCTACGAGAAGGTGCGTGAACCCGTGACGGCCGTGCTGCCGGCCGTGGGCGACAACATCGCACACGTGGTCGGCGTCATCGTCACGCTGCCCCAGCGTCTCGTCGGGGTGGCGCAGGCCGCCTTCGGCGGGGCCGAGCGCGACCCGAACGGCCCCGTCAGCGTCGTCGGCGTCGGGCGCATGGCGGGCGAGATCGCGAGCCTCGACACCATCCCGGTGGTCGACCGCATCAGCACCCTCGTCGGTCTGCTCGCGAGCCTCAACGTCGCGCTGTTCGTGTTCAACCTGGTGCCGCTGATGCCGCTCGACGGCGGACACGTGGCCGGCGCCTTGATCGAGGCGATCCGCCGCGGCTTCGCCAAGCTCTTCCGCCGACCCGACCCGGGCCCCGTCGACACGGCCAAGGCCATCCCCGTCACCTTCGCGATCGTCATCCTCCTCGGCGGCATGACGGTTCTGTTGACCTATGCCGACATCGTGAACCCGATCGACCTCTTCGGCTGACGTCAGGTCACGGACGTCGCGTGACCGGACGGTCACCCGCCCGTCACGCGGCGTCCAGCGCCGAGGTTTACGATGACACCGTGCCAGCAGTCAATCTCGGAATGCCGAAGGTCCCCGAAGTCCTCGCCCCGCGTCGCAAGACGCGGCAGATCAAGGTCGGCAAGGTGCTCGTGGGTGGCGACGCCCCCGTCAGCGTGCAGTCGATGACCACGACTCCGACCCCCAACATCAACGCCACCCTGCAGCAGATCGCCGAGCTCACGGCCAGCGGCTGCGACATCGTGCGCGTCGCCGTGCCGAGCCGCGACGACGCCGAGGCCCTTCCGATCATCGCGAAGAAGAGCCAGATCCCGGTCATCGCCGACATCCACTTCCAGCCCAACTACGTCTACCAGGCGATCGACGCCGGCTGCGCGGCCGTCCGGGTCAACCCCGGCAACATCCGCAAGTTCGACGACCAGGTGGGCAAGATCGCCGCCGCGGCGAAGGCCGCGGGCGTCTCCATCCGCATCGGCGTCAACGCCGGCTCGCTCGAGCCCAGCATCCTGCAGAAGTACGGCAAGGCGACGCCCGAGGCGCTCGTCGAGTCCGCCGTGTGGGAGGCCTCGCTGTTCGAAGAGCACGACTTCCACGACTTCAAGATCTCGGTCAAGCACAACGACCCGATCGTCATGGTCAAGGCCTACCGTCAGCTCGCCGAGCGCGGTGACTGGCCGCTGCACCTCGGCGTCACCGAGGCCGGTCCCGAGTTCCAGGGCACGATCAAGTCGGCCACGGCGTTCGGCATCCTGCTGAGCGAGGGCATCGGCGACACCATCCGCGTCAGCCTCAGTGCCCCGCCTGCCCAAGAGGTCAAGGTCGGTCTGCAGATCTTGCAGTCGCTCAACCTGCGGGAGCGCAAGCTCGAGATCGTCAGCTGCCCCAGCTGCGGCCGCGCTCAGGTCGACGTCTACAAGCTCGCCAACGACGTCACCGACGGGCTCGAGGGCATGACCGTCCCTCTGCGCGTCGCCGTCATGGGCTGTGTCGTCAACGGCCCGGGCGAGGCCCGCGAGGCCGACCTCGGCGTCGCGTCCGGCAACGGCAAGGGGCAGATCTTCGTCAAGGGCGAGGTCATCAAGACCGTCCCCGAGTCCGAGATCGTCCAGACGCTCATCGACGAGGCCAACCGCCTCGCCGCCGAGATGCCCCCCGGCGAGCTCGGCTCGCCCGAGGTCGTCACCGTCTGATCCGGCACGCCCCGCGGGCGACGCGACCCCCTTCAGGAGGCGCGGTGCGAGAATCCTCGCACCGCGCCTCCTGTCTGCGGTCGCGTCCCTGCCCGGGGCCGCCCTGACCGTGTGTCGTCGTGTGACGCCCCGATGTGACGCGCCCCGGGGCGTCGGCCAGCATGGAGGGCGCACCGCGACAGCCTCGGCCCACCCCCGAGCGGTGCTCCCGCAGCGCCCCGAGAGGAACCCATGACCAGCAGCGCCCCCCTGATCGACGCCCCCAAGAAGGGCCCCGGTCGACTGATCGCCATCATCGTCGCGGTCGTCGTCGTGCTCGCCGCCGTCGGCATCGCGATCGGAGTCAGCCGTGGCGGTGGCGACGACGAGACCGTCCGCATCGGCGTCGTCGGCGCGAGCGACCCGTACTGGGCCGACTTCGTCCAGGCCGCGGCCGACGAGGGCATCACGGTCGACCTCGTGGACTACTCGGACTACGAGCAGCCGAACCCGGCCCTCGCCGACGGCGAGATCGACCTGAACCAGTTCCAGCACATCGTCTACCTCGCGCAGTACGACGTGGCCTCGGGCAACGACATCGTGCCGATCGGTTCGACGGCGATCTACCCTCTGCCGCTGTACTCGTCGAAGTACACCGACCTGAGCGACTTCCAGCAGGGCGACACCATCGCGATCCCCGACGACTCGAGCAACCTGGCTCGCGCCCTGCTCGTGCTGCAGTCGAACGGCCTGATCTCGCTGAAGGACGGCGGGACGATCTTCTCGGGCGTCAACGACGTCGACGAGTCGAAGTCGAAGGTCAAGGTCGCCACGGTGAGCGCCGACCTCGCCGCCACGTCGCTGCCCGACTACGCCGGTGCGATCATCAACAACGACTTCGCGACCAAGGCCGGCCTGTCGACCGACGACGTCATCGCCCAGGACGACCCCGAGGACCCCTCGTCGGTGCCCTACGCCAACGTCTTCGCCGCCCGCGCCGAGGACAAGGACAACGCCACCTACCAGAAGCTCGTCCAGATCTACCAGGACACCAAGGCCGTCACCGACGGCGTGGTCGACAACTCGGGCGGCACGGCGATCATCACGAAGATCCCCGTGGGCGACCTCGAGAAGTCGCTGACCGAGACCGAGAAGCTCGTCGAGCAGAACGGCTGACCCCACCAGGTCGCAACCCCCGGCCCGGACCGCGCGCAGGCACCCGCTCGCGGTCCGGGCCTCCGCCCGTGCCGAGGAGAACGCGTGCCCGCCATCACCCTGACCGACGTCGTCAAGACCTACCCGCCCCGCGAGAAGGGCGCCCAACCGCTGACCGCGGTCGACGGCGTCAGCCTCGAGATCGCCGAGGGCGAGATCTTCGGCATCATCGGCTACTCGGGCGCGGGGAAGAGCACCCTGGTACGCCTCGTCAACGCCCTCGAGCCCACGACGAGCGGGAGCATCCGCGTCGACGGTCGCGAGATCACGGGCCTTCGTGAGCGTGACCTGCGGGGGGTCCGGGCCGGCATCGGCATGATCTTCCAGCAGTTCAACCTCTTCTCGTCGAAGACGGTCTGGGGCAACGTCGAGTTCCCGCTCAAGGCGGCGGGCGTGCCGAAGTCCGAGCACCAACGGCGGATCAGCGACCTGCTGCACTTCGTCGGCCTCGGTGACAAGGCCCACGCGCGGCCGGACCAGCTCTCGGGTGGTCAGAAGCAGCGCGTCGGCATCGCCCGCGCGCTCGCGACGAACCCCCGCATCCTGCTCGCCGACGAGGCGACGAGTGCCCTCGACCCCGAGACGACGAGCGAGGTGCTCGCGCTGCTCAAGCGCGTCAACGCCGAGCTCGGAATCACCATCGTCGTGATCACCCACGAGATGGACGTCATCAAGTCGATCGCCGACCGGGTGGCCGTGATGGACTCCGGACGCGTCGTCGAGACCGGCCCCACCTTCGAGGTGTTCTCCGACCCGCAGCAGGCGTCGACCAAACGGTTCGTCTCGACCGTCATCGCGGGCACGCCGCACGGCGACGAGCTCGAGGCGTTGCGGGCCCGGCACGACGGCACCCTCGTGTCGGTGCGCATCGCCGAGGGCGGCGTCGACCAGCGCGACGTCTTCGCGCTGCTCGCCCGTCACGGCCTCTCTTTCGAGATCGTCTTCGGGGGCGTGAACGACATCCAGGGGCGCACCTTCGGCACCCTGACCCTCGCCGTGACCGGTGACGACGCGGCCGTCCGGGCGGCCGTCGCCGAGTTGGGCGACAACGCGACCGAACTGCCCCCCTCGCCGACGACCTCGGCCGCGCCCACGGAAGGACGCTGACATGGACTCCCTGATCGAACTGCAGCCGATGCTGTGGCAAGCCGCCGTCGAGACCGTCTACATCGTCGCCCTGACGCTGCTCTTCGGCGGCATCGGTGGGCTCGTGCTCGGCCTGGCGCTCTACCTGACGCGGGGCGGGGCGTTGTTCGCGAACCGCGTCGTCTACGGTGTGCTGAACGTGGTCGTCAACGTCTTCCGACCGATCCCGTTCATCATCTTCCTGGCCGCGGCCCAGCCGTTGGCGAGGTTCGTCATCGGTTCGGGCAGCGGCAACCCGGCCATCATCTTCACCCTGTCGCTCGCCGCGTCGTTCGCGATCTCGCGCATCGTCGAGCAGAACCTGCTCACCGTGCAGCCGGGCGTCATCGAGGCCGCACGAGCGGCGGGGGCCGGCCCGGCCCGCATCATCGGAACGGTGCTGCTGCCCGAGGCGCTCGGACCGCTCGTCCTCGGGTACACGTTCGTCTTCGTGGCACTGGTCGACATGTCGGCGGTGGCCGGGTACATCGGCGGCGGCGGGCTCGGCAACTTCGCCCTGCTCTACGGCTACCGGCAGTTCGACCCGGTCGTCACGTGGGCCGCGGTCCTGCTCATCATCGTGCTGGTGCAGCTCGTCCAGTTCCTCGGCAACTGGCTGGCGAGGCGCGCGCTGCGGCGGTGAGGCACGGCGACCCTGGGCAACGGCGCTGTCGGGGTACTGGTTTACAGTGGGGCGCGTGACCGACACCGCCACCGCCAGCCAGACCCCGCCGCCGGCCTCGGCCCCCGTGACGCCCGCCGAGCTCGAGCGGGCCCGGCAGATCGTCGGGGCCGTGTCGCAGGCGTTCGGCCGCAAGGTCGTGGGTCAGACCGCCCTCCGTGACACCCTGCTCGTCGCCCTGATCACCGGCGGGCACGTCCTGCTCGAGAGCGTCCCGGGGCTTGCCAAGACGACCGCCGCCCAGACCATCGCGCAGTCGATCGACGCCAGTTTCCGGCGCATCCAGTGCACGCCCGACCTGCTGCCGAGCGACATCACGGGCACGCAGATCTACGACGCCCAGAAGTCCACGTTCGTCACCCAGCTCGGGCCCGTCCACTCGAACTTCGTCCTGCTCGACGAGATCAACCGGTCGAGCGCCAAGACCCAGAGCGCCATGCTCGAGGCGATGCAAGAGCGGCAGACCACCATCGGTGGCACGGTGTACCGGCTGCCGTCGCCTTTCCTCGTCCTGGCCACGCAGAACCCGATCGAGCAAGAGGGCACCTACCAGTTGCCCGAGGCGCAGCTCGACCGCTTCCTGTTGAAAGAGATCCTCGACTATCCGACCCCGGCCGAAGAGGCAGAGATCATCCGGCGGATCGAGAGCGGCGTCTACGACGAGGCCGCGTCGCCCTCGACCGGCGTCGGCCTGGCCGACGTCGTCTACCTGCAAGACCTGGCCAAGCGCGTCTACGTCGACGCGTCGATCGTCAACTACATCGTGCAGCTCATCTACGTCACCCGGCACCCGCAGCAGTACATCGCGGCCACCCTCGCCGACTACGTCGAGTTCGGGGCCAGCCCGCGGGCGAGCATCGCCTTCATGCAGGCGGCCCGTGCTCTCGCCCTGCTGCACGGTCGCGACTACGTCATCCCCGAGGACGTCAAGCACCTGCGGCACTCCGTGCTGCGCCATCGCATGATCCTCAACTACGAGGCCACGGCCGACGAGGTCGCGCCCGAGACGATCATCGACGCCGTGTTCGGCGCCGTCCAGACCCCCTGACCCCGGTGGCCAGCCTGCTGCTGCGCGTGCGCACGAAGATGGGGCTCTTCGCCCACCGACGCACCATCGACCTGCTCGAGGGCGGGTACGCCTCGGTGCACCACGGGCGCAGCCACGACTTCGACGACCTCAGGGCGTACGTCCCGGGCGACGAGGTGAAGGACATCGACTGGAAGGCCACGGCCCGTCACGGCGAGCCGTTGGTCAAGCGGTACATCGCGAGCCGCCGGCAGAACCTCGTCCTGGTGATGGACACCGGTCGCAACATGGCGGCGACGGCCACGAGCGGCGAGTCCAAGAAAGACATCGCGCTGATGGCGGCGGGCGCCCTCGCCTACATCGCCGCCAAGCACGGCGACGTCGTGTCCCTGGTGGCGGGTGACTCGTCGGGGACCCGCGCGCACCCTGCCGGCGCGACCGAGGCCCACCTCGAGACCCTCCTGCGTCAGGTCGACCGGCGGGTCGACCTCGACGCCCCGACGAGCGACCTGGCCTCGGTTCTCGAGTGGGTCGCGCGAGGCATCCGGCGTCGCTCGATGCTGTTGGTGGTCACCGACGACGTCGCGATCGACGAGCGCATCACACGATTGCTCCGCCGTCTGCGCGCCCAGCACGAGGTGGTCTGGCTGACGATCGGCGACGCCGACCTGATGACGCGAACGGGGCATGCCGGCGAGGTCTTCGACGTCCGAGAGATGTCCGGGCTGCCGGCCTACCTCCGCGAGAACGCGCAGCTCCGACGCGAGTTCGACGACTCGTCCGTCCGACGCGTGGGCGACACCGAGCGCGAGCTCCTCGCCCTCGGCGTCAGCAGCCAGCGACTCGGCAGCCAGGCCGAGGTCGTGCCGGGCCTCTTCGCCCTGATCGAGAAGCACCGTCGTGTCGGGCGCTGACGACTTCTTCGGGCCCTACCAGTACCCGCTCTGGGTGCTCTGGCTCGTGCTCGGCCTGGTCGGGCTGGCCCTCGTGGTCGCCTGGTACGTCTTCGTGTTCCGCTTCTCGGCACGGCGACTTCCCCCGGCCCGGCGAGCGGCCCAGGCGGCGTCCCGACCGGCCGCCCTCGCCGACACCAAGGCGAAGTACCTCGCTCTCATCGACGAGGTCGAGACGGCCGCGAGTTCGGGGCGGCTGAACGACCGCGGGGTGCACTCCCGGCTCAGCCTGCTGTTGCGGTTCTTCGCGCACGAGACGAACGGCGTCGACACGCACGTGATGACCCTCGCCGACCTGCGCGAGTCGAACCTGCCCCGGCTCGCGGGGGCGGTCGAGCAGTACTACCCGCCGGCCTTCCGGCTCGAAGAGCCCGGCGACCCCGCCCGTGCCGTCGCCACCGCGAGAGACGTGGTGACGTCATGGGGCTGATCTTCTGGTGGTTGCCGCTGGTCGCCCTGGCGGTCGTGGCGGTGGCGGCGTGGCTCTACGTGCGCTGGAGGCGCCGAGACAGGGCGCGCCTCCGTCGTCTCGGCGTCCCGGTCGCGCACGGCGAGCGACTGACCGCTCTGCCCGCCTACCAGCGCGTCGTCCGGCGCTATCGTGCCGCCCTCGCGGTCGTGCTCGTCGCCATGGTGGCCCTGACCGGCATCAGCGTCCTGCTCGCCGCCCGGGTCTCGAGCACCGACGTCGTCGAACCCCAGTCGTACAAGCGCGACATCATGCTCTGCCTCGACGTGTCGGGCTCCATGACCGAGGTCGACTCCCAGATCGTCGACACGTTCTCGACCCTCTCGCAGGGGCTCGACGGCGAACGCATCGGGCTCTACCTCTTCGACAGTTCGGCCGTGCAGGCGTTCCCGCTCACCGACGACTACGACTTCGTCCGCACGCAACTCGAGCAGTACCGCGACTCGTTCGACACCATGGGCGAGAACGGGACCCGCTACTGGACGGGCACCGACCTCGGTGACGGCGCCTCGTTGATCGGTGACGGCCTGGCCTCGTGCGTCCTCGGCTTCGGCGACGACGACAGCACACGACCCAAGTCGGTCGTGCTCGCCACCGACAACTACGTCAACGGCAAGGCCCTGCTCACGCTCACCGAGGCTGCCGACCTGGCGGCCGAGCGCGACGTCCGGGTGTACGCCGTGAACCCCGCCGACCACGCCACGGACGCCGTGGCCGACCAGGTCGCCGCCGAACTGCGCACCGCGGCCGAGTCGACCGACGGTGGCTACTACGCCCTCGACGATTCGACGACCGTGCCGCAGATCGTCGACGAGATCGACGCCCGCGAGGCGGGGCTCTTCACGGGGGCTCGACGACTCGTGGTGACCGACCACCCGCAGGCTCTGGCGATCGCCGCCTTGCTCGTCGCGATGGGCGGACTCGTGATGCTCTGGCGGGTGCGGCTGTGATCGCGGGGGCGCTGGTCTTCCAGCCCGTGCTGCCCTGGTGGCTCCTCGGCGTGGCCGCCGTCGCCCTGCTCGGGTTCACCGGCTGGCGCGTGGTGGCCGAGCGGGGCCGGCGGCGGGTTCTGCTCACCTGGGTGCGACGTCTCGTGATCGTCGCCTTGTTGCTCGTCGTCGCGGTACGACCGAGCCTCCCCGGTGGATCGGCCCAGGCGTCGGTCGCCCAGCTCAACGTCTTCTTCGTGGTCGACACGACCTCGAGCATCGCGGCCGAGGACTGGGGTGACGGCCAGCGTCGTCTCGACGGGGTGCGGTCCGACATCGCCGAGGTGACCTCGCAGCTGGCGGGCGCACGGTTCTCGTTGCTGTCCTTCGACAGCACGGCCGTCCTGCGGACGCCGCTGACCGACGACGCCTCCGCCGTGGTGGCCGCCGCGGACGCCATGAACCAAGAGGTCACCTACTACTCGAGCGGCAGTTCCGTGAGCGAGGCGAACGACCTGCTGGCCGAGCGGCTGACCGAGGCTCGGCAGAGCGCCCCGGAGCGGGCCAACGTCGTCTACTACCTCGGCGACGGCGAGCAGACCAGCGGCACCGAGCCCGAGAGCTTCGCGGCCTCGGCCGGCGACGTCGACGGCGGTGCCGTCTTCGGCTACGGCACCGAGCAAGGGGGCAAGATGCGCGTCTTCGACGGCTACGGCGACGAGTACTCGACCGAGGAGTACATCCAGGACCGCACGCAGGCCGGTGATCCCGACGCCGTCTCGAGGATCGACGAGGACGCCCTGCGGCGCATCGCCGATCAGCTCGGCGTGCCGTACGTTCACCGCACGGCCGACACGTCCGTGGACGCTGCCGTCGCCGACGCCCGCGACGGGGCCGTCGCCTCCGACGAGGGACGAGCCGACAGCCTGATCGACCTCTACTGGCTCGCCGCGATCCCGGCGTTCCTCCTGCTGTTGATCGACGTCGCCCTCGTGGCCAGGGCCCTGGGCGAGGTCCGTCCGACACGAGCCCTCCGCGACGAGCGTGGGCCGGGCCGCGGGCGTGACCGTGCTGCGGCGTCGGCCGTCGACGCCGCCCGACCCGAGGGGGGAGCACGTCCGTGACCGACACCCTCGTCCCACCGCCCGTCGACGAGATCCGCCGCGCCCACGAGGCCGAGGCCGGGCCCACCGTCGAGCAGTACCGCAAGCGCCTCCGGCGTCGGCTGCTGCTCTGGTCGGCCCCGGTCGTCCTCGTGGTCCTGCTCGTCGCGCTCAAGCTGCTCAGCCTGCCCACGTTCGCCGCCCTGACGCAGTGGTCGTACGGTGACCAGCAGTTCGAACGCAGCGCCTCCCTGTCCGAGCCGCTCGGCGTCGCCAACGTGGTCGAGCCGTGGGTGCACCACTTCGACCGGGGCACCGCCTACGCACAGATCGGCGTGCTCGACGTGGCACGGCAAGAGTTCGTCACGGCGCTCGACCTCGCCCCCGACGACGCGACGATCTCGTGCGTCATCCGGGTCAACCTGGTGTTGACGATCGAGGCGCAGGGCGACGCGGCCCTGCTCGAACTGCGCTACGCCGACGCCGAGGCGCTGTACGAACTCGGGCAGAAGACCGTCGACGAGGCGCCCGAGGGTTGCTTCCAGCCGCCGGAGGACCCCCAGCAGCCCGACACCTCCCAGCCGCTCGACGACGCCCAGCAACGCCTCGATGAGAAGGGGCAGCAGGCCCAGGGGGGCCAGGGCGACGAGCAGCAGCCCGGTGGCGGCGACGGCAGCGATCCCGGGGCCGGGGGAGACGAACCCGGCGAAGGCGAGGGGCAGGCCGAGTCCGACGACCCCCTCGACCAGCTGCAGCAGCAGGGCGAGCAGAGCCAGCAGCAGCAACAACAAGACACCGACCGCGACCGCTACTACGAGCAGAACCCGGGCGACTACGACGGCAAGCCGTGGTGACCCGGGCCCGCCCCTAAGCTGGACGGGTGTCCACACGTCTCTCCCAGCTCTTCGTCCGCACCCTCCGAGAAGACCCCTCCGACGCCGAGGTGACCAGCCACCGGCTGCTCGTCCGCGCCGGGTACATCCGACGTCAGGCGCCGGGCGTCTTCGCCTGGCTGCCGCTCGGCCTGCGCGTCAAGGCCAGGATCGAGGCGGTCATCCGCGACGAGATGCAGGCGGCCGGTGCCCAAGAGGTGCACTTCCCCGCCTTGCTGCCGCGTGAGCCCTACGAGGCCACCGGCCGCTGGACCGAGTACGGCGACGGCATGTTCCGGCTGAAGGACCGCAAGGACGCCGACTACCTGCTGGCCCCCACGCACGAGGAGGCCTTCACCCTGCTGGTGAAAGACCTCTACTCGTCGTACAAGGACCTTCCCCTGACGCTGTTCCAGATCCAGGACAAGTACCGCGACGAAGCGCGGCCCCGGGCCGGCCTGCTGCGCGGTCGCGAGTTCACCATGAAGGACGCCTACTCGTTCGACGCGTCCGACGCCGGGCTCGACGAGAGCTACCAGAAGCAGCGCGACGCCTACGAGCGCATCTTCACCCGTCTCGGTCTCGAGTACGTCATCGTCAAGGCGGACGCCGGGGCCATGGGCGGTTCGCGGAGCGAGGAGTTCCTGCACCCGACCGTCATCGGCGAGGACACGTTCGTCCGCTCGGCCGGCGGCTACACCGCGAACGTCGAGGCCTTCACGACGATCGTCCCCGACACGGTCCCGCTCGAGGGTCTCGCCCCCGCCCGCCGCCTGGCACCGGCCGACACGCCGACCATCGACTCGCTGGTCGCGCAGCTCAACGAAGACGAGGCGCGCGACTCCGGGCCCTGGACGGCCGCCGACACCCTGAAGAACGTCGTCGTCGCGCTCAGTCATCTCGACGGAACCCGCGAACTCGTCGTCGTCGGCCTGCCCGGTGACCGCGAGGTCGACATGAAGCGGCTCGAGGTCGCCTTCGCGCCGGCCGAGGTCGAGGCCGCCGGCGACGCCGACTTCGTGAAGAACCCCGTCCTGGTCCGCGGATACCTCGGCCCCCAGGTGCTCGGCGGCGAGTCCGACTCCGGCATCCGCTACTTCGTCGACCCCCGCGTGGTCGAGGGATCGGCCTGGGTCACCGGGGCGAACGAGAAGGGCGTGCACGTCGCCGACCTGGTCATGGGTCGCGACTTCACCGCCGACGGCACCATCGAGGCCGCTCAGGTCCGCGAGGGCGACCCCGCTCCCGACGGCTCCGGCCCCATCGAGACCGCCCGCGGCATGGAGATCGGCCACGTCTTCCAGCTCGGTCGCAAGTACGCCGAGGCGCTCGGCCTCAAGGTGCTCGACGAGAACGGCAAGCAGGTCACGGTCACGATGGGGTCGTACGGCATCGGCGTCACGCGCATCCTCGCGGTGATCGCCGAGGCGAACAACGACGCCAAGGGCCTGATCTGGCCGGCGAACGTCGCTCCCTTCGACGTGCACGTCGTGGCGACGGGCAAGGACCCCGTGGTCTACGAGGTCGCCGAGAAGCTCACCGCCGACCTCGAGGCCCACCGTCTCGACGTCCTCTACGACGACCGTCCCAAGGTTTCGCCCGGCGTCAAGTTCGGCGACGCCGAACTGCTCGGCGTGCCGCAGATCGTCGTCGTCGGCCGCTCGGCCGGCGAGGGCGTCGTCGAACTCTGGGACCGCCGCACGGGTGAGCGCACCCCGGTCCCCGTGGCCGAGGCCGTCGCGAGCCTCACGGCCCCGCGGGCGTCCTGAGCGCCGGCACCGCGCCTCCTCGTCCCGGTCGGGACGACCCCGAGGAGGCGCGGTGCCGACCCCGGCGAACGGTCCGCCGGGCGCCCCGCTCTCGGGTACCGTAGAGCCATGCTGTGCGCGCCATCGTGTGTGCAGCTTGCAGATCTGAATAGTGGAGGCCCTCAGTGGACATCGACCTGAGCGTGCTGCGTCTCATGGAGCGCGAGCGTGAAATCCCCTTCGACGAACTCGTGCGCATCATCGAGCAGGCCATCCTGACGGCCTACCTCAAGCACACGAACCAGCCCGAGAGCCGCATCCCGGCTGCTCGCGTCGAACTCGACCGCAAGACCGGACACGTCTCGGTCTTCGCCATCGAACGAGACGACGAGGGCGAGGTCGTCGGCGAGTCCGTCGACAGCCCCAGCGACTTCGGCCGGATCGCCGCCTTCGCGGCCAAGCAGGTCATCAACCAGCGCCTGCGCGACATCGGCGACGACAAGGTGCTCGGCCAGTTCAAGGGCCGTGAGGGCGACATCGTCGCCGGCGTGATCCAGCAGGGGCCGAACCCGCGCATGATCCACGTCGACCTCGGCACGGTCGAGGCGATCCTGCCGCCCGAAGAGCAGGTGCCGGGTGAGAAGTACGCCCACGGGTCGCGCATCCGCGTGTACGTCACGGGCGTCAGCAAGGGCACGAAGGGGCCGCAGATCACGGTCTCGCGCACCCACCCGTCGCTCGTGCGCAAGCTCTTCGCCCTCGAGGTGCCCGAGATCGCCAGCGGTGTCGTCGAGATCGTCTCGCTGGCTCGCGAGGCCGGTCACCGCACCAAGATGGCCGTCCGCGCGACCGAGCCCGGCGTCAACGCCAAGGGGGCCTGCATCGGCGAGATGGGGCAGCGCGTCCGGGCCGTCACCACCGAGCTCAACGACGAGAAGATCGACATCGTCGACTACTCGAGCGACCTGCCGACCTTCGTCGCCAGCGCGCTGTCGCCGGCCAAGGTCTCGTCGGCCTTCGTGATCGACGCGTCCACCAAGGCCGTGCGGGCTCTCGTGCCCGACTACCAGCTGTCGCTCGCGATCGGCAAAGAGGGTCAGAACGCCCGCCTCGCCGCGAAGCTGACGGGCGCGCGGATCGACATCCAGCCGGACAGCATCCTCGAAGACGACTGATCTCTCCGACACGACCACGACACGACGAGGGCGACCGGCGCACCACGCCGTTCGCCGTCGGCGTCTCCCGTCCGACGACCCGAGGGGGTAGGGTGGAACCCGTCAGAACGTGCATCGGTACTCGAGCGCGCGCTCCACGATCCGCACTCGTGCGGGTCGTCGCCCGAAACGGACGTCTCGTGGTCGATCCGACCGCGACCCTTCCCGGGCGGGGTGCGTGGTTGACGCCGTCGATCGACGCGTTCGAGTCGGCAGTGAAGCGCAGGGCTTTCCGCCGTGCACTCCGCCTCGACTCCGAACCCGACGTCGACGAGCTCCGCGACCACCTCACGCGGATCACCACGTCACGACCCATCGCCACGACAGAACAGGCTGAACGGCACATGGACAACTAATGAGCAACCACCAATGAGCGGCTCGAAATGAGACCCGTCCAGAACTGAAGGCTCTTCCCGTCTCGGGAAGGGCCCGAGACAGGAGAACTGTGGCTAAACCACGCGTACACGAGATCGCCAGCGAGCTGGGGATCGACAGCAAGACCGCACTAGAGAAGCTCAAAGAGATGGGCGAGTTCGTCAAGGGACCGTCGTCCAGCGTCGAGCCTCCCGTCGCCCGCAAGCTGCGCCAGGCCTTCGCCGGTGCCGCGAAGCCTGCGACCCCCGCTGCCAAGGCTCCTTCGACCGGTGCCGCCGCGCAGCCCGCGAGTTCGGCACCCAAGCCCGGCGGCCCTCGTCCGGCTGCTCCCAAGCCTCCCGTCGCCGAGCCGACGCCCGCCCCCGTGGCGGCGGCCGAGCCCGACGTCGACGCGGCGCCCGCACCCGTCGCCCCGTTGACGGTCGCCGAGCGACAGGCCCAGGCCGAGGCGCAGCGCGCCGCAGCGGCGTCAGCCGCCAAGGACGGCGCGGCGGCTCCGGCCGACGACGCCGCGAACCCCGGCGCCGCCGGTCCCAAGCCCGGCGGCCCCCGCCCCGGTGCCCCGCGTCCCGGCAACAACCCCTTCGCCAGCAACCAGGGCATGGGACGCCCCAGTGCGCCCCGTCCCGGCGGCTCCGGTGCGGCCAGCAGCATGCCGCGCCCCGGTGGTGCCGCAGGCCCCCGCCCGATGGCCCCGCGTCCCGGTGCTCCCCGTCCGGGCGCCCCGCGTCCCGGTGTGGGTGCAGGCCCCCGTCCCAACGGGTTCGGTCAGCGTCCCGCCGGTGGCGGCGCAGGTCGTCCCGGCGGTGCCGGTGGTGGCTTCCAGCGTCCCGGTGCCGGTGCTCCCGGCGCGGCCGGCGGTTTCCGTCCGGGCTTCAGCGGACCCCGTCCCTCCGGTGGTGGCGGTCGCGGCCGTGGCCCCGGTGGCGGTACGGCCGGTGCGTTCGGTCGCGGTGGCGGCAAGAGCAAGGCCCGCAAGTCGAAGCGGACGAAGAGGGCCGAGTTCGAGATGCGTTCGGCTCCGTCGCTGGGTGGCGTCAGCGTCCCCCGTGGCGACGGCAGCACCATCGTCCGTCTCCGTCGCGGTGCGTCGATCAGCGATTTCGCCGACAAGATCGACGCGAGCCCCGGCAACCTGGTGACCGTCCTCTTCCACCTCGGTGAGATGGCGACGGCGACCGAGTCGCTCGACGAGGCGACCTTCCAGGTCCTCGGCGAGGAGCTCGGCTACAACATCCAGGTCGTCTCGCCCGAGGACGAGGACAAAGAGCTGCTCGAGGGCTTCGACATCGACCTCGAGCAGGAGCTCGAAGACGAAGACGAGTCCGTCCTGCAGATTCGTCCTCCCGTCGTCACCGTCATGGGTCACGTCGACCACGGCAAGACGCGTCTCCTCGACGCGATCCGCAACGCCAACGTGGTCGCCGGCGAAGCCGGTGGCATCACGCAGCACATCGGCGCCTACCAGGTGTGGGCTCCGCACGAGGGCGTCGAGCGCGCCATCACCTTCATCGACACCCCTGGTCACGAGGCGTTCACCGCCATGCGTGCTCGTGGTGCCCAGGTGACCGACATCGCGATCCTCGTGGTCGCGGCCGACGACGGCATCATGCCGCAGACGGTCGAGGCGCTGAACCACGCCCAGGCGGCCGGCGTGCCGATCGTGGTCGCGGTCAACAAGATCGACAAAGAGGGTGCGAACCCGGCGAAGGTGCGTCAGCAGCTCACCGAGTACGGCCTCGTCGCCGAGGAGTACGGCGGAGACGTCATGTTCGTCGACGTGTCGGCCCGTGACAACAAGAACATCGACGCCCTTCTCGAGGCCGTCCTGCTCACGGCCGACGCCGGTCTCGACCTGCGTGCCAACCCCGACAAGGACGCCCGCGGTGTCGCCATCGAGGCCCGCCTCGACAAGGGCCGCGGTGCCGTCGCGACGGTGCTGATCCAGTCCGGCACGCTGCGCGTCGGTGACGCCATCGTCGCCGGCACGGCGTACGGACGCGTCCGCGCCATGGTCGACGAGAACGGCGACTCGGTCGACGAGGCCTACCCGAGCCGGCCCGTGCTGGTCCAGGGTCTGTCGAGCGTCCCCCGAGCCGGTGACACCTTCCTCGTCACCGAGGAGGACCGCACGGCTCGTCAGATCGCCGAGAAGCGAGAGGCCGTCGAGCGCAACGCGTCGCTGGCCAAGGCCCGCAAGCGCATCTCGCTCGAGGACTTCACCCGTGCTCTCGAAGAGGGCAAGGTCGAGGCTCTTAACATCATCATCAAGGGTGACGTGTCCGGTGCCGTCGAGGCGCTCGAAGAGTCCCTGCTCAAGATCGAGGTGGACGACAGCGTGCAGCTGCGCATCATCCACCGCGGTGTGGGTGCGGTCACCGAGAGCGACGTCAACCTGGCGACGGTCGACAACGCGGTCATCATCGGGTTCAACGTGCGTCCCGACACGAAGGCTCGTGAGCGTGCTGCTCGCGAGGGTGTCGACGTGCGCTTCTACTCGGTCATCTACGCGGCGCTCGAGGACATCGAGAACTCGCTCAAGGGCATGCTCAAGCCCGAGTTCGAGGAGAAGCAGTCCGGTGTCGCCGAGATCCGCGAGATCTTCCGCTCGTCGAAGGTCGGCAACATCGCCGGTGTCATCGTGCGGTCGGGAACGATCACCCGCAACGCTCGTGCCCGCGTCATCCGCGAGGGCGTCGTCGTCGGCGACAACCTCGCGATCGACTCGCTGCGTCGCTTCAAGGACGACGTCACCGAGGTGCGGACGGACTTCGAGGCCGGCATCGGTCTCGGCAAGTTCAACGACATCCAAATCGGCGACGAGATCGAGACCATCGAGATGGTCGAGAAGCCCCGGGGCTGACCCGGCGTGATCGCAGTACACGAGGCCCCGCTCCGACTACGGTCGGGGCGGGGCCTCACCCCTCTCGCCACGGCGGCGAGCAGCACGAACAGGAGTGAACAATGGTTGACGCCCAACGCGCCCGCAAGATGGCCGACCGCATCCACGAGATCATCGCTCGGCGTCTCGAGCGCGGCATCAAGGACCCCCGCCTCGGGTTCGTCACGATCACCGACGTCAAGGTGACCGGCGACCTGCAGCACGCCTCGGTCTTCTACACGGTCTACGGCACCGACGAGGAGCGTCGTGACACCGGTGCGGCCCTCAAGTCGGCGACCGGCATGCTGCGCAGCGAGGTGGGCAAGAACATCACCGCACGCCTCACGCCGAGCCTCGAGTTCATCCTCGACGCACTGCCCGAGAACGCGGCCTCGATCGACCGCCTGCTGCAGGAGGCCCGTCAGCGCGACCACGAGAGCCAGTCCATGGCCTCGTCGGCCGAGTACGCCGGCGACGCCGACCCGTACGTCAAGCCGCGCGACCTCGACGCGGACGACGACCTTGACGACGCCGAGGACGACCTCGACGACGACCTGGCGATGGACGACGAGCTCGAGGCCCCGGCCGCAGGCGCCTCGACCGAGCCCGACGGCTCCACCCGCTGACCGCAGCGTCCCTCCGGACGCCCGCCCGCCTCAGTCGGGCAGGCGATAGCCCTCGTCGGGCGACCCCGTGGCCAGGCCGTCACGGAGCAACCCGGCGAGGGCTCTCGCGCGTTGCCCGTCGTCCGTCCAGACCGTCTCGATCTCGGCCGAGCTCACGGGCACGTCGCTGGCCCGCAACTCGGCCATGATCAGCCCCCGCACCTGGCGGTCCGATCCCTCGAAGCGGGCCTGGGTCCGGAGGCGCGGCCCGGTGTGCGCAGGACGACCCGCCAGCACCCACGCGCACTGCTCGACCAGCGGGCAGACGTCGCACTTCGGCGACCGCGCCGTGCAGACCAGCGCACCCAACTCCATGACGCCCGCGTTCGTGACCTGCGCCTCCTCGAGGTCGTCGGGCAGCTGCGACTCCATCAGGGGCAGGTCGCGCGAGGCCTTGGGGGCCCACGGTTCGGCGAGACCCTCGACGGCACGGGCCAGGACGCGGCGGACGTTCGTGTCGACGACCGGGTGACGGTGACCGTAGGCGAAGACCGCGACGGCACGTGCGGTGTAGTCGCCGATGCCGGGCAGTGCCAGGAGAGACGGGACGTCCTCGGGCACGACGCCGCCGTGCCTCTCGGTGATCGCCACGGCGGCGGCGTGGAGGGCCAGGGCCCGACGCGGGTAACCGAGGCGCTCCCAGGCCCGCACGGCCTCGGAGGCAGGCGACGCCGCCAGGTCGCCCGGCGTCGGCCAGCGTTCGAGCCACTGCTCGAGGCGCGGGACGACGCGGGCCACGGGGGTCTGCTGCAGCATGATCTCGCTGACGAGCGTGCCCCAGGCCGTGAATCCGGGACGCCGCCACGGGAGGTCGCGACCGTTCTCGCGGAACCAGGCGTTGACGGCGGGGGAGATGCTCACCGTAGGAGCCTACGGCTCGCCCTCGACCTCCCCGGCGCGGTGTCGGCGATCGGGCGTACGGTGTCGACATGACCACCCGATGGGCCCCTGCCAAGAAAGACACGCTGCGCGAACTGGCGACCGAGATCGTCCACAACTACGGGCGAGGCCGCGTGCTCGTCGCGATCGACAGCGACGGAGGCGCGGGTGCGGCCGGTCTCGCCGACGACCTCCTCGAGGCCTTCCGCGAGCTGGGGCACGCGGCGTTCCGCGCCTCGCTCGACGGCTTCGAGAAACGTCCCGACGCGGCGCCGCGCGACTCCGCTCCCGTGCTGGACGAGAGCCTGTTCCGCCGGGTCCTGGTCGAGCCGTTCCGGCTCGGCGGCAGTGCGGGCTGGGTCGAGCGGGCCTGGGACGCCGACGCGGACCGTTCCGTCGAGTCCGCCTGGGTCACCGGTCCGGCCGACGCGGTCCTGCTCGTCGACGGCACCGACCTCGCGCGCCCCGGCCTCGCGGGGCTGTGGCACTACCGCGTCTGGGTCACCGCCGACGATTCGCGACTCGACGCCCGGGCCAAGGCCTCGGCCGTCGTGGACAACTCCGACCGCGAGCACCCTCGTCGACGCTTCGACGACGCGTGCTGAGCGCGTCCCCGGCCCCGTCGCGGTCCGGCTGCGCTAACGTCGTCGGGTGAACAGCGGCCTCCTCCTCGTCGACAAGCCGCAGGGCATCACCAGCCACGACGTCGTCTCGCGCGTGCGCAAGGCCGCGGGCACGCGCAAGGTCGGCCACGCCGGCACGCTCGACCCGCTGGCCACGGGACTGCTCGTGCTCGGCCTGAACTCGTCGACGCGCCTCCTGACGTTCCTGGTCGGCCTCGACAAGGGCTACGACGCCACCATCCGTCTCGGCGTCTCGACCACCAGCGACGACAGCGACGGCGAGGTCGTCTCGACGACCTCGGCCGGCGGCGTCACCGACGACGCGATCGACGCCGGCGTGGCACGACTGACCGGGCCGATCAGCCAGGTGCCCACCACGGTGAGCGCGATCAAGGTCGACGGCCGTCGCGCCTACGACCTCGCCCGTGCCGGGGTCGAGGTCGAGCTGAAGGCCCGCGACGTGACGATCACCGAGTTCACCGTGCTCGACCGACGCGACGCCGTCGTCGACGGGGTGCCCGTGCGCGACCTCGACGTGCGGGTCTCGTGCTCGTCCGGCACCTACGTCCGGGCTCTGGCCCGCGACCTCGGAGCCGACCTCGGCGTCGGGGGACACCTGACCGCGCTGCGTCGGACGCGGGTGGGGCCGTTCGACGTGACCCGCGCCTCCGTCCTCGAGGGCATCGACGTCGCTCCGGCGCTGCTGCCTCCCGTCGACGTCGCCCGGACCCTCTTCCCGGAGTGGTCCATGACCGCGGCCGAGGCCGTCGACCTCGGGCACGGCAAGCGCGTGGCCGTCGATCTCGACGACACCCCCGGGCCGGTCGCCGCCGTCACGCCCACGGGCAGGCTCGCGGGCCTGGTCTCGGTGCGGGCCGGCGCCGCGAAGCCCATCGTGAACTTCCCGACCGACGAGGTGCAGGCATGATCGAGTGGTTCACCTGGGTGCAGGTCGTGGTGGCCGTCGTCGCGGGAATCGTCTGCGTGGTCGCCTGCTTCGCGAAGCGTCAGCCCGACGACATCACCGTCGGCACCGGGGCCGTCGTGCTGCTGCTCCTGCTCGTGCAGCTCGTCGTCGCGATCGTGGCCCCGTTCGTCGGCAACGCGCCGACGGGCAACCTCGTCGAGTTCTACATCTACCTCGTCTCGGCCATCCTGCTGCCGCCGCTCGCGACCGTCTGGGCGCTCGTCGACCGCACCCGCTGGAGCAACCTCGTGCTGGCCACCTCGTCGTTCGCGATCGCCGTGATGGTCTACCGCATGTTCCAGATATGGACCGTCCAGGGCCTCTGACGCACCCGGTCGGCGGCGGGCCCGCCGGAGTCCTATCCTTGACGGGATGGTCACTCAGAAGTCAACGCGCGCGGTCGGCCTCGGCCGGGTCCTCATCGCCGTGTACGCCCTCCTCGCCCTCGCCGCCACCGGTCGGTCGGTCTTCCAGATCACGACCCAGTTCTCCGAGGCGCCGCTGGCCTACACCTTGAGCGCGTTGTCGGCCGTCGTCTACATCGTCGCCACCGTGGCCCTGATCGCGCCCGGCCAGGGCTGGTACGCCGTGGCCTGGGCGACCATCAGCTTCGAGCTCGTCGGCGTCCTGATCATCGGTCTCGTGACCGTGCTCGACCCCGAACTCTTCCCGCACGACACCGTGTGGTCGTTCTTCGGGCGCGGGTACGGCTTCGTGCCGCTCGTCCTGCCCGTGCTCGGCATCCTGTGGCTGCGTCGGCAGGGGCGCGCGACGCAGGCGGCGGGTGGCACCGGTGCCGAGGGCGCGGGGGCCGGCGGGTCTCCTCGCGACCCGGGCACGACGAGGTAGCGCGCGTGCAGTTCTACGACCTGGTCGGCGACGTGCCGCCCGACTTCGGGCCGAGCGCCGTCACCATCGGCAAGTTCGACGGAGTCCACGTCGGCCACCGCGCCGTGATCGACATGCTCGAGGGGGTGGCGCGCGACGAGGGTCTCGTGTCCACCGTGGTCACCTTCGACCGGCACCCGTTGGCGGTCCTGCGACCCGACGACGTGCCGACGGCCCTCGTCAGCAACCGGCAGAAGCGCGAGCTGCTCGACGAGGCCGGGGTCGCCGCCACCCTCATGCTCACCTTCGACGCCGAGCTGCGGGCGCTGACGCCCGACGAGTTCGTCGACCGCATCCTGGTCGGGGCCCTGCACGCCCGCGTCGTGTTCGTCGGTGACGACTTCCGCTTCGGCGTGCGCGGCAGCGGCACCGTCGACACCCTGCGCGAGCTCGGTGCCTCCCGCGGGTTCCGGGTCGTGTCGATCGACGACGTGCGACCGAGCGGTGGCCGTCGGGCGTCCTCGACCTGGATCCGTGAACTGATGGACGCCGGTGACGTCCGCCAGGCCGGCGTCCTGCTCGGGCGCGAGCCGTCGGTGCGCGGCATCGTCGTGCACGGAGAACAGCGCGGCCGAGAGCTCGGCTTCCCGACGGCCAACCTGGCCCGCGACAGCGAGGGGTTCGTCCCGGCCGACGGCGTCTACGCCGCTCGCGTGGTGGTCGGCGACACGCTCTATCCGGCGGCGGTCTCGGTCGGCAACAACCCGACCTTCGAGGGGGTGCCGGCCAAGCAGGTCGAGGCGCACCTGCTCGACGTCTCACTCGACCTCTACGGGCTCGAGGTCACCGTCCACTTCGTCGACTGGGTACGGGGCAACGTGCGCTTCGACGGGCTCGAGGCCCTGATCGCGCACATCCGGGCCGACGTGGTCCGCACGCGCGAGATCCTGGGGCTGCCGACCGCCTGAGGCCCCGTGGGCCCGACGGTCGTCACCATGTCGAGGAGGCACGGGTCGTCGACGCGACCCGTGCCTCCTCGGCTCGTCAGTACGACGTCGTGTCGTCACCCGCGCCCGAGGCGCGGCCCGTCTCGAGGCGGTGCGCCAGGTCGGCGAGGATCGTGCCGCTGGCGCTCGTGCCGAAGCGCGTGACGCCGAGGTCGAGCATCTCGAGCACCGTGTCGAGGCCGCGCACGCCGCCCGAGGCCTTGACCTGCACCGAGTCGGAGACGGCGGCGCGCATGAGGCGCAGGTGCGGGAGCGTCGCCCCGCCACCCGCGAAGCCGGTGGACGTCTTGACGAAGGCGGCCCCGGCGCGCTCGGCGGCCTTCGAACCCGCGACGATCTGGTCGTCGTCGAGGTGGGCCGTCTCGAGGATGACCTTGACGAGCGTGTCGCCGGCCGCCTCGACCACGCCGCGCACGTCGGCCTCGACCTCGTCGGTCATGCCGCTGCGCAGCCAGCCGATGTTGACGACCATGTCGAGCTCGGAGGCGCCGTCGGCGATCGCCTGCCGCGACTCGGCGGCCTTCGCGGCCGTCGAGGTCGTGCCGTGGGGGAAGCCGATGACGGTGCCGACGAGCACGCCGGTGCCCTCGAGGCGCTCGACGGCGTGCGCGATGTCGGAGGGGCGGACGCAGACGCTGAAGACGTGGTTCGCGGCGGCGTCGTCGAGGGCGGCGTCGACCTCGGCGCGGGTGAGTTCGGGCTTGAGGATCGCGTGGTCGATCATGCCGGCGACGGCGGAGACGGTGGGGAGCTGCTGGGTAGTCATGATGGGGTCCAGCGTAGCTTGGGCCCATGTCTGCGAACACTCCCGACGGCGTGCCGTCGAGCACCCCCGTCACCAGCGACACCGACCACGCCGTGGCCTCCCGCCGGGTGCTGGTGACCGGGGCGACCGGGTACATCGGCGGGCGGTTGACGCCGCGCCTCGTGGCCGCCGGGGCGGACGTGCGGGTGCTCGTGCGTTCGCCCGAGAAGCTGCGCGACGTGCCCTGGTCCGGCGACGTCGAGGTCGTCCAGGGCGACCTGACCGACCCCGAGACGGTGCGTCCCGCCATGGAGGGCGTCGACGTCGTCTACTACCTCGCCCACGCGATGGGTGGCAAGGGCGACTTCGAGCGCGCCGAGGCCGATGCGGCGCACACCGTCGCCGACGCCGCGCGCGACGCGGGCGTCCGGCGCATCGTCTACCTCGGCGGACTGCACCCCGAGGGCGACCTGTCCAAGCACCTGCAGTCGCGCAAGGACGTCGGCGACGTGTTGCTCGCGAGCGGCGTCCCGACCGTCGCCCTGCAGGCCGGCGTCGTCATCGGCTCGGGCAGCGCCTCGTTCGAGATGGTGCGCCACCTGACGGACGTCCTGCCCTACATGCCGGCACCGAAGTGGGTCCGCAACTTCATCCAGCCGATCGCCGTCCGTGACGTGCTCCACTACTTGCTCGGCGCGGCCGACGTGCCCGACGACGTCAACCGCACCTTCGACATCGGCGGCCCCGACGTGCTCCGCTACGGGCAGATGATGAACGGGTACGCCCTCGAGGCCGGCCTCAAGCAGCGGCCGATCGCGTCCCTTCCCGTCTTCACGCCGTGGCTCGCCTCGCAGTGGGTCAACCTCGTCACGCCCGTGCCCCGCGCCCTCGCCGTCCCGATCATCGCGTCGCTCCAGTACGACTGCGTCGTCCGCGAGCACGACATCGACACCGTCGTGCCCCCGCCCGCCGAGGGGTTGCTGCCCTACCGTCGCGCCGTCCGCCTCGCCCTGCAGCGTGAGCAGGACGGCGACGTCGAGACCAGCTGGCAGGACTCGTCGGTCGCCGGCGCACCGAGCGACCTGCTGCCGAGCGATCCCGACTGGTCCGGGCACATCGTCTACACCGACGACCGGCAGACGGACACCTCTGCTCCGGCCGCCGAGCTCTGGAAGGTGCTCGAGAGCATCGGCGGCGAGAACGGGTGGTACTCGTTCCCGCTGGCGTGGTCGGCCCGCGGCTGGATGGACCGACTGGTCGGGGGAGTGGGCCTCCGGCGAGGCCGTCGCAGTGCGACCACCCTGCGGGTCGGCGACGCCCTCGACTGGTGGCGGGTCGAGAAGCTCGAGCGCGGCCACCTCCTGCGGCTCCGGGCCGAGATGAAGGTCCCCGGAGGCGCGTGGCTGGAACTCACGGTCGAGCCGCGTCCCGACGGTGGTTCCCACTACCGCCAGCGCGCGGTGTTCTTCCCGCAGGGGCTCGGCGGGCGCCTCTACTGGTTCGCGATCCTGCCGTTCCACGGCGTCATCTTCTCGGGCATGCTGCGGCGCATCACGGCGACGGCCGAGCGGGAGGCGGCCGCCCGGGCGACCGGTGGCCGGGTGGCCGGTGCCGCGGCCGCGGCCGGGGCCGCGACCGACGCGACGGCCGTGGCGTGACCGACCCGCGCCTCCTCGTCCTGGCGTCGTCGCCCGGGCCGCTGTACCCGGCGGGCGACGAGGCCATGTCGCCGGTGCCGTTGTGGCTCGGGGTCCTCTTCGGGGTGCTCGTCGTCGTGTCGTCGTTCGTCGTGCTGCTGCCCCGCGTCCGCCACGCGCTCGACCGCGTGTGGTCGAAGAGGCCGCGACGCTTCCGACAGTGAGGACCGGGCTGCGCCGCGCGCGCCGGTTCGCGGCTCCCAGCGGGTGATGGCACGATGGGGGCACTTCAGCAGACCACCAGGAGGTCGTGATGACACACCGAGAGACCGTCGCCTTCGTCGGCGACAGCTTGACCGAGAACGGCGACTGGGCGGCGTGGTTGCCCGACGAGCAGGTCGTCAACCTGGGCGTCGGGGGCGACACGGTCGCCGGCCTGACGGAACGGCTCCACGACGTCGTGGCAGCGAACCCCGACTCCGTCGTGCTCATGATCGGCACCAACGACTTCACCGCGCGACGCTCGGTCGAACAAGTGGTCCGCGGCATCGAGAACCTCATGGTGGCGATGCGTCGTGAACTGCCCGGGACGCGACTGCTGCTGCAGTCGATCGCGCCGCGGGGGGCGGAGTTCGCACCCCGCCTGAAGGACGCCAACCGCCACCTCCGCCAGTTCTCGTCGACCGTCCGGGCGCAGTGGCTCGACCTCTGGCCCGCGCTCGTCGACGAGTCGGGCGACGCCCTGCGACCCGAGTTCGCGGCCGACCACGTCCACCTCACCGACGCCGGCTACCAGGCCTGGCTGGGCGAGTTGCAGCCCGCCCTCGAGCGCCTGCGCGACGAGCCTCCGATGAGCCGTCCGATCAGCGTGCTCGACGTCGCCTACGACATCGAGTAGGCGGTGCCCACCCCCACTGCCCCCGCGTTCACGCGTCCGGCCCTGGCGCCCGGCTTGATCGCGGCCATCGCGCTCCTCGCGGGGACCGCGTTGCTCGACTCCGACGTCTTCACCGTGTTCCGGTACGTCGTGTCGATCTTCGCCCTGATCGTGCTCGTGTTCGCCTACCGGGGGCGGCTCTGGTGGGCGCTGCCCTTGCTCGCCGCCGTGGCCGTCCTCTGGAACCCGGTGTTCGTGGTGCCCGTCCAGCCCGAGCTCTGGCAAGGCCTGCAGTTCGTCGCCGCCGCGCTCATGATCGCGGTCGGGGTGCTCGTGAAGGTGCCGACCGAGGCCGCGACGACCACGAAGTCCGCCCCGGTCCGGGGGCGCCGCTGACCGTCAGGGGCAGCGGATCCTCCGGGGTGCCTCCGACCCCGTAAAATGCCGAGGGTGCGTCCGCCCGCCCGAGGCCCGCACGGAAGGTTGAGTCTGCATGGCCACGGAGATCCCCGGTACGTCAGAGATGGTCGGCACGTCCGAGAGTCCTCTGCTGACCCCTCGTCACCGAGCCGGTGGTCTCGACCGAGAGGACGTCGTGGTCCGCAAGGGGCAGTTCACGCTCCTGAACGGTCACCTCACGCCCCAGCAGTCGATGATCGAGGACCTCCTCTACATCCGTCGGGTGCTCGACGCCGCCCAGGTGCCCTTCCTGCTCGTGCGCGGCAACGACGTCCGCCCCGTGATCGCCGTCGACACGGTGCACCGCGACCGCTTCACCGCCGCCATGATCGCGGCCTCGGCCACCGAGCCCTTCTACGCCAAGCCCCGCAAGGGTCAGGCGTCCCTGGTCGTCGAGGGTGGGCTCGAGCTCGAGACCGAGCGCGTCTTCCGCGTCTACCGGCCCCGGGTCGAACCCATCGGCCGCCTCCGCTACGGTGCGGGCACCGCCGTGCAGGTCGAGTTCTGGATCATCACCGACGACGAGATCCTCGCCCCGACCGAGAACGCGCTGATGCGCACCGAACTCCCTCGTGCCGAGGCCGTCGAAGAGACCGTCGAACGGTACGGCATCGAGTGGCCCACCCTCGAGCACATGTTCGACGACCACGCCACCGACATCACCTTCGACATCGACATCGTCTTCTCGTGGGTCGACGGCAACTCGATCGAGTACCAGCGTGCCCGCGCCGCGCAGGCCAAGCGCCACGTGGTCGGTGAGGGTGACGACTCGGCGGCCCGGTTCCGCCAGATCGACGAGCTCAAGTACGCCCTGCGGTCGGTCTACATGTTCGCGCCGTGGGTCCGCAACATCTACATCGCGACCGACTCGCCCGTGCCCGAGTGGTTGGGCGAGCACCCCCGTGTGCGCGTCGTGCGCAGCGAAGAGTTCTTCAGCGACCTCTCGATGCTGCCGACGCACAACTCGCAGGCCGTCGAGTCGCAGCTGCACCACATCGAGGGGCTCAGCGAGCACTTCCTCTACTCGAACGACGACATGTTCTTCGGGCGACCCGTCGCGCCGAGCATGTTCTTCTCGCCGGGATCCGTCACGAAGTTCATCGAGGCCGACACGCGCATCGGGCTCGGGCACAACAACATCGACCGCAGCGGGTTCGAGAACGCCGCGCGGGTCAACCGGCGCCTCCTGCAGCAGCGCTTCGGGCGCGTCCTCACCCGCCATCTCGAGCACACCGCCGCACCGCTGCGCCGCAGCGTCCTGTTCGAGATGGAGCACGAGTTCGCCGACGAGTTCACCGCCACGGCCGGCAGCCCCTTCCGAGCGAAGGAGAACATCTCGGTCACCAACTCGCTCTACCACTACTATTCGCTGATGACGGGCCGCGCGATCGTGCAGGAGAACGCCAAGGTCAGCTACATCGACACCACGATGGTGTCGGGGCTGGCGTCGTTGTCCGAGGTGCTGAAGAAACGTGCGTTCGACTTCTTCTGCCTCAACGACGGCAGCTTCCCCGAGGTCACCGACGAAGAACGGACCGCCACGGTCACGGACTTCCTCGAGCGCTACTACCCGTTCCCCGCACCGTGGGAGAAGGACGAGATGCAGCGCGTCGCCCTCGAGAACGCCGAGCAGGACAGACGGGCACTCGGTGCCGAGGCGGCTCAGTCGGGCGAGGCGACGGGATCGTCGTCGCACCGGGGGCTCGAAGGATCGGACTGACGCCGGTCTCGCCCACGGGCGAAGCCCGTGCGACCCGGGGGCGGGGTGCCCGCAGGGCGTCGTCGCCGTGGAGTCGGAACGGTTCGTGCGGTCCGTCAGGCCGTCGAGGTGCCGAAGCGGGCCGCTTGCTCCCCTGAGAGGGCTGCGTCGAGACGCGCGAGCATGTCGGCACCCATCGTGGGCAGGTCGTCCAGCCGGAACCACCGGGCCTCGGTGTTCTCGCCGTCCGCGGGGGAGGGGTCGCCCGAGACGTAGCGCATGACGAAGGTGTGGTCGAGGTACTGCGCGCGGTCACCGTTCGGGTAGACGACCTCGTCGGTCACCCCGATCGACGCCAGCCGCTCGGGGACGACGTGCAGGTCGGCTTCCTCGAGGGTCTCGCGGACGGCGGCGTCGGCAGGGTGCTCGCCCGGGTCGACGATGCCCGTCACCGGCGTCCAGGCACCGGTGTCGGATCGGCGGACCAGCAGCGTCTCGTCGCCGCGGATGACCACCGCGGTCACGCCGGCCAGCCACAGCGGTGCCGTGCCGATCTTCTCGCGCAGGGACAGGACGAAGTCTGGGGTGGCCATGTCAGCACCCTACCGACGGCCCGCCGTAGGCTGACGACATGCGACTGCCCTGGACCCTTCACGGCTCGGACGTGCGGCGGATCTCCGACATGGCGGGCGAGTCGCTGCTGTTGGCGGGTGGGGGCAGGGCGATCCTGCTGCAACTGGCGAACCCCGGGGTGGGGCACGGTGTCGCCGAGCACAGCGACTTCGTCGAGCGTCCGTTGTCGCGGCTGCACGGCACCATGACGTATCTCTACGCCATCGTCTTCGGCACCCCGTCCGAGGTGGCCCACGTCCGCCGGGTCGTCGGGCGGGCGCACCGTCCGGTGCACGACGGAGGGTCCTCGTCGGTGCGGTACGACGCGTTCGACCCCGGGCTGCAGCTCTGGGTGGCGGCGACCCTCTACGACTCGGCCGTGCAGCTCTTCGAGCGGGTGCACGGGCCGATCGACCCGGCCCACGCCGAGACCGTCTACCAGGACTACGCCCTCGTGGGCACGTCGCTGCAGATGCCACGCGAGCTGTGGCCGGCCGACGTGGCATCGTTCCGGCGGTACTGGGACGACGTCGTCGATCATCTCGTCGTGGACGACGTCACGCGTCGGGTCGCGCACGAGCTGTTGCACCCGACGACGGGACCGTGGTGGCTGAGAGCGGTGATGCCGATCGCCCGGCTCGTCACCGCGGGGTCGCTGCCGAGCAGCGTCCGCGACGACTTCGGGCTGCCGTGGTCGACCGGCGCCCAGCGTCGCTACGACCGGGTGATGCGCGTCACGGCTGCTGTCGTCCCGCATCTGCCCCCGCGCCTCCGGCACGTGCTCCGCGACGGGTACCTGCGGCGGCTGCGCTCGGCGATGGTGGCCGAGGCTCGGACGCGCACCCCCAGCTGACCCGACCCGTCGCCGGCGTCCCGGTCTGCGGCCCCCGCCTCCTGGCACGGCGTCTTTGCCCCTGACGGCAACTCCTGCCTCCTGTCACGGCGATCGCACGCCGGGGCATGTCGGCGTCGTTCGAGCGACGTGAGGCAGGAATTGCCGACGCGAGCGGGCGGTGGTCGGGGTGGTCGGTCTTCGTCGGCAAGGCTGCCCCGGGTCGGGTGGGATCGACTGCGCCGCGCCGGTCGGCAACTCCTGCTCCGTGCCGCACGTCGGGCCAGGGAAGGGGGCGTCGGCGGTCTCGCGGAGCAGGAGGCAGGAATTACCGACGGTTCGTGAGGCCCGCCACAGTGGGCGGGACCTCCTCGGCAGGCGGGTTCCACGCAGCGGCGCGGGGGCTGCGCTGCAGGATCGGGGCGGTGACGGGAGGACCAACCCCGTCAGAGGGTGTTGATCGGCCTCGTCACAGCGTGTCGATCGGCCCCGTCAGCGTCAGGTCGCGCGGCACGACGGGCACCGGGGCCGTGTCGGTCGCCCGGTGGCGGGGGGCTGCCGGGGCGATGCGCACGCCCGCGACGGCGAGCCGTTCGGCCACCACGTCGGCCGGGACGTACTCGCCGACGGTCTCGTAGGTGCCGATCGGCACGACCGAGTGCACGACCGTGCCCTCGTAGACGTGCACCAGGTTGAACGCCTGGGCACCGTCGCGGCCCCGGGTGCCGCCGCCGGCGACGTTGAGGTCTTGTGTGTAGCAGGTGGCCGACGCGACCGACACGGGCACGCCCGCGAAGGTGGCGTTGGTCGAGTAGTGCAGGTGTCCGGCGATGATGGACCGGACGTCGCTGCCCTCGATCACCTCGGCCAGGGCCGCCTGGTCGCGCAGCTCGACGAGCGCCGTGAGGTCTTGAACGCTCGGGACCGGCGGGTGGTGCATGGCGATGATGGTGCCGTCGGGGGCGTCGGTCGAGAGCTCTTCGGCCAGCCAGTCGAGCTGGTCACCGGACAGTCGGCCGAAGTGGTGGCCCGGCACGGTCGTGTCGAGGGTGATGACGCGCAGGCCGTTGACGTCGTACACGAGGTCGACGGGTCGCTGCGAGGGCAGCTGCCCGAAGAGCTCGGACCGGAACGCGCTGCGGTCGTCGTGGTTGCCCATGGCCCAGATGACCTGGGCGCCGAGTCGCTCGGCGACGGGCTCGATCAGGGCGCGGAGCTTGCGGTAGGCGTCGGGCTCGCCCTTGTCGGCGAGGTCGCCCGTGAAGACGATGGCCTCGGGCCGCCCGTCGGACGCCTCGATCTCGTCCATGATCTGACGGAGCCGGGCCTCGCTGTCGACTGCGCCGTAGAGGTCGCGGTCACCGCCGACGAGGTGCGTGTCGCTGAGGTGCAGGATGAAGTGGTTCGGCCTGGGGTGTTCGGCCGTCCGGAGATCCATGGTTCTCTCAATCGATGTCGCCGACGCGGGCTCGGGACGAGACCCTCGTTGTTGATTCGTCACCAGTCCATCACCCGTTTGCCATGAGTGGGGTGAACGTGCGCGCGCGTTTCGGTGAACGGTCGTCGAACAGGCCGCATTCCCGAGCGACGACGCTAGCCCGGCACACGGGACGACGCGACCCCCAGGAGGCGGGGGTCGCGTCGTCGGCGCAGCGAACGGTCCGAGGCGTCAGGGCTTGAGGACGACCTTGATGCAGCCGTCCTCCTTGTTCTTGAAGACGTCGTACATGGCCGCGGCCTCGGAAAGCGGCACCGGGTGGGTGACGAGGTCCTCGGTGCCGAGCGGGTCGGTGGGGTCCTCGACGAGCGGCATCAGCGTGTCCATCCACTTCTGGACGTTGCACTGGCCCATCTTGATGGTGATCTGCTTGTCGAACAGCGTGAGGAAGGGCGTGGGGTCGGCGGTGCCGCCGTAGACCCCGCTGAGCGAGACGGTGCCACCGCGGCGGACGATCTCGAAGGCGAGGTGCATGGCGCCGAGGCTGTCGATGCCGGCCTTCTGCATGACGGCCTGGCCGATCGTGTCGGGCAGGGCTGCGGCGAACTTCTGCACGAGGCCGATGCCGGCGTGCTCGTGGGCCTCCATGCCGACGGCGTCGACCACGGAGTCGGGGCCTCGGTCGTCGGTCATGCGCTTGACGACGTCGGCGACGTCCTTCGTCAGGTCGAGGACCTCGACGCCGTGGCGCTCGGCCATGGCACGACGCTCGGGCACCGGGTCGATGCCGATGACGCGGTAGCCGCGGTACTTGCCGATGCGCGACGCGAACTGGCCGACCGGGCCGAGGCCCAGCACGACCAGGGTGCCACCCTCGGGAACCTGGGCGTACTCGACGCCCTGCCACGCGGTCGGAAGGATGTCGCTGAGGAAGAGGTAGCGCTCGTCGGGCAGGTCGGCGCCGACCGTGACGAGGTTGGCGTCGGCACGGGCGATGCGCAGCTGCTCGGCCTGGCCACCGGGGACCTGGCCGTAGAGCTTGCTGAAACCGTAGAGCGTGGCGCCCGAGTCGTACTCGGTTACCTGCGTGGTCTCGCACTGCGAGAAGAGTCCGCGGTCGCACATGAAGCAGTGGCCGCAGGCGATGACGAAGGGGACGACGACGCGGTCGCCGACCTTGATGCGGCTGACCTCGGAACCGACCTGGGTGACGACGCCCATGGTCTCGTGGCCGAGCACGTCGCCCTTGTCCAGGAACGCGCCGAGTGCGTCGTAGAGGTGCAGATCGCTTCCGCAGATCGCGGCCGACGTGACCCTGATGACCGCGTCGCTCGGGTCGATGATCGTGGGATCGGGGACGTCCTCGACGGAGACGTTGGTGACGGACTGGTACGTGAGTGCCTTCATCGATCCCGTCTACGCGCCCTCGCCCGGTGCCTCCTGGACGAGGGGTACAGCGGGTACGGAAAAGCCTCGGGGCCGCCGGGCCTGGGCCCGACCGCCCCGAGGCGGATGTCGCGTGTGGTGTCGCCTAGGCGACGGCCGTCGCGGAAGCGACGATGTTGACGACCTTGCGGCCGCCCTTGTTGCCGAACTCGACCGAGCCGGGGGCGAGGGCGAAGAGGGTGTCGTCGCCGCCGCGGCCGACGTTGACGCCGGGGTGGAAGTGGGTGCCGCGCTGGCGGACGATGATCTCGCCGGCGAGGACGACCTGGCCGCCGAAGCGCTTCACGCCGAGGCGCTGTGCGTTCGAGTCACGACCGTTGCGGGTGGACGATGCGCCCTTTTTGTGTGCCATGTGGTGTCAGCCCCTTAGTTGGTGGTGATCGAGGTGATCTTGACGCGGGTCAGGTCGGCACGGAAGCCCATGCGACGCTTGTAACCGGTCTTGTTCTTGTAGTTCTGGATGACGATCTTCGGACCGCGCAGGTCGTTCAGGACCTCGCCCTCGACCGTGACCTTGGCCAGGTCGTCGCCCGACAGGATGGTGTCGCCGTCGACGTGCAGGACGGGGACGAACGAGACGGTGTCGGCGGTCGCGGCCTTGAGGCGGTCGACGGTCAGGATCGTGCCGACCTCGACCTTCTCCTGACGGCCACCGGCGCGCACGATTGCGAAAGCCATGGGAACTCCAAAAAAGTGGGGGATGTGACGCCCGGACTGCCGGACGACGTCGTGGTGCCACGAAGGCAACTTGGATAGTCTTTCACAAATGTCACGACCGATCAAACTTCGCCGCCCGCCGCAGTTCACGGCCGAGATCGTCGACGACGCCCGCGAACGCCTGCTCGACCTGCTCGACGACCTGAGGACGCTCACCACCGACCACGCCGACGACATCGAGGTCTGGGGCTCGGCCGTCACGGCCGCCGGCTGGGAGATCGCGAGCCTCGGCCAGTGGCTCGGCCTCGAGGGCGAGGCGGTGTTGCTGCTCGGCGGCGCGTCGTACCCCGAGATCGCCGAGCACCAGGGCACCAGCGCGTCGGCCGTGTACGCCCGCGTCGGCCGGTCGCTCACCCTCGCGCCCTACGCGCACGCCTCCGGCGCCGACGGGGCGACCACCCGCGTCTCGGCCGAGGGCCTCGACCAGGCCCGAGCCGAGTACGACCAGGAGGCGCGGGCCGGCGACCCGACGGACGTCGCCCCGGCGGCCGCGCCCGTCGGCGACTCCTTGGCCGAGCGCGTGCCCGAGGTGCTGCGGGACGGCGCCCGGCGCACCACCGAGATCGTCGCCGCCCTGCCCGACTACCGGCGCAGCAGCGTGCTGTCCACTCTGAGCGTCCTGGCCCGACAGGGAGTGGTCGAACGGGTGGGGCACGGCGTCTACGCCCTGCCCCACCCGCCGACCGACTGACCCCTCGGGCGGTCGCCCGATCAAGCCGGTGCGACGGCCCCGGCCCCGGCCACGGCCTCGTCGAGTCCGAACGCCCGCAGCTCGTCGTCGGTGAGCATCCGCGACCGGATCAGGAAGCGCCTCCCTTCAGGGCTCTCGACCGAGAACCCGGCCCCGCGACCCGGCACGACGTCGATGGTGAGGTGCGTGTACTTCCAGTACTCGAACTGGCTGCGCGACATGTAGACCTCGATGGGGTCGATCCCGTCGACGTGCAGGTCGCCGAGGTGGACGTCGACGGCTCCCACCCGGAAGAACCCGACGGGGTAGCACATGGGCGACGAGCCGTCGCAGCAACCGCCCGACTGGTGGAACATCAGCGGGCCGTGCTGCGCCGTCAGGGACACGAGGAACGCCGCCGCCTCGGGGGAGACGTCGACCCGGGAGGGGGTGGAGGCGACCGGCCCGGAGGCGGGGGCCGGCGTGACCACGCCGCCCCGCGCCTCCTCGGCTGACGCTGCTGACGCTGTCGGCGGCGCAGCGGCCGTCTGCTCGGGCGTCATCAGAAGAAGCCCATCGGACCGTCCGCGTAGCTGACCAGCAGGTTCTTGGTCTGCTGGTAGTGGTCGAGCATCATCTTGTGGTTCTCGCGACCGATGCCGGACTGCTTGTAGCCGCCGAACGCCGCCCCGGCGGGGTACTGGTGGTACGTGTTCGACCAGACGCGACCGGCCTGGATGTCGCGGCCCGCCCGGTAGAGCTGGGCGCCGTTGCGGCTCCACACGCCGGCGCCGAGGCCGTAGAGGGTGTCGTTGGCGATCTTGATGGCGTCGTCGTAGTCGCTGAAGCTCGTCAGAGACAGGACGGGGCCGAAGATCTCCTCCTGGAAGATCCGCATCGAGTTGCGGCCCTCGAAGATCGTCGGGTTGACGTAGTAGCCCTCGGTCAGGTCGCCGCCCAGGTCGGCACGGTCGCCGCCGAGCAGCAGCGTCGCGCCTTCCTGCTTGCCGATGTCCATGTAGCTGAGGATCTTCTCGAGCTGGTCGTTCGACGCCTGGGCGCCGATCATCGTGTCCATCGAGAGTGGGTTGCCCTGCTTCACCTTCTTCACTCGCTCGACGCCGTCGGCGGTGAACTGGTCGTAGATCGACTGCTGCACGAGCGCCCGGCTCGGGCAGGTGCACACCTCGCCCGAGTTGAGGTTGAAGAACGAGAAGCCCTCGAGCGCCTTGTCGTAGAAGTCGTCGCGTTCGTCGGCGACGTCGGCGAAGAAGACGTTCGGGCTCTTGCCGCCGAGCTCGAGCGTGACCGGGATGAGGTTCTCGCTCGCCATCTGCATGATGAGGCGCCCGGTGGTGGTCTCGCCGGTGAACGCGATCTTGCGGATGTTCGGGTGGCTCGCCAGGGGCGCGCCGGCCTCGACGCCAAAGCCGTTGACGATGTTGAGGACGCCGGCGGGCAGGAGGTCCTTGACGAGGTCCATGAAGACGTGGATCGACGCGGGCGTCTGCTCGGCCGGCTTGAGGACGACGCAGTTGCCGGCCGCGAGGGCGGGCGCGAGCTTCCACACGGCCATCAGCAGCGGGAAGTTCCACGGGATGATCTGCCCGACCACGCCGAGCGGCTCGTGGAAGTGGTAGGCGACGGTGTCGGCGTCGATCTCGCCGGTGGAACCCTCTTGTGCCCGGATGGCTCCGGCGAAGTAGCGGAAGTGGTCGATCGCGAGCGGAACGTCGGCGGCGAGGGCCTCCCGGATGGGCTTGCCGTTGTCCCAGGTCTCGGCGACGGCGAGCATCTCGAGGTTCGCCTCCATGACGTCGGCGATCCTGTTGAGGATCAGCGCGCGCTGGGCGATCGTCGTCTTCTTCCACGAATCGAACGCGCGCCAGGCGGCCTCGACCGCCTTGTCGACGTCGGCGGCGTTGCCCCGGGCGACCTCGGTGAAGACCTTGCCGTTCACCGGGCTCGGGTTCTCGAAGTACTGCCCGCTCGCCGGGGCGACGTACTCGCCGCCGATGAAGTGGTCGTAGCGGGGCTTGAAGGCCACCTTCGCGTCGGGCCGTCCCGGCGCGGCGTAGGTGTTCGGGGGAGTGGTGACGGTCATGACGGTCCCTTTCGACGACGGTGTCGGGTCGGCGGCGGGGGTCGCCCGCCGGTGGCGGCAGGCTACGTCGGGGGAGGTTGCATCGGGTTGCGCGTCACGGCCCGCGAGCGGGCGGGCGCGGTCGCCGGGTTCCGGGGTCGCGGGGCTCCGGAGGCGCGGGGTCGCGTGGTTCCGGAGGCGCGGGGCGCGAGGGCGCGTCAGCCCCGGTTCTCGAGCGCCTCGAGGTGCGCGACGAGGTGGGTCCGGCGGGGCGATCCCGGAGGCAATCGACGCAACAGCTCGAGCAGGACGCGGACGTCGTCGCGGCCCGCGGTCGACTCGGAGTACGACAGCAGGGTGTCGATCGAGCCCCCCGTGAGGAGCGCGTCCCGGACGGTCGCGGCGACCTCGGCCCGCAGCTCGACGACGCCGGGTGCCGTGGACGAGGGAAGGGCCGGGCCGGTGTCGGCCCGCACGGCCGCGCGGTGGGCCCCACGATCGACGAGACCGACGAGCGTGTCGAGGTCGAGCGTCACCGGGCGAGGCAACCGGTACGGGCGCGACAGCGGGACCAACGTCGGGTCGAGGGCCTCGACGACGTGGCGGAGGCGGACCATCTCGGGCCGAAGGGTGGAGACCGCGTCGACGTCGCCGTAGACCGCGTCGGCCAACTCGTGGGCCGTGTAGCCGGCAGGACGGTGGGCGAGCAGGGCCATGATCTCGGAGTGCCGGGCACCCAGCGCGATCCGGCCCTCCCCGACCGTGAGCACCGCCTCGTCCCGACCGAGGGTCGTCAGGCCGGCGGGGGCGTCGGGCCCAGGGTGGACCGGGTGGACCGGGTGCCGCGGGGCGCGGGTCGGGGCGCGACCGGCCGCGTCGAACCCCAGGAGCGCGAGATGCGCCTCCACGGCCGCGACCGTCGCCGTGACCAGGGGCAGCGTCAGCGAGCCGGCCGCCCGCTCGTCGCCCGTGATGTCGACGACGCCGATCAGGTGCCCGTCGACGGGGTCGTGGACCGGCACGGCCGTGCAGCTCCAGGCCCGCACGCGGTGGTTCCAGTGTTCGTCGCCGCGGATCTGCACGCCCCGGTCGAGCACGAGGGCCGTGCCCGGGGCCGAGGTGCCGACCCGCGCCTCCGACCATCCGGCGCCGGCGACGAACAGCATGTCCTCGGCCCGGCGGCGGGCCGCGGGGTCGCCCTCGACCCAGAGCAGGCGGCCGTGCTCGTCGCCAACGGCCACGAGCAGGCCCGAGCCCGCGACGTCGTCGACCAGGAGGCGGCGGACGACGGGGAGCGCGAGTGCGAGCGGGTGGTCGCGGCGCCAGTCGTCGAGGTCGTCCTCGGGCAGCTCGAGCCGGGGCAGGCCGTCGGGATCGAGCCGGTGCCGTGAGGCGCGGTCCCACGAGTCGCGCACCACCCGGCGCTGCGGCCCGACGTCGCGGGGCGGACGGCTCGCGGTCAGCGTCATGGAGCACCAATCGTCGTCGATCGGGGCGAGTCGGCCGTCGTGCGGCGTCGTCGCCGGGGTGTTGTCAGCGTACGGCGGCGTGCGGCCGCGGGGAAGGTCGCCGCGTGGGGGTCTGCTGTGACCTCAGGGTCGACGCACCGCGTCGCGGGTGGCCGTGATCGTCGCGTCCAACGCCTCGGGCCACGGGGTCGGTCCGATGCCGAGCAGGCGTTCGCTCTCGGACGAGTCCACGACGAAGGGCGAATCGAACTGGTACTGCATCGCCCGCACCTCGCGGAGGAACGGCACCGTGCGGGTCAGGCCGGCCCACAGCAGCGGATTCCACGGTCGGACGCGACCGGTCAGGCCGTACCGGCGCCGCGCCTCCTCGGCGATCTCGACCCGGGAGGCGTGGGTGGCGTGCGGTGTGAGCCAGGCCCGACCCCACTCGTCGCGATCGATCGCCGCCACGAGGGTCGAGACGACGTCGGGCAGGTACGCCCAGGCGTGCGGCTGGGTCACGTCGCCGACCGCGTGGGCGGTGCGGCCCGCGACGAGCGGCCCGAAGAAGTCGCTGCCGAGGTGGGCGTTCCGCCCGGCGCCCGGCCCGAAGTAGTCGCTCGCGCGCACCTCGACGGCCCGGACGCCCCGGTCGGCCGCGGCGAGGAGGCGCGTCCAGCTGTCGGCGCGCACCCTGCCCTTCCCCTCGGCGGAGGCGAGGGGCGTGTGCTCGGTCATCGGCTCGGTCACCGGCCCGTGGCCGTAGAGGTTGCCCATCAGCACGATGCCCGCCCCCGTGGTGGCGGCCGTCTCGATCAGGGCCGTGGTGATGGCCGGCCACTCGACGCCCCAGGCGGGGTAGGGCGGGTTCGAGCAGACGACGATCGTGTCGGCACCGTGGGCCGCGCTCGTCAGGGCGGCGGCGTCCTTGGCGTCGAGCGTGAACGGGGCGGCCCCGGAGATCACCGTGCCGCGGCGGGTGGCGACGCGTACGGTGTCGCCCCGCTCGGCGAGGCGGCGGACGAGGGGGGTGCCGATGGCTCCGGCTCCGACGACGAGATGGGTGGGCATGGGGTCCTCCTGGGGTGATGAGCGAGAGCGGTGCTCTCGGATCTGACCCTAGGGTCGGGCGGCTCGACATGCAAGAGCGGTGCTCTCGTTTGTGTCCCGTGCTCTCGGAGGACAGGATCGGGGCATGACCACGAACGCAGGGGACGACGACGGCGCCCGGACCACCGGAGGCGTCCGCGAGCGGGCACGGATCGAGATCGTCGAACGCGCCCTCGCCTCCGCCCACCGGCAGCTGGCCGAGGTGGGCGCGGCCGCCCTCTCGGTGCGAGCCGTGGCCCGCGACCTGGGCATGGCCTCGTCGGCGATCTACCGGTACTTCCCGAGCCGCGACGCCCTGCTGACCCGCCTCATCACCGACGCCTACGTCGACCTCGCCGGCGCTGCCCGGAAGGCCGAACAGGCGGTCGACCGCGCCGACCACCAGGAGCGGTTCCGTGCCACGGCCCGCGCGACCCGCCGCTGGGCGATCGCCGACCCGCACCGCTACGCCCTGCTCTACGGATCGCCCGTCCCCGGGTACGCGGCCCCGGTCGACACCGTGGAACCGGCGATCGCGGTGGGTCTGCTGTTGCTCGGGGCGGTCGACGACGCGGCGGCGAGCGGAGCCTCGCTGCGGGCGATGCCGGTATGGGCCGGCCTGTCCGACGAGTTCGCGCAGCTCGCCCAGGGCCTGGGAGCATCGGTCGCCCCCGGCGTGCTGGCCTCGGGCATCACCGCCTGGACCTCCCTCTACGGTCACCTCAGCTTCGAGCTCTTCGGTCACCTCACCAACGTCGTCGTCGATCGCGACGCCTGGTTCGAGACCTTCCTCGACGAGCAGATCGCGCGGATCTGGGGCTGACGTGACGCGCGCGGTAGGACGCGCCCCGACGGCAGGAGGCGCCGGTCCCGGCAGGAGGCGCGGGTCAGCTCGCGCAGTCGATGCAGAGTCGGGCGGTGGGTCGCGCCTCGAGCCGGGCCTCGCCGATCCGGGCCGAGCAGCGCTCGCAGCGGCCGAAGGTGCCGTCAGCGAGCCGGGCCAGGGCGGCCTCGGCGTCGCCGGCACGGTCGAGGGCCGAGCGTCGGACGGCGTCGAGCTGCGACCGCTCGTAGGCGATCGTGGACCCCTCGGGGTCGTGCTCGTCGTCGACGTTGGCTCCCTCGCGGGCCGCGGCCACCGCCTCCATGTCCCCGAGCAGTCGCGCGGCCAGCGCCTGCGCCTCGTCGCGCGTGACGCGCAACCGGTCGGAGGGGTCGATCACGAGGCGGCGCCTCAGGCCCCGACGAGCGACGGCACCTCTTCGCCCGGGCGAGGCGGTGCCGGGGGAGTCCCGTCGCCGAACGGACGGCCGCCGAGCTGCTCGCGACCGTGCTCGGTGAGCCACCCCGAGGCGTCCGGCCCGACCGGGACGATGCCCGTCGGATTGATGTCGGAGTGCACGACGTAGTAGTGCGCCTTGATCTGGTCGAAGTCGATCGTGTCGCCGAACCCGGGGGTCTGGAACAGGTCGCGGGCGTAGGCCCAGAGCACCGGCATCTCGGTCAGTTTGTTCCGGTTGCACTTGAAGTGGCCGTGGTAGACCGCGTCGAACCGGGCGAGCGTCGTGAACAGGCGGATGTCGGCCTCGGTGATGGTGTCGCCCACCAGGTAGCGCTGACCGGAGAGCCGCTCGGACAACCAGTCGAGGCGCTCGAACAGGGTGCGGTAGGCCCGCTCGTAGCTCTTCTGCGATCCGGCGAAACCGGCGCGGTAGACCCCGTTGTTGACGTCGCGGAAGACCACGGCGTTCACCTCGTCGATCTCACCGCGCAGGGCCTCGGGGTAGAGGTCGGGGGCGCCCTCGCGGTGGAAGGCGGCCCACTCGGTCGCGAAGTCGAGCGTGATCTGCGGGAAGTCGTTCGTGACGACCTTGCCGCTCGGCACGTCGACGATCGCCGGCACGGTGATGCCGCGCGGGTAGTCGGGAGTGCGGGCGAAGAACGCCTCCTGCAGGCGCTCGATGCCGAGCACGGGGTCGCGACCGTCGGGGTCGAGGTCGAAGGTCCAGCTGCGGGCGTCGTGCGTGGGGCCGGGCAGACCGAGCGAGATCGCGTCCTCGAGCCCGAGCAGGCGTCGCGAGATGACGCTGCGGTTCGCCCACGGGCACGCCCGGGCGGCCACGAGTCGGTAGCGCCCGGCCTCGACCGGCCAGCCGTCGACGGCGTCGCGCGTGATGCGGTCCTCGATGTAGTTGGTGTCGCGGGTGTACTCCTGGCCCGGCTCGACGTAGCTTCCCTTGGCCTGCTGATCGCTCATGGAGCCACCCTACGCACGGGGCGTCGGCAATTCCTGGCCGCTGCGACGCGCGCGGACGAGCTGCGGCACCGGCGGGCGGGGTGGCGACAGGGGTCAGGAATTGCCGACGGCCAGGGACGAGGAGGCGCGGGTCGCGTTCCAGTCCCGCCACATCGCCTTGAGGTCCCACGCGTTCTCGGCCTCGAGCGAGATGCCACGCTCGCCGGTGCGACGCGTGCGCCCCTGGATCACCATCAGCTGCGTGCCGAACAGCAGGGAGCCGGCGCGGGCCTGCGCCTCTTCGAAGAAGGTGGAGTCGGAGCAGCCGCTCCCGTCGTCGAGGCTGATGAAGACCACGCGCTTGCCGCTGCGCATCGGCGGGGTCTGGGTCGCGATGCGGATGCCCGCCACGAGCACGGTCGTGCCGTTCCAGTGGTCGCGCAGGTCGGCGGCGCGCACCACGCCCAGGTCGTCGAGCATGGGCCGGTAGCTCTCGATCACGTGTTCGCTGACCTCCATCGACAGGATGTCGAGCTCGTCGGCGACCCGCTGCCGGCCGTCGACGTCGGGCGTGCCGGTCGGCACCGTGTCGGAGTCGTCGATCGAGAAGTCGAGCTGGTTCTCGACGTCGATCGCCTTGGGGCGCGACGACCGACCGGTGAGCGCCCGCACCCGGGCCAGGACGTCGCCGCGGGTGCGGCCGGGCCCGGCGACCGAGTCGAGCGCACCGACCTGCGCCAGACGCTCGAACAGCGACCGGGACGGCGTCGCCCGTTGCCAGAAGTCGGTGATCGAGTCGTAGGGACGGTTCACGACCACCCGTGCCAGCTCGGCGTCGCTGATGCCGTGCACGTCGGCCAGTGACAGCCGCAGCCCGAGGTCGCCCACCCGGGTCGGCGCGATCGGGGTCGCCGGCGGTCGGAGGCGCTCGACCCGGTAGACGTCGGTCGAGGCGTTGACGTCGAGCGGCAGCACGGGGACGCCCATGCGTCGCGCCTCGGTCAGCAGCAGCCGTTTCGGGTACATGCCGGGGTCGTGGGTGAGGACGCCGGCCAGGAACTCGGCCGGGTAGTGGGTCTTCAGCCAGGCGCTCTGGTAGGTCGGCAGGGCGAACGCTGCCCCGTGCGCCTTGCAGAAGCCGAACGACCCGAAGCCCTTGAGTGCGGCCCAGATCCGGTCGACCGCGGCGTCGTCGAAGCGTCGTCGCCCGGTCGCGGGGTCGAGGTTGCCCCGGGTGCGCTCGCGGAAGGTGGCCTCGAGCGCGTCGTCGTCGCCCTTGCCCATGTGCCTCCGGATCTCGTCGGCCTCGGCGAGCGACACCTGCATCGTCGCCTCGAGGATGCGCAGCACGTGCTCGTGGTAGATGACCACCCCGTAGCTGTCGTCGAGGAACGACGCGAAGCTCGGGTGCAGGTAGTCGGGCTGCTGGAACCCGTGCTTGGTGTCGAGGAACGGCGCGATCATGTTGCCCTTCATCGGGCCGGGACGGAACAGCGAGATGTCGGCGATCAGGTCTTCGTAGCGGTCGGGCTGCATCTTGCCGATCAGCTCGCGCTGCCCGGGGCTCTCGATCTGGAACATGCCGAGGGTGTGCGTGGTGCGGATCGCCTCGAAGGTGGGTTCGTCGTCGTGGGGGATCTCGTCGAGCTCGATGCGGCCCTGACGGTTCACGTAGGGCACGTCGACCGGCAGGGCGCCGGCCAGGGCGGCACGCGGGCCGTTGACGCGCTCGATCTCGTCGAGGGCGTAGGCGAGCGAGCTCTGCATGCGGACGCCGAGGACGTCGAGCTTGAGCAGGCCGGCGTCGTTCATGTCGTACTTGTCGAACTGGCTCATCGGCAGGCCGATGCCGCTCGGCTGGACGGGGGTCGTGCTGAGCAGGTCGGAGTCGCCGAGGATCACCCCGCACGGGTGCATCGAGATGTGCCGGGGCAGACGGTCGAGCCGTTCGCTGAGGTCGACGAGCAGGTCGATCTGGTCGTTGCTGCGGGCCAGTTCGGCGATCTCGCGCAGTTCGGGTTTCTCGGCCATCGCGGTGCGCAGGTCGCGGGCGTTCGACCGCCAGACGTTCTTGGCCACGAGGTCGATCTGCTCGTCGTCGAGCCCCAGCGCGAGACCGGCGTCGCGCACCGCACCGCGCCCTCGGTAGGTGGACTGCATCGACATGAGCGTGACCCGGTTGCTGCCGTACCGGTCGAAGATCGCCCGGTAGACCTCGTGCCGCCGGGCCGCCTCGACGTCGATGTCGATGTCGGGCAGGGTCTCGCGCTTGTTGCCGAGGAACCGTTCGAACAGCAGGTCGTGCTCGATCGGGTCGACGTTCGAGATGCGCAGCAGGTAGGTGACGAGGCTGCCGGCACCGGAACCCCGCGCCGCGTTGCGCACCCGCAGGTCGCGCATCAGCGCCGAGACGTCGGCCACGGTGAGGAAGTACCCGGCGAAGCCGAACCCGCTGATGATGCCGAGTTCGTAGCGCATGCGGTCCTCGACCTTGTCGCGCAGGGCCCGGTCGGCGTCGCCGAAACGTTCGGTGACACCGGCCTGGGCCTGCCGGAACAGCGCCTGGTCGGGGTCGCCGTCGACGCCGATCGCGCTGAGCTCGGGCACTTTCGGGCGGCCCCAGCCGAGGTCGGCGACGGGGTCGAGCCGGCACCGGTCGGCCAGGCGCTCGGTCGCGGCGAGCATCTCGTCGCCGGCGCTGCGGGGCAACGACGAGGCGTCGCTCACCAGACGGGCCAGCCGGCGCATGTCGGCCGGGCCCTTGAGGTACGCCTGGGCGTTCGGCTGCGGCCGGAACGAGCCGAGCGCGGCCAGGTGGCCGGCCGAGTCGAGCACGTCGGCCGTGACGGCCTCGTCGGGATCGAGGTACCGCACGGCGTTGGTGAGCACGGCCGGCACCCCGACGTGGTCCGCGAGCTCGAGCATGCGTGCCGCGTGCCGGATGCTGCGGCTCTCGCCCGGCTCGGTCAGATGGCAGACCACCTCGACCACCACGCCGCCCGGCAGCGTCGTCGCCCAGTCGGCGAGTGACGCCGCGGCCTCGCCGTGTCGCCCCGCCTGGACCAGCCGACCCACGTCGGAGTCGGGCCCCAGCAGCACGGTCGCCGCCGGCTCGGTCTCGCCCTGGACGAAGCCCCGCACCCGGGACCGGGCGATGGTCGCCACGCTGTTGGCGCTGCCGCTGGCGCGCCGGGTGGCCCGACCGTGCGACGCGCTGATCAGCCGGCACAGCGCCGCCCACCCCGCCTTCGCCGGCCCGCCGCCCCGCGCCCCGTGCGCCAGCACCACGATGCGGTCCACCCCGCCGGCCCCGCCACCGCCTCCGTCGAGATCCCCGCCGCCCACGAACCCCTCACGGTCGTCCCGGCAGCCCAGCTCGACCCCGACGATCGGGTCGATGCCCGCCGTCCGGCAGGCCCCGACGTGACGGATCGCCCCGTACAGCCCGTCCCGGTCGGTGATCGCCGCCGCGTCGGCACCCGCCGCGACGGCGGCGTCGACGAGCGCCTTCGGGTGCGCCGTGCCGTGGTGGGCACTGAACGCCGACGCGACGCGCAGGTGGGTGAAGCTCATGGTCGGTACCTCGGGCTGCAGAACCCCCGGCCGGGTCGTTCGAACAGGTGTTCGACCAGTGTACGTCGCTCCGATCGAGCGTCGCACCCCCCTGGTCCGTCCCTCCCACGGCCTGTCATCATCGGGGCATGCCCGATCGACGCCCCACCCCGACCGATCGACGGGCCACCTCGCCCGATCGACGGGCAGCCCTGCGTCGCGACGCCCACACCGCGACCCACTGGACCCGCGTCCTGCTGGCCCAACCGCGCCTCCTCCTCGCCGTGAAGACCGCGCTCGCCGCGGCCCTCGCCTACTGGATCGCGCCGCAGGTGCCCGGCGTCGCGGCGGACTACCCGTACTACGCGCCGCTCGGGGCCGTGATCGCGATGTACCCGACCATCAAGAGCTCGCTGCGTCAGGGGTTCCAGGTGCTGGTCGGCGTGATCGTGGGCATCGCCCTCGCCACGGCGGTCTTCTCGCTGCAGGACGGTCAGCCCGGCGTGTTGGCGGTGGCGCTCGTCGTCGGGGTCGGCGTGCTCGTGGCGGGCATCCGCTGGCTCGGCGCCGGTCGCGACTGGGTGCTCACGGCCGGGCTCTTCGTCCTGCTGCTCGGCGGCGCGAACGCCGAGGCCTACTCGCTCGGCTACATCGTGCAGATCGGGGTCGGCGTCGTCGTCGGCGTCGTGGTCAACCTGGTGCTCGTGCCGCCGCTCTACGCCTCGCGCGCCGAGGAGCGCCTCCTCCGGGTGAAGGACTCGCTCGCCGACCGGGCCGACGAGGTGGCCGGCGTGTTCGAGACCCCCTGGCCCCTCGAGGACGACGAATGGGAGCGTCGCGTGGGCGTCCTGCCGAGCACCCTCCGCCGCGTCCGCGACACCGTCGCGTACGCGGACGAGTCCCGTCGCATGAACCCGCGGTGGTTGCTCCGCCGCCGCGACCTCGGCCAGGAGTACGCGGATCTCGCCACGTACGAGCGCGTCTCGTTCCACCTCCAGGACGTCGCCGAGGTCTCGGGCATCCTCGGTCGCCGGATCGGCCGCCAGATCGGCATGCCCGACGACCTCGCGCCCGACGTCGCCCACGCCGTGCACGGCGTCGCCACCGTCATCCGGCGCCACGGGGCCGAGGACGTCGACGCGTTCACCGACGCCCGGCGACGCGTCGCCGACCTCTGGGACGCCGTCGACCGCCACCGCCACCGCGACCGCCCGACCACGGACACGAGCGGCGGCGTCTCGATCGCCGTCTCGCTCGGGCGCATCATCGCCGCGCTCGACCCCGACGACACCACCGCGCCCCGCCCCGAGGACGACGCCGCCGAGGAGGCGCGCACGGCCGACGACGACGGCACCGGCGGCCAGGTGGGCGGCACCGACAGCACGGGGCCGGTCGACGACGACAGCGCGCCCCGCGACACCGCCCCGCACGACACCGTGCAGGACGGGGACGCCGACCCTGCCCGCTGACCCCGATACGGCGCTCACCCCCGGGGAGCAGTACGGTTGACCGGGCACCGGCGCCGAGACGCGACCCGTGCCCTCCGCGGCCGGGGCGGTCGACGGGAATGCCCGTCCCCCCTGTGCGTTGACACCCGTGGCCCCGAGAACCCCCGCCGCCTGATCGACCAGCGACGACACGATCGTCGCCCTCCCATGAAAGCTGCACTGTGACAGACACCACCACCCTCATCATCCTCGGAGCCAGCGGAGACCTCACCGAGCGTCTGCTGCTCCCCGGCCTCGCGAGCCTGCTCAAGAGCGATCGCGGCGTCGACGTCCAGCTCATCGGCACCGGCCGCAGCGAGCGCAGCCCCGAAGAATGGGACGACGTCGTCAAGACCGCCTTCAACGGGGACGCCGGCAGCGACCTCGCCAAGAAGACGCTGGCGTCCAGCCGCTACATCCAGGGCGACCCGACCACGGTCGAGCACCTGAAGGCCCTGTTCGAGGCCAGCGAGGGCACCCCGGTGATGTACTTCGCCCTGCCGCCCGCCATCAGCACCAAGGTGATCCAGGCGCTCGCCGAGATCGACCTGCCCGACGGCCTGCGCCTCGCCCTCGAGAAGCCGTTCGGCTCCGACGAAGAGAGCGCTCGCGAGCTCAACGCCGAGTTGCTCAAGATCGTCCCCGAAGAGCGCATCCACCGCACCGACCACTTCCTCGGTCGCGCGACGGTCCTCAACATGATCGGCCTGCGCTTCGCCAACCGCCTCTTCGAGCCGGTCTGGAACAGCGAGAACATCGAGAAGGTCGAGATCTTCTACGACGAGGTCCTCGGCCTCGAGGGTCGCGCCCAGTACTACGACAAGGCCGGCGCGCTGATCGACATGATCCAGAGCCACCTGCTGCAGGTGCTCGCCGTCATCGCGATGGACGCTCCGTCGAGCATCGACTCGGTCGAGCTGCGCAGCGAGATCGCCCGCGTCCTGCGCGCCACCTGGGTCAAGGACGCCGACCCGGTCGCTTCGAGCCGTCGCGCCCAGTACGCGGCCGGCACGATCGACGGCAAGGACGTCCCCGCCTACGCCGACGAGGACGGCGTCGACGACGAGCGCCAGACCGAGACCCTCGCCGAGGTCGAGTTCGAGGTCAAGACCCGTCGCTGGGCCGGCGTGCCGTTCATCCTGCGTTCGGGCAAGGGCATGACCAAGATCCGCAAAGAGGTGCTCATCACCTTCAAGCCGGTCCCGGCGCTGCCGGAGGGTCTCAACGGCTCGTCGACGCCCGACACGCTGCGCATCGAGATCAGCCCCGAGACGATGGAGCTCGGCGTCACGACGAACGGCTCGGGCAACCCCTTCGACCTCGAGAAGTCGACGATGTCGGTCACCCTGGGCAAGCCCGAGCTCACGCCCTACGGCGAGGTGCTGAGCGGCATCTTCCACGACGACCCGACCCTGTCGATCCGTGGCGACGTGGCCGAGCGTTGCTGGGCGATCGTGGCCCCCGTGATCGAGGCCTGGAAGGCCGACCAGGTGCCGCTCGACACCTACGCCGCCGGGTCGACCGGTCCGTCGGACTGGCCCGCCTGATCCTGGTCGCCCACTCCTGACCGGCAGACCTCGACGGCCGCCCCGCTCTCACGAGCAGGGCGGCCGTCGTCGCGTCCGGCAGCCGAGGAGGCGCGGGTCGGGTCACCCGCGGTCGTGCGCCTTCCCGATCGCGTCCGCCGCGCGCACCAGCGCCAGGTGCGACAGCGCCTGCGGGGTGTTGCCGACGTGGCGTCCCGTCGCGACCTCGATCTCCTCGGAGAGCATCCCGACGTCGTTGCAGTAGCCGACCAGCCGGTCCATCAGGGTGACGGCGTCGTCGACGCGCCCCGAGGCGGCGTACTGCTCGGCCAGCCAGAACGAACAGGTCAAGAACGGGTTCTCCGCCCCGTCCAGGCCGTCGATGCCGCTCTCGGTGCGGTAACGCCTGAGCAGACCGTCCTGCAGCAGGTCGTGCTCGATGGCGGCGACGGTGCCGAGCATCCGGGGGTCGTCGGCGGCGACGAAGCCGACCTGCGGCAGCTGCAGCAGGGACGCGTCGACCTCGGTCGTGCCGTAGTGCTGGGTGAAGGAGGCGCGGTCGGCGTTCCAGCCTCGTGTCTCGATCTCGGTGCGCACCTCGTCACGCAGTCGGCGCCACCGGTCCACGGGGCCGTCGAGGCCGAACTGCTCGATGCCCTTGATGGCCCGGTCGAGGGCGGCCCAGATCATCACCCTCGAGTGGGTGAAGTGCTGCAACTCGCCGCGGATCTCCCAGATGCCGTTGTCGGGCCGGGTCCAGTTGTCCTCGACGTACTGCATGAGGGCACGCTGCAGGGGCCACGAGTACTCGCTCTCCTCGACGCCGAGCAGGCGGGCTTCGTGCAGGGCCACCATCACCTCGCCGAAGATGTCGCCCTGGTACTGCTGGTACGCGGCGTTCCCGATGCGCACCGGTGAGGCCCCGTCGTAACCGGGCAGATGCCCGAGCTCGCTCTCGTGCAGGTACCGCTCGCCGGCCAGGCTGTACATGATCTGCACGTCGGCGGGGTCGCCGGCGATGGCACGCAGCAGCCAGCCGCGCCACCGGTCGGCCTCCTCGGCGTAGCCGTGCAGGATGAGCGCCTGCAGCGTCATCGACGCGTCACGCAGCCACACGTAGCGGTAGTCCCAGTTGCGCGAGCCGCCGAACTGTTCGGGCAGGCTCGTGGTCGCCGCGGCGACGATGCCGCCGGTGTCCTCGTTGGTGAGGGCTCGGAGGATCAGGAGCGACCGGTGCACCTCGGGGGCGTAGGCCTCGGGCGCCGAGCAGCGTGATGCCCACTCCTGCCACCAGGCGACGGTCTCGTCGATGCCGGCCGTCACGTCGAGGGGCGTCGGCGGTTCGCGATGGGACGGGTACCAGGTGAGGCTGAGGTCGACCGTCTCGCCGGGGGATACGTCGAACGTCGCCTCGTGCGTGTGGTCGGTGGCCGTCAGTCGGGGGCCGCGGACAACGACGGCGTCGGGCCCGGCCGTGGCGACGAGTGCCGTCTCGTCGCCCTCGGGGATCTGCCGCACCCAGGGGAGGGCGGTCCCGTAGCCGAAGCGGATCGCGAGGTCGACGTGCATCGAGACGGTGCCCGAGACGCCGGTCACCCGGCGGACGACGTCGGCCCGCCGATCGCCGTAGGGCATGAGGTCGGTGACCTCGACCACGCCGGTGGGCGTCGTCCAGCGGGTGACGAGCACGAAGGTGTCGTCGACGTAGCGGCGGGTCGAGGTGGCGTCGGCGTCGGCGGGGGCCACGAGCCACCGGCCGGCGTCGTGGTCGCCGAGCAGGGCGCCGAACGTCGACGCGGAGTCGAAGCGGGGGAGGCAGAGCCAGTCGATGCTGCCGTCGGAGCCGACGAGGCCTCCGGTGTGCAGGTCGCCGATCAGCGCGTAGTTCTCGATGGGCAGGGGCATGCGCTCATCAAACCAGTGCGGCCTCGGCCGGGGTCGGCGTCGCCGGGGTCAGCGTTGCAGCGTCGGATCGGGCCAGAGCGTCTCGACCTTGGGCTTCTGTCGCCGGGTGCGAGCCCAGACGACGAACCCCGCGAGGGTGAACGCGCCGTAGAAGACGTACATGAACGCCGACGCGTAGTAGCCGGCACTGAACAGCAGGGGAGTGCCGACGAGGTCGACCGCGACCCAGATGAGCCAGAACTCGACCCAGCCCTTGGCCATGCCGTAGGTGGCGAGGAGCGACCCCGTGAAGATCCAGGCGTCGGCCCAGACGGGTTCGTACGACCCCAGCAGGTGGAAGACGGGAGTCAGCAGGGCGGTGCCGCCGACCAGGCCGACGACGATCAGCACCCGGTTCTTCCACCCCGCCCAGCGGGGCTCGACGGCCACTCCGCCGGTGTCGCCGGCGTGCTTCCAGCGGTACCAGCCGTAGATCGACACGACGATGAACATCACCTGGCGTGCGGCCTGCCCGAGCAGGTTCACCGGGTTCGGGGTGTCGAACACCGCGCCGAGGAAGACGGTGAACAGCAGCGCGTTGCCCACGATGCCGATCGGCCAGGCCCAGACCTTGCGTCGCATGCCGCCGAGGGCGCTGAGCAGACCGAAGACGTTGCCCACCACCTCGCGCCAGAGGATCGTCTGGTCGCCGATGTGCAACTGGGCGTCGAACAACCACAGCAACGGATTCATCGAGAGGCTCTCTTCGGTCGGGGAGGCGGGTGGTGCGGGACCACGGCGTCCCCGAGGCGCGGGGCGCCTGGTGCTGCAACGAGTGTGGCACGGGGGGAATTCCCGACGTCACACGGCTCACTGCCGTCGTGGTCCGACGGACGCCCAGGGGTCAGGCGAAGAGCTGCTGCTCGACCCGGTCGTCGAACACCCCGAGCAGCAGCCACGAGTCGCCCCGGCCGTCGAGCGCCAGGTCGAAGGTGCCGTCCACCCGGTGGGCGCCGTCGGTGAGTGGCACCGCGTCGACCCGCCAGACCGTCATCTCGAGCAGGTGGGCGCTCGCCCCACGCGGCGCCCGGGTCGCCGACCGCCACCAGTCGGTGCGCGTGACCCAGAGCTCGGGCGAGCTGACGACGCCGTACACGACCCCCCGCCACTCGAAGCGCAGGGGCGCCCCGTCGGCGGTCGTCTCGACCGGGACCTTCTCGTCCACCCTCATCTGCCGACCTCTCGTTCGAATGTGTGTTCGAACGGAGTCTACGAACCCCCACCGACATCGGCCACCCCCTCTGTGGGCGGAAGCCGAGGTGCCGGGGTCGCACGCGGCCTCACCAGCCGGGCAGCGCCTCCTCGACGTGGGTGACGGCCTCACGGGGCAGTCCCGCCTCGTCCGCGAACGACCGCCACCTCCGCACCGCGTCACGCACCTCGTCGACGATGCCCGACGCGTCCCGCACCAGGAAGCGATCGGCCAGGCGCATCACGTCGGCTCGCGAGACGTCGCGGTAGACGCCGTCCACCCCCATGAGGTGCTGGTACGTCCACCGCCCGGTCGGGTTGTGCGCGAACGTCACGTCGTACGCGGGCGACAGTCCCCACGACGCCTCGGGCCCCGCCAACAGGAACGACGAGTTCTTCGTGTGGTCGTCGTTGTTGGCCGCCAGCACGTTGAAGACCATCCGGCGGAACGCCTGCGCCATCGCCTCGTCGCCCAGTCCCAGGCGACGCACCACGTCGAACAGCTGCCCGTAGTCGTGCGCCTGCTGCTGCCGGAAGTCGAGATGGGCCGCCCCGCACAGCGTCAGGACGTGCGCCTTGCCCTCGACCCGACGGTCGAACCGACGCGTCATGAAGTGCGAACGCCCGTTCTCGTCGAGCAGCCGGCACTCGGCCATGTCGATCCCCGCCGCCCCCGCCATCAGCGAGTACGCGTACTCGACCCGACCGGCGAGGCCGCCCGACCCCAACTCGGAGTCCGGGCCCAACCCGTCCAACTTGATCAACCAGTGCTCGAACCCGTCCGGCGCCGCCAGCTGACCCGACCGGATCTCACCCGTCCCACGGTTCCACGCGACCACCGCCTTCGCCCGCGCCCCACCCGCCGACGTCCCCACCTGGATCAAGGACCGGATGGCCGACTCGGTCCCGTGGTCGTCACTGAAGCTGGCGTCCAGCACGCTGCGTGCCCCCTCGACCAGCGCGCTCAACTCGAGCGCACTCGTCGTCCGTTGACGCGGTCCCCTCGACGGCCGGAACTCCAACGCCCCCATGGCCCGGTCCGCCATGTACGCCAATCGGTCCAGGGGACTCACCTGCTGCCGCGACACCCCCTGCCGCACCAACCAGGCGTCGATCACCGCGTTGCCGAAGTCGTCCGGCATCGCGTCCGCCAGCACGGCAGGAAGCCGGTGGAACGTCGCCTCGGGCAGCTGCGGGAAGACGTGCCGCCGCGTGCGGACCGGCATCGTCAGCGGCGCCAGCTCGATGCCTCGAGCCACCCAGTCCGGGTAGTACTCGAAGACGTACGCCCCGAGCCCCGGGTCGAGCGCCACGGCCCCCACCCGCAGGCCCCATGCCGTCACCTCGACGGCCCGGACCGGGACCCAGCTCACGAGCCGTCGCCCGACGATCGTGCGCCTCGTGGGCGGTACACCCGACGTCGCGGCTCGTCGCCCGACGACCTCAACACGTCGAGCGGGCTGACGGCGCTCGCCGGGGCGATGCTCCCGAGGGCGTCGTCGGCACCCAGAGCCCGCAGGACGCGGACGAGCGAGCGCAAGGTGCTGCCCCTCCCGGCCTCGAGTGATTGCACCGTGCTGGGTGACAGGTCGGCCCGTCGAGCGAGCTCGAGCTGGTCGAGCCCCTGGTCGAGCCTCAGGCGACGGACCTGTTCGCCGACCTGGCGTTCACGCTCGTCGGTCGAGACGAGCGGGGGTGCGCTCGCGGAGGGTGTCTGATCGTCGTCGAACACGATGCTCCAATCACGGGATGAACCACGATAACAGCGATCTCCACCCAGAAGACAGGACTATCCCACTATTCCGAGAACATCACGAACGGCCAGGGTCAGTCGATCACGCCGTTGTCGAGGAGTTGCTCCCACAGGCCGGCGCCGTCGGGTGCCGACACCCAGACCACGTCGCTGCCCTCGGCGTGCTCCGACCGCGACCGGCCTCCGGCCAGCACGGCCTCGCTGGGCGACAGCTGGCGGATGGCCACGGCGGCGACGTTCTCGGGGTGGTCGTGCAGGAACGTCCCGTACAGCTCTTCGTCGTGCTGCCCGTCGTCGCCGACGAGCAGCCACTTGAGCTCGGGGAACTCGTCGGCGAGACGGCGCAGGGACTCCTGTTTGTGCTGGCGTCCGCTGCGGAAGATCCGGTCGTGGGTGGGGCCCCAGTCGGTCAACAGCAGCGCGCCGCTCGGGTACAGGTTTCGGGACAGGAAGCGGGACAACGTCGGCGCCACGTTCCAGGCCCCCGTCGACAGGTAGATGACGGGGCACCCGGGGTTCGCCGCGTTCAGGCGTTCGTAGAGCACGGCCATGCCGGGCACGGGACGCCGGGCGTGCTCGTTGAGCACGAAGGTGTTCCAGGCGGCGAGCAGCGGCCGGGGCAACGAGGTGACCATCACGGTGTCGTCGATGTCCGAGACGATGCCGAACCGCGCCTCCGGATCGATGACGAAGATCGGCGCCTCGACCGGCACCGACCCCTCGGTGGTGAGGGTCGCGACGTGCCAGCCGGGTTCGAGGTCGACGGCGATGCGAGCGTCGAGCACGCCGCCGCGGTCGGCCTGGACGCGCTGGACGCGACCGCCGAGCGAGATCTCGACCAGGGCCTTCTCGACGGGCACGCTCGTGAAGCTGCGCCACCCCCGGACGTTGAGGCGGTCGACGCCCGACAGCGTGCCCGTGCGGGTGAGCAGGACGCGCGACAGCACCCGGGCCCATCCCGGGGCGCCGTAGCCGGTGTACGGCACGACCGTGGGGAGGAGTCCCCGACGCCGAGCCCGCTTCTCACGGAAGCGGTGGACCGAGTTCTCGATGCGGGCCGCTCGGTGCAGGAAGGGCTCGACGGCGGCGGGCGGTGCCTTGCGGGTGTCGGGCATCCGCTCAGTCTCGCACGACGGGTCGTCGAACGGGCGGGTCAGTCGACGGGAGCGAGCAGACCGGGGTGGTCGACCGACGACGAACCGACCTCGGGGCCGACCTCGTGGTGCAGCAGGCGCTCGGCGATCTCATCGCTGAGGCCCGCGATGCCCTGCACCAGGTCGTCGTCGCCCTCGGTCTCGGGGTCGAGCCAGTCGTCCATGACGTCGGTGCCGACGAGCACCGGCATGCGGTCGTGCACCTCGGACACCGGACCCGAGGAGGCGCGGGTCAGCACGGTCGTCGACAGCAGCCATCGAGACGGGGCGCCGACCTCGGCCGACGGGTCGCGCCACCACTCGTAGAGCGCACCGAAGAGGACCACCTCGTCGTCGGGCAGCCGCACGAGGACGGGGCGCTTCGAGCCGTCGGGCAGGGTCTGCCACTCGTACCAGCCCGTGGCCGGGACCAGGCCACGGCGCGAGACCACGGCGTCGCGGAACGAGGGTTTCTCGGCGGCCGACTCGGATCGTGCGTTGAACAGCGGGGGACCGGAGTCGGGGCCCGCCGAGCCACCGGGCACGAGACCCCAGCGGGCCGACGCGAGGCGTCGGACCGGCGGGCCACCGGCGTCGTCACCTCGAGGTGCCGCGTCGACGAGGAGACTCACCGGCCGAGTCGGAGCGATATTCCAGGAAGGCTCTGGGAGAGTGTCTCCTGATACATCGACGTCGAACAGGGCCACCAGGTCGCTCGAGGCGCGTGCCATCACGAATCGTCCGCACATGCGATCCATTCTGGTGGCAGCCGCCGACATCCGGTGACCGACACCTCGGTCCCCTTCCGACGTCATCGCACCGTGCCCGACCCCGTCGAGGCATCGCCACGAAACGGAGAAACGTTGCTCGTCACCGACGTCAATGACGCATTGCCCGGGGGTTCACCGCTGCTCAGGAACGAGCCCGTCCAGGCTCGCAGTTCCGCGCGGCTCACCGGGCTGCTCGACGCGGCCGCGGCCATCATCGACGAGATCGGCTACGAGCGTCTGACCACGGCCATGGTCGCCGAGCGGGCAGGTGCCTCGATCGGCACGGTCTACCGCTACTTCCCCGACCGCATCGCGGTCGTCGACGCCCTCGCCCTGCGTTCCGTCCAGCGTCTGACCGTCCGGGTCGGCGAGGCCGTGTCCGACGACGCCGTCACCGACTGGCGTCGTGCCGTCGACCTCTTCGTCGACGCCAAGGCCGAGATGTACCGCAGCGAGCCCGGTTTCCGGTCCATCCGCTTCGCCGACGCCCCCGACGTGCGCACGCCCGAGACGCGCCAGTACACGAGTCCGTTGGCCGAGCAGTTGCTCGCCGTCTTCGTCGACCACTGTGCGGTCACGCGCACCGACGAACTCGAACTGGGCCTCCAGGTGGCCGTCGAGATCGCGAACGCCCTGCTGGCGCGTGCCTTCATCGACGACGCCGAAGGCGACGACCGCTTCGTCGGCCAGTGCCGCATCGTGCTGGCGGGCTACCTCGAGCCCCTCGTCGACGCGCGCTGACCCCCGGGCCGCGTGACGGCGGGTGTCACGGGCCCCGGCGGGGTCGCTGACACATCGTCGAGATCTGTGGTTGGGTGAACGCCCTGGCAAGTGTCGATTCGTGCTGCCCACGAGGAATGAGCCACCCATGATCGAGTTCCGCTCCGTGACGAAGCAGTACCCCGACGGCACCCTGGCGGTCGACGACTTCAGCCTCGTGATCCCGTCCCGCAAGACCACGGTCTTCGTCGGGTCGAGCGGGTGCGGCAAGACGACGATCCTGCGGATGATCAACCGCATGGTCGACCCGACGTCCGGCGTCATCGAGATCGACGGCAAGTCGATCGGCGACCTCGAGCCCGTCGGCCTCCGCCGCAGCATCGGCTACGTCATGCAGAACTCCGGACTGCTGCCGCACCGCAAGGTCGTCGACAACATCGCCACCGTCCCCGTCCTCACGGGCACGTCCAAGAAGGTCGCCCGCGACCGAGCTCTCGAGCTGATGGACACGGTCGGGCTCGACCGCGACCTGGCCCAGCGCTACCCGAGCCAGCTGTCCGGCGGGCAGCAACAGCGCGTCGGTGTCGCCCGCGGCCTCGCCGTCGACCCGAACATCCTGCTCATGGACGAGCCCTTCGGTGCCGTCGACCCGCTCGTCCGGTCCGACCTGCAGCAAGAGCTCATCCGGTTGCAGCGCGAACTCGACAAGACCGTCGTCTTCGTCACGCACGACATCGACGAGGCCTTCTATCTGGGCGACCAGGTCGTCATCCTCGAGAAGGGTGGCCAGATCGCCCAGCAGGGCAGTCCCGCCGAGATCCTCTCGGCACCCGCGACCGACTTCGTCGCCGAGTTCATCGGGGCCAACCGGGGCAAGCGAGCCCTGCACGTCGAACAGACCCCGACCGGTCAGGTGGTGGTCGACGGCGACGGACGCACCGCCGGGGTGCTGACCGAACCGGTCCGAGGTGGGCGGACGTCGTGAACTGGATCTGGTCCAACAGCGACTACATCCTCGACAAGACGATCGTGCACCTGGGTCTGAGCGTGCCGCCGGTCATCCTGGCGTTCGTCATCTCGCTGCCGATCGGCTGGGCGGCCAATCGCTTCACCCGTCTTCGTGGAGTCGTCCTGGCGGTGGCCGGGTTGTTCTACGCCGTGCCGTCTTTCGCGCTACTCGTCGTGCTCCCCGGTCTGATCGGCTACAGCATCCGAAGCAACACGAACCTCATCATCGGACTCACGCTCTACGGCATCGCCCTCATGGTCCGGTCCGTCGCCGACGGTCTCCAGTCGGTCGAAGCTGACGTCAGACAGTCCGCGACGGCGGTCGGATACTCCGGGTGGCAGCGCTTCTGGCGCGTCGAGATCCCCCTGGCCGGTCCGGTGCTGCTCGCCGGTCTCCGGGTCGTCCTGGTCAGTACCATCAGCCTCGCGACCGTGGGCGGCATCCTCGGCATCAACGGACTCGGGCTGCTCTTCAACGACGGCCTGCAGCGCGACATCATGGCCGAGATCGTGGCCGGGATCGTTCTCACGATCGTCATGGCCCTGGTCCTCGATGGGCTGCTGGTGCTGCTCGGACGCGCTCTCATGCCCTGGACGAGGGGTCGGTCCGCGACACGGACGGGCACGCCCACCGTGGCCCGCCAGAAGGTCGTGGCACCGTGAACCTCTTTCTCGACGCATTCGCCTGGCTCGCCGATCCTGCCCACCTCTCCGGTGCCGACGGGGTCCCGACCAGGTTGGGCGAGCATCTCTGGTACACGATCGTCGCCGTGGTGATCGCTTCGGTCCTCGCAGTCCCGGCTGGTTACCTCATCGGGCACACGGGTCGTGGCCGAACCCTGGCCGTCGCCCTGACCGGTGGCGCCCGGGCGTTGCCGACCGTCGGGTTGGTCTTCCTCCTGGCGCTCCTCGTGGGGATCGGCATCACCGCGCCGATGATCGCGTTCGTCGTCCTGGCGATCCCCTCGGTCCTGGCCGGTGCCTATTCGGGCTTCGAAGCCGTGGATCGCAAGACCATCGACGCCGCCCGGGCGGTCGGCATGACCGAGTGGCAGATCGTCACCAAGGTCGAAGTGCCCCTCGGGCTGCCCCTCCTGATCGGTGGCATCCGTTCGGCCACGCTGCAGGTCGTGGCCACGGCGACCATCGCCACGGTGGTCGGGGCCGGGGGCCTCGGCACCTACATCTTCCGCGGCCTGCGATCGAACGACTACACCCAGATGCTGGCCGGCTCGATCGTCGTCATCGCCCTCGCGGTCGTCCTCGAGATCCTCTTCTCGATCGTCCAGCGTCTGGTGGTCCCTGCCGGGGTCACGGCCGGACGCCCCTCCGACACCCGCTCCAAGGCCGCCCGGCCCGGGGCGGTCACGGCAACACCCCTCACGAAAGGCACACAGTGATCACAGCGAACAAGAAGGGCCGGCTCACCGTTCTCGGCGCAGTCGCGATCGGGGCCATGGTGGCCCTGGCAGGGTGCGCGTCGAGCGACCCGCTGAGCTCCGGCGACTCGTCCGCGTCGGGCGACGGCGACACGCTCGTCATCGGATCGCAGCAGTACTACTCGAACGAGATCATCGCCGAGCTCTACGCCCAGGCGCTCGAGGCCAAGGGCTACAAGGTCGACCGTCAGTACCAGATCGGTCAGCGCGAGGTCTACCTGCCCGAGCTCGAGTCGGGCAAGATCGACGTCTTCCCCGAGTACACCGGCAACCTGCTGCAGTACTACGACAAAGAAGAGACCGCGAAGTCGCCCGAAGAGGTCGAGACGGCCCTCGCCGCCGCCCTGCCCGACGGTCTGACCGCGTTGAAGGCCGCTGCGGCGTCCGACCAGGACAGCTACAACGTGACGAAGGAGTTCTCCGAGGAGAACGACATCACGAGCCTGGCCGACCTGAAGAACTACTCGGGCACGCTCACGTTGGGTGCTCCGCCCGAGAACGCCGAACGCCCCTACGGCCCTCCCGGCCTGAAGAGCATCTACGGCGTCGACGTCACCTCGACCCCCATCGACGACGGCGGTGGCCCGCTGACGGTCAAGGCCCTCACCGACGGCAGCGTCCAACTGGCCGACATCTACACGGCCAGCCCGTTGATCACCGAGAACGACCTCGTCACCCTCGAGGACCCCGAGAACATGATCCTGCCGCAGAACGTGGTCCCGATCGTGTCCGACAAGGTCGACTCGGACGCACAGGACGTCATCGACAGCGTCGACGCGGTCCTGAGCGCATCCGACCTGCAGCAGCTCAACTCGAAGAGCCAGACCGACAAGGAGTCCTCGGCCACCATCGCCAAGGACTACCTGACCGAGAAGGGCCTGCTCGACAGCTAGGCATCCCCGTCGAGGGCCCCGTTCCGTGCGCGGAACGGGGCCCTTCGTCGTCCGGGCCCCGCCCGCCGGGCGACCACGAGGAGGCGCGGGTCAGGGCGCGTCGTCGCCCGCGTCCCCGTCGGGCCGGGCCATGTGGCGTTCCTCGCGGCGGTGCAGGACCTTCTTCACGACGACGACGAGCAGGACGAACACGGCGATGATGCCGACGAAGACGTAGCCGGCCTGGTGCAGGCCGTCCGCGAGCTCTCGGTAGCTGCCCGCGGCCGCCGCGCCGACGGAGACGTAGGCGAGCGCCCAGAGGATGCACGCGGGGGCCGTCCAGGTGAGGAACGTCCGGTAGCGCATCGGGCTCGTGCCCACGGTCAACGGGATCAACGAGTGCAGCACCGGCAGGAACCTCGACACGAAGACGGCGATGCCGCCCCGTCGGGCGAGGTAGTTCTCGGCCCGGACCCAGTTCGCCTCGCCGAGGCGTCGGCCGAGGGCACTCGCCCGGATCCTCGGCCCGAAGAACCGGCCGAGAGCGAAGCCGACGCTCTCGCCCACCAGGGCGCCCAGGACGAGGGCGACCACGAGTGCCCCGAACTCGAACGGTGACGCCACCGCCGTCGCCGACACGATCGCCACCGTGTCGCCCGGCACGACGAGGCCGAGGAGAACCGACGTCTCGAGCACCATGGCGACACCGGCCAAGACCGTCCTCAGCACGGGATCGACGGACTGCACCGTGTCGAGCAGGGTCGTCAGCACGTCGTTCACCCGCCCGAGCCTATTCACAGCGAGTGCACGGCGCCCGGGTACCGTAAGCGACAGGTGTCGTCTATCTGCGGATCTATGCTCGTCACGTCCCGACGGTGCGACGCACGACCACCACCACCATCCGAGGGAGAAGGCACATCCCGATGAACGAGCTGCTCGACCCGCTGCTGTTGTCCCGCTGGCAGTTCGGGCTCACCACGATCTACCACTTCCTGTTCGTGCCCCTCACGATCGGCATGGCGTTCACGGTGGCGGTATTCCAGACGGCGTGGGTGCGCACCGGCCGCGTCCATTACCTGCAGCTGACCCAGTTCTTCGGCAAGATCTTCCTGATCAACTTCGCCATGGGCGTCGTGACCGGCATCGTGCAGGAGTTCCAGTTCGGCATGAACTGGTCCGACTACTCGCGATTCGTCGGTGACGTGTTCGGCGCCCCGCTCGCGCTCGAGGGCCTGCTCGCGTTCTTCCTAGAGGCGACCTTCATCGGCATCTGGATCTTCGGCTGGGACAAGGTGCCGCCGAAGCTGCACCTGCTGAGCATCTGGGGCGCGACCGTCGGCAGCATCCTCTCGGCGTACTTCATCATCGCCGCGAACGCCTTCATGCAGAATCCGGTCGGCTACGACATCAACGAGGAGAAGGGCCGGGCCGAGCTCACCAGCATCTGGGAGGTCCTGACCAACAAGGTGGCCCTCGCCGCGTTCCCGCACACGATCTTCGCCTGCTTCATGGTCTCGGCCGCGGTCATCGTCGCGGTCGCCGCCTGGCACCTGTCGCGCAACCAGCACCTCGAGACGATGCGGCCGGCCCTGCGGTTCGGTCTCTGGACGATGGTCGCCGCCGGCGCGCTCACCTTCATCACGGGCGACCAGCTCGGTCTCGCCATGGTCGAGACCCAGCCCATGAAGATGGCGGCCGCGGAAGCGCTGTACAAGACCAGCACCGGTGCCGACGCCTCGTTCTCGATCTTCACCCTGGGCACGCCCGACGGGGTGCACGAGCTCTTCAGCATCAGGGTGCCGTACCTGCTGTCGTTCCTGTCGACGCACACGTTCGACGGCACGGTCGAGGGCATCAACGATCTGCAGGCGCAGTACGTGCAGCTCTACGGTCCGGGCGACTACACCCCGATCATCTGGGTCACCTACTGGTCCTTCCGCTGGATGATGGGCCTCGGCATGGTCAGCGTCCTCGTCTCGCTCGTCGGCCTCTGGATCACCCGCAAGGGGCGCCTGCCGCAGAACAAGTGGGTGTGGCGGGCCGCGGTCTTCAGCTACCCGATGCCCCTCCTCGCCATGATCGTCGGCTGGGTCTTCACCGAGATGGGACGGCAGCCCTGGCTCGTCTTCGGGCTGCTCAAGACCGAGGACGGCGTCTCGCCCGGGGTCACCGGCCTGACGGTGCTCATCTCGCTCGTCGCCTTCACGCTGATCTACGGCACGCTCGCGGTCGTCGAGTTCAAGCTCATCGTCAGGGCCGCCCAGAAGGGGCCGGCCGACGCCCCCGAGCCCGACCCCGTGTCGGGCGAGATCCGACACGAGGCGACGGTCTACTGATGTCCACGACCCCCATCGAACCGACGCGAGAAAGGCTCTGACCATGGACCTCCCCACCCTCTGGTTCGTCATCCTCGGGTTCTTCTTCGTCGGATACTTCGTGCTCGACGGCTTCGACTTCGGGGTCGGCATGTCGCTGCCCTTCCTCGGCCGTGACGACACCGACCGGCGCGTGCTGATCAACACGATCGGCCCGGTCTGGGACCTCAACGAGACCTGGGTCATCGTCGCCGGTGCGTTCCTGTTCGCGGCCTTCCCCGAGTGGTACGCCACATTGTTCAGCGGCTTCTACCTCCTGATGCTGCTCATCCTGCTGGCCCTGATCGCGCGGGGCGTCTCGTTCGAGTACCGCCACCAGCGTCCCGAGTCCTCGTGGAAGCGCCGCTTCGACCTCATGATCGTCGTCGGCTCGGCCGTGCCGGCGTTCGTCTGGGGGCTGGTCTTCGCCAACGTCGTCCAGGGCGTGCCGCTCGACGAGGGGCACAACTACACCGGGACGCTGCTCGACCTGCTGAACCCCTACGCCCTGCTGGGCGGCCTCACGACCCTGCTGCTCTTCTTCACGCACGGCGTGGTGTTCGTCACGCTCAAGACCGAGGGCGAGATCCGTGGTCGGGCCAGGCGTCTCGCCACCCGGGCCGGGGTCGTCACGATCGTCGTCGCCGCGGCCTTCCTGGCCCTGACCTCGCTGATGCACGGGACCCTCGTGTCGGTCGCCCTCTCGGCCGTGGCCGCCGTCACCCTGATCGCGTCGTTCGTCGCGAACCTCCGCGGGCGTGAGGGGCGGTCCTTCGGCCTCATGGCCGTCACGATCGCCCTGGCGGTGTCGAGCCTGTTCGCGGCGCTCTTCCCGGGGGTGATGCCGGCGAGCAACGACCCGGCGAACAGCCTCACGATCGCCAACGCCTCGAGCTCCACCTATACCCTGACGATCATGAGCTGGGTCGCCCTCGTCTTCGTCCCGCTCATCCTCGGCTACCAGGGCTTCACCTACTGGATCTTCCGCAAACGGATCACCCGTGCGGCGATCCCGGCCGCGCACTGAGCCGGCGTCCGTGAAGCCGCTCGACCCGCGCCTCCTGCGCTACGCCTCCGCCGCCCGGGTGTTCCTCGGGCTCGGCGCCGTGCTCGGCCTCGCGCAGACGGTCGCGATCGTCGCCGTGGCCTGGTTCACGACGACGGCCGTGGTCCGGGTCGTCGAGGGGAGCACCTCCGGGCTCTCGACCGCCCTGCTGGGGCTCGGCGTCTCGGTGGCGGCACGGTCGCTCGTGGCGTGGGCGCTCGAGGTGACGGCCGCGCGGGCCGCGGCGCAGGTCAAGAGCCAGCTGCGGTCCCGGGTGGTCCGTGCGGTCGCCGACCGGGGGCGCGCCTGGGTCGATCGCCACTCCTCGGCGCGCGTCGCGACCCTCGTCGGCCCGGGCCTCGACGCTCTCGACGAGTACTTCGCCCGCTACCTGCCCCAGCTGGTGCTCACGGCCCTGGCGACACCGCTGGTGATCGTCGTCATGGCGCTGCACGACTGGTTGTCGGCCCTCATCGTCGTGCTGACGCTGCCCTTGATCCCCGTCTTCATGGTGTTGATCGGGTGGACGACCCGTGCCGCCCAGAACCGGCAGTGGGACCGCCTGACGCACCTCGCCTCGTCGTTCGCCGACGCCGTGGGCGGGGCGTCGACCCTCAAGGCGTTCGGTCGTGAACGGCGTCAGGTCGAGCGGATCGGCCGCCTCACCGACGACTACCGCGTCGAGACGGTCAGGGTGCTGCGCGTGTCGTTCCTCAGCGGCTTCGTGCTCGAGCTCGCGGCGTCGTTGTCGGTCGCGCTCGTCGCCGTGTCGATCGGCATCCGGCTCGTCGAGGGATCGATGGGGCTGACCGCCGGGCTGTTCGTGCTGCTGCTCACCCCCGAGGCCTACCTGCCCCTGCGCCAGGTCGGAGCCAACTACCACGCCGCGGCCGACGGGGTCGCGGCGGCGGAGGACGTCTTCGAGCTGCTCGACGACGAGTCGGGCGACGTCGCGCCCCCGCCGACCGGGCCGATCGGCCCGACCGGGCCGACCGGGTCCGCCGGGTCCGCCGGGTCGAGGACCGTCGACGATCGGGCCGAGCCCACCGTCGAGGCCGACGCACTCGTCGTCGACCGGGTCTCGGTGAGCCGAGGAGGCGCGGTGCGGCTGGCCGAGACCTCCTTCGTCGCCGAGACGGGTCGCGTCACCGCGGTCGTCGGTCCGAGCGGGGCCGGGAAGTCCACCCTGCTCGACGTCGTGCTGGGTCTGGAACGGTGCGGGGGCCGGGTGGTCTGGCGCTCGTCGGGCCGTGCCCCCGCCCGCCAAGAGATCGCCTGGTCGGGCCAGTCGCCGATGCTGTCGTCCGGCACCGTCGCCGAGAACGTCGCTCTGGGAGACGCGGGTGAGCCCGACACCGAGGCCGTCGTGAGCGCCCTCGACCTGGCCGGCGCGGCCGGCCTCGACCCGGCGCTCGTGCTCGGGGCCGGCGGCCAGGGGGTGTCCGGCGGCCAGGCGCAGCGGGTGTCGGTGGCCCGGGCGCTGTACCGGCTCGACCGGGTCGGGGCGCGCCTCCTGCTGGTCGACGAGCCCTCGTCGGCCCTCGACCGCGTCACCGAGGCCCGGGTCGTCGAAGGCCTCCGCCGCATCGCGGCCACGGGTGTCGCCGTGGTCGTCGTCACGCACCGCCGCGCCGTGAGCGACGCGGCCGACGTCGTCGTCCCGATCGGAGGCCTCTCGTGACCCGCTCGTTGCTCCGCACCGCCCAGCCCGCCGGGCGTCGGGCCGCCCCCGGGATCGTCACCGGGTCGCTCAGCGCCCTGTCGGCGGTGGCGTTGCTCGCGGCGTCGGCGTACCTGATCACGCGGGCCGCCGAGCAGCCGCCGATCCTCTACCTCTCGCTCGCCGTGGTCGGCGTCCGCGCCTTCGCCCTGACCCGGGCGGTCTTCCGCTACCTCGAACGGTTGTCGAGCCACGACGCGGCCTTCCGTCAGCTGGCGGTGGTCCGCACCGAGCTGTACCGGCGCCTGATCCGCGTGGCCCCGGCGGGCCTCGGCCGCACCGACCGCGGCGACCTGCTGGCGCGCGTCGTCGGGGACGTCGACGCCCTTCAAGACCTGCCCCTGCGGGTCGTGCAGCCGCTCGTGGTGTCGGGCCTCACCTCGGTCGTCGCGGTCGTCGGCGTCGCCCTCGTGTCCCCGGCCGCGGCGGTCGTCCTGGCGGGTGCACTCGTCGTCGCGTTCGTCGTCGGCTGCGTCGCCGCCGACCGGCTCGCCCGCCGCAGCGAGCGCACCCTCGCCGACCGGCGGGGGGCGCTCTCGGCCGCCGTCGTCGATCTCGTCCAGAACCTCGACGTGCTCGTCGCGTTCGAGGCGGTGGACCGCCAGCTCGGCCGGGTCGCGGGACTCGACGACGACCTGCGCCGCGCCTCCTCGCGTCGTGCCCTGACCGCGGGCGTGGTCGCCGCCGTGCTCTCGGCGCTGTCGGGTGCCGCCGTGCTCGCGACGATCCCCGTCGTCGCGCCCGACGTCGCCTCGGGAGGGCTGACCGGCCCGGCCTTCGCCTTGGTCGCCCTCGTGCCCCTCGCCGTCTTCGAGGTCGTCGGAGCCGTCCCGACGGCCGTGCTGGCCTGGCGTCGCGTCCGGGCGAGCGGTGACCGCGTCGAGTCGGCGGTGCCGGTCGAGGTGCCGGCCGGCGTCGTCGACGACGAGGCCGTCGGAGGGGCGGCCCCGGGCCCCGTGGAGCCTGTCCGCGCGGGCGGCTCCGCCGTGTCGGCCCCGGCACCCGCCCTGCGTCTGCACGGCCTCTCGGCGACGTGGCCAGGGGCGGCCGGCCCCGCTCTCCGCGGCGTCGACCTCGAGGTGGCCGTGGGCGACCGCCTCGTGGTCGAGGGGCCGAGCGGCGCGGGCAAGACCACGCTGGCCTCGGTGCTGGCCCGGTTCGTCGAGCACACGGGTCGCTACGAGGTCGGGGGAGTCGACACGGCGACCCTCGCCCCGGCCGCCGTCCGGGCCACGGTCGGCCTGATCGAACAGACGCCCTACCTCTTCGACGAGTCCCTGCGTCAGAACCTGCTCTTCGCCCGCGACACGGCCACAGACGACGACCTGCTCGCGGTGCTGGACCGCGTCGGTCTGGGGCGCTGGGCGGCCGAGCGTGGCGGGCTCGACGCACCCGTGGGTGAACGGGGAGTCCTCGTCTCGGGTGGCCAGGCCCAGCGCATCTCGCTGGCCCGAGCCCTTCTGCGGGGGTTCCCGGTGCTCGTGCTCGACGAGCCCACGGCCGGACTCGACCCCGAGACCGCCCGACGGCTCGTGCGCGACGTCCTCTCCACCGCCCGGGACGACGGCTCGACGGTCGTCGTGATCTCGCACGTGGAGGTGCCTGCCGAGCTGGTCACGCGTCGCGTGCGCATCGAGGGGGGCCTGCTGAGCGAGGTCGAGGTCGGACCCGACGTCGCCCTCGACGACGACGCCTGACGGCTCGACGCCGCCGCGGTCGTCGGACTGCCGCCGTCGGACCGCCCTCGTCGGCTGCGGTCGTCGGGCGGCGGTCAGGCGCCGATCGGTCGTCGCAGACGGTCGAGTCGGCCGCGCCAGAGCGCGAGGCGCCCGGGTTCCTCGGCCGGGGCCGGGCCGTCGACCCAGCCGGTGACGATGCGGATGCCGTGCAGTGCGCCGAGGCTCCAGACCTCGAATCCGTCGAGCTCGTCCGGCCGGGTGTGGTCGTGCAGCACGTCGACGCCGAGGACGGCGGCCAGCGTCGTCAGGCTGCGGACCGTCACGCCCGGCAGGCGCGGCAGGTCGTCCGCCGGCAGGCACAGGGCGTCGCCGCGCCACCAGACGATCGAGCTCCAGGCGCCCTCGACGACGTGCCCCTCGGGCGAGAGCAGCACCGCCTCGTCGGCCCCTCGGGACCGGGCGTCGGCCACGAGCGATCCGAGGGCTGCGAGGTCGGGCCCCTTGACCGTGGGCTGCGTGCGGGGGTCACGGTCGGCCGTCGCGAGGACGACCGAGCGGCGGCGCGGGGGAGCAGGCCGCAGGCGCAGCCGCAGCCGTGCCTGACCGTCGTCGTCGGTTCCGTCGCCCGTGACGAGCTCGGCGCGCGGGAACCAGGCACCCGTCCGGGGCAGCATCGCCACGGCCGCCGTCCAGAACGCCGAGACCTCGTCCGCGTCGGGCCCCCCGGGCACCTCGACGACCGAGCCGGCGAACCGGTCGCGGTGCACGTCGAGCGCGAGCGCCGCGCCCTCGTCGACCAGCCACGAGTCGGCCACCAGGAGGCGCGGGTCGGCCTCGCCCGACCCTCCGCCCCCGCTCGTCGTCAGTTCGTCGCCCTGCCAGACGTGCAGCACGTCGCCTCCCGGCCGCTCGGCACTCATCGGGTCGGGGCTCCACTCATAGGATCAAGGGTATGCGCCCCGCGGTCGTCCGATCCTTCCTGCCGTGGCGCGACCCCGAGGCCGTCGTCCGGCACCTGGCCGCGACCGGCGACGTCGTCTGGCGCGACGCCGGGGTGGACGCCGTCCGGGGCCGGTCCGTCGTCGGGTGGGGCCCGGCCCGGACGGGTGACGTCCGCGACGGTGGCGCCGACCGGCTCTGGCACGAGGTGCGCGACGACCTGGCCGACGTCGAGCCCGACAGCCACCCGCTCGGCTGGGCCGGCTGGCTCGGCTACGGCTTCGGCTGCCGACTGCTGGACCGTGACGCCACCGAGGTGCACCGCCCGGCGGCCACCGCCTCGACCGTCGCCGCCGACGGAGACCCCGCCGACCTCGCCCTGCTCGACGTCGACCGCGCCCTGGTCTTCGACCATGCCGCACGTTCGGTCGAGGTCGTCGCGCGGGCCGGCGACCCGTGGCCCCTCTCGGTCGCCGAGACCTGGGCCGACGTGCCACCCGTGCCCCCGGTGCCCGGGTCGACCCGCGCCTCCTCGGTGGGCTCCGCCCCACCCTCCGTCCGCTGGCGGCACCGACCCGACGAGTACCTCGACCTGATCGAGGGGTGTCGTCGAGCCATCGCGGACGGTGAGGCGTACCAGCTCTGCCTGACGACGGCAGTCGACGTCGACGGGCCGGTGGACGCGCTCGAGACCTTCGCGCGCCTCCGTCGGTCCTCGCCGGCTCCGCACGCCTCGTTCGTGCGCATCGGCGGCGTGGCCGTCGTCGGGGCGTCGCCCGAGTCGTTCGTCGAGGTGACGACCGACGGCCGGGTGTCGTCGTCGCCGATCAAGGGCACGCGACGCCGCGGGTCGGGCGCCGACGACACGGTGCTCGCACGCGAGCTCGTCGAGAGCGACAAGGAGCGCGCCGAGAACGTCATGATCGTCGACCTGGTCCGCAACGACCTCGCCCGGGTGGCCCGCCTCGGCACGGTCGAGGTGTCCGAGCTGCTCGCCGTGCACTCGTACGAGCACGTCCACCAGCTCGTCAGCACGGTCAGGGCCCGGCTGGGGGCGGGGCGCACCGCGGCCGACGTCGTCGAGGCGGCCTTCCCGGCCGGGTCGATGACCGGCGCGCCGAAACGTCGGGCCGTCGAACTGCTCGCCGACCTCGAGGGGGCGCCCCGGGGCGTGTACTCGGGTGCGACGGGCTGGCTCGGACGGGACGGCTCGGCGAGCCTCGCGATGACCATCCGCTCGATCGTGGTGCACGGTGGCCGCGCGGCGGGTGCGGGACGGCCCGCGCGACCGGCGGGTGCGCGCGTCGGCGTGGGCGGTGGCATCACCATCTCGTCGGTACCGGTCGACGAACGCGACGAGGTCGAGCTCAAGGCGGCGGCCCTGCTCGCCGTGCTCGGCGTCCGTGCCGCCGACGGGGCCCCGGTGCGCATGTCGTGACGGCGCGCGCCGTTCGGTAGCCTTGGCGAGGATCGCCGAGCCCAGCGCACGTCGCCGTGCCCTCGCGCGGGTGGTCCGAACCCACCGCACCGACTGCCAGCAGTGAATGAGAGCCCCGTGGCACACGAGCACGACACGACCGCGACCGACGCCTCCTCGGCCACCCCGCCCCACGACGGCGTGCCCGAACGCGAGTACGACGTCGCCCGCCTGCAAGAGAAGTGGCAGGCCCGGTGGGACGCCGAGCAGCCGTTCGTCGTCGACCCCGACGACAAGCGCCCCCGCAAGTACATCCTCGACATGTTCCCGTACCCCTCGGGCGACCTGCACATGGGTCACGCCGAGCAGTACGCGCTCGGCGACATGGTGACGCGGTACTGGCGCCAGCAGGGCTTCAACGTGCTGCACCCGATCGGCTGGGACAGCTTCGGGCTGCCCGCCGAGAACGCGGCCATCAAGCGCGGCGTCGACCCCCGCGAGTGGACCTACGCCAACATCGCCCAGCAGAAGCAGAGCATGAAGCTCTACGCCCCGTCGTTCGACTGGAGCCGGGTGCTGCACACGAGCGACCCCGAGTACTACAAGTGGAACCAGTGGCTGTTCCTCGAGATGTACAAGAAGGGCCTGGCCTACCGGAAAGACAGCTGGGTCAACTGGGACCCGGTCGACCAGACCGTGCTCGCCAACGAGCAGGTGCTGCCCGACGGCACGAGCGACCGGTCGGGTGCCGTCGTGGTCAAGAAGAAGCTGACGCAGTGGTACTTCAAGATCACCGACTACGCCGACCGCCTGCTCGACGACCTCAACCAGCTCGAGGGCCGCTGGCCGACCAAGGTGCTCAACATGCAGCGCAACTGGATCGGCCGCTCGATCGGTGCCGACGTGCACTTCACGATCGAGGGCCGTGACGAGAAGGTCACGGTCTTCACCACGCGTCCCGACACCCTGTACGGCGCGACGTTCATGGTCGTCGCCCCCGACTCCGACCTCGCCGCCGAACTCGTGGCCGACGCGACCGACGACGTCAAGGCGACCTTCGCCGAGTACCTCGTCGACGTGCAGAAGGCGACCGAGATCGAGCGTCAGTCGAGCGAGCGCCCCAAGACGGGCGTGCCGCTCGGCCGGGTCGCGGTCAACCCCCTCACCGGTGACCCGATGCCGGTCTGGGCCGCCGACTACGTGCTGGCCGACTACGGCCACGGCGCGGTCATGGCCGTGCCCGCGCACGACCAGCGCGACCTCGACTTCGCCCGCAAGTACGACCTGCCGGTGCGGGTCGTGGTCGACACGAACGCGCCCGTCACGGGTGTCATCCCGAAACTCGAACTCGACGAGGACGGCCAGGCGATCCTGCCCGACGACCTGCCCGACCTGAACCCCCGCGAGACCGGCGTGGCCCTGACCGGCGACGGCCGACTGATGAACTCGGGCGCCCTGACCGGCCTCAGCAAGTCGAACGCCATCAAGCGCGTCGTCGAGCTGCTCGAGGCCTCCGGCGACGGCAAGGCGGCCAAGACGTACCGCCTGCGCGACTGGCTGATCTCGCGCCAGCGTTTCTGGGGCACGCCCATCCCGATCGTGCACGGCGCCGACGGCGTCGAGGTGCCGGTGCCCTACGACGAGCTGCCGGTCCGGCTGCCGTCGACCGAGGGGCTCGACCTCAAGCCGAAGGGCAGCTCGCCGCTCGGTGCCGCCGAGGACTGGGTGAACGTGCCCGACCCGCGCGACGGGTCACCGGCGCGCCGCGACGCCGACACGATGGACACGTTCGTCGACAGCTCGTGGTACTTCTTGCGCTTCCTCGACCCGACCGACGCCGACCGCGCCTTCGACCCTGCTCAGGCCAGCAAGTGGGCCCCGGTCGACCAGTACGTCGGAGGCGTCGAGCACGCCATCCTGCACCTGCTCTACGCGCGCTTCATCACCAAGGTGCTCTTCGACCTCGGCCACGTCGACTTCACCGAGCCCTTCAGCGCGCTGCTGAACCAGGGCATGGTGCTGCAGGACGGCGCGAAGATGAGCAAGAGCAAGGGCAACGTCGTCAGCCTCTCCGACGAGATCGACAAGCACGGCGTCGACGCCATCCGCCTGACGATGGCCTTCGCCGGTCCGCCCGAGGACGACATCGACTGGGCCGACGTCTCACCCGCCGGCTCGGCCAAGTTCCTGGCCCGGGCGTTCCGTCTCTCGAGCGACGTCGACAGCTCGCGCGACGTCGTGTGGGCCGACGGCGACCAGGCCCTGCGCCGCGTGACGCACCGGTTCCTCGCCGAGGCCCCGGGGCTCAGCGAGGCGTTCAAGTACAACGTCGTCGTCGCCCGCCTGATGGAGCTCACCAACGCCGTCCGCAAGGCGATCGACTCGGGGCCCGGCGCGTCCGACCCGGCCGTCCGCGAGGCGACCGAGACCGTCGCGCTGGGGCTGTCGCTCTTCGCTCCCTACACCGCCTCAGAGATGTGGGAGAAGCTCGGCTACGACGGTGGTGCTCTCGCCACGTACGGCTGGCGGAAGGCCGATCCGACCCTGCTCGTCGAGACGAGCGTCACCGCGGTCGTCCAGGTCAACGGCAAGGTGCGCGACCGGCTCGAGGTGTCGCCCAAGATCGGCTCCGACGAGCTCGAGGCGATGGCCCGCGAGTCCGCGGCCGTGCAGCGCGCGATCGGTGACAAGCAGATCGTCAACGTCATCGTGCGGGCGCCGCGCCTGGTCAACATCGCGGTGAAGTAGCCGCCCGGGGGCGCATCTCGTCCCCACCCGTCGACGGCCGTCCTGGTTCCCCAGGGCGGCCGTCGTCGTCCGCGCGGGCAGGCGCGCGCTCGTACCGTGACGGGTCATGACCGTCAGCTTCCGCACCGCCGTCGACCCGTCCGAGCCGGGTGGTCCGCGGTGGCGTGTGGGGCTCGGCGCGGTCGTCGTCCTGCTCTTCGTCGTGTTGGCGGTGAGCGTCGCCGTGTCGGCGTTCGCCACCCGAGGAGGCGCGGCGGACGAGCTCGTGACCGTCGAGCCGAGCACCGGGGCCGAGGCCGGGGCGGGGTCCGACACCGCGCCTCCCGGGGGTGCCTCGGTCGTCTTCGTGCACGTCCACGGCCGGGTGGCAGCACCCGGCCTGTACGAACTGCCGCAGGGCGCCCGCGTGGTCGACGTGGTCGCCGCGGCCGGCGGCTTCACGGCCGAGGCCGACCAGGCGGCCGTCAACCTCGCGAGGGTGCTCGTCGACGGCGAGCAGCTCCGGGTGCCGGCCGTGGGCGAGACCGTGGACGACGCCGTGGTGGGCGGGGGTGGTGCGACGGCGGGTGGGCCGGCGGCGGGCGGGCCGGTGCCCGGGGGAGCGGCGGCGGTCGGCGGTGGTGCGGTCGACCTGAACCTCGCGGACGACGCGGCGTTGCAGACGTTGCCCGGGGTGGGCCCGGCGACCGCGGCGGCGATCCTGTCCTGGCGTGACGAGAACGGGCGCTTCCGCAGCGTCGACGACCTTCTCGGCGTGCCGGGCATCGGTCCGAAGACGCTCGAGAAGCTGCGCGACCGGGTGCGGGTGTGACGCCCGGTCGCTTGCTCGACCTGCGGCTCGGGGTGCCCGTGGCCGTGGCGTGGGTCGGGCTCGCGGTCGGCTCGACCCGGCCCGGGCTCTTGCCCGTCGTGGCCGCGGCCGCCCTCGTCGTCTGCGTCGTCGCGGTCGGGCTGGTGGTCGTCGCGCGGGCGGGCGTGCTCGTGGCCGGGCAGGTCCTGCTGGTGGTCGCCCTGAGTGCGGGGACGTGCGCGGGGCTGACGGGCCAGGCGGCGGTGCGCGACGATCGGCGCCACCCGCCGGGGCTCACGACGTCGGTCGGTCACGCGGTCACCCTCGAGGGGCGCCTGCTCGACCGGGTCGAGGGACGGGCCGACGTCCTGACGATGTCGGTCGATCGGCTCGACGTCGGCGGGGGGACCGTGGCGCTCGGGGCTCGCGTGCCGGTGCGGGTGTTCGGGGCGCGAGTCGACGGTCGCCGCTCGGTCGAGATCGGCACCCGGGTCTCGGCCCGGTTGGTCCTCGCCCCGGCGAGGTACGGCGAGTCGGTCGCGTTCGAGGGGCGGGCGGTCGAGCCGCTCGCCGTCCGCTCCGAGCCCGGGCGGGCGTCGGCGTGGTCGAACGGGCTCCGGTCGGCGTTCCGCGCCGTGGCCGCCGACTTGCCGGGCGACGGCGGAGCCCTGTTGCCCGGGCTCGCGATCGGCGACACGTCGGGTGTGCCCGACGACCTCGATTACGACATGACGCAGGCGTCGCTCAGCCACCTCACGGCCGTGTCGGGCTCGAACTGCGCGGTTCTCGTCGCACTCGTGATGCTCGTCGGGTCGGTGCTGAAGGTCCCGCGGTTGCTGCGGCTCGGGGCGGCCGTCGTCGTGCTCTCGGCGTTCGTCGTGCTCGTCACGCCCGAGCCGAGCATCGTGCGGGCCACCGTCATGGCGGTGCTCGTCCTCGTGCATCTCGCCGTCGCCCGACCTATCGCCGGCGTGCCCGTCGTCGCGCTGGCGGTCGCCGGGCTGCTGTTCGTCGACCCGTGGTTGGCCCGCGACCTCGCCTTCGTCCTGTCGGTCCTCGCGACGTCGGGGCTGGTCGTGCTCGGCGGGCCGCTGACCGCCCTGCTGGCGCGCCTCGTGCCCGAACCCGTGGCGGCGGCCCTCGCCGTGCCCACGGCCGCGCAGCTCGCCTGCCAGCCCGTGTTGCTCGCCCTCGAGCCGAGCATCGCCCTGCACGGCGTCGTCGCGAACGTGCTCGCCGGCCCGGCGGCTCCGGTGGCGACCGTGGGCGGACTCGTCGTCTGCGTGCTCGCGCCCTGGGTCCCCGGGACGGCCACGGTCGTCGCCTGGGCCTCGTGGCTGCCGTCGTCCTGGGTCGCGGCCGTCGCCCGGTCGGCGTCGAGCTGGCCGGGCACACGACTCGCGTGGGACGCCTCGGCGCCCGGCGTGGCCGCCCTGGTCGGCGTCACGGCCCTCGTCGTCGTCGCCGTGGTCGCCCGGGCCCGGGGCCGCACGCGAGCCGTTGCGACGACGTTGTTGGTGAGCGTCCTGGTGGCGACCGTCGGCGTGGTGGGCGGGCGCACCCTGGTGACCCGCGCCTCCGTGCCCGACGACTGGGTCGTCGCCCAGTGCGACGTGGGACAGGGAGATGCCGTGCTCGTCCGGAGCGCGCGGGCCGTGGCCCTGATCGACGTGGGTGACGACGAGGCCGCTCTCGACCGATGCCTCTCGACGTTCGGCGTGCGCCACGTCGACCTGCTCGTGCTCACCCACTTCGACCGTGACCACGTCGGGGCGATCGACTCCGTGGTCGGTCGGGTCGGCACGGCTCTCGTCGGGCCCGTGGGGCGCTCGGACGACGCCGAGGTCGTGGCGGCGCTGCGCGACGGCGGTGCCGAGGTCCAGGAGGCGCGGGTCGGCACCCGGGGACGCCTCGGTGACCACACGTGGCGGCTCCTCTGGCCGCCCTCCTCGACCCCGGCGGGTAACGACGCCAGCCTCGTGTTGCGCCTCGACCCGGGCGGGTCCTGCCGGGTCGGATGCCTCTCCCTGCTGGCCCTCGGCGATCTCGGTGAGACCGCCCAACGCCGTCTCGCCTCGTCACCCGACGGCGAAGAGGGGCTCGGACGGGTCGACGTCGTGAAGGTCTCGCACCACGGGTCGGCGGACCAGCACGCCGAGCTCTACGAGCGGGTGTCGGCCCGGGTGGGGCTGATCGGGGTGGGGGCCGACAACTCGTACGGTCACCCGACCGACGTCGCGCTCGACCTGGTCCGGCACGGCGGGGGAGTCGTGGTCCGCAGCGACGAGGCGGGTCAGGCCGCGGTCACGCCCGTCGACCGTGGGGGCGGCGACGTCGGCCTGCGGATCTGGCGGGAGCACGCGGGGCCCCGGGACCCTGACGACACGTCGGGCACGTCGGTGGCGTCCTCTAGCATCAGAGGTGGCGCGGCGGGCCCCGCGTCCGTGGGACGACGTCCGAGAGGCAGCATGGCAGCGCGAGCGAGTGGCAAGACGGCGAAGAAGGCCTCGGCCGCGATCGACCAGGTGGGGTGGGACAGAATCCGGCCCGCGGCCGTCGTGCTGGTGAGCGGGCCCGAGCAGTTCCTCGCCGATCGGGCCTCGCGCCAGCTGCGCGACCAGCTCGCCGCAGAAGACCCCAGCCTCGAGGTGCACGACCTCGAGGCCGACCACTACCAACCCGGCGAACTCGTGACCCTGGCGAGCCCGTCGCTCTTCGCCGAGCCCCGTCTCATCCGCGTCTCGAACGTCGAGAAGTGCACCGACGCGTTCCTCACCGAGACGCTGCGCTACCTCGACACGCCCGCCGACGACACGACCCTGGTGCTGCGCCACGGGGGCGGGGTCCGCGGCAAGAAGCTGCTGGACGCCGTCCGGGGCGGCACGGGCGGCGGTCTCGAGGTCGTCTGCGCCGAGCTCAAGAAAGACACCGAGAAGCTCGAGTTCGCCGCCGCCGAGTTCGCCTCCGAACGACGACGCATCTCGCAGGGGGCGCTGCGGGCGCTCGTCACGGCCTTCAACGATGACCTGGCCGAGCTCGCCAGCGCCTGCCAGCAGTTGATCAGCGACGCCGCGGCCGAGATCACCGAGGCCACCGTCGAGAAGTACTACTCGGGCCGGGTCGAGACGAACGCCTTCAAGGTGGCCGACGCGGCCATCGCGGGTCACCAGGGCGAGGCCCTCGTGTTGCTCCGTCACGCGTTGTCGACCGGGGCCGATCCCGTGCCCGTGGTGGCGGCGTTCGCGATGAAGATCCGCACGATGGCCAAGCTGCAGGGTTCCTACGGCGGCTCGGGTCAACTCGCCTCACGCTTCGGGCTCGCCCCGTGGCAGGTCGAGCGGGCGCAACGCGACCTCCGTGGCTGGTCCGAGGACGGGCTGGGCCGGTGCATCGAGCTTCTCGCCGAGACCGACGCGGCCGTCAAAGGTGCCGAACGCGATCCGGTGTACGCACTCGAGCGGATGGTGACCATGATCTCGACGCGCGGTGCGCTGCTGTCGTGACTCGCGCCTCCTGACCTTCCGGTGCCGGCCCCACGATCGGTCCGGCACGACGAAGGCCCCGTCTCGATCGAGACGGGGCCTTCGTCGTCGAGCCCGCAGGCTCGGGGGAGGGGAGCCTAGAGGGCGCCGACCTGCTTCGCGATGGACGACTTGCGGTTCGCGGCCTGGTTCTGGTGGATGACACCCTTGCTGGCGGCCTTGTCGAGCTTCTTCGACGCGAGGAGCAGAGCCGAGGTGGCCTTGTCCTTGTCGCCGGCGGCGATGGCCTCGCGGGTGGCGCGGACGGCGGTCTTGAGCTCGCTCTTGACGGCGCGGTTGCGGTCCTGGGCCTTCTTGTTGGTGCCGATGCGCTTGATCTGCGACTTGATGTTTGCCACGTGAACTACTTTCTGGATTCTGTGTCTCGGACGGGTGTGCGCCAGCCGAGCGTCCGACCGACGTGAATCGGTGGACCCGGTGCTGCCGCCGGTGATGGCCACCGGAGCGGCTCTCGGCTGCGATCGCGTTCCGCCACTGCAGACGTAACGCGCAAGCCAACAGGCAACGTTACCAGCAGCAGGCCCGACTCTCAACGAGCGTCGGCCCGACGGCGTGCCGTGTCGTGCGTAGTACCGTGCCATCATGCCCCAGCTCGCGCCCCACATGACCACCGTGCCCGCGTCCGGAATCCGTCGGGTGTTCGAGCTGGCGGCCCAGCTGGACGGCGTCGACATGCTCGTGGTGGGCGAGCCCGACGTGCCCGTGGCCCGCCACATCGCCGATGCCGCACGTCGCGCCTGGGCCGACGACCGCACGGACTACACGCCGAACGGGGGCATCCCGGCCCTGCGCGAGGCGCTCGTGGCCAAGCTCGCCCGCGAGAACGACGTGCACGTGGACCTCGAGCAGGTCTGGGTCACCGTCGGCGGGACGCAGGCCCTGCACCAGACGATGGGGCTCCTGCTGGCGGCGGGTGACGAGGTGCTCGTGCCGGACCCCGGCTACACGACCTTCACGATGAACGCCCGCATGCTCGACGCCGTGCCCGTGCCCTACACGCTGGCACCGGACCTCGACTTCCACCCCGACCTCGACGAGCTCGAGAACCTCGTGGGGGACCGCACCCGCGCCCTCGTCGTCAACAGTCCGTCGAACCCGCTCGGCGTCGTCTACCCAGAAGAGACGTTGCGCCGTCTGCTCGACTTCGCCCGCCGGCACGACCTCTGGGTGATCAGCGACGAGGTCTACGAGTACTTCACCTACGGGCCGAAGCACGTCAGCCTCGCCTCGCTCGACACCGACGACCGGGTGTTCAGCGTCTTCTCGATGAGCAAGACCTACGCCATGACGGGCGTGCGGGTCGGCTACCTCGTGACGCCCAAGGGTCTCGCCGAGACGATGCGCACGGTCCAGGAAGCGGCGATCAGCTGTGTGGCCGAGCCCGACCAGCACGCCGCCCTCGCGGCCGTCGTGGGGGATCACCAGCCCGTGGCCGATGCCCGGGAGCACTACCGGAGCAACCTCGACCTCGCCACGACGCTGCTCGACGAGCGGGGCATCCGCTACCTCGAGCCCACCGGCGCCTTCTACCTCTGGATCGACGTGAGCCACGCCTCGCAGGGCGACGTGGCGGGATGGGCCGAGCGGTTCCTGCTGTCGGAGCGCGTCGCGGTCGCACCGGGCAGTGCGTTCGGCCGGAGCGGCGAGGGGTGGATCCGCGTCTGCCTCGCGTCCGCGCCCGAGGTGATCACCCGCGGGCTCGGCAAACTGCCCGCGCCGGTCGACCCCCGCTGACATCCGGGGGTCAGCCCCCTGGGGTCGCCGCGAGGGTCTTCCTAGGCTCGGAGCATGACGAACCAACCCGTACACACCACCGTCTCCGCCCCCACCACCGGCGTGCGGTCGCCCCTCGCCGTCTGGAGCCTCGTCCTCGGCCTCGCCTCGATCGCCTTCGGCTTCACCTTCGTCGTGCCGATCGCCGGTCTCGTCCTCGGCATCCTGTCGCGCCGCCGTGAGCCCGAGGGGCGCACCATGGCGCTCGTCGGCATCATCTCGTCCGCCGTCATGCTCGCGGGCACGCTGATCGCCCTCGCCGTCGGCCTGGCCGTCGTCGGTGGCGCGGGCGTCATCGCGCTCCTCCCCGGCACCACCGCCTGACCCGCGGCCCGGCCGGCCCGCCCGCCCGGCCCGCCCGCCCGCCCGGCCCGCCCCGCCCGTCCCGCATCTCCCCACGTGCCCGCCTCCAGTCCCGGCCCCCGCGTCGGCAACTCCTGTCTGCCGTCGCGGCGCGAGCCGGAGATCGAGGAGGCGCGGTGCCGCCCGTGGCACCGGGCAGGAGTCGTCGACGGGCGGGCCCCGCGCGGCTCGACGCCCGATCCGTCGCCCGGGCGTGGGAGAATCGTGCGGTACCCCCGCCCACCACCCCCAGAGGATCGTGTGAGTCCCCAAGCAACCCGCGCACTCGAGCCGGCGTCGACCGAGCCCGAGTCCCTCCGCAACTTCTGCATCATCGCGCACATCGACCACGGCAAGTCGACCCTGGCCGACCGCATGCTCGGCATCACCGGCGTCGTCGAGTCGCGCGCGATGCGTGCCCAGTACCTCGACCGCATGGACATCGAGCGCGAGCGCGGCATCACGATCAAGAGCCAGGCCGTCCGCATGCCGTGGGAGCGCAACGGCGAGACGTTCGCGCTCAACATGATCGACACCCCGGGCCACGTCGACTTCAGCTACGAGGTCTCCCGTTCGTTGGCCGCCTGCGAGGGCGCGATCCTGCTGGTCGACGCGGCCCAGGGCATCGAGGCCCAGACCCTGGCGAACCTCTACCTGGCACTCGAGAACGACCTCGAGATCATCCCGGTGCTCAACAAGATCGACCTGCCGGCGGCCGACCCCGACAAGTACGCCGCCGAGTTGGCCGGCCTGATCGGCGGCGACCCCGCCGACGTACTGCGCGTCAGCGGCAAGACCGGCATGGGCGTCGAAGAACTCCTCGACCGCGTGGTCGACCGCATCCCCTCGCCCGTCGGCGTCAAGGACGCACCGCCGCGCGCGATGATCTTCGACTCGGTCTACGACAGCTACCGCGGCGTCGTCACGTACATCCGCATGATCGACGGCACCCTGCACCCGCGCGAGAAGGTGCAGATGATGTCGACGAAGTCGACGCACGACATCCTCGAGATCGGCGTCTCGTCGCCCGAGCCCGTCCCCAGCCAGGGGCTGTCGGTCGGCGAGGTCGGCTATCTCATCACCGGCGTGAAGGACGTCCGCCTCTCGAAGGTGGGCGACACCGTCACGACGGCGGCCAAGCCCGCGACCGAGGCACTCAGCGGCTACACCGAGCCGCTGCCCATGGTCTTCTCGGGGCTCTACCCGATCGACGGCAGCGACTACCCCATCCTGCGCGAGGCCCTCGACAAGCTCAAGCTGTCGGACGCCGCGCTGGTGTACGAACCCGAGACCTCCGTGGCCCTGGGGTTCGGCTTCCGCTGCGGGTTCCTCGGCCTGCTGCACCTCGAGATCGTCACCGAGCGCCTCGAGCGTGAGTTCGGCCTCGACCTCATCACGACGGCGCCGAGCGTCATCTACGAGGTCACGACCGAAGACAAGCAGACCGTCACGGTCACCAACCCGAGCGAATTCCCGGGCGGCAAGATCACCAGCGTCAGCGAGCCCATGGTCAAGGCGGGCATCCTCGCGCCCAAGGACTACGTCGGCGTCATCATGGAGCTCTGCCAGCAGCGCCGCGGCACCCTGCTCGGCATGGAGTACCTCGGCGAGGACAGGGTCGAGATCCGTTACGCGATGCCCCTCGGCGAGATCGTGTTCGACTTCTTCGACAGCCTCAAGTCGAAGACGGCGGGCTACGCCAGCCTCGACTACGAACCCATCGGCGACCAAGAGGCCGACCTGGTCAAGGTCGACATCCTGCTGCAGGGCGAACAGGTCGACGCGTTCAGCGCGATCGTGCACCGCGACAAGGCCTACGCCTACGGGGTCCTCATGACGGGCCGGTTGCGCGAGCTCATCCCGAGGCAGCAGTTCGAGGTGCCCATCCAGGCCGCCATCGGTGCCCGGATCATCGCCCGCGAGAGCATCCGCGCCATGCGCAAGGACGTCCTGGCCAAGTGCTACGGCGGTGACATCTCGCGCAAGCGCAAGCTGCTCGAGAAGCAGAAAGAGGGCAAGAAGCGCATGAAGACCATCGGTCGGGTCGACGTGCCCCAAGAGGCCTTCATCGCCGCCCTCAGCGGTGACGTCGAGAAGAAAGACAAGAAGTAGGGTCCATGCGTCGAGCCACCCACACGGAGACCCGCACGACCTACGGCGAGGTCGGGGCGACGCAGGCCCCCGACCTCATGCAGTACCCGCCGAAGGGATTCAAGCCGGCCGAGTACCGGGCGCGCGTCGGCCACGGCGACGCCCGCTTCGCCGCGGCCTGGATCGCCACGATGACCTGGCAGATCCAGGAGCGCAGCGGCATCCGCGTCCGGGTCGACAGCGTGCCGCCGGCCGACGAGAGCGAGTACACGCCCGTCCAGTTCGACGAGCACGGGCAACCGGTCGACGCGGCCGAGTGGACGACCGCGCGCGACGAGTCGCGGTACTCGCCCGACGGCACACCCCTCCTCACGGCGGGCACGACGGCCACGCTCAGCATCGAGGCCTACGGGCGCACGGTCGAGGCGCCGGTCCGCGTCGTCTACGTCATCGACGAACCGAAGCGCAAGGGCTTCGCGTACGGAACCCTCGACGGCCACCCCGAGAGCGGCGAGGAATCCTGGATCGTCGACCAGACCGACGACGGTTCGGTCTGGCTCTCCATCAGGTCGTTCTCCAAGCCGTCGAGCGCGAAATGGCGCCTCGTGGCACCTTTCCTGCGACGCACGCAGGCGCAGTACACGAAGCGGTACCTGCGGGCCCTGAGCCTCAACGAGAAGGGCGAGCAGACCGACGAGGTCGTCGTCGTGGAGGACACCGAGGCCGGGGTCGGCGATCCCCGCGGCGACGACCGGCCCCCGACCGGTCCGCGCGGCGACGCCTCGGGAACCGGCGCCTGACGGTGCCCGGAGCCCTTCCCCTCGGCGATCCCGCCCCCGTCGACGGACGCCTGCCCGAGACCGTCGCGGTCGGCGCGGACGACCGCAACTTCGGGGTCTACCTGCACGTCCCGTTCTGCCGCGTGCGCTGCGGGTACTGCGACTTCAACACGTACACCGGCGACGAACTGCGGGGCGCACGCCGGGACGACTACGCCGGGCAGGCCGTCGCCGAGATCGAGCTCGGGGGACGTGTGCTGCGCGAGGCGGGTCTGCCGCCGCGCCGCGCCTCCTCGGTGTTCTTCGGCGGGGGCACCCCGACGATGCTGCCCGCGGGCGACCTGACGTCGATGCTGCACGCGATGGTCGACACCTGGGGTCTCGAGCCCGGCGCCGAGGTGACGACCGAGGCGAACCCCGACTCGGTCGACGCCGCGTACCTGCAGCAGCTCGCCGACGCCGGGTTCACGCGCGTCAGCTTCGGCATGCAGTCGGCCGTGCCGAGCGTGCTCGCCACCCTCGAGCGCACGCACGATCCCGAGCGCATCCCGTTCGTGGTGCGCTGGGCGCGTGACGCCGGGCTCGACGTCAGCCTCGACCTCATCTACGGCACGCCCGGCGAGACCCTCGACGACTGGAGGCGTTCTCTCGACGTCGCCCTCGAGCAGCAGCCCGACCACCTCTCGGCCTACTCGTTGATCGTCGAGGACGGCACGAAGCTCGCCCGCCAGATCAAGCGCGGCGAGGTCCCGATGCCCGACGACGACACCGCGGCCGACATGTACGAAATCGCGGACGACCGGCTCGCCGCGGCGGGGTACGACTGGTACGAGGTCAGCAACTGGTCGCGTGGCGTCGAGCACCGCTCCCGCCACAACCTGGCCTACTGGCAGGGCCACGACTGGTGGGGCGTCGGCCCGGGCGCGCACAGCCACGTCGGCGGCGTCCGATGGTGGAACGTCAAGCATCCGGCTGCCTACCAACAACGCATGGCCGCGGGCGAGTCACCGGCCGCGGGGCGCGAGACCCTCGACGACGAGACCCGTCGGGTCGAGCGCGTCCTGCTCGGGGTGCGCATCCGCGAGGGGCTGCCGACCTCCGAGCTCGACGACGACGGGCGCCAGGCGGTCGCCGGGCTCATCGCCGACGGCTGGGTCGAGGGGCGCCCGGCCCTGCAGGGTCGCGTGGTGCTCACCCGTGAGGGTCGCCTCATGGCCGACGCCGTCGTGCGGCGCCTGCTGCCCGACTGACCCGGTGTGCCCGGATCGAGTCACGTTCTCGGTCGGCGCCCCGAGGCGACGGACCCGGAGGCACGGGCCCGGGAGGCACGGGCCCGGAACGCAGGAGGCGCGGCTCCCGGGGGAGTCGCGCCTCGCGTCGTGCCCGTCCGGGCCGGTCGACCGCCTACTTGATGAACTCGATGGTCAGCGGGTACTTGTACCACTGGCCCTTGTTGGCCGCGACGGCGGCGATGATCGAGAAGATGATGACGAGGATGCCGGCGACGAGTGCGAGCACGCCTCCGATGACGATGATCGACAGGATCGCCGAGATCACGTAGACGATGGCCATCGTGATCTGGAAGTTCAGCGCGGTCTTGGTGTGTTCCCGGATGAACGGGCCACGGTCCTTCAACACGAGGTAGCCGACGAGAGCCGGGACGAACGCGAAGATGATGCCGCCGAGGTGGATGAGCGTCGACCACAGCTTCTCGTCCTCGGGGCGCATCGGCTGGACGGGCTGCTGCTGGTAGCCGGGCTGCTGGCCGTAGCCGGCGCCGGGCTGCTGGCCCTGACCGGGCTGCTGGCCGTGGCCGTAGGGCTGGCCGGGCTGCCCGTTCTGGCCGGGTCGCCCGTTCTGCGGGCCGTTCGGCTGGGCGGGAGGGTTCTCGGTCATGGCTGCACCTGTTCGTGAGTGTCCTGCGGATGTCCCCGCCACCCTAGGGCAGCCGGGCGCGGCGCGAGTAGGCCTCGCGACGGAGGTGTCGTACGATTGGCAGTCCGGCACGTCGAGTGCCAGGACCGGTCGCCCGGCGGGCGGACGACCCGGGGCGTCGAGCGAAGAGAGGTGCGTCATGGTCTCCGAACGCGGTCTCGAAGTCCTGCGCGTCATCGTGCACGACTACGTCGCGTCCCGTGAGCCCGTGGGCTCCAAGTCCATCGTCGAGCGACACCAGTTCGGCGTCTCGGCGGCGACGATCCGCAACGACATGGCGCTGCTCGAAGAAGAAGAGCTCATCGCGGCCCCGCACACCTCGTCGGGTCGGGTGCCGACCGACAAGGGCTATCGGCTCTTCGTCAACCAGCTCGCCGACCTGAGACCCCTCAGCGCCGCCCAGCGTCAGGCCATCGAGACCTTCCTCGGCGACTCCACCGACCTCGACGAGGTGCTGGGGCGGACGGTCCGTCTGCTGTCGCAGCTCACGAACCAGGTGGCGCTGGTGCAGTACCCCACCTTCTCCCGGGCCCGCGTGCGTCACGTCGAACTGGTCAGCCTGGGCGACGGCCGCGTCATGACGGTGCTCATCACCGACAGCGGCCAGGTCGAGCAGCGGGTCGTCGACATCCGCACCGCCGTCGACGAGTCCTTCCTGTCCGAACTGCGGGCCGCCATCAACGCCGCGGTCGGCGGACGGCCCCTCGGTGAGGCCTCCACGGCCCTCACCGACCTGCCGACGCGCTTCCGCCCCGATCTCGCGGCGGTCGTCGGCGTCGTCGTCGCGAGCCTCACCGAGCAGATCGCCGCCGGACGCCAGGACCGCCTCGTCATGGCCGGTGCGGCGAACCTGGTGCGCACGGGCGACGACTTCAGCGGTGACCTCTTCCCGGTGCTCGAGGCGATCGAAGAACAGGTCGCCCTGCTGCGGTTGTTCGGCGAGATGCAGCTCGACGCCGTCGACGTGGCCGCGAGCATCGGACGGGAGAACGCCTCGTTCGGGTTGTCGCAGGCGTCGGTGCTGGCCAGCGGGTACTCGACGCAGGGCAGCGAGATCGCGAGGCTCGGCGTCCTCGGGCCCATGCGCATGGACTACTCGACCAACATGGCGGCGGTGCGTGCCGTCGCCCGTTACCTGTCGTCGCTGCTCGCCGAGCGGTAGCCGACGCCGACGGCCCCGGCCGTCCCACGACCCCATCCCGTCCCGGTCCGCCGGGCCCGGCCCCGCCGGGAAGACCACCACACCACACCAGAGGCAGACGAGAACCAGTGGCAGATCATTACGACGTCCTCGGAGTCGACCGTCAGGCGACCCCGGAAGAGATCAAGAAGGCGTACCGCAAGCTCGCTCGCGAGCTGCACCCCGACGTCAATCCCAGCCCCGACGCGTCCGAACGGTTCAAGGACGTCACGCACGCCTACGACGTGCTCAGCGACCCGCAGCAACGCGAACGCTACGACCTGGGTCCGCAGCCCGGCTTCGGCGGCGGTGGCGGTGGCGGGGCCGCCGGCTTCGGCGACATCTTCGACGCGTTCTTCGGCGGTGGTGGTCAGGGCCAACGTCAGGGGCCGCGGTCCCGGCGCGAACGCGGGCAGGACGCGCTCCTGCGCCTCGAGGTCGACCTCGAGGACATCGTCTTCGGCACGCAGCGCGACATCGAGGTCGACACGGCCGTCCTCTGCGACACGTGCAGCGGCTCGTGCTGTGCACCCGGCACCTCGCCCCAGACCTGCGACATCTGCGGTGGCTCCGGGCAGATCCAGCGCACCGTGCGCTCGCTGCTCGGCAACGTCATGACGTCGAGCCCGTGCGGAACCTGCCGTGGGTACGGCACCGTCATCCCCAACCCCTGCCCGACGTGCCAGGGCCAGGGGCGCGTCCGGGCCCGGCGTTCGATCCCCATCGACATCCCCGCGGGCGTCGACACCGGGCTCAGGCTCCAGTTGCCCGGTCAGGGCGAGGTCGGCCAGGCCGGCGGCCCGAACGGCGACCTCTACCTCGAGGTCAAGGTGCGGCACCACGACACCTACAGCCGCAACGGCGACGACCTGCTGGCGACGCTCGAGGTGCAGATGACCGACGCCATCCTCGGCACGACGACGACGCTCACCGGGCTCGACGGCGAGATCGAGGTCGAGATCAGGCCCGGCACCCAGAGTGCCGACATCCTCACCGTGAAGGACCGCGGCATCACCCGACTGCGCGGAACGGGTCGCGGCGACCTCAAGATCGGCGTCCAGGTGGTCACCCCGACCAAGCTCAGCCACAAAGAGCGCGAGTTGATCGAGAAGTTCGCCTCGGGTCGGCGCTCTGCGGCTCCCGAGCTGTCGCACTTCCAGCAGGGCCTCTTCGGCAAGTTGCGCGACCGCTTCCTCAACTTCTGATCGTGGCGCACTTCTACCTGGTCGACGACCTGGTCGCCGCCGAGGTCGGTTCGACCGTCGAGCTGACCGGTTCCGAGGCGCGGCACGCGGTGACGGTCAGCCGTGTCCGGGTGGGCGAAGCGCTCACCCTCGGCAACGGTCGGGGCTTGGTGGTCCAGGGCGAGGTGAGCGAGGCGGCGCCCGAGCGGCTGGTGCTGCTCGCGACGCGGGTGGTGCGGCACGAGGCGCCGACGACGCGGCTGGTCCTCGCCCAGGCCCTCGCCAAGGGCGACCGCGACGAGCTCGCGGTACAGGCCGCGACCGAGCTCGGCGTCGACGAGATCGTCCCGTGGGCCGCGGCCCGCAGCATCTCCCGTTGGGAGGGTCCCAAGGTCGCCAAGGGGCTCACCCGCTGGTCGTCGATCGTGCGCGAGGCGACCAAGCAGTCGATCCGTCCGTGGGCGCCCGAGGTGTCCGGGCTCGCGACGACGCGGCAGCTGGCCGAGCGCGCCTCCCGCGATCTCGTCCTCGTGCTCGAGCCGTCGGCCGAGCAGGCGCTCACGGCGGTCGACCTCACCGCAGGAGGCGCGGTGCCCGACCGCGTCGTCGTGGTCGTCGGTCCCGAGGGCGGGGTGTCGCCCGCCGAGCTGCAGCAGCTAGCCGAGGCCGGTGCCCGCGCCGTGCGCCTCGGGGACGCCGTCCTGCGTACCTCCACGGCCGGTCCGGCCGCCCTGTCCGTGCTGAGCGTGCGTCTCGGCCGCTGGTGACCGCCACGCACCCGGGGGTCGTGTCGGCGGTCGTCGCTACGATGGGCAGCATGTCCGAGACCTCCGACGAGCCCACCGTCTTCAGCCGCATCGTCGCGCGCGAGATCCCCGCCGACATCGTGTTCGAGAGCGACACGGTCATCGCGTTCCGCGACATCGCGCCCCGGGCACCCGTCCACCTGCTCGTGGTGCCCAAGACCCAGGCGTACCGCGACGTCGTCGAACTCGCCGAGGGCGACCCCGCGCTGCTCGCCGAGCTGGTGGCGACCGCCTCCCGGCTCGCGGCCGACCCGGCGGCGTTCGGGGAACACTCCGGGTCAGAGTTCCGTTTGATCTTCAACACCGGCGCATCCGCCGGGCAGACCGTGTTCCACGTGCACGCCCATGTGCTCGGCGGACCCCTGGAGGAAGGCACCCTTGCCCACTAGCGACACGAACGCCACCGGCCCCTCGACACCGACGACGGGCGACGACGTCCGGCGCGTCGACGTCACCGTCGACGGCGTCGCCATGGTCCAGCTGCTGGGCCCGCAAGACCGCCTGCTGCGTGCGGTCGAGAAGCAGTACCCCGAGGTCCGCGTGCTCGTGCGCGGCAACGAGGTCACCCTCGAGGGGCCCTCGTCCGCGGTTGGCCGGGCCGAGGGGCTCGTCGACGAGCTCGTCTCGATGGTCCGCGGCGGCCACGACCTCGGCCCGGCCGAGGTCGCGACGTCGGCCCGTCTGCTCGACTCGGGGCAGGGCAGCCCGTCCGAGGTCTTCGGGCAGCCCATCGTCACCAGCCGCGGCAAGGGCGTGCGGGCGAAGACACCGGGTCAGAAAGAGTACGTCGACGCGATCGACCAGCACACCATCACGTTCGGCATCGGCCCGGCCGGTACGGGCAAGACCTACCTGGCCATGGCCAAGGCCGTCCAGGCACTGCAGCGCCGCGAGGTCCAGCGGATCATCCTGACGCGCCCCGCGGTCGAGGCCGGCGAGCGGTTGGGTTTCCTGCCCGGCACCCTCACCGACAAGATCGACCCGTACCTCCGACCGCTCTACGACGCGCTCAACGAGATGATGGACCCCGAGATCGTGCCCAAGCTGCTCGCGGCCGGCACCGTCGAGGTGGCCCCTCTGGCCTACATGCGCGGTCGGACGCTCAACGACGCGTTCGTCGTCCTCGACGAGGCGCAGAACACGACGCCCGAGCAGATGAAGATGTTCCTCACCCGGCTCGGCTTCGGCTCGCGCATGGTCGTCACGGGCGACGTCACCCAGGTCGACCTGCCCACGGGGGCCAGCGGGCTCCAGCTCGTCACGACGGTGCTCGACGGCATCGACGACATCCACTTCGCCCGCCTCACCAGCGACGACGTGGTGCGGCACACGCTCGTGGGCCGCATCGTCGACGCGTACACGACCTACGACGCCGAACGTCAGACCCAGCAGCACCGCCGTCACGAAGCGGCGAACGACCAGGTCGAAGCGGGCAACCGCTCCGAACGCCGGGCCGACGCCCGCGACCGCCTGCCGAAGAAGGGAACCCGGTGAGCATCGAGGTCGCCAACGAATCCGCCGTCGAGGTCGACGAGGCCACGATCCAGCGCCTGGCCACCTTCGCGCTCGACCAGATGCACGTGCATCCCGAGGCCGAGCTCGCGATCGTGTTCGTCGACGAGGCCGCGATGGAGCAACTCCACGTCCAGTGGATGGACGAACCCGGCCCGACGGACGTGCTGAGCTTCCCGATGGACGAGCTGCGTCCGGGCACCGAGGACGAGCCGACGCCGGCCGGCCTGCTCGGCGACATCGTCGTGTGTCCGCAGGTGGCCGTCGCACAGGCCGCCACGGCGGGGCACAGCCCCCTCGACGAGATGCTGCTGCTCACCTGTCACGGCGTCCTGCACCTCCTCGGGTTCGACCACGCCGAGCCCGACGACGAGCGCGAGATGTTCGGTCTGCAGCGCGAGATCCTCGCGGCCTTCGCCGCGGCCGACACGAGTCGGTGACGCCGTGATGGTCACGGTCTTCGTCGTCGTGGCGGTCTTCCTGGTGGTCTTCGGCGGCCTGTTGGCCGCGGCCGACTCGGCCCTCGGCGTGCTCAGCCGCCAGGACCTCCTCGACGAGGCCGACGACGATCCGCGCCACGCGACGGCGTTGACCGCCATCGCCGCCGACGTCGGGGCGCACGTCAACGCCGTCAACTTCGTGCGCATCCTGGCCGAGACGTCGGCGGCCGTCCTCGTGTCGCTGTCGTTCGCGTTCTCGGTCGAGCCCTGGTGGTTGGCCCTCCTGCTCTCGGCGCTCATCATGACGGTCGTGTCGTTCGTCCTCGTCGGCTCCAGCCCGCGCAGCGTCGGTCGCGCCCACGCTCGTGGTCTCGTGCGGCTCACCTCGGGGCTGGTGCGGTTCGTCCGGGTCGTCCTGGGGCCCCTGGCCGACGCCCTGGTGGCCGTCGGCAACCGGGTGACCCCCGGTCGTCCGCGCAGCGCGTCGTTCTCGTCCGAAGAGCAGTTGCTCAGCATGGTCGACGAGGCGACCGAGCTCGACGTCCTCGAAGAGGACGACCGCGAGCTCATCCACTCGATCTTCGAGTTCAGCGACACCGTGGTCCGCGAGGTCATGGTGCCCCGCACCGACATGGTCACCCTCGACGCCACCGCCTCCGTCGGATCGGCGATGAGCCTCTTCCTCGGCCGGGGCGTGTCCCGCGTGCCCGTCGTCGGCCGCGATTCCGACGACGTCGTCGGCATCGTCTACCTGCGCGACCTCGCCCGACGATTGCACGAGCACAGCGGCGACGACTCGGCTCCCGTCACGACCCTCGCCCGTCCGGCGGTCTTCGTGCCCGAGTCCAAGAAGGCCGACGACGCGCTGCGACAGATGCAGCTCGACAAGAACCACCTCGCCATGGTCGTCGACGAGTACGGCGGCATCGCCGGCCTCGTCACGCTCGAGGACCTCATCGAAGAACTCGTCGGCGACATCAGCGACGAGTACGACCGCGAGGTCGCCCCGCAGCGCGAGGTCTCCGCAGGGGTCTTCCGGGTGAGCGCCCGTCTCCCCGTCGACGAGCTCGGCGACCTCTTCGGCCTCGAGCTGGACGACGACGACGTGGACTCGGTGGGCGGGCTGCTCACCAAGGTCCTGGGGCGATTGCCCGAGCAGGGGTCGGTCGTCCGCGTGTCGGGTCTCGTCCTCACGGCCGATCGCACCGAGGGTCGCCGGCACGACCTGCAGACCGTGCTGGTCGAGCGTGATCCCGACCTCGCGGACGCACAGGCCGCATTCGCCGACGCCGCTCGCGACGACTGAGCACCGGGTCGCGTCGGCCCTCCACCTCCCACCCGTTCCACCACGTTCACGAAAGGCCCCCATGTCGACCACCGGAGACGACCTCACCCCCTCGGCCGCGCCTCCTCGGGGGTCGACCTACCGAGCCGGGTTCGTCTCGTTCGTCGGTCGGCCCAACGTCGGCAAGTCGACGCTGACCAACGCCCTCGTGGGCCAGAAGGTGGCCATCACCTCGTCGAAGCCGCAGACGACCCGACGGGCCATCCGCGGCATCGTGCACCAGGCGACCGGTCAGCTGGTCCTGGTCGACACCCCGGGCATGCACCGTCCGCGCACGCTGCTCGGCGAGCGGCTCAACGACATCGTCCAGACCACGCTCGGCGACGTCGACGTGATCGGGTTCTGCGTGCCGGCCGACGAGAAGCTGGGCCCGGGCGACCGGTTCATCAACGAGCAGCTCGACCAGTACCCGAGGGCCAAGAAGGTCGCGATCGTCACCAAGACCGACGCGACGTCGCGGCCGGCGGTCGCCGAGCAGTTGCTGGCGGTCAGCCGGCTGCGCGACTGGGAGGCCATCATCCCGTTGTCCGCCGTCAGTGACGTGCAGCTCGACGTCCTCACCGCCGAACTCATCAAACTCATGCCGGTGTCGCAGCCGCTCTACCCGTCCGACGCGGTGACCGAAGAGGGCTTGACCGACCGGGTGGCCGAGTACGTGCGTGAGGCCGCCCTCGAGGGCGTGCAGGACGAGCTGCCGCACTCGCTCGCCGTGACGATCGACGACATGGTCGAACGTGACGACAAGGACCTCCTCGAGATCTACGCGAACCTCTTCGTCGAGCGCGACAGCCAGAAGGCCATCGTCATCGGCAAGGGGGGTCAACGCCTGCGCGAGGTGGGTGAGCGTGCGCGGGCGCAGATCGAGCCGCTCATCGGCAAGCAGGTCTTCCTGTCGATCCGCGTGAAGGTCGCGAAAGACTGGCAGCGCGACCCGAAGCAGCTCGGTCGGCTGGGGTTCTGACACCCTCTCCCGGTCGCTCGGCCGCCCCGGGCGGGCGGTTGGCCCTCGTCCCTGCGGATGATCGTGATGGTCCCGAGGTCGTTCACGCACGGCGGCCGGCCCGGACGGGCCACCGCAGGTCGTACGGTGGTCGGGTGATCTTCCGACGCCTCGCTCCCTACCAGGTCGCCGTCGACCTGTCGGCGGCGTTCCTGCTCGGCGTGGTCGGCCTGGTCTTGTCGGACGGCGTCGTGACGACCCCGTTCGTCGTGCTGGGCATGACGGTCACCTTCGCCCTGAGGCGGCTGTCGCCCGGGCTCGCCCTGACCCTCGCCTGGCTGGTCGCCGCGTCCCAGATGGTCACGGGCAGCACGCCCGGTGTCACGAACCTCGCGATCTGCGCGGTGCTGTACTCCACGGCCGCGTACGGCACCGACCGGGTCAAGTGGTCGGGCCTGGTCTCCGTGGGCGTGGGCGCCCTCCTGGGCACGTTCTACCTCTCGTTCGTGCAGCAGAGCCTGTTCGGCGTCGACTACGACATCTACGCGGTGACCGACGTCGTCCGCATCCTCCTGCAGCTGGGCATCAGCCTCCTCGGATTCCTCGCCCTGCTCGGTCTGCCCTGGGCCGGCGGGCTGCTGGCCCGGGCGAGGTGGTCCGAGCGGCTCAGCCGTGAGGCGCGGCTCGTCGCCGAGCGCGAGACCGCCCGTGCCGAGAACGACGCCGCCCGGGCCGAGCGCGAGGCCGCCCGAGCCGAGCGCGACATCGCCGTCGAGCAAGAACGCAACCGGATCGCCCGGGACATGCACGACGTGGTCGCCCACTCGCTGGCCGTCGTGATCGCCCAGGCCGACGGGGCGCGTTACGCCGCCCGGGTCGACCCGACCTCGGTGGACGGGGCGCTCACCACCATCGCCACGACGGCTCGGGAGGCCCTCGGCGACGTCCGCGTGCTCCTCGGTCAGTTGCGGCACAGCCAGGGAGAGGCGCCGCAGCCCGCCCTCGGCGATCTCGACCGGCTGCTCGACCAGATGCGCGGCTCGGGCCTCACGGTCGACCTGCGCGTGACGGGCGAACCCCAGGTGCTCGGGACCAACCGGCAGCTCGCCGTGTTCCGCATCGTGCAGGAGAGCCTGACCAACGTCCTCCGGCACGGTGCCGTCGACCAGCCCGTCGGCCTGCACTTCGACTGGCGCTACGAGGCCCTGCACCTGGTGGTCTCGAACGTCGTGCGACCGCCGACACGTCCGGTCGACACGACCGGCGACGAGCGGCGGGGCGGCCACGGGCTCGACGGCATGCGGGAGCGTGCCACCCTGGCGGGCGGCTCGCTCACCACCCAGAACGCCGACGGACGCTTCGTCGTCCACGCCATCGTGCCGACCCTGGCACTGACCCAAGAGGTACGCATCCGATGATCGACATGCCCGGCCGCTCGACGGCACCCATCCGCGTCGCGCTGGTCGATGACCAGGCCCTGTTCCGTGCGGGCATCAAGATGCTGGTCGGCTCGCAACCCGACCTGGAGTTCGTGGGCGAGGCCAGCAACGGCGACGAGGGCGTGGCGATGGTCGCGCGCGCCACCCCCGACGTCGTCCTGATGGACATCCGCATGCCCGTCATGGACGGCATCGCCGCCACCACCGCCGTCCTGGCGCAGGCCGAGGCCGCCTCGCGCCGTCCGCCGCGCATCATCGTGCTGACGACGTTCGACCTCGACGAGGCCGCCACCCGCGCCATCCGAGGAGGCGCGAGCGGTTTCGTCCTCAAGGACGCCGACCCCGAGTTCCTGCTCGCCGCGATCCGCACCGTGCACGCGGGCAACGCCGTGATCGCGGCCTCCGCCACGCGAGAGCTCTTCGAGCACTTCGACGGGCGTGCCTCACGCGCCCGGGCCGTGCCCGAGTCGTTCGGCACCCTCACCACCCGGGAGCGGGACATCTTCGACCTCGCAGCGCGGGGCCTCAGCAACTCCGAGATCGCGTCGCGGGAGTTCCTCAGCGAGGCGACCGTCAAGACCCACATCAGCCGTGTGCTGTCGAAGCTGTCCCTGCGTGACCGGGTCCAGCTCGTGGTCTACGCGTACGAACACGGGCTCGCCGAGTAGGTCCGAGCTCGGGGCGAGTCCCTGGCCGACGTCGACAGGACGCCGGTCGAGCGCCGTGCCAGGGCCTTCACGCGTACCGGCGCCGACACCGGCACCGGCACCGTGCAGAGACTGACCGCAACTGATGAGGATGCTGTGACCGAGCGGCGTGGCTCGTGTCGGCTCGCTCCGTGGCGGCAGAGTGTCACCTGGGTGGTCATCACCCCGATCCTCCGCCGAAAGAAGCTCTCGAATGAACTGGTTGCTGTCGGTCCCGTTGTTGTCGTCGACGTCGCTGCTGGTGGTCGACGTGGTCGCCGTCCTGATCGCGATCGCGCTCCTCGTCCGTCCGCGGACCCGACGGACGTGGTGGCGGTGGATCGCCCTCGCGGTCCTCGCCGGGGCCGGCCTGGGCGCCGTCGTCACCTGGTGGCTCGGCGACGTGCGCGACGTGCTGGGACTGTCGCCCACCTGGGTGGACCGTTTCTGGGTCGCCGCGGTGGTCGCCGGCCTCGGGGTGGTCGTCGTCAACCTCATCCGTACCCGGTGGTGGCGCAAGGTCGTGGCCGTCGTGGCGGTCCTGGTGTTCGCCCTGGCCGGCGGACTGGCGCTGAACCGGGACGGCAGCGTGTACCAGAACCTGTCGCAGGCGCTCGGCCTGGACGAGGTGCCGGCTCTTCCGGCGACCGCCACCGCGCCTCCGTCCGCGGCCTCCGCGTCGACGGAGTTCGACCCGACCCTCTGGTCGACCTGGAAGGCCCCGTCCGACCTGCCCGCCACGGGCCGGTACGGCAGCGTGTCCATCCCCGGCACGGTCTCGCACTTCCCGGCACGCGACGCCGTCGTCTACCTGCCTCCGGCGGCCCTCGTGGCGAACGCCCCCGCCCTCCCCGTGATGATCATGATGTCGGGGCAACCCGCCGAACCGAGCTCGGTGGTCACGGCCGGCCACCTCGTCGAGACGCTCGACGCCTTCGCGGCGAAGAACCACGGTCTCGCACCGATCGTCGTCGTCCCCGACCAGTTGAGTGCCGACGCGCACAACCCGATGTGCGTCGACGGCGTCCTGGGCAACAGCGCCACCTACATCACCACCGATGTGGTCGACTACATGACGAGCCACTTCCACGTGGCCTCCGGCCCGAGGGCGTGGGCGGTCGGCGGGTTCTCGCAGGGCGGTACCTGCTCGATCCAGTTCGCCGCGTCGCGACCCGACCTGTTCTCGACCTTCATCGACGTGTCGGGTGAACTCGGCCCGTCGATCGGCGACGAGAAGACCACGATCGACCAGGGCTTCGCCGGGAACCGAGCGGCCTACGAGGCGGCCCAACCGCAAGCGATCATGGCGAAGCACGGGCCCTACGCGGACACCGCGGCGTTCTTCGCCGTCGGTGCGACCGACGGCCCGTACGGTCAGATCATGACGGTGAACTCGGCGGCGGCGGCGAAGGCGGGCATGGCGGTGACGCGCTACGTCTCACCGGGCAGCGGACACGACTGGACGACCGCGACCAACGGCTTCGCCCACGGCATCGGGCAGTTCTACCCGCGCCTCGGCCTGAGCGCGGCGGTGCAGACCCCGTGAGCGCCGACGTGACCGAGGCAGGCCCGGACGCACCGACACCGCCCGATCCCCACGAGCCCGTGCCCCACGAGCCGGGGCGGGTGCGACAGGTCGCAGAGGGCATCGGCACCCGTGTGGTGGCGTTCGCCCGCGTCCGTCCCGTGAGTCTCGCGCTCGCGCTGCTGCTCGTCGTGCTGGCTCTCGCCTCGGGCAGCCTGACGCACGCTCCGAGCGAGCGGCTGCGGGAACTCGTCGGCGCGGGGCTCGACCCCTTCGAGGACCGCACCTCGTGGCTGCTCGTCTTCGGGTCGGTGTTCTTCGCCGGCGGTCCCGCCCAACTCGTCCTGGCCGTGGTCGGCGTCCTCGTGCTCGTGGGCGCCGCCGAGCGCCGCATGGGCCCGCGCCGCACGGTCGCGGCCTACCTCGTGACGGCCGTCGTGGCGACCGGCGTCGGCGTCGCGGTCCAGGCCCTGGGGCAGGCGCTCGGCGAGACCTGGGCCCTCGAGGTGGCCGCCGAGTCCACCCTCCACCCGCTCACGCCGGCCCTCGGCACGATCGTGACCGCCAGCGCGTTCTCCGGACCGCTCTGGCGACGCCGCATCCGGCTGGTCGGCTTCTCGTGCGTGTTCGCCTTCGTGCTGTACGACGGGCATCCCTCGGGTCTCTACGCGCTCCTCGGCGCCCTGGTCGGGCTCGCGTTCGGGGTGGTCCTGGCCGGCCGTCCCGCCGAGCGCGGATGGCTGCGCAGCTCGCACCACGAGGTGCGGCGCCTCGCCTCGACCATCGTCGCGGTGACGGCCCTCGGTCCCGTCCTGACCCTGCTCACCCGCAGCCCCATCGGGGCGCTCTCGCCCCTCGGCATGCTGTTCCGTGACGTCCTGCCGGGGCGGTCGCTCTCGGCCGCCTGCGCGGCGGCGGGACAGGGCGCACCCGACCGGCACGCGCCCCCGATCGGGGCCTGCGCGCGGGCCGCGGCCCTCGCGGGCATCGACACCGTGCCGACGGTCCTGCTCAGCCTCCTCCCACTGGCGGTGCTGCTCGTGTGCGCCTGGTACCTGCGGCGTGGTCGTCGCCTGGCCCTCGACGTGGCCGTCGCGGTCAACGGGCTGCTCGCCGTCTTCGCCGGTCTCTACTACGTGGTGCTCCCCGTCACGACCGATCCGGTCGTCGACCAGCCCCGCCACGTGGTCGAGAGGGGCGTGCTCGCCGTGCTGGCGGTCGCCGTGCCGGCCGCGGTCGCCGTCGGACTGTTCCTCCTCCGTCGTCACTTCGGCATCGGGGCCGAGGGGACGCGACGGCCGCGGTTCGCCCTCGTCGTCGTGCTGTCGGGTGTCGTGCTGGCGGTGACGTTCGCCGTCCTCGCGTGGCTGGGGCGCGCCTCCTTCGTGCCGACGATCGAACCGTGGACGCTGCTGCTCGACGTGCCCGAACGCTTCGTGCCGGTCGGTTTCGTCGGGCTCACCCGCATCGGGCCGGTGCCCGACGGCGGCGTCGTCCGGGCCGCGTTCGAGTGGGTGGGGCCGCTCTGGTGGCTCGTCGTGCTGGTCGGGCTCGTGGTGGGTGCGACACGGCCGGGGGACGTCCGTCCCGACGCGGCGCGTGCCCAGGTGCGCGAGATCGTCCACCGGGGTACGCCGGGCACGTTGTCGCACATGGCCTTGTGGGAGGGCAACCGGTACTGGTTCACGGCCGACGCTCGCGCGGCCGTCGCCTATCGCGTCGTCGCGGGGATCGCGGTCACCACGGGTGAGCCGTTGTGCCCGGCCGACCGGCTCCCCGAGGTCACGCGTGAGTTCGCACGCTGGTGCGACGACCAGGGGCTCACCCCGGTCTTCTACAGCGTGAGGGGCGAACTCTCGCCCCTCTTCGCCGACATGGGCTGGTCGACGCTGCCCGTCGGCGAAGAGACCGTGCTCCACCCGGCCACCTTCGCCATGACCGGCAAGAAGTGGCAGGACGTCCGGTCGAGCATCAACCGCGCGACCAAGAACGGGGTCCGGGCCGAGTGGACCCGCTACGCCGACCTCCGGCCCGCGGTCGCCCGCCAGATCGGCGAGATCAGCGAGCAGTGGGTCGCCGAGAAGAACCTGCCCGAGATGGGCTTCACACTCGGCGGCGTGGACGAGTTGCGTGACCACGACGTGGCGCTGATGCTCGCACTGGACGAGGACGACTCGGTCCAGGCGGTGACGAGCTGGTTGCCCTCCTGGCGCGACGGAGAGGTCGTCGGCTGGACGCTCGACTTCATGCGACGCCGACCCGACAGCATGAACGGCGTGATGGAGTTCGTCATCGCTTCGTCGGCACTGGCCATGAAAGAGCAGGGGGTCGAGTTCCTCAGCCTGTCGGCGGCACCGCTCGCGACGAGCGCGTCCTCCGACGGCCCGGCGTCACAGACCGAACGTGTGCTCACCTTCCTCGGACGGGTGCTCGAACCGGCCTACGGATTCCGGACCCTGCTGACCTTCAAGAAGAAGTTCCAGCCCGAGTTCGTGCCTCTCGTCATGGCCTTCCCCGATCCCGTGCAGCTGCCGGCCATCGGCACGGCCCTCGGCCGCGCCTACCTGCCCGACCTCTCGGTCGGTGCCGTCGTGCGGCTCGTCCGCACGGTGGTCTGATCGCGCGGGGGAGCCGAGGAGGCGCGGTGCCCGTCCGCGACGACCCGCGCCTCCTCGGTCGGTGCTAGCCTCGTCACGTGTTCACCGGCCTGCTCCTTCTTAGCTGCCGCGGCGAGTCCTGACCCAGGCCCCCCTCGTCGCGGAGTTCGTCGTCGGCCGACACCCCCGCGAAGAGCAGCCCCTCGAGGGCGAGAGAGACCACAGGACATGAAGAACGCACAGCAGCCGTCGGCCATGCCGATCCACAAGTACCGGCCCTTCCACGAGCAGATCGCCGTCGACCTGCCCGACCGCACCTGGCCCTCGAAGCGCATCACCGAGGCGCCGCGCTGGTGCGCCGTCGACCTCCGCGACGGCAACCAGGCCCTGATCGACCCGATGAGCCCCGAGCGCAAGCGCATCATGTTCGACCTGCTGGTCGGCATGGGCTACAAAGAGATCGAGGTCGGTTTCCCGAGCGCCTCGCAGACCGACTTCGACTTCGTGCGCAGCCTCATCGACGAGGGCGCCATCCCGGACGACGTGACGATCCAGGTGCTGACCCAGGCGCGCGAGCACCTGATCGCCCGCACCTACGAGTCGATCGCCGGCGCCAAGCAGGCCATCGTCCACCTGTACAACTCGACGAGCGTGCTGCAGCGCGACGTCGTGTTCCGCACCGACCGTCAGGGCATCGTCGACATCGCGCTCGAGGGCGTCCGGCTGTGCCTCGAGGCCGAGAAGACCATCCCCGAGACGGCCGTCTTCTACGAGTACTCGCCCGAGAGCTACACCGGCACCGAGCTCGACTTCGCGCTCGACATCTGCAACCAGGTGATCGAGGCCTTCGACGCGACGCCCGCGCGTCCCGTGATCGTCAACCTGCCGGCGACGGTCGAGATGGCGACCCCCAACGTCTACGCCGACTCGATCGAGTGGATGCACCGCCACCTGGCCCGTCGCGACAGCGTCATCCTGTCGCTGCACCCGCACAACGATCGGGGCACCGGCATCGCCGCCGCCGAGCTGGGTTACCTGGCCGGGGCCGACCGCATCGAGGGCTGCCTCTTCGGCAACGGCGAGCGGACCGGCAACGTCGACCTCGTCGCGCTGGGCATCAACCTGTTCACCCAGGGCATCGACCCGCAGATCGACTTCAGCGACCTCGACATGGTCAAGCGCACCGCCGAGCACTGCAACCAGCTGCCCGTGCACGAACGCAGCCCGTGGGCTGGCGACCTCGTCTACACGGCGTTCTCCGGCTCGCACCAGGACGCCATCAAGAAGGGCTTCGAGGCCATGGCCGCCACCGCGGCGTCCCGCGGGGTCGACGTCGACGAGCTGGAATGGGCCGTGCCGTACCTGCCGGTCGACCCCAAAGACCTGGGACGCAGCTACGAGGCGGTCATCCGCGTCAACTCGCAGTCGGGCAAGGGCGGCGTGGCCTACCTGCTCAAGGCCGACCACGCCATCGACCTGCCCCGCAAGCTGCAGATCGAGTTCAGCGGCGTCGTCCAGTCACGCACCGACGAAGAGGGCGGCGAGATGACGAGCGCCCACATCTGGTCGATCTTCCAGGACGAGTACCTGCCCGCCGACGAGGCCGACGACAAGTGGGGCCGCTTCGAGCTGACCCGCACGAGCACCGCGAGCGACATGTCGGGCGAGACCGTGCTCGACGTCGACCTGCGGGTCGGCGAGACGGTCGAGTCGACGTCGGCCCGTGGCACCGGGCCCATCGCGGCGTTCATCGCCGTCCTCGCCGAGCAGGGCGTCCAGGTCAAGCTGTACGACTACGTCGAGCACACCCTCAGCGCGTCGGGCGACGCTCAGGCCGCTGCCTACGTCGAGCTCGACGTCGACGGCACCCGGCTCTGGGGCGTCGGCATCGACGCCGACATCTCGACGGCCTCGCTCAAGGCCATCGTCTCGGCCGTCAACCGCGCCATCCGCACGACGACCGACGTGCTCGAGCTCGCCTCGGTCTAGGCGGCCCGCTCCGTCCCGACCCGCCCCCGGTGCCCTCGGCGCCGGGGGCGTCGTCGTGTGGCCGGAGGTGTCGTGCGGCCGGACGTGTCGTGTGGCCGCAGGTGTCGGCAACTCCTGGCTGGTGTCGCGTGCAGGTGCGGTCCTGCGGCGTGTCGGGGTCCGCTGGCGCAGGGTGCAGGAGTTCCCGACGAGTGCGGGCAACTCCTGGCTGGTGTCGCGCGCGGGTGCGGTTCTGCGGCGTGTCGGGGTCCGCTGGCGCAGGGTGCAGGAGTTGCCGACGGGGGCGGGCAACTCCGGGCTGGGGTCGCGCGCGGCTGCGGCGGCGCGGGGCCGGCGCCGTGACGGTACAGAGAGCCGAGCGCCGGCGGCCGGGGTCAGCGGGGCCGGCGCCAGCGGGGGAGCCGGCTGAGGGCGCGCTGCTCGGGCAGGGTCCAGCCGAACCGCACGGCCAGCATCCGGATCACCAGCGTGATCGACGTGCCCGCGATGGCGGACACGGCCACGGGTGCGCCGAGCGACACCGCCGCGACCAGCACGATGGTGCCTCCGGCCGCCGCGACGGCGTAGAGCGAACCCACGTGCATCATCGCGATGGTGAGGTTCATCAGCAGGTCGCGCAGCACCGAACCGCCGACGGCGGCGATGACCCCGACGAACACGGCGGGGATCTCGGGCAGTCCGAGCGAGAGTGCCTTGGTCGACCCGATCGCGCCGAGCAGTCCGATCGTCAGGGCGTCGAGCACGGTGATGACCCCGGCCAGCCGGGTGAACACCCGCTGCAGCGCCATGCCGACGATCGCGGCCGCGACGGCGACGAGCAGGTACCAGTTGCTCGACATGGCCCTTGGCACCTCGCCGAGCAGGACGTCGCGCAGCACGCCGCCACCGAGACCGGTGGCGATGCCGATGATGGCGATGCCGAGCAGGTCGAGACGACGGTCCTTGTACTCGGACGCGAACATCGCCCCCTGCAGGCTGCCGATGCCGACGGCGAGGAGGTCCACCCACAGGGGTACGGCGAAGGCTGTGGCGTGCACCTGACGTTTGTACCACGCGTGCGATGCTTGGTCGGTGCCCGTCTACCGTGATGAATGCGTCGTGTTGCGCACCCACAAGCTGGGTGAGGCCGACCGCATCCTCACGATGCTCAGCCGCAACCACGGCAAGATCCGGGCCGTGGCCAAGGGCGTCCGGCGGACGGCCTCGAAGTTCGGCGCGCGCCTCGAGCCGATGATGGTCGCCGACCTCCAGCTGTACGAGGGCCGCTCGCTCGACATCGTGCAGCAGGCCGAGTCGCTCGGCTCGTACGGCGCCGTGATCGCGGCCGACTACGAGAGCTACACGGCCGGCAGCGTCATGGTCGAGACGGCCGACAAACTGACCGAGGCCGAGGCGGGTCTGCAGCAGTACCTCCTGCTCGTCGGGGCCCTCCGTTCGCTCGCGCGGCACGAGCACGCCCCCCAGCTCACGCTCGACTCGTACCTCCTGCGTGCGCTCAGCATCGCGGGCTGGTCGCCGAGCTTCGGCGACTGTGCCGTGACCGGTGCCCCCGGGCCGCACTCGGCCTTCGTCGTCCAGCTCGGTGGCGTGGTGGCCGACTCGCACGCGCCTCCGGGCGCTCCGCGGTTGACGCAGGAGGCGCTGGCCCTGTTGGGCGCGCTGCTCACGGGGGACTGGGACCACGCCGAAGACGCGCCCGACGCGACCCGCAACCAGGCGAGCGGCGTCGTCGCCGCCTACACGCAGTGGCACCTCGAACGGGGACTGCGATCGCTGCAGCACGTCGACCGGGTGCCCGGAAGAGAGAGACAGTGAAGAAGACCCACCGCGACGCCGCCGACTTCCGCCCCCTCGACTGGACCGGCGTCCACCCGCCGACGATGCCGCGGGGCGCCGTGCCCGAGCACGTCGCGATCGTCATGGACGGCAACGGCCGCTGGGCGAACGGGCGGGGGCTCACCCGCGTCGAAGGGCACAAGGCCGGCGAGATGTCGCTGCTCGACGTGGTCGCCGGGGCGATCCAGATCGGCGTGAAGCACCTCAGCGTCTACGCGTTCTCGACCGAGAACTGGAAGCGCTCACCCGACGAGGTGCGCTTCCTGATGGGGTTCAACCGCGACGTGCTGCACCGTCGACGCGACCAGCTGAACGCCTGGGGAGTGAGGGTCCGCTGGGCCGGGCGGAAACCGCGGCTGTGGGGGTCGGTGATCAAAGAACTGCAGTTCGCCGAAGAGCTGACCAAGGGCAACGACGTCCTGACGCTGACGATGTGCGTCAACTACGGCGGGCGGACCGAGATCGCCGACGCGGTGCGCTCCATCGCCGACGACGTCGCTGCCGGGCGGCTCAAGCCCTCGGCCGTCGGCGAGAAGCTGATCCAGAAGCGGCTCTACGCGCCCGAACTGCCCGACGTCGACCTGTTCGTGCGCAGCTCGGGCGAGCAGCGCACGAGCAACTTCATGCTCTGGCAGTCCGCCTACGCCGAGATGGTTTTCCTCGACCGACTGTGGCCCGACTTCACCCGCACCGACCTGTGGCAGGCCGTCGAGACGTACGCCTCGCGCACCCGACGGTTCGGGGGAGCGGTGGACGCCCCCAGCCCGGCCTGACCGGACGTCCGTCAGAACTGGATGTTCGCGCCCAGGAAGATCCGCTCGGCCGGCCACAGGAACTGCAGGGTCAGCGGTCCGTCGCTCGCCCGGTGGAACCAAGCGTTGGCGAAGACCGTGGACTCGCCGGGCAGTAGGTACCAGTTCGCGCTGTCGGCCGGGAACTTCGACTCGAGCGAGGTCTCGTAACCCATCTGGGTCAACAGGTCCTGCCCGGCGAAGACGTCCTGCGTGGCGAGGTCGTTGCCGTACGACGAGTAGTCGGCGCTCAGGTCGGTCAGGTCGAGCCGACGCTGGGAGTTGTTCGTCAGGACGTACGCCGTGACCTGGACGTCGGTGCCCGCCGGGTAGGGGTCGGTGCCGTCGGGGCGGGCGTAGATCGAGGGTGCCGAGGTCGTCAGCTCGCCGACGCCGTAGACGTAGATCGTGAGATCCTTGTAGTTGACCTGGCCGAGCAGCGTGCCGCCGGGGGCGAGGGCGTCGGGTTGCGACCCCGAGCCGCCTCCGGTGCCGGGGGCGCCGGTCACCTGGGGCTGCGGCGCGCCGGTGGCACCCGGGCCCGAGGTCGGCGCCGACCCGCCTGCGCCGACGGGCGTCAGGTCGTCGAGGCTCGGGAAGCAGCCGGTCAGCCCGACGAGGGCCAGCACCGAGACGGCGATGCCGACGGTCAGTCTTCTGCGCACGACCTGCACCTCTCCTGGTTCGTCGGGCCAGCCTAACCCGGCGCCGTCGACGGCTCGCCCCGACGGACCGGCACGAGGCCCAGCGCGTCGCCGTCCACCTGCTCGAAGGCGTCGAGGACCGCCCGCACGCTCGGCACCCGGTCACCCCCGCGCCCGTGGACGACGTGCACCACCCGGGCGAGACCCTCGTCCAGTCCGACCACGCGCACGCCGGGAGGCACGGCGGCGGACACCAACGACAGCCCCGGCAGCAGGGCGACGCCGAGCCCCGCCGCGACGAGACCGAGCACGGCGAGGGCGTTGTCCGTCTCGAGCACGATCTCGGGCTCGAACCCCGACGCGGCGCAGGTGGCGAGCAGATGGCCTCGGCAGCGGGGACAGCCACCGATCCACCTCTCGTGCGCCAGACCCGCGAAGGCGTCGCCCCGGGCGAACGGGTGCGCCGTCGGCAGGGCCAGCACCGTGCGGTCGACGAAGGAGGCGCGGTGCAGCAGCCCGTCGAGGTCGCGTTCGCCCCCGGCGTCACCCCCGTGGCGGAAGGTGATCGCGACGTCCGCCGAGCCGTCCCGCAGTCGTGCCAGCGCCTCCGGCGGTTCCGCCTCGACGTAGTCGACCGTGAGGCCGGGGTGGCGATCGCGCAGGCGCGACAGCACGTCGGGGACGATCGTGGACGACGCGCTGGGGAAGCCTGCCAGCGTGACGCGACCCGTGGCGACGCCGCCCAGGGCGTCGAGGTCCTGCCGCGCGGCGTCGAGGGCCGCCTGCACGTGGACGGCGTGGGCCGCGAGCCTCCGTCCGGCGTCGGTGAGCGCGACACCGCGTCCTGCCCGCAGCACGAGCGGCTGACCGACCTGGCGTTCGGCCCGCCGGAGCTGCTGGCTGACGGCGGGTTGGCTGTAGCCGAGTAGGGCGGCGGCCGCCGTGATCGTGCCGGTGTCCGCGACGGCGCGGACGACGCGCAGCGACGCGAGGTCGAGATCGTCGGTCATGCTCGAATCATAAGTCGTCGTGATGGATGACCTCAGACACTGGCGGTTGTCCTGCGATCTCGACGAGAGGAGCCTGAGGACATGACCGAGCCCCGTCCCGACCTCTTCGCCCCTGCGCCGGGCTACCTCGCGGCCTGCACCATGGGCCTGCCGATGCGGTCGACGGTCGAGGCGTTGCGGGCCGACCTCGACCGGTGGTCGTCCGGTCGGGCCGGTCCCGTCGCCTACGGCGCCGTCGTCGAGGAGGCGCGCGCGGCCTTCGCCCGGCTGGCCCGGGTCGACGTCGGCCGCGTCGCCATCGCGTCCCAGACGTCGGCGATGGTCGCGGTGCTCGCGGCCTCGGTGCCGGACGGTGCCGAGGTGCTCGTGCCCACGGGCGACTTCAGCTCGATCGTCTACCCCTTCGTGGTGCAGGAGGCGCGGGGCGTCCGGGTGCGGAGCGTCCCGCTCGACGAGCTGGCCGGCTCCGTCGGGCCCGACACGCACCTCGTGGCCTGGTCGGCCGTCCAGTCCGCCACGGGCGAGGTCGCCGACGACGCGACCGTCGTCGCCGCGGCGGCCCGCCACGGGGCGCTGACGCTGTGCGACCTGACCCAGGCCGCCGGCGTGCGACCCGTCGACGCCTCACGGTACGACGCCAGCGTCACGCACGCCTACAAGTGGTTGTGCTGCCCGCGCGGGGTGGCGTTCCTCACCCTGGGGGAGCGGCTGCGGCGCATGACGGTGCCGGCGCAGGCCGGTTGGTACGCGGGCGACGACGTGTGGGGCTCGTGCTACGGCCCCGAGATGCGGCTCGCCGCGGACGCCCGGGCGTTCGACGTCTCGCCCGCCTGGCAGGCCTGGGCCGGAGCGCTTCCCGCGCTCCGCACGTTCGCCGGGCTCGACGCCGACGAGACCTGGGCGCACGCCGCCGGGACGGGCGACGCGCTCTGCGCGCGGCTCGGGATCGAGGCGCAGGGCCGAGCGATCGTGACCTGGGCCGATCCCGACGGACGCGACCAGCGCCTCCTCGGCGACGCCGGTCTCGTGGTCTCGGCACGCGCCGGTCGCGTCCGCGTGGCGTTCCACCTCTGGAACGACGAGAGCGACGTCGAGGCCGTCGCCGCCGCGCTCGGCCGGTGACGCTCCGCCGCTAGAGTTGCCGGGTACCTCGACCGACCGGGCACCCAGCTCGCGCCTCAACTCATCGGAGCATCACACGTGGCAGCACCCAACCGTCTCGATTCCGTCATCGCCCTGGCCAAGCGCCGCGGCTTCGTCTTCCAGTCGGGAGAGATCTACGGCGGTTCGCGCTCGGCCTGGGACTACGGGCCCCTCGGCGTCGCCCTGAAGGAGAACATCAAGCGCCAGTGGTGGCAGACCATGGTGCAGGGCCGCGACGACGTCGTCGGCCTGGACTCGGCGGTCATCCTGCCGCGTCAGGTGTGGGAGGCCTCGGGTCACGTCGAGGTCTTCAGCGACCCGCTGGTCGAGTCGCTGCACACCCACAAGCGCTACCGCGCCGACCACCTGCTCGAGGCGTACGAGGCCAAGCACGGCCACCCGCCCGAGAACGGCCTGGCCGACGTCCGCGACCCCGACACCGGGCAGCCCGGCTCGTGGACTGAACCGCAGAACTTCTCGGGCCTGCTCAAGACCTTCCTCGGTCCGGTCGACAACGAGCAGGGCATGGCCTACCTGCGACCCGAGACCGCGCAGGGCATCTTCACCAACTTCGACAACATCCTGCAGTCGTCGCGCATCAAGCCGCCGTTCGGCATCGGCCAGATCGGAAAGAGCTTCCGCAACGAGATCACGCCCGGCAACTTCATCTTCCGGACGCGCGAGTTCGAGCAGATGGAGATGGAGTTCTTCGTCGAACCCGGCAGCGACGAAGAGTGGCACCAGTACTGGATCGACCAGCGGTTCCAGTGGTACGTCGACCTCGGCATCGATCCCGAGAACCTCCGCCTCTACGAGCACGCCGCCGAGAAGCTCTCGCACTACTCGAAGCGCACCGTCGACATCGAGTACCGCTTCCGGTTCGCCGGCGGCGAGTTCGGCGAGCTCGAGGGCATCGCGAACCGCACCGACTACGACCTCAAGACCCACGCCGCCGCCTCGGGCAAGGACCTGACCTACTTCGACCAGGCCAAGAACGAGCGCTGGACGCCGTATGTGATCGAGCCCGCGGCCGGCCTGACCCGCTCGCTCATGGCCTTCCTCGTCGACGCGTACACCGAGGACGAGGCGCCGAACGCGAAGGGCGGCGTCGACAAGCGCACCGTCCTGAAGCTCGACCGGCGCCTGGCCCCGATCAAGGTCGCCGTCCTGCCGCTCAGCCGCAACGAGCAGCTGTCGCCCATGGCCCGCGGGCTCGCCGCCGACCTCCGCAAGTACTGGAACATCGACTTCGACGACGCGGGAGCCATCGGCCGCCGCTACCGCCGGCAGGACGAGATCGGCACGCCGTTCTGCGTCACCGTCGACTTCGACTCGCTCGACGACGACGCGGTGACCGTGCGCGAGCGCGACACCATGGCCCAGCAGCGCATCACGCTGGCCGGATTGCGGGCCTACCTGGCCGAGCAGCTGCTCGGCGCGTAGCCGCCCGCGTCG
>NZ_LMLG01000001.1:943283-943389 GCF_001421865.1 Frigoribacterium sp. Leaf44
GCGCGCCCGCGGGCCCTCGTCGTGCACTCGCTGCACGACGGGGGCCCGCGTCGTGCACCCGCCGCGCGTCGCACCGACCTTCGTCGGCAACTCCTGCCTGCTGCTG
>NZ_LMLG01000001.1:943408-1064037 GCF_001421865.1 Frigoribacterium sp. Leaf44
CGACCTGACCCCAGCACGCGGCGTGTCGTCCGTCGACGACGCACGAGGCAGGAGTTGCCCGCGCCCGACCGGCGCTCCGTGCGACGAGGACTCGCCCCCAGGGTTCCCGGGCGAGGCCGCCGTCCCCAGGCCGCCCGTACTGCCCACGGCCGACGGGCACCGCTCGGGACGCTGTGGGGCATGACCACGATCTCCGAACTCGTCTCCGACGCCGGTGGCTTGCTGCACAAGCGTGATCTCGTCGCGCTGGGTGCGACGGACCGCCATCTGACCGTCGCCGTCCGCTCCCGCGCGGTCCGTCGCCCGCGACGCGGCTGGTACTCGACGTGGCCGCGCCATGATCCGCGTTTCGTGGCCGTCGCGGTGGGGGGACGCCTCACCGGTGCCGCCGCCCTGCACCAGCTCGGGGCGTGGTCGTGGCGACGTCCGCCGATCACGGTCTCGGTGCCCGAGACCGCATCCCGCCTCCGACGGCGACGGGGCGTCCGCATCGTCTGGGACTCCGTCGAGCTCGGGTCCCGTGGCTCGACCTGGGCGGTGGACCCGCGAGACGCCCTCGCCCGCGCGGTGGTCGAAGCGGAGTCCCTCGAGGACGCGGTCATCTTGCTCGACTGGGCACGGAGCGTCGGCATCGTGACCGACGACGAGGACGCCGCCGAGGTCCTGGCGCGGAAACGCGCCGACGCTGCTGGGCTGGTGGCCTGGAGCGACGGGGGAGCCGAGAGCATCCTCGAGTCGACGGCCGGGACGAGGCTCCGTCGGGCCGGGCACCACGTCGTGCGACAGGTGCCCGTCGGCACCACGGGCAAGATCCTCGACATGCTCGTCGACGGTGTCGTCGGTCTCGAGACCGACGGCCGCGTGCACCACGAGAGCCGCTTCGACCGGGACCGCCTCAAGGACGCCGACATCGCCCTCGACGGACATGTTCCGTTCCGGGCGGGGACGATCATGGTGCGTGACCTGTGGGCCCGCACGTCGGCTGCGATCGAGGCCCTGATCACCACGGCGGGCGGCCCGAGACCGGCGTCACGTGTCGGCAACTCCTGCCTCCCGCGAGTGCTCGGGCCCCGAGGCCGCAGGAACTGGCGGCTCGCGCCACCGGGCCGACGCAGGGGGCAGGAGTTGCCGACAGGGTGAGGCGGGTGAGGGCGAGGCGCGACGGGGCGATGGGAGTGCCGTGGGCGCGGGGAATGGGGAGGGCCTGGCACGAGTTGGGCCTGCCGTGACCGCAGACTCCGCCACCCCGTCCGCGACCGTCAAGGTCGACATCTGGTCCGACATCGCCTGCCCCTGGTGCTTCATCGGCAAGCGCAAGTTCGAGGAGGCCGTGCGACGCTTCGGCGGCCCCGTCGAGGTCGAGTACCACTCGTTCGAGCTCTCTCCCGACACCCCGGTCGACTTCGAGGGCGACGAGGTCGACTTCCTCTCGAAGCACAAGGGCATGCCCGCCGACCAGGTCCGCGGGATGCTCGACACCGTGGCCGGCATCGCGTCCGAAGTCGGCCTCGCCTACGACTTCGAGCACCTGCAGCACACCAACACGGTCAAGGCGCACGAGCTCCTGCACTTCGCCAAGGCGAACGGTCGTCAGACCGAGATGAAGGAACGCCTGCTCCACGCCTACTTCGAGGAGGGCCGCCACGTGGGCCGCGTCGACGATCTCGTCGCGCTGGCCGGCGAGGTCGGCCTGGACGAGCAGGAGGCGCGCGAGGCACTCGAGACCGGGCGTCACCTCGACGACGTGCGGGCCGACCAGGCCCAGGCGCAGGCCTTCGGCATCACCGGAGTCCCGTTCTTCGTCCTCGACGGCAAGTACGGCATCTCGGGCGCCCAGGCTCCCGAGACCTTCGTCCAGGCCCTCGAGCAGGTCGCCTCCGAGGTGGCCCGATGAGAGAACCCGTCGGGGTCGAGGTCGATACGCCGACCACGACGTTCACCATGCTCGGCTCACCGGACGCCGCCGCCTGCGAGGGGGACTCCTGCCTCGTCGTCCCGCCCGGCATCGCCGACACGTCCGTCGACCGGACCTCGGACGACGAGCCCGGGAGGCGCGGCGTCAGTCGCTGATGTCGGCCACGGTCGCGTCGTACCCGGCGACCAGGTCGTCGGCGTCGACGAAGGCGCTGAAGCCGTGGGCTCCGGCACCCAGGGCGACGCGCCTCCCCACGATGCGGGAGTCCGCGACCACCGGCCAGGCTGTCGAGCTGCCCAGGGGAGTGATCGTGCCCCGTTCGTACCCGGTGACCTCGAGGGCGACGTCGGCGCTCGGCATCGACAGCTTGTTGACGCCGACGACCGCTCGGAGCTTCGCCCACGAAATCTGCCGGTCGCCCGGGACGAGCGCGAACAGGAACGACCCGTCGTGTCGCTTGACGACGAGGCTCTTGACGATGTCGGAGGACTGCAGTCCGAGCAGCGCGGCAGCGGCCTCGAGCGAGTCGGCCGCAGGACGCGCCACGATCTCGACGGCGAGACCGCGGGCGGCGGCGTCCGTGCGCACCCGCCCCGTGCCGTCGACCGACCTCGGGGCGCCCCCGGCACCCCCGACGTCCGCGTCGTCCACACCACTCGTCAGCCCGCCGTCGCTCATGGGAGAATCGTAACGATGTCCACCACCACCACCCTGCCCTCGCGCGGCCTCTCGATCGGACCGATCGACGTGGCCTCGCCCGTCGTGCTCGCCCCCATGGCAGGCATCACCAACACGGCCTACCGCCGCCTGTGTCGCGAGTACGGCGCCGGTCTCTACGTGAGCGAGATGATCACGAGTCGGGCGCTCGTCGAGCGCACACCCGAGTCGATGCGCCTCATCCAGCACCACGAGTCCGAGACCCCCCGCAGCATCCAGCTCTACGGCGTCGAGCCCAACACGGTGGCCGAGGCGGTCACCATGCTCGTCGCCGAGGACCGCGCCGACCACATCGACCTCAACTTCGGCTGCCCGGTCCCCAAGGTCACCCGCAAGGGCGGCGGCTCGGCCCTCCCCTGGAAGATCGGCCTCTTCCGCGAGATCGTCGAGGGTGCGGTCAAGGCCGCCGGTGACATCCCGGTGACCGTCAAGATGCGCAAGGGCATCGACGACGACCACCTCACCTACCTCGAGGCCGGTCGAGCCGCGCAGGGCGCGGGTGTGGCGAGCATCGCGTTGCACGCGCGCACGGCGGCCGACTTCTACTCGGGCACGGCCGACTGGTCGGCCATCGCGACCCTGAAGCAGACGATCACCCACGTGCCGGTCCTCGGCAACGGCGACATCTGGTCGGCGGCCGACGCCCTGCGCATGGTCGACGAGACCGGCTGCGACGGTGTGGTCGTCGGCCGGGGCTGCCTCGGCCGCCCATGGCTGTTCGGTGACCTCGCCGCGGCCTTCCGCGGCGAAGACCTGAAGGCCGAGCCGACCCTCGGCGAGGTGGGTCGGGCCTTCCGGCGTCACGCCGAGCTCATGGTCGAGTTCTGGTCGGGCGACGAGGGGCGGGCCTGCCGTGACATGCGCAAGCACGTCGCCTGGTACTTCAAGGGTTACCCCGTGGGCGGCGAGGTCCGGGCGGCTCTCGCCCTGGCCGACTCGCTGCAGCAGATCGACGACCTGCTCGCCACGATGGACCCCGACGAGCAGTACCCCGGCGAGGCGGCCGAGGGGCCGCGGGGTCGCGCAGGCAGCCCCAAACGTCCTGCTCTTCCCGACCGGTGGCTCGAGAGCCGCGACCTCGACGATGCCTTCAAGGCCGAGCTCGCCGCCGCCGAGCTGCACCACAGCGGCGGCTAGGCACGCCCGTCCCCGACATCCCTTCCCGTCCCGACCGAGAGGCCCCGGTGTCCACCGAAGCCCTGCTGAGTGCTGCCCCCGGGTACGACCCCGCCGACTCCGAGCGCTGGTTGCCCGAGCAGCACTCCAACCGGCGCAGCGACTTCGCCCGCGATCGGGCCCGTCTGCTGCACTCGAGCGCGCTGCGCCGCCTGGCGGCGAAGACGCAGGTGCTCAGCCCGACCGCCGGCCTCGACTTCGCCCGCAACCGGTTGACGCACTCGCTCGAGGTCGCGCAGGTCGGCCGTGAGCTCGCGACGAGCCTCGGCCTCGACCCCGACGTCGTCGACACGGCCTGCCTCGCGCACGACCTCGGGCACCCGCCGTTCGGGCACAACGGTGAGCGAGCCCTGAACGAGTGGTCGTCCGACATCGGGGGCTTCGAGGGCAACGCGCAGACCCTTCGGCTGCTGACCCGCATCGAACCCAAGGTGATCGACGCGACCGGGCGGAGTTTCGGGTTGAACCTGACCCGCGCGAGCCTCGACGCCAGTTGCAAGTACCCGTGGCCGGCAGCGCAGGGCATCCCCGACCCGGGCGGTCGCATGAAGTTCGGCTTCTACGACGACGACACGGCCGCCTTCGAGTGGCTGCGCCGGGGCGCTCCGCGTCGACGACGGTGCGTCGAGGCCCAGGTGATGGACCTCAGCGACGACATCGCGTACTCCGTGCACGACTTCGAGGACGCCGTCGTCAACGGGTACGTCGACGTCGCGGCCCTGGGGGCCCGGGTCGACCACGACTCGCTCGTCACGGCCATGCACGCGTGGGTCGGCGGCGAGCTCAGCCGCGACGAGCTGACCGAGGCCTTCGACCGGTTGCAGGCACTGCCGTTCTGGCTCGAGTCGTACGACGGCAGCCGGTTCGCGCAGGCCCGCCTCAAGAACCTCACCAGCCAGCTGATCGGCCGGTTCGCCGGCTCGGCCACGCAGGCGACCCGCGACTCGTATCCCGGTGACGCCCTGATGCGCTTCGGTGCCTCGGTCGTCGTGGCCCCCGACGTGATCGGCGAGATCGCCGTGCTCAAGGGCATCGTCGCGGCGTTCGTCATGACGAGCGACGACCGGCAGCCGATCTACCTGCGGCAGCGCGAGGTGCTCACCGGCCTCGCCGACGCCCTCTGGCAGGCGGGCCCTTCCGAACTCGACCGGGGGTTCGCGGCCGACTGGGCCTCGGCCGACGACGACGCCGCGAGGCGTCGCGTCGTGGTCGACCAGGTCGCCTCCCTGACCGACCAGAGCGCCACAGCCTGGCACGACCGGCTGACCGCCGGCCGCTGAGGCGACCCCCGAGGAGGCGCGGGTCCTCCCCAGCCGCGCCGCGCCTCCTCGTCCTCCCGCGGTCGGCCCTCCCGGGGTCGGTGCGGTCGGTGGCGCGATCTAGAATCGACACGTGCCCGGCCTGATCAAACGCAACGACATCGACGAGGTCCGGTCGCGCACCAACATCGCCGACATCGTGGGCGACCACGTCACGCTCAAGGGCGCGGGCGTGGGGTCGCTCAAGGGCCTCTGCCCGTTCCACGACGAGCGCAGCCCGAGCTTCCACGTGCGGCCCCAGGTGGGTCGGTACCACTGCTTCGGCTGCGGTGAGGACGGCGACGTCTTCAGCTTCGTGATGAAGACCGACCACACGACCTTCCAAGAGGCGGTCGAGCGCATGGCCGCGCGCATCGGCTTCGAGCTGCACTACGAAGACGGCGGTCAGGCCAGCGACCACGGCAACCGGGCGCGGCTGATCTCGGCGAACGAGGCGGCTCGAGAGTTCTTCGTGGACCACCTGACGGCCGCCGACGCCGAGCCCGCCCGGCGGTTCCTCGGCGAGCGGGGTTTCGATCCGGCCGCGGCCGAGCGGTTCGGCGTCGGCTTCGCCCCCAAGTCGTTCGACGCCCTGCGGTCGCACCTCAAGGGGCTCGGCTACCGCGACGAAGAACTCGTCACCGCGGGGCTGTTGAGCCAGGGCGACCGCAGCCCCTACGACCGCTTCCGGGGGCGGCTGGTCTGGCCGATCCGCGACGTCACGGGGTCGACCATCGGGTTCGGCGCCCGTCGGTTGCTCGAGGACGACAAGGGGCCGAAGTACCTCAACACCCCCGAGACGCCGATCTACCACAAGTCCCAGGTGCTCTACGGGCTCGACCTCGCCCGCCGGGACATCTCGAAAGGCAAGCAGGTCGTCATCGTCGAGGGCTACACCGACGTCATGGCCTGCCACCTGGCCGGGGTCACGACGGCCGTGGCGACCTGCGGCACCTCGTTCGGCGTCGACCACATCAAGGTGCTGCGTCCCATGCTCGGCGACGTCAGCGGGGCCGACACGTCGACCGGCGGCGAGGTCGTCTTCACCTTCGACCCCGACGAGGCGGGCCAGAAGGCGGCGTCCCGCGCGTTCGCCGAAGAGCAGCGGTTCGCCGCACAGACCTTCGTCGCCGTCGCACCCGACGGGCTCGACCCGTGCGACCTGAGGCTGAACCGCGGCGACGACGCCGTGCGCCGCCTCATCTCGACCAAGCGGCCGATGTTCGAGTTCATGATCCGGCGACTGATCGACGGGCACGACCTCGAGACCGTCGAGGGCCGGGTGTCGGCGCTCCGGGCGGCCTCCCCGGTGGTGGCCGGCATCCGTGACCGGTCGATGACGCAGGGGTACGTGCGGTCGCTGGCGGGTTGGCTGGGGCTCGACCCGGCGGACGTGGCGCGGTCCGTCGACGACGCGGGTCGCGCCTCCTCGGCGCAGAACGCGCTCGAACGGTCACAGCCGCAGAGCGTCTCGGACGGTCGGCAGTCGATCACGAGCCTGCCCCCGGTGCCCGAAGAGCCGGCCGGCCCGAGCCTGTTGACGCTGCCGGCCGACCTGACGACCCGCACCGAGCGCGACGCGCTCATGGCGATGCTCCAGCACCCGGCGACGGTCGGCTTCGAGCTCATGCAGCGTGCGGCCCGGGCGCGCATCGAGAACAGCGCCCTGGCGGTCGTCCGCGACGCGATCGGGGCGAGCCTCGACCGCTTCGACTCGGCCGACTGGCTCGACGTCGTGCTCGGCCAGACCCCGTCGCCGTTCGACACCCTCGCCAAAGAGCTCGCCGTCGCCCCGATCCCCGAGCGCGAGGGGCGCGAGATCACGACCTACTGTCGGGGCATCGTCGTCTCGATCGTCGAACGCGACCTGATCCGCGAGAAGTCCGAACTGCTCGGGCAGTCGTTCCGCACCGACATGAAGACCGAACCCGAACGCTGGCGCGAGATCCAGGTGAGGATCGCCGCGGTCGAGGCCGAGCGCCGGTCCGTCCGACAAGAGTGAGGTCGGCGGCCGTCATGTGGTGCGCGGGCCTGAACGCGCATACATCGCGAGGATGCGCCGCCGGCCCCGAGACGACCAGTTGGCAAGGGTTCGTTGCGGGCCTGTAAACAGTTGCGCGATGAGCCCGTCTCAGGCTCACGTGTGTGTTACCAATGGACGTTCCCTGAAACGGCCGCGTCCACAGCACGGCCCGGGGCCCCTTGCACACAGAGAAAGAGGTAACCGGATATGACATCCGACTCCACGCTCGCCCGACGCGCCCTCGCCGTCGTCGGTGGCGCCGCTGCCACCGCACTCGTCCTCTCGGGCTGCGCCTCCGGTGGTGACGCGACCGACGCCCTCGACGGTCTCAGCATCGGCACGACCGACGTCATCACGTCGCTCGACCCGGCCGGTTCGTACGACAACGGCTCGTTCGCCGTCCAGAACCAGGTGTTCGGCTTCCTGACGAACGCCCCGTACGGCAGCCCCGACGTCGAGCCCGACCTGGCCGAGTCCGCCGACTTCACCAGCCCGACCGAGTACACGGTCACGCTGAAGGACGGACTGACCTTCGCGAACGGCAACGCGCTCACCTCGAGCGACGTCAAGTTCAGCTTCGACCGCCAGCTGGCCATCGCTGACCCCAACGGCCCGTCGTCGTTGCTCGGCAACCTGGCCAGCACCGACGCGCCGGACGACACGACCGTCGTCTTCACGCTCAAGTCGGCCGACCAGACCTGGCCCCAGGTGCTCTCGAGCCCCGCCGGCCCGATCGTCGACGAGGACGTCTTCTCGGCCACCGGGCTGACCGACGCCGACGACATCGTCAAGGGCAACGCCTTCTCGGGTCAGTACACGATCACCGACTACTCGCAGAACGAGACGATCGCCTACGCGGCGAACGACGCCTACGACGGCGTGCTCGGTGCTCCGAAGACCGACTCGGTCACGGCGACGTACTACACCGAAGAGACCGACCTGAAGCTCGCCGTCCAGAACGGCGACGTCGACGTCGCGAACCGCAGCCTGAGCCCGACCGACCTGGCCGATCTGGCCAAGGACGACGCGCTCACGGTGCACAACGGCCCCGGCGGCGAGATCCGCTACCTGGTGTTCAACTTCAACACCATGCCCTACGGCGCCACGCAGCCCGACGCCGACCCGGCCAAGGCCCTGGCCGTCCGTCAGTCCGTGGCAGACACGGTCGACCGTGCCGCCCTCGCCAAGGACGTCTACAACGACACCTACACGCCGCTCTACTCGGTCGTCCCCGACGGCCTGACCGGTGCGACCAAGCCCCTCGAGAGCCTCTACGGCGACGGCCAGGGCGGCCCCGACGTCGACAAGGCCGCCGCGGCCCTGTCGGCCGCCGGCGTCAGCACCCCGGTGTCGATCGACCTGCAGTACAGCCCCGACCACTACGGGGCGTCGAGCGACGAAGAGTACGCCCTGATCAAGTCGCAGCTCGAGGCGAGCGGCCTGTTCACCGTGAACCTGCAGTCGACCCTGTGGGACACCTACAGCACCGAGCGCCGCGAGGACGCCTACCCCGTGTACCAGCTGGGTTGGTTCCCCGACTTCTCGGACGCCGACAACTACCTGACGCCGTTCTTCAGCGCGGACAACTTCGTCGGCAACCACTACGACAGCCCGACCGTCCAGGGTCTGCTGACGCAGGAGATCGGTGAGCAGGACGCCTCGGCCCGCGAGGCGACCATCGGCCAGATCCAGGACGCCGTCGCGGCCGACCTGCCCACGCTGCCGCTCTTGCAGGGCACGCAGGTCGTCGTCTCGCAGTCCGACGTCAAGGGCGTGGACGACACGCTCGACGCGTCGTTCAAGTTCCGTTACGGTGCGCTGAGCCGCTGACGCGCCGCCTCGTCTCCTGAGCCCCGCCGGTACGCCGGTCGGGCTCGGGGGCCGGGGGACTCCGCACCACGGCCGTACGCCGAGGGGGCGACCCGCGACACCGCGGGGCGCCCCCTCCGGCCTGCGACCGGCACCACACCATCGAAAGGCCCAACGACGTGACCCTGATCACCGACGGCTCCCTCACGGCGCCGCCCACCTCCAGCCCCGGGAAGTCCCGAAGTTCCGGGGGCGGCGGCCTCGGACGCTACATCGTGATCCGCGCGATCCTGATCGTGCCCACCGTGTTCATCCTCGTCACGCTCGTGTTCTTCCTGATGCGCGTGGTCGGCAACCCGATCACCGCCTCCGTCGGCGGCCGACTCACCGAGGCGCAGCTGCAAGAGCGTCTCGCCGCCGCCGGCTACGACCGCCCCGTGATCGTCCAGTACCTCGAGTACCTCGGCCAGATCGTCCGGGGCGACTTCGGCACCACCGCGACCGACAACCGCGAGATCAGCGGCATCCTGCTCCAGTACGGCAGCGCCACCATCGAGCTCGTCTTCTACGCGCTGATCGTCGCGCTCGTGCTGGGCATCCCGCTCGGCATGCTCGCCGCCTACGTCCGTGACCGTTGGCCCGACGCGATCCTCCGCGTGCTCGCGATCCTCGCCTACGCCACCCCGGTGTTCTTCGCCGGCCTGCTGCTCAAGCTCACCTTCTCGGTCTGGCTCGGCTGGCTGCCCCTCGGCGGTCGTGCCAGCACTCGGGTCGCCATCGCCCTGGGGCGCATCGACCACCCCACGGGCATCTACATCGTCGACGCCCTGCGCACCGGCAACTCGACGATCATCGTCGACGTCCTCTCGCACGCCGTGCTGCCCGCCCTCGCGCTCGGCGTCCTGACCGCCGGCATCTTCCTGCGACTCGTGCGCACCAACGTCATCGGCACGCTCGGGTCCGAGTACGTCGACGCGGCCCGCTCGCGGGGCGTCAGCGAGTTCCGGCTCGTCCGGGCGCACGCGCTCAAGCCCGCCCTCATCCCGATCATCACCGTCATGGGCCTCCAGATCGCGATGCTGCTCGGCGGCTCGGTGCTCACCGAGACGACCTTCGGCTGGCGGGGACTCGGCTTCCAGTTGCAGCAGTACCTGTCGGCCCGCGACTTCATCGCCGTGCAGGGCATCGTCGCCGTGCTCGCCGTCATCGTCGCCGTGACCAACTTCGTGGTCGACGTGATCGCCGCCCTGATCGACCCCCGCGTGAGGTACTGACCATGACCGATGCAGCCGTCGCGGCCGATCGCCGCGAACCCCTCTACAAGCGCCTTCCCGTCGTCGCCCAGATCCGCCGCTCGGTGGGACTGCAGCGCGGCATGTTGCTGACCGGCGTCGTCATCGTCGCCGTGTTCGTGCTGCTGGCGATCTTCGCCCCGCTCATCGCGCCCTACGGCTTCGGCCAGCTGCGCGGTGCCACCGAGGCCTTCCCGCGCCAGGCGCCGCCCTCGGCCGAGCACCTGTGGGGCACCACGGTCGGCGGCTACGACGTGTTCAGCCGCGTCATGTGGGGCACCCGCACCGCCGTGGCCGTGGTCATCGTGGCCGTCGTGCTGTCGATCACGATCGGCGTGACGCTCGGCCTGATCTCGGGCTACCTCGGCGGGTGGCTCGACCGGGTGCTCGTCGTCATCGCCGACGCGGTCTACGCGTTCCCGTCGCTGTTGCTCGCCATCGTCGTCTCGATCGTCATCAGCGGGGGCCAGTCCAGCCTCTGGGGTGGCATCGTCTCGGCGGGCATCTCGATCACCGTGGTCTACGTCCCGCAGTACTTCCGGGTCGTCCGTGCCGAGGCCACGAGGCTCAAGGCCGAGGCGTTCGTCGAGTCGGCCAAGGTGAACGGCAGCAGCACGGGCCGCATCATGTTCAAGCACGTCCTGCGCAACGCCACGCGCAGCCTGCCCCTGATCCTCACGCTGAACGCGTCCGAGGCGATCCTGACCCTGGCGGCCCTCGGCTTCCTCGGCTTCGGCATCGGCCCGACCGCGGCGGCCGAGTGGGGCTACGACCTGAACCGTGCTCTGTCCGACACGGCCAGCGGCATCTGGTGGACCGGCGTGTTCCCCGGTGCGGCGATCGTGCTGATGGTGCTCGGCATCACGCTGATGGGCGAGAGCCTGAACGACCTGGCCGACCCGCGCCTCCGGACCCGCCGTCGCGCGAAGCGCAAGACGAAGGCCGGCCGCGGTGCCGAGCAGGCACCGACCACGACGAACGACGAGGTGACCGCATGAGCGCCGACACGACCACGACCGGCCGACCGGCGGCCCCGCGCGACGAGCGCCCCGTTGCCGTCGGCATCACCGACCTCGAGGTCACCTTCGCGACGGACGGCGGTGATGTCGCCGCCGTGCAGGGCGTGACGCTCGACGTCCGCGCGGGCGAGGTGCTGGCGATCGTCGGCGAGTCGGGCAGCGGCAAGACCGTCACCGCCAAGACGATCCTCGGCCTGTTGCCCGAGACGGCGGTCGCCACCGGAGCGGTGCTGCTCTCGGGGCAGAACGTCCTCGAGGTCGGCCCCAAGAAGGTCCGCGAGCTGCGCGGCACCGACGTGGCCATGGTCTTCCAAGAGCCGTCGACCGCACTCAACCCCGTCTACACGGTGGGTTGGCAGATCGCCGAGGGCCTCCGGGCCCACGGCAAGGTCGGACGCAAGGAGGCGCGGGTCAAGGCGATCGACATCCTGCGTCGCGTGGGCATCCCCGACCCCGAGACCCGCGTCGACTACTACCCGCACCAGTTCTCGGGCGGGCAGAAGCAGCGCGTGGTCATCGCGATGGCGCTCGTCCTCGACCCGTCGGTGATCGTCGCGGACGAGCCGACCACGGCCCTCGACGTGACCGTGCAGGCCGAGATCCTCGACCTGCTGCGTCGCTGCCGCGACGAGTTCGGCACGGCCATCGTGCTGATCACGCACAACATGGGCGTCGTCGCCGACCTCGCCGACCGCGTCGCCGTCATGTACCTCGGCAAGGTCGTCGAGCAGGCCCCGGCCGTCGAGCTGTTCGCGAACCCGCAGGACGACTACACCAAGCGCCTGCTCGGCTCGGTCCCGAAGCTCGAGGCCCGCGGTCACACGCAACAGGAGCAGCCCGCCGACAGCGAGGTCGTCGTTCGTGCCCGGGGACTCGAGATCGAGTACCCCGGTCGCCTCGGCCGCGGCGGCTTCCGGGCCGTCAAGGGAGTCGACTTCACCATCGCCCGCGGCGAGGTCCTCGGCCTGGTCGGCGAGAGCGGTTCGGGCAAGACGACGATCGGACGGGCCATCGCCGGGCTGACGAAGGTCACCGGGGGGTCGCTCGAGGTGCTCGGCATCGAGATGAACGGGGTGCACGAGCGCGACTTCAAGCCGAAGCGCGCCGACATCGGCTTCGTCTTCCAGGACCCCGCGTCGAGCTTCAACCCGTTGCTGACCATCGCCGAGTGCGTGGCCGAGCCGCTCATCGTGCACGGCCGTGCGAAGGACGCCCGGGCCGCCCGTCCGCGCGTCGACGAACTGCTCGAGGCGGTGCAGCTGCCGAAGTCGTTCGCCGACCGCTACCCCCACGAGCTCAGCGGCGGGCAGCGTCAGCGGGCGAGCCTCGCCCGGTCGCTCGCCCTCGACCCGACGTTGCTGATCGCGGACGAGCCCACCAGCGCCCTCGACGTGTCGGTGCAGGCCCGCGTGCTCGAGCTCTTCACCGAGTTGCAGGCGCAGCTGGGCTTCGCCGCGTTGTTCATCAGCCACGACCTCGCCGTCGTCAACATGCTGGCCGACCGGATCGGCGTGCTGTTCCACGGCGACCTGATCGAGAGCGGTCCGAACGACCAGGTCCTCGGCGCACCCGAGCACCCCTACACGCAACGCCTGCTGGCGTCGTTGCCGGTGCCCGATCCGATCGAGCAGGCGTCTCGTCGTGAGCGCCTGGCCGCCCTGGACCGCCGCGCGGCGGGCGACGCCGCCCTCGGAACCACGACCGGCGGGGTGGCCTGACGGTGCCGGGCCGCGAGCTCGACCTCGACCAGCCGGTCGTCACCGACGACCTGTCGCTGCTCTACCCGGCGCGGGCGGGCCACCCGGCCGTGCGGGCCGTCGACGGGGTGACCCTGCGGGTCGAGCCGGGCGAGATCGTCGCCGTGCTCGGCGAGAGCGGCTCGGGCAAGTCGACGCTCGCGATGGCCCTGGCCGGGCTGACCGGCACGGGACGCGTCGACGAGGGGCGACCCCGTCTGGTCGGTGGCACCGCGCGCGTCTTCGGCCAGGACGTCGGCAAGCTGTCGGGCCGGCGACGCGACCGGCTCTCGGCCATGGTCGGCTATCTGGCGCAGGACGACGGCGAACGGCTCAGCCCCGACCTGACCGTCGGCGAGGCCATCGCTGAACCCATCTACCTGCGCGACCGGAAGTTCGACCGCACCGAGGCCGGACGCATCGTCGCCACGCTCGTCGACGGCGTGCACCTGCCGCTCGGCACCATGCTCAAGCAGACCTGGGAGCTCAGTTCGGGTCAGCGGCAGCGTGTCGCCCTGGCTCGCAGCCTCGTCCTCGAGCCGCCCCTCCTGATCGCCGACGAGCCCGCTCGCGGGGTGGACGTGCTCGTCCGCCAGGCCGTCCTCGACGTGATCAAGAACCTGCACGAGGGGCGTCAGTTCTCGGCTCTCGTGGTCACCTCGTCGGTGGCCGAGGCGCGGGCGATCACCGACCGCGTCGCCGTCATGAGGGGCGGTCGCCTGGTCGGGCTGGGCGACATCGACGACGTGCTCCGGACCGGCATCGACCCCTACGTAAAGGTCCTCTCGCAGACCACGCCCATCGACATCATCCGCCCCGAAGAACGCGAGTCCGGGCGTCCGCTCGATCCCGACGCCGAGCCCCGCGGCGAGCAGGCACCGTGACCATCGAGCCGGCCTCGGGTCCTGCCACGGCGGACGCCGCCCTCGCCTCGGCGGACGCCGCCGTCGTGACCAGCCCGGGAGGCGCGCGCGGCCACCGCGCGGTCGTCACCCCGGGTCCCGTCCTCGCGCCGGGGCGTCGTCCGACCCCGGGGGCCGTCTCGGTGGCCCCCCGTCCGACCCCGGTCTTCGTCGACGCCGTGCGTGCCGGGGGAGCGGACGTCGTCCCGCTCGGCCCGGACACCCGCGGCCTCGTCTGGCTCTCGTACCGTGACCCCGACGGCCTCGCGAGGGCCCTCGACGAGAACCCGGGCGTCGAGTGGGTGCAGCTGCCCTACGCCGGGGTCGACGCCTTCGCCGAGGTCATCGCCGCACGGGCCGACCGCGTGCTGCCGCTCTGGACCAGCGCCAAGGGGGCGTTCGCCGAGCCCGTGGCCGAACACGCCCTCATGCTGGTGCTGTCGTTGCTGAGGGTCGTGCCCCAGCGCGTGCGCGCGACGTCCTGGGCCACCGAACAGCAGGGCCGCTCGCTCTACGGCCGGCACGTCGTCGTCGTCGGTGCCGGCGGCATCGCGATCGAGCTGATGCGCCTCATGACCCCGTTCGACGTGCGCGTGACGATCGTGCGCCGGTCGAGCGAGCCCGTGCCCGGGGCCGACCGCACGCTCCCCGTCGAACGCCTCGACGAGGTGCTGCCCACCGCCGACGTCCTCGTCCTCGCCGCTGCGGCCACGCCCGGCACGTCGGGCCTTCTCGACGCCCGTCGGCTCGCCCTGCTGCCCCAGACGGCCGTGCTCGTGAACGTCGCCCGGGGCAGCCTGGTCGACACGGACTCCCTCGTCGAGGCGGTCAGGGCGGAGCGTCTCTGGGGAGCCGGGGTCGACGTCACGACGCCCGAGCCGCTCCCCGACGGCCACCCGCTCTTCGGCGAACCGCGCGTCATCGTCACGCCGCACCAGGCGGACACCCCCGAGATGACGGCCCCGCTGCTGGCCGAGCGCATTCGCCACAACGTGCGGGCCTTCCTCGGCGACGGCGACTTCATCGGGGTCGTCGACCCGCACGACGGGTACTGACGTCGCGGTCGCGGACGTCCGACGCGCCGCGTCACCACCGTGGTCCGTCGGGGCCTCAGATCTTTGCTAGTGTTGTCTCCGCTGTCACGGACGAAAGTCCGGGGCGGTTGCCATTCCTCGATAGCTCAATTGGCAGAGCAGCCGGCTGTTAACCGGCAGGTTGTTGGTTCGAGTCCAACTCGGGGAGCGAAGGCCCAGAGGCTCCACCCTCTGGGCCTTTTCTCTTGCCCGGTCCGTCCTGGGCCGTTCTTCATGCCCGGTCCGTCCCGGGCCGAACGCGAAGGAGGCGCGTCCTGCGGTTCGCAGGACGCGCCTCCTTCGTCCAGGGGCGGCTCGGTCCGAGGTCAGTCCTCGAGGTGGTCGACTCCCGGCAGCCAGGTGCTGCCCGGCTGGCCCCAGCCCTTCTTGCGGACGGCCTTGGCGGCCGCCTTGTGGAACGGGTGCTCGAGCCGGTCCGCGTACAGGATGCCGTCGAGGTGGTCGTACTCGTGCTGGAAGATGCGGGCGAGCCAGCCCCAGGCCTCGATCTCGACCTCGTCGCCGTCGAGGTCGGTGGCCCGTAGCACGACGCCGTCGGCGCGGCGCAGCGGGAACCTCTCACCCGGCACCGACAGGCACCCCTCGGACTCGGAGTCGTCGTCGAGCGGCTCGATCGAGAGCGGGCTCTGCCACAGCGTCGGGTTGATCGCGACGCCCCGCCACAGCTCGCCGTCGTCGTCGGTCCACGAGTAGACGAACAGGCGCTTGCCGACGCCCACCTGAGGGCCCGCGAGGCCGACGCCCGGGGCGGCGTCCATCGTCTCGAACATGTCCGCGACGAGCGTGCGCAGATCGTCGTCGACGACGGTCACCTCGGAGGCGGGGGAGTGGAGCACGGGGTCACCCGTGATGGAAATGGGTCGAACGGCCATTCGTCCAGACTATCCAGCGCCACGGCGCTAGCGTGGACGCCGTGACGACGGACATCGGGGAGCTCACCCAGCAGGTATCCCTGACCCCCTATCAGGCGCTCGGCATCCCCATCGCCCTGATCGGTGCGGTGTTCCTCTCGATCGGCGCGCAGCTGCAACACCAGGGCGTCGCGAAGGTCGAGCGGCGGATCGGTGCGGCCAAGAGCGGCATGAACGTCCGTCAGGTGCTCGCCCTGGTCGGCCGCCCCTCGTGGGTGCTGGGCACGCTGATGCTCGGCCTCGCCATCCTGTTCCAGTTGACCAGCCTGCGCATCGCGCCGTTGCTCGTGGTGCAGCCGCTCGGCGCGGTCGCACTGGTGATCACGGCGATCCTCAACTCGCGGTCCACCGGTCGACGACTCGACCGCCGCGCCAAGCGGGCGATCCTGTTCTGCGTCGGCGGGGTCGGGCTCTTCGTCACCGTGGCGGCCTTCACGGCCATCGAGCCCGAGATCACCACGCGGCAGCTCGTCACCGTCCTCGTGATCCTCGCCGTCGTCGGCTCCGTGCTGGGCGTCGCCTTCGCCCTGTTGCGCCGTCGTCGCAGCGCGCTGTTCTACATCATCGCGGCGGGCGTGCTCTACGGCTTCGTCGCGACCCTCGCCAAGGTCGTCCTCAACCGGGTCTTCGCCGGCAACTTCGACTGGTTGACGATCGTCTGCATCGTCTTCCTGCTCGCCGCGGGTCTGCTCGGCGGGTACTTCGTCCAGAACGCCTACTCGTCCGGCCCGCCCGACCTCGTCATCGCCGGCCTCACCGTCGTCGACCCGCTCATCGCGGTCGGCATCGGCATCGTCGTGCTCGGCGAGGCACAGAACGCCCCCGCGATCGCCGGGGTCTTCTTCGTCGTCGCGGCCGCGATCGCGGTCTACGGCGTGTTCCAGCTCGCCAAATACCATCCCCAGACCCGAGCCTGAGCTAGCGTGGGGTCGTCTCGTCCGTCGATCTCACGACCGTTCGGATGCCTGACGCGACGCACACCTCACCGAGCACGAGAAGGACGCCACGACCCGTGACACCTGCCCCGACGCCCTCGGAACCCGGCCGACCCGACGACGCGACGTCGGCTGACGCCGCGACCCGCGCCTCCTCGGGGTCGTCCGACCGGCTGACCGTCCTGATCGCGGGCGACACGTTCCCGCCCGACGTCAACGGCGCCGCCAACTTCACCGAGCGGCTCGCCGTGGGGCTCGCTCAGCGCGGCCACGACGTGCACCTCATGGTGCCGGCGGCCAGCCGCCACCACGGCACCTTCCTCGAGCAGCACGGCGGCGTCACGTTGACCGTCCACCGGCTCTACTCCACCCGCTGGCCGCTGCACGACTGGCTGCGCTTCGCGACCCCGTGGCGCGTGCAAGAGCACGCCGAGAAGATCTTCGACGAGATCCACCCCGACGTCGTGCACATCCAGTCGCACATCGTGATGGGTCGGGGCGTGGCGCAGGTGGCCGAGCGCCGGGGCGTGCGCATCGTCGCGACGAACCACTTCATGCCCGAGAACCTGCTCGAGCACACCGGACTGCCCAAGGGGCTGCGCGCCAAGGCGACCCAGATGGCGTGGAACGACGCGAGCAAGACCTTCCGCAAGGCCGCGGCCATCACGACACCCACACAGAAGGCCGCGACCTTCCTCGAGAAGTCGGTCTCGGTCACCGGTGTGCTCGCCGTCTCGTGCGGCATCGAGGCCGGCCACTACACGGCACTCGACACCCGCCCCGAGACGAACCGCATCGTCTTCGTCGGCCGGGTCACGGCCGAGAAGCAGATCGACGTACTGCTCAAGGCGATGACCCTCCTCGACCCGGCGCTCGGCGCCACCTTGACGATCGTGGGCGGGGGAGATCTGTTCAAGCAGCTCCAGACGACCAGTCGCGACCTGGGGCTGGCCGACGTGGTCACCTTCGCGGGCTATCTGTCCGACGACGAGTTGCGCCACACGCTCACCGAGTCGACCGTGTTCGCGATGCCCTCGATCGCCGAGTTGCAGAGCATCGCCAGCCTCGAGGCGATGGCGTCCGGGCTGCCGATCGTCGTGGCCGACGCGATGGCTCTGCCGCACCTGGTCGACGAGGGCGAGAACGGCTACCTCTTCCGTCCGGGCGACAGCCGCGACCTCGCCGACAAGCTCACGACGGTGCTGACCGCACCCGACGACGAGTACCTCGCCATGCGCCGGGCCAGCCTGAAGATGATCGAGGGGCACGACATCGAGCGCACGCTCAGCGTGTTCGAGAGCCTGTATCGTGGTCAGCCGGTGGTTCCCTCCACCGACGCGGCGTCCGACCGCGCGCACTGACGGTCGACCGCGGCTCCGCCCCGGCCGGCCCCGGCTCGCACCGGTGGCCGTCGCGAGGGGCGGTAGCTCAGCCGGTTAGAGCAGTCGACTCATAATCGATCGGTCACGGGTTCAAGTCCCGTCCGCCCTACAGGGTCTCCGGGCGCGGTCCTTCGTGTCCCGGCGAGCCGCGGCCTCCGGGCCTGCTGTGAGCGCGGCCGCGTCGTCGCCCGGCGCGCGTCGTGCGTGGCACGATGTCGTCCATGTTCACCAAACGGCCCCGACAGCCGGAACCCGAACCCGACGCCTGGGGCGGCGATTCCTCCGACGGCGACGGTCGATCCGGTCCGGCGCGCATGGGCGTGGGTGCGCAGGTGTACGTGCTCGACTCGGACGAGGACCCGGCCACGCCGTTCCCGTACGGCCCGACCGGCATCGTGGTCCGGGCCGGCGGCAGCGCCTGGCAGGGAGTGTCGGCCATCGGCGGCTCGGCCCGCACCTGGTGGGTCGAGTTCGACTCGCCCCAGATCGACCGTGACGGCGACGGGCCCGTCTCGCGGGCCCAGGTCGCGGAGCGCTGGCTGCGCCTCGCCCCCCTCGCCTGAACCGCCGCCCGGCAGCGACCGCCCGCCACCGCGCGTGCTGTCGCCGAGAGTGCCGCGCTTCTCGCACGACGTCCTGCCGCGGTGGCTTCGGCCACCCCGCCGCGTGGTCGGCAACTCCTGCCCCCTGCTGCGTCGTTCCTCGGCGGCCCCGTGTTTCCGGGCCCTGGCTTCGGCGGTGCAGCACCAGCCCTGAGTTGCCGACACGTCGCACGTCGCACGCCGCTCGCCGAGGTCGAGGTGGAGGTCGAGGTCGAGGTCGAGGCCACGTCGGCCGCGACACGTTCCCGGTGTCGGTCGCACGGTCCGGGAATGCCACGCCCCACCCTCCGGTTCACCGAAGTGCATGCAAACGCATGCAGATGTTCTAAGGTGGAGCAATGCAGTTCGGAATCTTCAGCGTCGGCGACATCACGACCGACCCCACCACCGGTGCCACCCCGACCGAGGGCGAGCGCCTCAGGGCGATGGTCACCATCGCGAAGAAGGCGGAAGAGGTCGGCCTCGACGTCTACGCCGCGGGCGAGCACCACAACCCGCCCTTCGTGAACTCGAGCCCGACGACCCTCCTCGCCTACATCGCCGCGCAGACCGAGCGCATCGTGCTCAGCACGGCCACGACCCTCATCACCACGAACGACCCGGTGAAGATCGCCGAGGACTTCGCGCTGCTGCAGCACCTCGCCGGCGGCCGCGTCGACCTCACGCTCGGCCGCGGCAACACGGGCCCGGTCTACCCCTGGTTCGGCAAGGACATCCGCCAGGGCATCAACCTGGCGATCGAGAACTACGCCCTGCTGCACCGTCTCTGGCGCGAGGACGTCGTCGACTGGAAGGGTCACTTCCGCACCCCGCTGCAGGGCTTCACGTCGACCCCGCGTCCGCTCGACGGCGTCGCGCCCTTCGTCTGGCACGGCTCGATCCGCAGCCCCGAGATCGCCGAGCAGGCCGCGTACTACGGCGACGGATTCTTCGCCAACCACATCTTCTGGCCCGCCTCGCACACGAAGCAGATGGTCGAGCTCTACCGCAGCCGCTTCGAGCACCACGGCCACGGGCGTGCCGACCAGGCGATCGTCGGTCTCGGCGGTCAGGTCTTCCTGGCCAAGAACTCGCAGGACGCCAAGCGCACCTTCCGTCCCTACTTCGACAACGCCCCGGTCTACGGCCACGGCCCCTCGATGGAGGACTTCACGAGCCAGACCCCGCTCACCGTCGGCAGCCCGCAGGAGGTCATCGACCGCACCCTCGGCTTCCGCGACTACATCGGCGACTACCAGCGCCAGCTCTTCCTCATGGACCACGCCGGCCTGCCCCTGAAGACGGTCCTCGAGCAGCTCGACATCCTCGGCAGTGAGGTCGTACCGGTCCTGCGTCGCGAGTTCGCCGCGAACCGTCCGGCCGACGTGCCCGATGCCCCCACGCACGCCTCGCTCGTCGAGGCCGCGACCCGGGCATCGCAGTCCTCGACCGCACCCACCGCGCACGACGCGCTCACCGCGTCGTCGGCCCGCTGAGACACGCAGGAGGCGCGCCATGAGCACCAAGAAGATCGTCGCCCTGTCCGCGGGGCTGAGCCAGCCCTCGTCCACCCGTCTGTTGACCGACCGCCTGGTCGAGGCCACCACGCGCGACCTCGTCGGCCGCGGCTCGTTCGTCGAGGTCGAGGTCGTCGAGCTGCGTGACCTCGCGCACGAGGTGACGGACGCGATGCTCACCGGTTTCGCGCCTCCTGCCCTCGCCGAGGCGCTCGAGAAGGTGACGAGCGCCGACGGCGTGATCGCGGTCACGCCCGTCTTCTCGTCCTCGTACAGCGGCCTGTTCAAGTCGTTCGTCGACGTGATGGACCACAAGGCGCTCACGGGCACGCCCGTGCTGATCGGGGCGACCGGAGGCACGGCCCGTCACTCGCTCGCCCTCGAGTACGCGGTGCGACCGCTGTTCGCCTACCTCCAGGCCGTCGTCGTGCCCACCTCGGTGTTCGCGGCGTCCGAGGACTGGGGAGAGGGCGACGGCACCTCGACCACGCTGCCCGAGCGCGTGACGCGGGCCGCGGGGGAGTTCGCCGAGCTCGTCGCCCGGCACGAGGGCGCACACGACGACCCGTTCGCCGCGGTCGTCCCCTTCGACGAGCAGCTGCGACGCCTCGCCGTGGGCGGCGACGACCCGCAGCCCTGAGACGCCGGACGAGGAGGCGCGGTGCCGGTCTCGACCACGTCCCGCCCGTCGGGGCATGAACCGCGCCTCCTCGGCGTTGCCCACCGTCAGACCCCAGGAGGACCGATGACCGACAGCACCGCCGACACCACCCGAACGCCCGACGACGCCGCGCAGGCCGAGCTCGACCGATTCCACGCCCTGCGGAGCACCCGTGTGGTGTCGCCGCAGGGGCCGCTCGCCCTGACCGGAACGCAGTGGGTCGACCTCGAGCAGACCGTCTGGGGCGTGCCGGGCCGTTGGGCGCCGACCCCGCAGGGCGTGTCGGGGTTGGCACTGACGGCGGTCGCCGCGGACGGCATCCACGTCGACGGCGATCTGGTCGACGGCACCGTGATCGTGGCGGGCGACGACGCGACGGCCCCGAGCAGCCTCCGGTTCTCCGAGACCACGACCGGCACGGTGATCGCGAACGACGACCACACCGGGTACGCCCTGCGCGTCTGGGACTCCGCGTCGGACGCCGTCACGGGGTTCGGCTCGATCGACGCCTTCCCGTTCGACCCCGACTGGGTCGTCACGGCCGAGTTCGTGCCGACCGCGCCCGACACCCAGGTCGACATCCGCCACCAGGCGGACCTCGAGCTCAGTCGGCCCAAGCCGTTGCCCGGGCTCATCCGCTTCACCCGCGACGGGGTCGCCCACGAACTCGCGGCGTTCCCGTCGGGTGACGGCGATCGGTTGCAACTCGTCTTCGGCGACGCGACGAACGGCGACAGCACGTACTCGGTCGGGCGGTTCCTCTTCCCGACGCCGAACGGCGACGGCACCATCACTCTCGACTTCAACCGGGCCGTGCTGCCGCCCTGCGCCTTCTCGTACGCCTTCAACTGCCCGATCCCCCCGGCGCAGAACCGGTTCGCGTCACCGATCGAGGCAGGCGAGAAGAACGTCGTCGACACCGCCGGGCAGCCGCTGCACTAGGCGCCGGCCGACGGTGTCGGCGCGGGGTGGGATGATCAGGCGGTGTTCTTCCTGCTGCGTCGACTGCCCGACGGTGACGTCGAGCTGACGCGGTACGAGCGCGGCGCGTCGGGGCGACTCGAGGCGGCAGGGGTCGACGTCATCCCCGCGGCCGACCTGCCGGGGCGCGTGGCCGCCCTCGAGCGGGAGGCCTCGCCCCGCTGGGTCTGGGACGACACCCCGCGGTGGTACCCGCGCCTCCTCGACGCCGGGGTCACGGTGGCCCGATGCGTCGACCTCCGGCTCGTGCACGCCATCCTGCGGCGCTCGACGGCGGCCCCCGGCTTCCCGGTCGGAGGTGCGGCTCCCGGGCCGTGGGACGTCCCCCAGGCGGCGCCGGGGGAGTCCGACGGCCTCTTCGAGGTCGTCCCCGACTCGCTGCCGGACCCGGCCGCCGAGTTCCTCGCCCAGCGCGACGCGGTCGAGGCCTCTCCGACCCGGGGTCGACTCGAGCTGCTCGTCGCCGCCGAGTCCACCGGCGCGTTGATCGCGGCCGAGATGCGCCACCGGGGCATCCCGTGGTCGCCTCGGGTGCACGACGAACTGCTGACCGCCGCCCTCGGGCCGAGGCCCACCCCGGGTGAGCGACCGGCCCGCATGCGCGACGCCCTCGACGAGGTGCGGCAGGCGCTCGAGGCGCCCGACCTCAACCCCGACTCGCCGGCCGAGCTGATCAGGGCCCTGAACCGGGCGGGGGTGCTCGTGCAGTCGACGCGTCAATGGGAGCTCCAACGGCACGAGCACCCCGCGATCGACCCCCTGCTCCGCTACAAGAAGATGCAACGGCTGCTCGTCGCCAACGGCTGGGCCTGGCTCGACGCCTGGGTGCACGGCGGGCGCTTCCGCCCCGACTACGTGCCGGGCGGAGTCGTGACCGGCCGCTGGGCCACGAGCGGAGGAGGCGCGCTGCAGCTTCCCCGGGCCGTCCGCGGCGCCGTCGTGGCCGACCCGGGCTGGAAGCTCGTGGTCGCCGACGCCTCGCAACTCGAGCCGCGCATCCTGACCGGGTTGTCGGGCGACCGCTCGATGGCCCGGGCCGGATCGGGCGACCTCTACGAGGGCATCGTCGCCAGCGGAGCCGTCGCGACCCGCGCCGAGGCCAAGGTCGCGATGCTCGGTGCGATGTACGGCGCGACGCAGGGCGAGAGCGGCCGCCTCGTGCCCCGCCTGGCCCGACGGTTCCCCGACGCCATGGCACTCGTCGAGTCGGCGGCCCGCACGGGTGAGGCCGGGGGAGTCGTCGACACCCTGCTCGGCCGGAGTTCGCCGCGTCCGTCCGACGACCCGGCCGCTTCCGGGGGCGCCGGGGCGGGCGCACTGCCTCCCGAGATGGGCGTGCGGCCCGCCGATCGCGACGCGCGCTCGTGGGGGCGGTTCACCCGCAACTTCGTCGTCCAGGGCACCGCCGCCGAGTGGGCCCTGTGTTGGATGGGTGCCCTGCGCCGGCGCCTGCACGAGAGGTGGGGGGCCGGCGTCCCGGCACCCCACTTCGTGTTCTTCCTGCACGACGAGGTGGTCGTGCACGCACCGGCCGCCGTCGCCGACGAGGTCGCCGCGCTGGTCGCCGAGAGCGCGGTCGAGGCCGGTCGACTGCTGTTCGGCGACGCCCCGGTCGCCTTCCCGGTGACGGTCGCCGTCGTGGACGACTACTCGCAGGCGAAGTGAGCCTCCGGGTCCAGCGAGACGCCGCGCCATTCGCAGGTGTTACACAGTTGTGATTTCCCAGCCCGGTCGGTCATAATTCACAGAACGGGCACCGTCCCGCGTACCACCGGGCTCCGGCCCGCACAATCGAAGAACGCACACGAATCACGTCTGACAGGTCGATGGGGAAGTCGCACCTGAACCAGATGGAGGAATCGTGGCTGCTGCAACCGCTCGGGGAGTGCTCTACGTGCACTCGTCCCCTCGTGCACTGTGCCCACACGTCGAGTGGGCCGTCGGTCGTGCCCTCGGGCACGGCGTGAACTTCGCCTGGGTCGACCAGCCGGTGCTGCCCGGCGCCCGCCGCACCGAGTTCTCGTGGCAGGGCGACGAGGGCTCCGGCGCCCGCATCGCCTCCGCCCTGCGAGGCTGGGAGCACCTGCGCTACGAGGTGACCGAAGACCCGGGTGAGTCCCACGACGGCGGTCGCTGGATGCACTCGCCCGACCTCGGCGTCTTCTTCGCACAGACCGACACGGCTGGCAACACGGTCATCCCGGAGGACCGCATCCGCTACGCCATGGAGATCGCGGGGTCGAACACCCTCGAGCTGCACCGCGAGCTGCGTCTCGCCCTCGGCCAGGCCTGGGACGACGAACTCGAACCGTTCCGTCACAGCGGCGAGGGCAACCCCGTCGTCTGGCTGCACAAGGTCGGCTGACCCGCCGCGGCTCGGGCTCGGTGCGCGCCGGGCCACCCCGGTGACGACGAAGGAGGCGCGGGTGGCGTGATCACGCCACCCGCGCCTCCTGCGCTGCCCGCCCGGTCAGACCGAGCGGAAACCGACGACGGCGTTGTGGCCGCCGAAGCCGAACGAGTTGCTGATCGCGACGATCTCGCCCTCGGGCAGGGGGCGGGGTTCGCCGACGACGACGTCCATGTCGATCTCGTCGTCCATCTGCGTGACGTTGATCGTCTGCGGTGCGAGGCGCTCGTGCAGGGCCTTGACCGTGAACAGCGCCTCGATGCCGCCCGCGCCGCCGAGCAGGTGGCCCGTGGCCGCCTTGGTCGCCGAGACGATCAGCTTCGAGGTGTGGTCGCCGAAGACACGCTTGATGGCGTGGTATTCGGCGATGTCGCCGACCGGGGTGCTCGTCGCGTGGGCGTTGACGTGGACGACCTGGTCGCGGTCGACCCCGGCGTTCTCGAGCGTCGCGATGACGGCCCGGGCGGCGCCGGTGCCCTCGGGGTCAGGAGCGGTGATGTGGTACGAGTCGCTGGTGACCGCACCACCGATGAGCTCGGCGTAGATGCGGGCCCCACGGGCCAGGGCGTGCTCTTCCGTCTCGAGGACGAGCGCAGCACCGCCTTCGGCGAGGACGAAGCCGTCGCGCGTGACGTCGTAGGGACGGGATGCCGTGGCGGGGTCGTCGTTGCGCTTCGAGAGAGCCTGCATGGCGGCGAACGAGGCAAGGGGCATCGGGTGGATGGCCGCCTCGGAGCCGCCGGCGACGGCGATGTCGGCGAGGCCGGACTGCAGGTGCTCGTAGGCCATGGCGATCGACTCGGTGCTGGAGGCGCAGGCCGAGACGACCGTGCGGGCTCCGGCGCGCGCACCCAGGCTCATCGAGATGGCGGCGGCGGGACCGTTCGGCATGAGCATGGGGACGGTCATCGGCAGGACGCGTCGCGGGCCCTTCTCGCGCAGGGTGTCCCACCCGTCGAGCAGCGTCCAGACGCCGCCGATGCCGGTGGCCCAGTCGACGATGAAGCGCTCGGGGACGACCTCGGGCGAGCCGGCGTCGGCCCAGGCCTCGCGGGCGGCGGTGAGCGCGAACTGGCTCGACGGGTCGAGGCGCTTGATCTCTCGACGGTCGAGCACGTCGGCCGAGGGGGTGCGTGCCTGGCCGGCGAAGGTGACGGGCAGCTCGTACTTGGCGACCCAGTCCTGTTCGAGCGTGGTGATGCCCGACTGGCCGGCGAGCAGGTTCTGCCAGCTCTCGGTGGCGGTGCCACCGAGCGGACTCGTGGCGCCGAGTCCGGTGACGACGATCTTCTTGGTCATTGACGTTCCTTCTGGGAGGGCCGGTCGGTGGGCTGTGCCGATGTACGACGACGCCGTGACCCGGGCTGCAGCCGAGGCTGGTGGCGTGGGGTCGACGGCGTCGAGGGCACAGCGGCGGGGCCCGATCGCCCTCAAGGCGACCGGGCGGCCGACGTCTTAGTTCTGCGCCTTGTGGATGTACGTGACGGCGTCGCCGACGGTCTTGAGGTTCTTGACCTCTTCGTCGGGGATCTTGACGTCGAACTTCTCTTCGGCGTTGACGACGATGGTCATCATGGAGATCGAGTCGATGTCGAGGTCGTCGGTGAACGACTTGTCCATCTCGACGGTATCGGTGGCGATCCCGGTCTCGTCGTTGACGAGCTCGGCGAGGCCGGCGAGGACTTCTTCGGTGGACAGTGCCATGGTGTTGTCTCCTTGAGGGGGTGTCGATGTGACCGGGGTAAAGCCTATACAGCGCCCCGCGGTCGGGCGGGCAGCGGCGCGCTAGGGCAGCACGACCACCTGGGCGCCGAACACGAGTCCGGCACCGAAACCGATCTGCAGGGCGAGGCCGCCGCTGAGCTCGGGGTGCTCGTCGAGCAGTCGGTGGGTCGCGAGCGGGATGCTCGCGGCCGAGGTGTTGCCGGTGGTCGCGATGTCGCGACCGATCACGACGGACTCGGGCAGGCCGAGCTGCTTGGCGAACTCGTCGATGATGCGCATGTTGGCCTGGTGCGGCACGAAGGCCGAGAGCTGGTCGGCGGTGACGCCCGCGCGGTCGAGGGCCTCTTTCGCGACCTTCGCCATCTCCCAGACGGCCCAGCGGAAGACCGTCTGACCTTCTTGGCGGAGGGTCGGCCAGGGGACCTCACCCGCGCCCTCGCGGTATTCGGCCATGGTGTTGGTCATGCCGATGGCGTCCCACTTGGAGCCGTCGGAGCCCCAGACCGTCGGGCCGATGCCGGCACTGTCGGACGGACCGACGATCGCCGCACCCGCTCCGTCGGCGAGGAGGAACGAGATCGTGCGGTCGGTCGGGTCGATGACGTCGCTGAGCTTCTCGGCACCCACGACGAGGACGTACTCGGCGAGGCCCGACTTGACGAACGAGTCCGCCTGCGCGATGCCGTAGGTGAAGCCGGCACAGGCTGCCGAGATGTCGTAGGCGGCGGCCGGGTTCGCACCGACGCGCTCGGCGAGCAGCGAGGCTACCGACGGGGTCACGACGCCGGCACCGATGGTCGACACGAGGACGGCACCGATCTGGTCGGGGCGGATGCCGGACTTGGCGATGGCCTCGGTGGCGGCGGCCTCGGCGAGGTCGACGACCTTGACGTCCTTGCCCGCGCGGCGACGGGTGATCACTCCGGTGCGCTGCTGGATCCACTCGTCGCTGGAGTTGATCGGTTCGATGATGTCGGCGTTCGGCACCACGTTCTCGCCCCGGGCGGCGCCGAGTGCGTAGATGCGGGTGAACTGCGCACCGGTCGTCTGGTTGAGCTGGGGGGTGGTCATGCTGCTCCCTCGATGAGGTCGACGGCGGCCTGCAGGTCGTCGGGTGTCTTGACGGCGACCGAGGGGACACCCCTCAGCGCACGCTTGGCGAGACCGGTGAGGGCTCCCGCCGGGGCGAGTTCGATGATTCCCGTGACGCCGGCGTCGGCGAACGAGCGCATGGTCGCGTCCCATCGGACGGGGGACGAGACCTGACCGACGAGCAGCTCGACGAAGCGGGCGCCCGAGGTGACCGCGCTGCCGTCGTGGTTGGTCCAGAGCGTCGTGGACGGGTCGGCGGCCGCGACCGAGGCGGCGGCTGAGCGGAGGCGGTCGACGGCGGGCTGCATGTATCGCGTGTGGAAGGCGCCGGCGACCTGGAGGGGCACGACGCGGCTCTTGGCCGGCGGGTCGGCCGCGAGCTCGGCGAGGGCGGCGGTCTCGCCGGCGACGACGATCTGGCCGCCACCGTTGTAGTTGGCGGGGAAGAGCCCGAGGGCGTCGAGACGGGCGAGCAGTTCGGCCTCGTCGCCTCCGAGCACGGCGCTCATGCCCGTCTCGACCAGGGCGGCGGCGTCGGCCATGGCCCGGCCCCGTTCGGCGACGAGCGTGACGGCGTCGACGTCGCTCAGCACGCCGCTGACGGCCGCGGCGGTGAACTCGCCGACCGAGTGGCCCGCGACGCCGGCGACCGCGGAGCGGTCCACGTGGCGGAAGAGGGCACGGGCGGTCAGGACGCCGGCGGCGACGATGAGGGGCTGCGCGACGGCGGTGTCACGGATCGTGTCGGCGTCCGACGTCGTGCCGTGCGCGACGAGGTCGACACCCGCCGCGTCGGAGAGCGACGTCAGCAGGTCACGCTGGTCGGGTTCGGCCAGCCAGGGTTCGAGGAAACCGGGAGTTTGGGAGCCCTGACCGGGCGCTACGACAACGATCACTGGTCCATCATGCCAATGAGTAGCGGGTCTGCGGTGTAGCAACTCGACCAAAGATGGGCGGGAACGTTGTCGAAGCGCACAGACGGACCCCAGGGATGGCCGCCGATCACTTGCGGCGGACCCCGGACCCGTCGGGGTCGGCGATCGATCCGAGCACGAGTGCGGATTGCAGGATGAGCGCCTCGCGAGCACCCGTGGCGTCCCATCCGATGACGTCCGTGACGCGCTTGAGACGGTAGCGCACGGTGTTCGGGTGCACGAAGAGTTCGCGAGCCGTGGCCTCGAGCGAGCGCCCGTTGTCGAGGTAGCACCAAAGGGTGGTCAACAGCTCGGTGGAGTGCGCCTTGAGTGGCTTGTAGATCCGGTTGACGAGCGTCGATCGCGCCACCGGGTCGCCGGCGAGGGCACGCTCGGGCAACAGGTCGTCAGCGAGGACGGGGCGGGGTGCGTTCCGCCAGGCCCGGGCGACGGCGAAACCGGCGAGGGCGGCCTTCGCGCTCTTGGAGGCGTCGACGAGGCTCGGCACTTCGTGGCCGAGCACGAGGTGCCCGTCACCGAAGCCGGGTTCGAGGGCGTGCGCGATCTCGGTGAAGCTGGGGTGGGTCGAGGAGGTGCTGCTCTCGTCGAGAGGGTCGGCCCGCCCGATGACCAGCACCAGTCGGCTGCCCTGCACTCCGATCAGCACGTCGGCTTCTCGGTGCCGGGCCGTGCGCCGAAGCATGTCGACGTCGAGCATCCGAGGAGCCGTGCCGACGAGGACGGCGACCTCGCCGTGACCGTGCCAGCCGAGCGCAGCGATGCGGCTGGGCAGCTCGTCGTCGTACTCGCCGCTGAGGATCGAGTCGACGACCAGGGCTTCGAGACGGGCGTCCCAGAGTCCGCGGGCCTCGGCGGCCCGGGCGTAGACGTCGGCTGAGGCGAAGGCGATCTCGCGCGAGTAGAGCAGGATCGCCTCGCGGAGCGAGTCGTCCCCGTCCTTGACGCGTTCTTCGACGACCTCGACGGTGATGCGGATGAGCTGCAGTGTCTGGGTCAGGCTGACCGAGCGCAGCAGCTCACGCGGGGCGGCGCCGAACACGTCCGCCGCGATCCAGGGGGTGGACCTGGGGTCGGCGAACCAGCTGATGAACGAGGTGATGCCGGCCTGGGCGACGAGCCCGACCGCCGAACGGCGCCCCGGGGGCATGTCTCCGTACCACGGCAGCGTCTCTTCGAGGCGCTTGATGGTCGCGGTGGACAGCTCGCCTGAGACCGTCCGCAGCCACGCGAGCGTGCGCTCTTTCGTGGCCGCGGACGGCTGCAGGGGCGAGGTGGGCACCCGCTCGGTGCTCACGGGGTCGTCAGGCCTCCCCACCGGCGGTGCCGCTGGTACCGGCGGTGACGTCGTGCAACTGGTACCGGTCGATTGCTTGCTGGACGACGCCCGGGTCGACCTCGCCCCGGCGGGCGAGGGCCTGCAGGGTGCGGACGACGACCGACGGGCCGTCGATCTTGAAGAAGCGGCGGGCAGCCGCCCGGGTGTCGCTGAAGCCGAAGCCGTCGGCACCGAGCGTCAGGTAGTCGCCGGGCACGTACTCGCGGATCTGGTCGGGCACGGCCGCCATGAAGTCGCTGGTGGCGATGAACGGACCCTCGGCACCCTGCAACTTCTCGGTCACGTACGGCGTCTTGGGCTCGTCGTTCGGGTGCAGGAAGTTGTGCTCTTCCGCGGCCAGGCCGTCGCGGCGCAGTTCGGTCCAGCTGGTGACGCTCCAGACGTCGGCCGCGACGTTCCAGTCGTCGGCGAGCAGCTGCTGGGCCTCGAGCGCCCACGGCACACCGACGCCCGACGCGAGCAGCTGGGCACGGGGGCCCAGGTTCTCGGCGTCCTTGAGCTTGTAGATGCCGCGCACCACACCGTCGACGTCGAGGCCCTCGGGCTCGACGGGCTGGGCCATCGGCTCGTTGTAGACGGTGATGTAGTACATGACGTTCGGGTCGGAGTGCGACGCGTTGCCGTGCTCGTCGGTGCCGTACATGCGGTCCATGCCCGACTTGACGATGTGGCCGAGCTCGTAGCCGAAGGCCGGGTCGAACGAGACGACCGCGGGGTTCGTCGAGGCGAGCAGCGGCGAGTGGCCGTCGGCGTGCTGGAGGCCTTCGCCGGTCAGTGTCGTGCGCCCGGCGGTGGCGCCGATGATGAACCCGCGGGCCATCTGGTCGCCGGCTGCCCACATGGCGTCGCCGGTTCGCTGGAACCCGAACATCGAGTAGAAGACGTAGACCGGGATGAGCGGTTCGCCCTGCGTCGAGTACGAGGTGCCGACGGCGGTGAAGGCCGCGAACGCACCGGCCTCGTTGATGCCGACGTGGATGATCTGGCCCTGCGGGCTCTCCTTGTAGGCCAGCAACAGTTCGCGGTCGACCGACGTGTAGTGCTGGCCGTTCGGGTTGTAGATCTTGGACGTCGGGAAGTAGGCGTCCATGCCGAAGGTTCGGGCCTCGTCGGGGATGATCGGCACGATGCGGTGCCCGAAGTCGGGCGAGCGCAGCAGGTCTTTCAGCAGGCGGGCGAAGGCCATCGTGGTGGCGACCTCTTGCTTGCCCGAGCCCTTCTTGACGACGTCGTACGTCTTCGCCTCGGGGACGGCGATCTGCGTGTACTTGCTGCGGCGCTCGGGCACGTAGCCACCGAGCGCTCGACGACGCTCTTGCATGTACTGGATCGCGTCGTCGTCCGGACCGGGGTGGTAGTACGGCGGCAGGTAGGGGTTCTCGTCGAGTTGGGCGTCGCTGATCGGGATGCGGAGCTCGTCGCGGAACTGCTTGAGGTTGTCGAGCGTGAGTTTCTTCATCTGGTGGGTCGCGTTGCGGCCCTCGAAGGACTTGCCGAGGCCGTAGCCCTTGACCGTCTTGGCGAGGATGACCGTCGGCTGGCCCGTGTGCTCGGTCGCGGCCTTGAACGCGGCGTAGACCTTGCGGTAGTCGTGGCCGCCGCGCTTGAGGTTCCAGATGTCGTCGTCGGAGTAGTCGGCGACGAGTTCGAGTGCGCGGGGGTCGCGGCCGAAGAAGTTGTCGCGGACATAGCCGCCGCTCTCGGCCTTGTAGGTCTGGAAGTCACCGTCGGGCGTGGTGTTCATGAGGTTGAGCAACGCGCCGCTCGAGTCGTTGGCGAGGAGGGAGTCCCACTCGCGACCCCAGACGACCTTGATGACGTTCCAGCCGGCGCCGCGGAAGAACGACTCGAGTTCTTGGATGATCTTGCCGTTGCCGCGGACCGGACCGTCGAGGCGCTGCAGGTTGCAGTTGATGATGAAGTTGAGGTTGTCGAGGCCTTCGTTGGCCGCCACCTGCAGCTGACCGCGGCTCTCGACCTCGTCCATCTCGCCGTCGCCGAGGAACGCCCAGACCTGCTGGTCGCTGGCGTCCTTGATGCCGCGGTTGGTGAGGTACTTCGCGACCTGCGCCTGGTAGATGGCGTTGATCGGCCCGAGGCCCATCGACACGGTCGGGAACTGCCAGAAATCGGGCATGAGGCGCGGGTGCGGGTACGAGCTCAGCCCACCGGAGGCGTGAGACTTCTCTTGGCGGAAGCCGTCGAGCTGGTCGGTGCCGAGACGGCCCTCGAGGTAGGCGCGGGCGTACATGCCGGGGGAGGCGTGGCCCTGGAAGAACACCTGGTCGCCACCGCCGGAGTGGTCCTGGCCGCGGAAGAAGTGGTTGTTGCCGACCTCGTACAGGGCGGCCGACGAGGCGTAGGTCGAGATGTGGCCACCGACGGAGATGCCGGGGCGCTGTGCGCGGTGCACGGTGATCGCGGCGTTCCAGCGGACCCACTTGCGGTAGCGGCGCTCGAGTTCTTCGTCACCGGGGAACTCGGGCTCGTCTTCGGGGGCGATGGTGTTGACGTAGTCCGTCTTCGGCACCATCGGCACGCCCAGGTGCAGCTCGCTCGACCGGGTGAGCAGGCTCTTCATGATCTCGCGGGCACGTTCGTGACCCTGCGCCTTAACGAGAGCGTCGAGCGACTCGCGCCACTCGGCGGTCTCTTCGGGATCGCGATCGGCCTTGTCGACCGTGTACGGGTCCTGATCGTTAACCGTCACCCTTGACCTCAATCATCTGTGTGGAGCAGCCGTCTCTTGGAGGGCCACCGCGTGGAGTGGACAAACAGATGTCAGGCCCGTCGTGCCCGGGTTCCGAGACGCACTCCGCCTGACCAGCCCACTCTAGTTGCACGGACCGATGCAGGCTCGGCACGCGCTGGGAACGCCCGGCCACGCCGCCGCTTGAAATCCGACGCGTGAGGCGTAGGATCGGCGATCGTGTCAGTCGCCGACCGCCCGGGTCGACGCGAAAGGAACGCACCCATGGCTCTGGAGAACGCCATCCAGGCTCCCGACTTCGACCTGCCGAACCAGTTCGGCGAGCGAGTCCGGTTGAGCGACTTCCGGGGCGTCAAGCCCGTGGCCCTGGTGTTCTTCCCCCTGGCGTTCAGCAGCACCTGCACCAAAGAGCTCTGCACGTTGCGCGACAACCTCGCGATGTTCCAGGACCACCGCGTCGAGTTGCTGGTCGTCTCCGTCGACTCCAAGGCCACGCTGCGCGCCTTCGCCGAGGAGAAGGGCTACGACTTCACCCTGCTGGCCGACTTCTGGCCGCACGGCGAGGTCTCGAAGGAGTACGGCGTCTTCCTCGAGAACAAGGGATTCGCGACCCGCACCACCTTCCTGATCGACGTCGACGGCGTCATCCGCGAGCACTTCGGCACCGAGCCCGGTCAAGAACGTTCGCTCGCCGACTACCGCGCCGCGCTCGACCTCCTCGTCCCCGTCACGGCCTGAGTCCCCGGGCCACTGCCCAGGAGGCGCGGGTCGGCTCGTCCACCCGCTAACCTGTACTCGCTCGCCCGGCTCGTCCCGGCGCGAGGGCCTTTAGCTCAGTTGGTAGAGCGCCACGTTTACACCGTGGATGTCATCGGTTCGAGCCCGGTAGGGCCCACCCTGAGACGTCTTGGTCAGCAATGACCCTCTGAGCAAGACGACCGTGAGCACGTTCGGGAAGCGGCCACTGGCATCGCGCTTCAGGAAGCGGCTGACGAACGTGACGTGGTCACACACAGCCACGGTGGTGTTCTCGACGAGTACCTCGGCGGAATCGGGGCGGAGCTCGAGGACTTTCTGGCCTGGCATAGTCGAGTCATGTGGTGGAGGAAGACGAGCGACGACGGAGCGGTCCCGGCCGTCTCGCTGGAGACTTCCCGTCACACGGCTGTCCCGGCGGCGCACCCGTTCTTCACCGGTGACGGGTTCACCCTGTCGAACCCGGAGCGGGAGACCATCGGGTACTCGGAGGGCGACCGGCGCTGGTCGCTGCTGGCGGCGTGGGGTGTGTCGCCTCCGGAAGTACGTGTCCCACGTCCCGAGGTGTGGGACGCGGTCGTCCCGCCGTGGCTCCGCGGCCGGTGCGACATCGTCACCAGCCGGCTCATCGAGCATTCGGGTCACACGGTCGTGTTCGACCCTGACTCCTGGTACGACGAGACGCTGCAGTTCGTCGGCATGGAGACCAGCGGCTCCCGGCAACCATGCCCGTGCTGCGACGCGGAGGCCATGACGGTCGAGCAGACGTACCCGTCCGGGCAGGTCGCCCTCGAAGTCGGGCCGACGCAACGGGCCATCGAAGAGCGTCTGTCCGATGGCCGGTTCGAGGTCATCCGCGCCGACGTCCCTGTCGACGAGATCGTCGACTTGCTGATCAGCGACACGAAGTACACCATCATCACGTACCTGCGCTGCACAGTGTCGAACGAGACCATCCTGTGGGGCCTCGCCATCCGCGGCACCCCCATCTACCAGCACGTCCTGCCCATGGCGCCGTTCGTCCGGCGCTGGGAAGACGGCTACCCGCGCGTGGACAACGCACCCGACCGGCCGACGCTGAACCCCGACGCGAAAGTCTCCCCGGGCGTGCTTCCGGTGCCTGTATCGCCGTCGCGTCCGAGGCTGGCCGGCAACCGTCCCGGGGCCGACAGAGACCTCCACATCGGTGTCGGTTACTCCATCGCCGAGGCGAGCGACGGCGTCGCCTACCTGGTGCCGTTCCGCGGCCGTCACGTGTTCCCGACCCGGTGGACCGGCCGGAGGCCTGCTGTGCTCCTGCCCCGGCCCGAGCTGTGGGACGCGAATATCCCACGGTTCCTTCGTGGGAGACGGGAGATCGTCGCCGCGCGGCTGCAGGAATGGAGCGGCCACGACGTCGAGTCCGTCACCGACGGCGTCGACGTCGAGGAGTGACACCGCACGTCAGGTGACCTGTCGGGGGTCGTCGTCGCGGCAGTCGTCGGATGTCCGACCGGTTGTCGCCGGGGCCACGTCGACGTGGTCGTCGCGACCCACGCCGGTCAGGAGGAGTGTCCCGCAGTCCTTCGTCTCGATGGACCAGGATGGGCTGAGGACGTCGACAGGGGGCTGGGATGGACGGACGACCACAGGAGCCGGTCGACGGGGCGCAGGTCGAGGGCGCAGCGACCGAGCACACGACGACGACCGGTCGGGGCAGCGGCGTCGCGGTCGCCCTGACGTTGCCGGTGGCCCTCGTCGTGGGCTGGATCGTGCAGCTGACGGCCGTCCTGTCGCGCCTCCTCGAGCCGACCGACGATCCGACGGGCGGCTTCGGCCTCACCGGGTGGCTCGTCGTCGGTGCCGCGATCGGCGTCGGCGTGCCGCTGGTCGCGTTCGTCAGGCAGGTGCACGCCCGGCGCCGCGACCCGTCGCTCTCGGGCGTGGCCTTCGTCGTGGCCACCCTCGTGCTCGTGGTCGGACTCGTGACCTGTGGACTCGCCGTCGTCCTGCAGTTCTCCTCGGTGGCGGCGGACCGGTACCGGACGGCGCAGCCGCCGTCCGTGGCCGAGCAGCGGTACACGGGCGAGGAGGCGGGCGACGAGCTGCGCGCGCTCGGTGACGACACCGTCCGAGCCCTCGGCGGCGATCCGACCGAAGGCTTGCGCGCCGACGGCTCGACCGTCCGGGCGTACAGCGAGGAGTGCCTCCTCGACAACGACGATCCCGGGGTCGTGTGGAGCTACTCGTACTCCGCGGACGGCCTCGTCGACGCGTCCGGCGAACCACTGCTGCCCGACGGGGTCCACGTGCTGCCGGGCACCCGCACCGACCTCGACGGCGTGCGCGAGCTCTGGTCGAGCGAGGGGATCGGGGCCGAGCAGGACCGGGTCGACTTCGACCAGATCGTCCCCGAGGCCGACTGGATCGAGCGGTGGTCGTACGTGAGGGCCGGGCCGACGGTCGACATCACGACGATCTGCCTGGTGCCGTGACGGTCGAATACGGTCCGGCGCCGGCGCGCTGATCGGCACCCACCCGGGCGGCAGCCGGGGTATCGTCGCGGCCGTGACCACGCGCCTCCCTCGGATGCCCTCCCGCACCTCCCGCACCTCCCGAGAGACCGTCCGGGTGCCCCTCGCCGCGAGGCTCGTCCTGCCCCGGGCGGCGGTCCCGGTGTTCCTGCGGGCGACGGGGGCGAACCGCACCTTCGTCACCGAGGCCGGGGCGCGTCGGCGCATCCGTCGGTCGTCCCTCCGCCCGGCACCGTACGGCCCGCCTGCCGTCCTCCGGGACGACGTCCGGGTCGACGTCGAGCAGCGCGGCGGCTGGCCGGTCTACACGATCACGCGGCGTGACGGTGCGTCGCGCGGCACCGTCGTCTACGCCCACGGCGGCGGCTGGGTGGGCGAGATCGTGTCGCAGCACTGGCACCTCGCCGCCCAGCTCGCCGCCGAGGTCCGCACGACGGTCGTCCTGCCGATCTACCCGCTGGTCCCGTACGGGACGGCCGAGGAGGCGCGGGTCGGCATCCTCGACCTGGTCGCGTCGGCAGACGGCCCGGTCGCCCTCGCGGGGGACTCGGCCGGCGGTCAGATCGTGCTGTCCGCCGCCCTGTCGTTGCGTGACGCGGGCGTCGTCGTCGCCCGGACGGTGCTGATCGCCCCGGCACTCGACCTCACCTGGAGCAACCCCCGCATCCCCGAGGTGCAGCCGACCGACCCGTGGCTCGGGACGCCCGGCGGACGCGTGCTCGCCGAGCACTGGCGGGGCGAGCTCGACCTGCGCGACCCCGTCGTCAGCCCCCTGTTCGGCGACCTCGCTGGGCTGGGCCCGGTGACGGTGTTCACGGGGACGCGAGACGTCCTGAACCCCGACGCGCACCTCCTTCGCGACCGTGCCGCGGCGGCCGGCGTCGAGCTCGAGTGGCACGAAGGGGACGGCGAGATCCACGCGTACCCGCTGCTGCCCATCCGGTCGGGTCGCATCGCCCGCGCGCAGATCGTCCGGACGCTCCGCCGCTCGCTCGCGTCCTGACCCGGGGGCGAGTACCGATCGGGGCGGTCCGACGGTGCGGTGCGCGTGCTCCTGCGTCGGTGCGACCCGGGGCGGCCGTGGCACAGCCGCCCCGACCGGCGACCGGGGCTCAGCGGCGAGCGGCGCTGCGGCGACCCGAGACGGCGACCCAGATCACGAGGACGACGATCGCGCCGATGATCGAGCCGATGATGCCGGCGGGCTGGAAGAACCCGTCCGTGGGGTCGTGCTGGAACAGCAGGAAGCCGAGGAACCCGCCGACGAACGAACCGATGATGCCGAGCAGGATCGTCATGGCGATCGAGAGGCTCTGGCGACCCGGGACGACCGCGCGGGCGATGAACCCTGCGATGAGGCCGACGACGAGCAAGCTGATGATGAGACCGATCATGGTGTTCTCCTTCCGGGAGAGATGGGCGACCGGCACCGTCGGTGCCGTGGTGTCGCAGGACCCAGCAGACCACCCCTGGAGGTGTGGCGGCACACCCCTCGGGGTGGGATGGTGTCCTCATGCCCCTCGCTCCGACCCGGTCGATCACCGTCGCACTCGTCGACGACTACGACGTCGTGCTCGCCGGTCTCGCCCACATGTTCGACCGCTACCGCGACCGGGTCGTCGTCGCCGAGATCGACGCCACGACGTCCCTGTCCGACCGGGTCGACGTCGTCCTCTACGACTCGTTCGCCCAGCCGGAGTCCGACCACCACGAGCTCGCCGAACTGGTCGCCAACCCGGCAGCCGGCAAGGTCGTCGTCTACACCTGGAACTTCCACCCCGAGCTCGTCGAGTCGGCTCTCGCGCAGGGCGTGCACGGGTACCTCTCGAAGACCCTCGGCGCCCGCGAACTGGTCGAGGCGCTCGAGGCGGTCCACCGGGGCGAACGGGTCGTCAGCGAGGTGCGGGGGCGGGCACCGAGCGCGCCGGGCCTCGACTGGCCCGGCCGCCGCGAGGGCATCACCGACCGCGAGTCCGAGATCCTGGCCCTCATCACCCAGGGGAAGAGCAACGCCGAGGTCGCGGCGCTCACCTACCTCAGCCCGAACACGGTCAAGTCCTACATCCGATCGGTCTACCGACGCATCGGCGCGACGAGCCGGACGCAGGCCGTGCTGTGGGGCGTCCAGAACGGCTTCCGCCCGGACCACCACCGCATCGACCACTGGCTCGGCGGCCCGTAGGAGGCGCGCTGCGGTCTGGTCGTCGGACGCGCGGCTCAGTGCGCCAGGGGTTCGCCGTCCCACGAGACGGCGACCCAGCCGCCCTCGGTCGAGCCCTCGAGGACGACCGAGCCGGTGTTGCGGAGCCCGTGGGTGCGACTGAACGCGGCGTCGAGGTTGAGGGCGGTGTCCGCCGCCCAGACGCAGATGGCGGCTTCGTGCGAGACGAGGACCGCGGTCGAGTCGGCCGGTGTCGCGGCGACGACCCGATCGACCGCCGCACGGAACCGGGCCGTGAACTCGGTGCCGCTCTCGCCTCCCGGGATGCGCGCCTCCGGATCGGTCCACCACCTCTGCATGGTGCCGGCGTACCGGGGCAGGGCCTCGGCGTAGGGCAGCCCCTCGAGGTCGCCGGCGTCGATCTCGTGGGCACCGTCCACCTCGTGGTGAGGGAGCCCGAGGCCGTCGGCGACGATCACGGCGGTCTCGCCGGCCCGGCGCAGGCGCGACGAGTGCACGGCGACGATCGGTTCGTGGGCCAGGGCCGTCGCGAGGTCGGCGGCCTGTTCGCGGCCGAGCGGAGAGAGCGGCGGGCCCGGAGGTCGCGAGCCGATGGTGCGGGCGACGTTGTCGGCGGTCTCGCCGTGGCGGATGAGGAGGAGGCGCATCGTGGCTTTCGGTCGGGGCGGGTGATCCATCGTGCCACGATGACCACCGCCGACCTGCTCCTAGCGCGCGGTGCGATCCGCCAGCACGGCCCGGGCCGCCATGCCGATCACCGCGCTGTAGGTGGGATAGGCGAAGCGCACCTCGGCCAGGGTGGCGACGTCGACACCGCCGGCCATGGCGGTGGTGACCGCCTGGACCACCTCGACGGCGTTCTCGCCGACGGCATGGGCGCCGAGCACGAGTTCGCGCCGACGGTCGGCGATCAGCTTGAGGAACCCCGTCTCGCGATCGTCGATCACGGCCCGGTCCACGGTCGAGTACGGGATCGTGACGACCACGCACGACTCGTCCGCCTCACGGGCCTGTTCTTCGGTGAGGCCGACGCCGGCGTAGTCCGGGTCGGTGAACCCACCGGCCGGCAGGAGGTGGTGCGGCGTGCGGCGGTTGGCGCCGAGGACGGCGTTCTCGGCGGCGGCCTCGCCCTCGAACTGGGCGGCCTGGACCAGCATGTCGCGGCCGTTGGCGTCGCCCACGGCGAACACGTGCGGCACGACGGTCCGGAAGTACCGGTCGACGGGGATCGACGAGCGCTCCACGTCGATGCCGGCCTTCTCGAGACCGAGGTCGTCCACGTCGGCGGGCCAGCCCGTGGCCATGACGACGACGTCGAAGTCGGCCGAGGGCGTCGTGTCGTCCTGCCGCCAGGTCAGGGTGATCGAGCCGTCGTCGGCGCGGGCGAGGCTCTCGACGCCGTCGATGCCCGTCCGGACGTCGATGCCCTGATCGGTGAAGGCACCGGCGACGACCTTGGAGACGGAGGCGTCGGACGCCATCAGGACCCGCGGCGCGAGGTCGAGGAGCGTGACCGCACTGCCGAACGCGTCGAACACGGTGACGAGCTGCGCGCCCGTGTTGCCCGCACCGATCACGGCCACCCGCCGGGGGAGGGCAGGCAGGTCCAGGACGTGTTCGGGCACGGTGGCCAGCTCGCCGCCCGGGATCGGCAGACGGCGCGAGTGGCCACCGACGCAGATCAGGATCGACGCCGCCGAGATCGTCCGCCCGCTGTCGAGGACGAGGGTCGAGTCGTCGACGAACCGGGCCCGGCCCTCGTGGACCAGCTCGACCCCCGCGGCCCCGAACCGCTCGGCCTCCCGCTTGATCGACCGGACCTTGTCGACGCGCTCCCGGACGCGCGCGACGGTCGACGCCCAGTCGATCGTCGGGGGCGCGACGTCGACGCCGTAGACGTCGGCATGTCGGGTCTCGCGGATCAGCCGGGCCGTCTTGGCCAGCACCCGCGTGGGCACGCACCCGGTGTTCACGCAGGTGCCGCCCTCGCGGCCCGCTTCGAGGACGACGACGCGAGCCCCGAGCTCGGCCGCCCGCAGGGCTGCCGCGGTGCCCGCCGGACCGGCACCGATGACGGCCACGTCGTAGTCCTTCTCCGAGATGCCCATGTGCTGCCTGCCCCTTCGTCGCGTCGGCCGTCAGGACCAACTCAACCAGGTGGCCATGGGCGGACGCCCCGGACGACTTCGCGAGGTCGGGGGGAGTCCTGGGCCGGAGGTGCCGGTCGGGTATGCCGGAAGGTCGACACCGGAACGGTCACGGACACCGCGCACGAGGGCCCACCGCAAGTGCCGGGGGCGCGTGTGACGGTTTGAGACGACGGGTGTCGCGTGGCGTCACGTGACTGGTCGGGCGGCCGAGGCGTCCGTAGGTTCGGGCCTCGACGAAAGGTTCGCCCATGTTCCGACCTCCCTCCCGACGCCTCCCCGTGGCCACCACGGCCGCCACCGCGCTCGTCGCGCTGCTCGCCGGCTGCTCGGGCGCGGCCTCCGCCGAGGTCGTCGACCGTGGCCCCGTCCGCGGCGGCACCCTGGTCTACGCCACCGACCGCGAGCCCACCTGCCTCGACCCGCACAACTCGGGGGACATGCCCCAGACCTACGTCGCCCGGCAGTACCTCGACTCCCTCGTCTCGCTGCAGGCGGACGGCAGCGTCGTGCCCTGGCTCGCCACCTCGTGGACGATCTCGGACGACGGCACGCAGTACGACTTCACCCTGAAGGAGCGCGTCGAGTTCCACGACGGCACCCCGCTCGACGCGCAGGCCGTCGTCGACAACTTCACCCAGATCCTCGACCCGGCCACGCAGTCGTCGACCGACCTGCTCTACCTGACCGGGTACTTCGAGAGCGCGACCGCCCTGTCCGAGCACGTCGTCCGGATCGACCTCTCCCGCCCCTACTCGCCGCTGCTCGCCGCCCTGTCGCAGGCGTTCTTCGGCATCGAGTCGCCGAAGGCGATGGCGCGCGGCCTCGAGGAGAACTGCGAGTCGCCGGTCGGCACCGGACCGTTCGAGGTCGTCGCGTGGAACCACGGCCGAGACGTGCAGCTCGTGCGCAACGACGACTACGACTCGGCCCCCGCCGACGCGAAGCACCAGGGCCCCGCCTACCTCGACGGCATCACCTGGCGGTTCCTCAAGGACAACACCACCCGGTACGGCGCCCTCGGCTCGGGCGAGGCCGACGTCATCTTCAACGTGCCGCCCGAGAGCCAGCAGCTCGCCGAGGCCGACCCCGCGATCAGCCTGCAGGAGTTCGTCCACTCGGGCTCGCCGTTCAGCCTCGACCTCAACACGACCAGCCCGGTGTTCGACGACATCCGGGTGCGGAAGGCCTTCGTCCACGCCTCCAACGCCCGTGCCGCCGTCGAGAGCGCCTACGCCGGCGTGTTCCCGTACGAGGGCGACGCCGTCTCGTCCGGTACGCCGCACTACGACGAGACCTTCCACGAGCCGTTCCCGTACGACCCCGACGAGGCGAACCGCCTGCTCGACGACGCCGGGTGGACCGGCCGCGACGAGGACGGACACCGCACCAAGGACGGAGAGACCCTGACCGTGCGCCTGCCCTACAACGCGGACGGTGCCGAGACGCCGCCCGCCGACCTGACGATCCTGCAGAACATCCAGGCGATGGAGAAGGAGGTGGGCATCGAGGTCGACCTCGAGGCGCTGGACTCCGCCAGCATGAACGCCGTCTGGGGCGATCCCGACGCGTACGACCTCATCGGCAACTACTGGAACAGCCCCACGCCGCACGTGATGTACATCAAGTACTCGAAGGCGACCCTCGACGTCGGCAACGGTCAGAACTCGGCCTTCGCCTCCGACGACGAGCTCGACCGCGTCCTGATCGCGGGTACGGCCACCACCGATCCGACCGAACAGGCGGTGCTCTACTCCGAGGCCCAGCGCATCCTCACCTCGAAGGCCTGGAGCCTGCCGCTCTACCCGATCCAGACCCGGTTGGGCATCTCGAACCGGGTGAAGGACGTGTGGATCGAGCCCTCCGAGGGCGAGCCGGTGCTGTCGGACGCCTACTTCGTGGACGGCGGCGACCGATGAACCCCTGGGTCCTGCGCATCGCCCGTCGCGTCGCCGAGTCGATCGTCCTGCTGCTGGCCGTCGGCACCATCGTGTTCTTCCTCGAGCACGCCGTGCCGGGCGACCCGGCCGTGGCGATCCTCGGCGGCGCGGCCGCCCACCCGACACCCGAGGCCGTCGCCGCCGTCACCGCTCAGTACGGGTTCGACCGTCCCTTGCTCGCGCAGTACGGGTCGTTCCTGCTCGGCCTCGTCCGGCTCGACTTCGGCGAGTCCTACACACTCAAGCAATCGGTCGTCAGCGTCATCGGCGGCCAGCTCGGCTCGACCCTGGCCCTCACGGCCACCGCGCTCGGTCTCGCCTGGCTGTTGTCGATCACGTCGACGTTGCTCACCGCCGGGAGGCGCGGCCTCCTGGGCCGGATCGGCTCGGTCGTCGAGACGGTCGCGGCCGGTCTGCCGCAGTTCTGGCTCGGCCTCGTCCTGTTGCTCGTCTTCGCGGTGCGCCTCGGCTGGTTCCCGGTGATCGGCACGGGACTGCCCGGACTCGTCCTGCCGGCCCTGACCCTGGCGATCCCGCTGGCCGGGTTCCTCGGGCAGGTGACGCGCGACGAGTTCGAGGACGCCCAGGACCAGCCGTTCGCCCTCTCGGCACGGGCTCGTGGCTTGTCCGAGGCGGCCGTCCGGGCACGACACCTCCTCCGCCACGCCGCCCTGCCGGGCATCACCCTCTCGGGGTGGGGCCTCGGCTCGCTGATCTCGGGCGCGGTCGTCGTCGAGGTCGTCTTCGCCCGCCAGGGCGTCGGCCAGGTGCTCGTCACCGCGGTGAACGCGCAGGACCTCCCGCTCGTCATCGGCATCACCTTCGTCGTGGCCCTCGTCTACGTCGTCGCGAACGTCCTCACCGACGTCGCGTACGTCGCCGTCGATCCCCGGCTGCGCACCACGATCGGAGCACCCGCATGAGCACCACGTCCACCGCCACCGCGGCGCCCCCCGTCCCCGCCGCGACCGACCGGCCGACCGGTCCGCACGACGCCGGTCCGCACGAGGTCGGTCTGCACGACGCCGACCCGGCGGCCACCGCGCCCGGTCCGCGTCGCGTGCGCCGCGCCTCCCACCCGCTCCGCCGGGTCTCGACCTGGGTGGCCGTCGCCTTCATCGCGGCCGTCCTCCTCGCGGCGGTCTGGCCGAGTCTGCTCGCGCCGGCCGACCCCCTCGCGATCGACCTCGCGAAGAGCTTCGCAGCGCCGAGCGCCGAGCACGTGTTCGGCACGGACCAGTCCGGGCGCGACGTCTACTCGCGCGTCGTGCACGGGGCCGGGCAGTCGGTGCTGATCGGCGTGGGGGCGACCGCCCTCGGGCTGGCCGGCGCCACGTTGCTGGGCCTGCTCGGGGGACTCGGCGGTCGGGCCGTCGACGCGGTCGTCACCCGCGTGATCGAGGTGCTCTACGCGTTCCCCGGCATCCTGCTCGCCCTCGTCCTCGTCGCGATCGCCGGCAACTCGGCCGGGACGCAGATCCTCGCCGTCGGCGTCGCCACGATCCCCGGCTACGCCCGGATGGTCCGTGGTCAGGTGCTCGCCGTGCGGGACTCGCCCTACGTCCAAGCGGAGCGCGCCCTGGGCCACGGGCCGGTCCACGTGCTCGTCCACACCCTGCTGCCCAACGCGTTCCGGCCGTTGACCGTGTTGGTCACCCTGGGCATCGGCCAGGCGATCGTCTGGGCGTCGGCGCTGGGCTTCCTCGGCATGGGCGTCCAGCCCCCGGCCCCGGAGTGGGGCGCGATGCTCAACGCCGGCCGCAACTACCTGCAGCAGGCCTGGTGGCTCGACTTCTTCCCCGGCGTCGTCATCGTGTTGCTCGCGTTGTCGCTGACGGCCGTCGGCCGCAGCATCCAGACCCTCACCACCCCGGGAGGCGCGCGATGAGCCCCGAACCCGTCCTCGACCCCGAGGCCGTGCGACTCGACACGGCCGGCCCGCTCGTCGACGTGCGGGGCCTGTCGGTCGCGTTCGGCGGCAGCACGGTCGTCCGCGACGTCTCGTTCACCGTCGAGGCCGGGCGCTGCACGGCCATCGTGGGGGAGTCCGGCTCGGGGAAGAGCGTCACGGCCAAGGCGCTGCTCGGACTGAACGGCCACACCGCCGCGACGACCGCCTCGACCCTCCGGCTCGCCGGTCGCGACCTCACCGACCTCGGCGACCGCGACTGGCAGCGCCTGCGCGGTCGTGAGATCGGGTACGTCCTGCAGGACGCCCTCGTCTCGCTCGACCCCCTGCGCCGCGTCGGGGCCGAGATCGCGGAGCCCCTCCGCGTCCACCGGTACGGCGATCGGCGGGCCCGCGAGGCCCGGGTGATCGAGCTGCTCGAACGGGTCGGCGTCCCCGAACCGCGCCTCCGGGCCCGCCAGCTGCCCTCGCAACTGTCCGGAGGCCTCCGGCAGCGCGCACTCATCGCCGCGGCCGTGGCCCTCGAGCCCGCGGTCCTGATCGCCGACGAGCCGACCACCGCGCTCGACACGACCGTCCAGGCGCAGATCCTCGCCCTGCTCGACGAGTTGCGCACCGGCGGCGCGGGGCTCGTCCTCATCAGCCACGACCTCGGTGTGGTCGAACGACTCGCCGACGAGGTCGTGGTCATGCAGCACGGCGTCGTGGTCGAGCAGGGGCCGACCGACCAGGTGCTCGGGGCGCCGAGCCACCCCTACACGCAGCGCCTGCTGGCGGCGATCCCCACGGCGCACGCCCGCGGCAGCCGCCTCTCGTCGGCGGCACCGGCGACCCTGGCGGCACGTCCCGTGGACCGGCCCGTCCCCGCCCCGGGCACCCCCGTGCTCGAGGTGCGTCACGTCACCAAGCGCTACCGGGGGTCGGACCGCGTCACCCGCACGGTCGTCGACGACGTCTCGTTCACCCTGCACGCGGGCGAGACCCTCGGCATCGTCGGCGAGTCGGGCTCGGGCAAGTCGACCACCGCCGCGATCGCCCTGGCCCTGACGGCCCCGGACGAGGGCGAGGTGCTGTTCGAGGGCCGGCCCTGGTCCGCCCTGCACGAGCGGGAGCGGCGACCCGACCGGCCGCGCATCGCGACGGTCTCGCAGGACCCCCTGAGCTCGTTCGACCCTCGTCGGTCGGTCGGCCAGCTCGTCACGGGAGCCCTCCGCGCCGCGGCGAGCGCGCGGGGCGGTCGGGGTGCCGCGGAGACGGACGCCCGTGCCCGCGTCGACGACCTGCTCGTGGGGGTCGGGCTCGACCCCCACCTGGCCGGCCGACACCCGTCGACCCTCTCGGGTGGCCAGCGCCAGCGGGTGGCCATCGCCCGCGCGTTGGCCACCGACCCGGACGTGCTCGTCCTCGACGAGGCCGTCAGTGCCCTCGACGTGTCGGTGCAGGCGCAGGTTCTCGACCTGTTGGCCGACATCCGCGCCCGCTACGGCACGTCGACCCTGTTCATCTCGCACGACCTCGGCGTCATCCGGCACGTGAGCGACCGCGTGCTCGTCCTGAAGGACGGACGGGTCGTCGAGGAGGGGCGGGTCGAGCAGGTGCTCGAACGTCCCGTCGCCGAGTACACGCGCCGTCTGCTCGCCGCCGTCCCCGGTGGTGGCCTGTCCGCCACCACCACACGTCCCACCACGACCACCACCGATCCCACCGGAGGCCCCCGATGACCGACACGACCACCATCGCATCGACTCCCACGCCGACCCGCGAGGACCTGCTCGCCCGGTTCGAGCCCGTGTTCGACCGCATCGCCGAGGGCGCCGTCGACCGCGAGCGCAAGCGCGAGCTGCCGTTCGAGCAGGTGCGGCAGCTGGCGGAGTCCGGCTTCACGGCCGTCACCGTGCCGGTCGGGCTCGGTGGTTCCGGCGCCCGGCCGTCCGACCTGTTCGCCCTGCTCGTGCGGCTGGCGCGGGCCGACTCGAACCTGCCGCAACTGCTGCGGGCGCACTTCGCCTTCGTCGAGGAGTTGCTGCTCGACACCTCGGACGACCTCGTACGGCGCGGCCCCTGGCTCGAGCAGGTCGCGGCGGGCGAGGTGTTCGGCAACGCGAGCCACGAGCGCAGCGCCGCCCGGGTGGGGTCGCTCGTGACGCACCTCGTGCCGGACGGGGACGGCTGGAGGCTGCACGGCGAGAAGCACTACAGCACGGGCACGCTCTTCGCCGACTGGACGACCGTGACCGCGACGACGCCGGCCGGCCGGGTGGTCGGCGTGACGGTGCGGGTCGACGACGAGGGGGTCGACGTCCGCGACGACTGGAACGGCTTCGGCCAGCGGCTCACCGGCAGCGGGACGACGCGCTTCGAGGGCGTGCGGGTCGAGCCGTCCCAGATCAGGCCCCAGCGCGACGAGCGTCGCACGCCCTTGCCGGCCTTCCTGCAGACCGTGCTGCTGGCCTCGCTGGCCGGCGTCGCGACGGCGGCGGAACGCGATGCCGTCGAGTTCGTGCGCACCCGCACCCGCGCCTACAGCCAGGGCGTCGCGGCGACGGCCGCCGCCGACCCGTTGGTCCAGTCGGTCGTGGGGCGGGTCTCGGCGGACGCCCTCGCGGCCGAGTCCCTGGTGCAGAGCGCGGCCGCGGCGATCGACCGTGCCCACGACGCCGTGGTGGCCGGAGACCCGGACGCGTTCGATCGCATCGAGACGGCCGAGCTCGTCACCATCCGGGCGCAGGTGACGGTGGTCGAGGTGGCCCTGCGCGCGACGACCACCCTGTTCGAGGTCGGCGGAGCCAGCGCCACCGACCGCGACCGGGTGCTCGACCGTCATTGGCGGAACGCGAGGACGCTCTCGTCGCACAACCCCGTGGTGCTGCAGCAACGGGTGATCGGCGACCGTCTCGTCAACGACGCCCCCTTGACCTACTTCTGGTCCACCGGGCAGGCCTGAGCGGCCGGCCCGCGCGGGGCGCAGGTGAGGCGGCGACCGGTCACCGGCCCGCGACGATCTCGTCGGCGTTGTCGAGGATCCAGTCCATCAGGGGCACGAGGCGCGCGGCGAGGTCGGTGCCGCGCTCGGTCAGCGAGTAGTCGACCCGCGGCGGGATCGTCGGCTGGGCGGCGCGGTGGACGATGCCGTCGGCCTCGAGGGTCTTCAGGGTCGAGGCGAGCATCTTCTCGCTGACGCCCTCGATCTCGCGTCGCAACTCGCCCCACCGCATCGGCCCGCGTTCGAGCGCCAGCAGGATCAGCACTCCCCACCGACTCGTCACGTGGGTCAGCACCACGCGACTCGGGCACTCCGCCGGGAAACGACCCGAGGGGGCAGGGCGGGCAGGGTCCACGATTCCGACGTCCACGTCAGTAGCTTACGAAAAGGTGCGTACCTGCAGATGGGAAGTCCCGGTGGATCGTCGTCGTTGTCCCGGGCACACAACCGAAAGGAACACCATGTCCACGATCGTCACCGCCGCTTCCGGCCAGCTCGGCCGCCTCGTCGTCGAGGCCCTCCTCGCCCGCGGCGCAGCCCCCGAGAGCGTCGTCGCCACGTCGCGCGACGTCTCGAAGCTGGCCGACCTCGCCGAGCGCGGCGTCCGCACCGCCGAGCTCGACTACACCCGACCCGACACGATCGCGGCCGTCATCGACGCGGGCGACGTCGTCGTCCTGATCTCGAGCGACGCCGTGGGCCAGCGCGTCCCGCAGCACGCCGCCGTGATCGACGCCGCGAAAGCCGCCGGGGTCGCCCGCATCCTCTACACGAGCGTCCTCGCGGCCTCGACCTCGCCCCTGATCCTCGCGCCCGAGCACAAGGCGACCGAGGAGCACCTCGCCGCCTCCGGCGTCCCCGTCACGCTGCTGCGGAACGGCTGGTACACCGAGAACTACGTCGGCGAGATCGCCACCGCCCGCGACTCCGGCGTGGTCGCCGCGAGCGTGGGCGACGGCCGCGTCGCCAGCGCCAGCCGGCGCGACTACGCCGAGGCCGCCGCGGCCGCGGCCCTCGACGAATCGACCGCCGGTCGCACCTTCGAGCTGTCCGGCGACCACGCCTGGGACTTCGACGAGTTCGCCGAGGCGCTCACGACCGTCACGGGCCGACCCGTGCGCTACGAGTCGCTCACGCCCGAGCAGCACGCCGAGCGCCTGCGCGGCTTCGGCCTGGACGAGGGCACGGTCGGCTTCGTCGTCGCCCTCGACGGCAACATCCGCGACGGGCTGCTCGCCGACACGAGCGGCGACCTGTCCGGTCTGATCGGCCGCCCGACGACCCCGCTCGTCGAGGCGCTCACCGCCGCCTCGGCGTAGTCACGCCGACCGCCGGGCGGGAGACCGCAGGAGGCGCGGTGCCGGGACACGGGCACCGCGCCTCCTCGTCGTCCTGGGTGCGCGCGGGAGTGGTCGCGCCCCCGCCGCGAGCGTCGGTGTCTAGGCTCGGGGCATGGCCACCCTCGTCCTCGTCCGGCACGGACGCACCACCGCCAACGCGAGCGGCGTGCTCGCCGGACGGACGGCGGGCGTCCGGCTCGACGACGTCGGACGCGAGCAGGCGCGGCGGACGGCCGAGCGGCTCGCGGTCGTGCCGCTCGTCGGCGTCGTGTCGAGCCCCCTCGAGCGCTGCCGTCAGACGTCGAGGGCGATCCTCGACCGCCAGTTCGGCAGGCCGGCGACGCCGATCGACCGGGGCATCACCGAGTGCGACTACGGCGACTGGCAGGGTCGGCCGCTCACGGAGCTCGCGGGCGAGTCGCTCTGGTCGGTCGTGCAGAACCAGCCGTCGGCCGCGGTGTTCCCCGGTGGCGAGTCGCTCCGGACCATGCAGGCCCGGGCGGTCGCCGCGGTCCGTCGCCACGACGCCGCGTTCGAGGCCGAACACGGTCCGGGTGCCGTGTGGGTCGCGGTCAGCCACGGCGACATCATCAAGTCGATCCTCGCCGACGCCTATGGCATGCACCTCGACCTGTTCCAGCGCATCAGCGTCGGCCCGGCCTCGGTGTCGATCGTCCGGTACGGGCCGAACCGACCCGACGTCGTCGCGACGAACACCGACTCGGGCGACCTCTCGTGGCTGCGGCAGGCGGCTCCCGCCGCCGACGCCGCCGTCGGGGGAGGCGCGGGTCCGGCGAGCGGCGCGGCCGGCGGCGACGAGCCTCCCGCGACCTGAGCGTCCGCGGCGGGGCGCTCGTAGACTCGCGGCATGCCCTCCATCGTCCACACCTTCGACTGGCCGGACCGAGTCGTCGTCGGGACCGTCGGTCGTCCCGGTTCCCGTGCGTTCTACCTCCAGGCCCGTGACGGGGCTCGCGTCACGAGCGTCGGCCTCGAGAAGATGCAGTCGGCCGCCCTCGCCGAGAAGATCGACGAGATCCTCGACCAGGTGATGGCCGCCGACGGCAACCCGGTCAGCGTGCCCACCGGCATCCCGGTCGAGCTCGTCGACAACGAGCCGCTCGACCAGCCCGTCGAACCCGAGTTCCGGGCCGGGGCCCTCAGTCTCGGCTGGGACCCTTCCACCGCCCAGGTCGTCATCGAGGCGTTCCCGCTGGTCGAGGTCGACGACGACACCGAGGCCGACGAGGCCGAGCTCGAGCCCGACGAGGTCATGGTCGTCCGCATCCCCGTCGGCACGGCGCGGGCGTTCGCGGCGCGCACCCTCGAGATCGTCGGGGCCGGCCGGCCCCTCTGCCCCTTCTGCGGCCAGCCGATCGACCCCGAGGGTCACGTCTGCATCCTGTCCGGCGAGGCCTGATGTCCTCGGCGTCGACCGAGGACGCGCCGGCCGACGTGCCCGACGCGGTTCCGTCCGACGACGTCGAGCTCGAGCTCACCGGTCGCATCCGCACGGCGTCCAACGCGTCCTTCCTGGCCCGCCTCGGCGACGTGTCGGTCATCTACAAGCCCGTCGCCGGCGAACGGCCGCTCTGGGACTTCCCCGACGGGCGGCTCGCCGACCGTGAGGTCGCGGCCTACCTCGTCTCCGAGGCCCTGGGCTGGGGGGTCGTGCCGCGCACCTGGCTCCGGGACGGTCCGCTCGGCGAAGGCATGGTCCAGCTCTGGCAGGACGTCGACCCCGAGCAGGACGCGGTGGACCTCGTTCCGGCCGACGACCTGCCCGACGACGGATGGCGTCTCGTCCTCGAGGGGGACGGCGACGACGGACCGGTCGCCCTGATCCACGAGGACACCGAGGCGCTCCGACGCATGGCCGTGTTCGACGTCGTGGTCAACAACGCCGACCGCAAGGGCGCCCACGTGCTCGCGCTGCCCGACGGGCGACGGCACGGCGTCGACCACGGCCTCACGTTCCACGCCGAGCACAAGCTGCGCACGGTGTTGTGGGGGTGGATCGGCGACCCGTTGACCGCGGACGAGGTCGACGGGGTCGGCCGCGTCCGATCCGCCCTCTCGGGCTCGCTGGGCTCGACCCTGGCTCCTCTCCTCACCCCCGACGAACTCGAGGCGCTCGACGACCGCTGCGCGCGCCTCCTCGCGTCGCCCGTCTTCCCCGAGCCGCACGGCCCTATGCCGGCGGTTCCGTGGCCCGTGTTCTGACGTACGACCCGACGACCGCCGCCCCGAGGTCGTCCAGGTCGGGGGCGGTCACCGTGCCGTCGACGCGCCGGGCCATCCCGTCGACGAAGCGGGCGAGCCCCGGGTCGTCGCCGAGTCGGAAGAACGTCGTGTGCGCGCCGAGGCGGCGGGCCACGTCGAGTTGCTCCACGGCCCGCAGGATCGTCACGGGGTGCGGCGGGTAGTCGAAGAAGACCTCACCGCCGGGCTCCAGGTGCGAGGTCGGCTCGCCGTCGGTGACGATCAACAGGACGGGTTGCGCGGTCGGGTGCTGACGGAAGTGCCGGTTCGCCAGCAGAAGGGCGTGGTGGAGGTTCGTACCCTTGTCCCACTTCGCGTCGAGGGAGACGAGCTGCTCGATCGGCATGACCTCGGCGTACCGGCCGAACCCGATCAGCTGCAGGTCGTCGCCGCGGAAGCGCGACGTGATCAGGGTGTGCAGGGCGAGGGCGGTGCGCTTCATCGGCACCCAGCGGTCCTCCATCGCCATCGAGAACGACGTGTCGACGAGCAGGGCGACGCAGGCCTGCGTCCGGGCGTCGGTCTCGTGCACCTCGACGTCGCCGATCTCGATCCGCACCCCGCCGTCGGTGCGGCCGCCGCCGGCGGCGGTCCGCGTGACCGCGTTCGTGATGGTCCGGGTGACGTCCCACGGCTCGGTGTCGCCGAAGGCCCATTCACGACTCGCGCCGGAGCGGTCGCCGAGGGCTCCCGCGGACCGCAACTCGCGCCTCCCGGCTCGTCCCGACATCTTCGCCGCGACGTCGCGCAAGAGGTTCTTGCCGAGCTGTCGCATGGCCCGCGGAGTCAGGGCGAGCGTGCCGTCGGCGCGACGGCGGAGGGCACCCGAGTCGCGGAGGGCCTTCTCGAGCCGCCGCAGGGCCGCGGCGTCGACGGCGGCCTGCTCGCCCAGTTGGCGGCGCAGGGCGTCGAGGTCGACGTCGTCGAGCGAGGAGCCGCTCGACTGCTGGGCCAGCTGTTCGGCGAGCGCGTCGAGGTCGGCGAGGTCCTGGAAGACCCCCGTGCCGTCGCCGAGCCCGAGGCCCTGTTCGCCGTCCAGGCCTTCGGAGCCACTCCAGTCCTGCCCGGGTCGCAGCGATCGCAGGGTGCCGTCGAGCTGTTCGAGGGACTGCATCAGGTCGGGCGAGCCGAAGGCCTGTCGGGCCAGGGCGTCGAGCTCGGCCCGTTGCTCGGCCGTCATCGAGTTGCGCAGCCGCTGGGCGGCCGCGGCCCGCGCGGCGAGGGCGTCGATCAGCTCGTCGACGTCGCCCGGTTGCTCGGGGAACGAGTCGCCGTGCTTCGCCATGAAGTCGTCGAACTGCTCAGGAGTGTCCTCGCCACGGGCGTGCGCGTCGAGCAATGCGTTGAGGTCGCGCAGCATCTCGGCGACGGCCTCGCGGTCGGCGTCGGTCGCGTTCTCGAGGGCGCCCTTCATCCCCGCGAACCGCTGGTCGAGCAGTTCGCGACCGAGGAGGTCCTTGATCTGCTCGTACGCCTGACCCGCCTCACCGCTCTGCCAGCGGTAGTCCGACAGCTCGGCGACGGCGCCGGCCGGGGACGGCGGCAGGCTGTCGAGCTGGAGCTGGGCCAGGGCGCGGTCGCCGTCGTCGAGGTCGACGTCGCGGGCGAGCTGGGCGCGTTCGGCCCTGAGGGCCCGGTCGAGCAGCTCGCGGACCTCGTGCAACGTGCCGTCGAGGTGGTGGTCCCGGGTCAGGGCCCGCCGGCGTTCGGCGACCTGCCGGGCGAGGTCGTCGAGGCCGGTCCGGTCGCGGCCCCCGCGGCGGAGGAACTCGCGGAGTGCCGCCTCGGCGCTCGAACCGGCCATGACGTCGCGCCCGACGGCATCGAGCGCCTCGGACAGGTCGGCAGGAGGCGCGAGCGGGTCGGGACCGTCGGCGTACCTCTGGTACCGCGCGGCCCGGTGCAACCGCCGGTTCGCCCTAGCCACGTCGCACCTCAGAACCCGTAGGCCGCTTCACCGTCGCCGCTCTCCTTGCTCACGCGCCGGGCCAGGAAGAGGCCCTCGAGCGCCAGTTCGATCGCCCCGGCGCGACCGCCGTCGGTCGTCGCGCCGAGCCGTTCGGCGACGCGGTCGTAGAGGTCGTCCTCACCGAGCGAGGGCAACCCGGCCAGGAAGTCCCGGGCGGTGACCTGCTCACCGGTCGTCACCATGACGCCCGACTCGAGGGCGTCGACGAGGGCGTCGAAGTCGAGCCCGCGGAAGTGGGCACGGACGGTCTCGGCGGTCGCCGTCCGCAGCAGGTGTTCGAGGACCTCCTCGGCCCGGTCCTCCTCGCCCGACTCGAACTCGATCTTGCCGCCGAGCACGTCGACGGCCGTCTCGAGGTCGATCGGGCGAGCGACGGCCTCGTCCTCGCCCTGCCGGGTCGCGCGATGCAGCGCCGCGGCCGCGATGGTCTCGGCGCCGGCGATCGCGAACCGGGCGCTGACGCCGCTGCGCTGGTCGACCGAGGGCGATTCACGGAGGGCGCGGGTGAACCGGGCGAGGATCTCGACGAGGTGGTCGGGCACCTCGGCGACGAGGTCGGCCTCCTGGCGGACGACCGCGACCTCGTCGGCCAGCTCGGTCGGGTAGTGCGTCCGGATCTCGGCGCCGAAGCGGTCCTTGAGGGGCGTGATGATCCGTCCGCGGTTGGTGTAGTCCTCGGGGTTGGCGCTGGCCACGACGAGCACGTCGAGGGGCAGTCGCAGGACGTACCCGCGGATCTGGATGTCGCGCTCCTCCATCACGTTGAGCATCGCCACCTGGATGCGCTCGGCGAGGTCGGGCAGCTCGTTGACCGCGACGATGCCTCGGTGGCCGCGGGGGATGAGCCCGAAGTGGATCGTCTCGGGGTCGCCCAGGCTGCGTCCCTCGGCCACGCGCATCGGGTCGACGTCGCCGATCAGGTCGGCGACGCTCGTGTCGGGCGTCGCGAGCTTCTCGACGTAGCGCTCGTCGCGTCCCCGCCAGGCCACCGGCAGGTCGTCACCGAGGTCGGCGGCTCGACGACGGCTCTCGCTCGTGATCGGCTCGAACGGGTGCTCGCCGAGTTCGGACCCCTCGATGACCGGGGACCACTCGTCGAGCAGACCCGCGAGCGTCCGCAGCAGGCGGGTCTTGCCCTGACCGCGTTCACCCAGCAGGACGATGTCGTGGCCCGCGATCAACGCCCGTTCGAGTTGGGGGATGACCGTCGACTCGAAGCCGTGGAGTCCTGGCCAGGGGTCGCGGCCCTCTCTCAGGGCGTCGAGCAGGTTGTCTCGGATCTCGGTGCGGAGGGGCTTCGGGACGTGGCCCGAGCGCCTGAGTTCGCCGACGGTTCTCGCGGAGGGAGGCATCACCCCGGCGACGCTACGCTCCCGACCCGGACCCCGCGAGGGGCGCCTCCTGCGAGCTTGCCGAGACGTCACGATTCGACGACATCCGTCGCGCGACGGTCAGCGGCCGGCGGCGCGGGCGGCGGCCTCGACGCGGTCGTGGTGTCGACGCCATCCGTCGGCGTCGCGGTCGGGCAGGTTCGGATCGGCGGGACCGTTGCCGAGGCCGCCGTCGATCAGCTCGCGGACGACGTCGGCGTGGCCGGCGTGCCGGGCGGTCTCGACGGTCAGGTGCACGAGGATCTGGTGCAGGGTGACGGCACGGCGGTCGGGTCCCCACCAGGGGACGTCGCCGGGCGCGTCGAGCGGCAACGCCCGGATCGTCTCGTCGGCGTGCGCGTCGGACCGCTGCAGGAGGTCGACCACGAAGGCCCGACTCTCGTCGGGTGTCGCCCACAGGTCGGCTTCGGGCTCGCTCTCGTCGGTCAGCCACGGCGTCTCGATGCCGCTCGGCCGCCCGAAGACGTCGCCGAGGTAGCCGAGCTGCACGGTGGCGACGTGCTTGACCAGCCCGAGCAGGTTGGTGCCGCTCGGCACCAGCGGTCGACGGACGTCGTACTCCGACAGTCCGTCGAGCTTGCGCACCAGGTCGTCGCGCGAACGGGTCAGGTACCGGCTGAGGTGTTCCTTCTGGTCCATGCCGACACTCTGCCCCTCGTCGCGCCCACCGTCCACCGACCGACCGCCCCTGGCCGCGCCGCCGCGAGGAGGGACCTACTGCACCGCCGCCGTGAGGCGCGCGACGTTGTCGAGCACCTGGAGGGGAGCGGGTCGCGTGAGCCAGCCGGCGAGCGTGATCTCGTGCGACTTCGCGCGGTAGTCCGCCTCGATCTCGCGGACCTGGTCGACGAAGCCCGCTCCACGCACCATGAGCGACACCTCGAAGTTGAGGCTGAACGAGCGCATGTCCATGTTGCTCGAGCCGATCACCGCCACGTCGTCGTCCACCGTGAAGTGCTTGGAGTGCAGGACGATCGGCTTCTCGTAGAGGAAGATCCGCACCCCGGCCCGCAGCAACGTCTCGTAGTACGACCGCTGCGCGTGGTAGACGAGGAACTGGTCGGCGACCTCGCAGGCGAAGAGTTGCACGTCGACCCCGCGCTCCGCCGCGGTGGTGATGGCGTAGAGCATCGACTCGTCGGGCACGAAGTAGGGGCTCGCGATGATGAGGCGTTCCTGCGCGCCGTAGACCAGGGCGTTGAACAACCGGAGGTTGTTCTCCCCGTCGAACCCCGGCCCGCTGGGTACGACCTGGCACTCGTAGGCGTCGTCGCCCGTGCGGCGTTCGACGAGCGGCTCGGCCTCGGCGTCGGTGGGCAGCTCGTCGGTCTCGCTGTACCAGTCGGTGATGAAGAGGGCGTTGAGGCCGACCGCGGCGGGCCCGTCCACGCGCACCATGAGGTCCTTCCACTGCAGGCCCCGTCGGATGTTGCCGCGCTTGTTGTAGCTGGGATCGGTCATGTTCTGGGAGCCGGTGAACGCCACGTCGCCGTCGACGACCACGATCTTGCGGTGGTTGCGCAGGTCGGGTCGCCGCCACATGCCCTTGGTGGGGTGGAACGGCAGCATCTCCTCGAAACGGATGCCGGAGTCACGGAGCCAGGTGCGCGTCACCCGGCCCTGGGGGTTGCGGATCGTGGCCCAGTGGTCGTAGAGCACCCGCACCTTCACGCCACGGTCGTGGGCACGCTTGAGGGCGTCGAAGAAGAGGAAGGTCGATTCGTCGCGCGTGAAGATGTAGAACTCGACGTGCACGTACCGTTCGGCCGCGTCGACGGCCTCGGTCATGGCCGCGATCGATCCGGCGTAGTCCGGCAGCAGCCGAGTCGTGTTGCCCGGGATCAGGGGCATGGCACCGAGCGTGCGGTTCAGCTGGACCACCGTCCCGAACCACGGCGGCTGGGTGTCGGTGGGCACGCGGTTGTCGAGCCCCTGCGTGTTCTCGAGGATGAGCGAGTTGATCTCGCGCTGTTTGTCCCGCCGGTCCTTCGGCAGCTTGGTGCTGCCGAGCAGGCCGTAGAGGACGCTGCCCGGGATGGGGGCGACGAAGATCGCCAACAGCCACGCCATGGCCGAACTCGGACGCCGGTTGCGCGGCACGACCGCCACCGACACGATCCTGATGAGGATGTCGACCACCAGGATCACGGTGGGGAACGCCTTGAGGAGCTTGCGCCAGGTCATCCGCCGATCATCCCAGGTCGAGGGTGGACGGGGCCGCCCCCGTTCGTGTCGCGGGTCCGACCCCGGCCCCGCAGGTCAGCGCCCGCTGCCCGCCAGGCTGGCCGACTCGCCCTCGGGCGCGGTCGCGAGGTAGCAGGTGACCTCGCGGTCGCCGGTGGCCCAGGTGTCCTCGGTCGGCGTGAACCAGCCGTAGTCGAGGGCCGAGTCCTCCCAGGTCGACCCGACGTAGTCGTCGAAGACCTCGTAGCACGCGTCGTCTCCGAGCTGTGCGACCTCGTCGTCGCCCGGGAACGCGTCGTCGTCGAGGACCGGTTCGGCGAACACCTCGAAGTGGTGCACCTCGCCGCAGGCGGTCACGTCGACGAAGGTCTGGTAGTCGTCGTCGATCCCGTCGGTCATGTCGAAGCAGTCCCCGGTCGTGAGCTCGCTCACGAGCTCGGAACCGGTCTCGATGACGCCCCCTTCGCCTCCGTTGGCCTGGTAGAGGGCGAAGGACACCCCGCCGAAGGCGAGGACCCCGACCGCGCCCAGCACGCCGAACAGCACGCCTCGCGATCTCTTCGGAGCCGGGACGCCCGCCACGGCACCGGGTGCGAACGCCTGCGGCGCGGGCCAGGCCGTGCCCAGGCGCGACTCGGGCGGGACCAGGGCGGCCCAGCGCCGCACCGTGGCCGAGGCCGCGTCGAGCACCACGGACGTCGTCTCACCGACACCGACGCCGATCGGGTCACGTCGCCGCTGGTCGAGGGGCGTGGGCCCCGACGCGTCGATGCGCAGGGGCACCGCGAACCAGTGCGATCCGTCGTGCCCCAGGTCGACGAACTCGGTCGCGCCCAGCCGGACGCGCAGCATCTCGGGGTGGCCGGCTCCCGGCACGTCGACGGCGCCGGCGGGGTAGTCGCTGGGCAGGGCCCGCATCTCGAGCGGCCCGAACCGCTGCACGAGTCCTTCGGCCACGACGGACACGGGTGTCGTCCCCGAGGGGCCCGCGGGCATCGCCTGATCGTTCGGTCGGTCCACGAGGTCCCCCTGTTGCTGTGCGCACCGCATCCCGTGGCGGCCGTCGAGGGATGCCACCGGCACCCGGAGCGAGGGCAGCAGCCCCCGTCGGCGGGCCAGGGAGGCGGGCGTGCCCCGAGGACGCGAGCCGGCGGGGCCGGGCCGCACCGCGCCTCCTATGCTCGGGGGATGTCGTCCGGTCGCCCGAGTCCGCCCCGCGCCGACGTCGACCTGGTCGTCGTCGGCGGAGGCGCCATGGGCCTCGCGACGGCCTGGCAGGCCGCGTCGCGCGGGCACGAGGTCGTGCTCGTCGAGCGGTTCGAGCAGGGGCACCACCGGGGTGCCTCGCACGGCGCGACCCGCAACCTCAACGTCGCCTACGACGACGCCGACTACGTCGCCCTCGTGCAGGAGGCGCGGGTGCGGTGGGACGCGCTGGCCGACGAGACCGGCACCCCGCTCCTCGACCTCGTCGGTGTGGTCAACCACGGTCGCCCGGCGATGCTCCGTCGGATGCGCGCCCTGCACGTCGACGCAGGCGTCCTCGGCGAACTGGTCGACGCCCGGGAGGCGGGGGAGCGATGGACGGGCATGCGCTTCGAGACCGAGGTGCTGCACGTGCCCGGCAGCGGCCGCATCCGGGCCGCCGACGCCCTGGCGGCCCTCGCCCGGGCCGCGACGGCCCACGGGGCGCGACTGCGCTGGTCGACGCCGGTCACGGGACTCCACGTCGAGGGGCCCGAGCGCGTCCGCGTCGTCACGGCCGACGACGAGATCGTCGCCCGCCGCGTGGTGGTGACGGCGGGTGCCTGGACGGAGGACGTCGTCGGCGGTCTCGTCCGTCTCCCTCGGCTCACCGTGACGCAGGAGCAGCCCGCGCACTTCGCCGTGACCGACCCCCAGGCCGTGTGGCCGAGCGTCAACCACCGTCCCGACCCCGACCGACCCACCGAGTCGTGGTGGCCGGGCGTCGTCTACGGCATGCTCACGCCGGGCGAGGGCGTCAAGGCGGGCTGGCACGGAGCCGGCCCCGTCGTGCACCCCGACCGCCGGTCCTTCGAGCCCGACCCCGAGCAGCTCGAGCAGCTGCGGCGCTACGCGCGGGAGTGGCTGCCCGGCGTCGACGCCGAGACGGCCGACCCGATCAGCTGCACGTACACGACGACCGACGACGAGGACTTCGTGCTCGACCGGATCGGCCCCGTCGTGGTGGGGGCGGGCTTCTCGGGGCACGGCTTCAAGTTCACGCCGCTCGTGGGGTCGATCCTGGTCGACCTCGTCGAGGGTGGCGAGGCCCCCACGCGGTTCCGCGGGCTGGGTCGACCGTGACCAGCCGGCCCGCGACGACCCGCGGCACCGTGGCGGGCCAGCCCTTCGTGCGCCGGGGAAGCGGCGCGCCCACGATCCTCCTGCCCGGGGTCGGGCCGGGTCGCCACCACCCCTCGGCATGGGACCGCACCCTGCTGCGGCTCGAGACGGCGCCGCTCGTCCGCGAACTCGACCTGTGGACGCTGGGCCGTCGCCGTGGACTGCCCGAGGGCACCACGATGAGCGACCTCGCCGACGACGTGGCCCGGGCCGCGGCCGAGATCGTGGACGGCCCGGTCGACGTGGTCGGCACGTCGACGGGCGGCAGCATCGCCTTGCAGCTGGCCGTCGACCACCCCGGGCTGGTGCGGCGACTGGTCCTCGTGTCGTCGGCCCACCGGTTGGGCGACGCCGGGCGCGAGGCCCAGCGGCGCACGGCCGAACGCCTCCGGGCCGGCGACGCGCGAGGCGCCTCGGCCGCCATGCTCGGTCAGACGACCACCGGCGTCCCCGCCTCGAACGCCCTGCGGCGCCTCGGACGCGTGGCGCACCACGTCGTCGTCGGCGACCGGCACGACGACCTGGTCGTGACGCTCGACGCCGAGGACTCGTTCGACGTGGGTGACCGCCTCGGCGAGGTCACGGTGCCGACGCTCGTCGTGGCTGGGGGCGCCGACGGTTTCTACCCACTCGACCTCGTGGCACGCACCGTGGCCGGGCTGCCCGACGCCACGCTCGCCGTGCATCCCCGGTCGGGTCACCTCGGCCTGGGGTCGCGCGGGGTCGCGCGCGAGGTGCTCGCCCACCTGACCCGCGCCTCCTGACGCTCCGATCGTCGCGGGCGCCGAGCGGTCGGCCGATCGGCCCGGAACGGGGAATGTGCCGGTCGGACCGGCGAGTCCGCCCGGTGCGAGGCCGTTCGTCACCTACCATCCGAGCATGGCCGACAACGTGCAGACCGCGAGCGTCGGGGGCATCGCACCCCTCGACGACGACGTCACGTTCCACCGGCGCCGTGTGACGTTCGTCGCACCTCTCGACGACACCGTCCCCGAGTCCTCCGCTCGCCCGGACCAGCAGGAGCACCACCCCGTGAACCAGACCCTCGCCCCCGTGGCCCCCGCCGACCGCCTCGACGCGCCGACCGAGATCGTCCCCCAGGCCGAAGCCGAAGCCGAGCCAGAAGCCGCGACGGCCCGAGCGCCCCGCCCCGTCTCGATCCCCTCGCACCGCGCCGACGTCGCCCTCGACGACGTGGTGCCCACCGACGTCTTCGAGGCCCGGCCCGCGAGCGTGGCCCGCCACTCGGTCGACACCTCGGCGATCACGCTGCCGGTGCTCGCCGTGTCGGTGCCCGACGACCTGCCCCAGCCTCCCGAGCGGATGACGCTCGACGACGAGGTGCTCGCCCGCCTGGTCGAGAAGCGCTTCGAGGACACCGCGACCATCGACCTGATGGCCGTCGTCCAGGCCCAGCTCGCCCTGCGCGAGGTCGAGGCCGCGCGCTTCGCCTCGTGGGAGGACGAGATCACCCGCGTCGGCACGGACGAGGCGGCCCGCGCACTCGAGGCCACCCGCCTCCGCTTCACCGGGGTCGTCCCCGTCGTGGCCCCCGGGGCCATCCGTGAGGCCCGTCCCGTCGTCGAGGCCGGCCACGCACCGCACGTCCCGCTCACCCCCGGCTCGGACGGCGACCGCGCCGCTGCCTCGGCCCCGACCTCCTCTCCCGTCGTCGTCACGTCGACCGGCCCGCAGGGGCTCGGTGTCGACGCAGCCTCCCCGACCGAGGTCCCCGACGAGCAGGCGGCAGCCGACCAGGAGGCGCTGGTCGCCCCGACCACGCCGGCCCCCGCCCCGCAGGCGGTCGCCTCCGCCCCCGTCCCGCCCCTGCTGCGCCGTCCCCTCGCGCTCGTGGTCGCCGCCACGGCCGCGCTGGTCGTCGTGGCGGCCGTCGTGCTGGCCTTCGTCCCCGCCCTCGCCGTCGCCTCGGCGGTCCTCGCGACGGTCGCCGTCCCCGTCGCGACCGGCCTCGTCGGCCTGACCGCGCTCGCGTCGGTCTCGACCCGCCCCGACGACGCGACGCGCGTCGCCCGCCGCGGACCGATCGGCGTCGTGGCCGGCGTCGTCGTCGGCACCGTCCTGGGCTTCGGGCTGCTGCTGAGCGACCTCGGCTCGTTCGCCTGGCAGGGCTTCCTCGTCCGTGCCGTGGGCCTGACGGGCCTGTCGACGTCGGTCTCGGTCGTCGTCGCCCTGCTCGGCGCCGCGGTCGTGGCGTTCATCGTCGCGGTCATGATCACGGGGTTCCGCTCGACGGCTCGCGACTAGGCTGTCGAGGTGTCCACCCTCGCCTCGGTCAACTCCGTCATCGAACGTCTCTGGCCTCTCGCGGGTGCCTCGTCGTGGGACTCACCCGGCCTGGTCGTCGGTGATCCCGACCAACCCGTGACGCACGTGCACCTGGCGGTCGACGCCGTGCTCGACACCGTCGACGAGGCCGTCGGCATGGGCGCCGACCTCTTGCTCGTCCACCACCCGCTCTTGTTCCACGGCGTCTCGACGGTCGCGGAAGACACGACCAAGGGCGCCGTCGTCGCGCGGCTCCTGCGGGCCGGGTGCGGCCTCGTCGCCGCGCACACCAACGCCGACATCGTCGAGACCGGCACGTCCCGCGTGCTCGCCCACCAGCTCGGCCTCGTCGAGCAGCGCCCGATCACGCCGGGTACGACCGAGGGCACGGGCCTCGGCATCGTCGGTCGTCTGCCGCACGCGATGACCCTCGTGGCCCTCGCCCGCCAACTCGGGGACGTGCTGCCCCCGACCGCGTCCGGCATCCGCGTGGCCGGCGACGCCGACCACGTCGTCGAGACCGTCGCCCTCTGCGCCGGGGCCGGCGACTCGCTGCTGGCGGACCCGGCGGTGCTCACCGCCGACGTGTACGTCACGAGCGACCTGCGGCACCACCCCGCCTCCGACGCTCGCGAGCTGATGAGGCTGGGTCGCGGCCCCGCCCTCGTCGACGTGTCGCACTGGGCCGCCGAGTGGCTCTGGCTCGACACCGCGGCGGCGCAGCTCCGGCGCGAGCTGCACGACGTCGAGGTCACCCTCAGCGACCTGCGCACCGACCCGTGGGACTTCGCCGTCGTGCAGTGAGCACCTCGAGCCGCCCATCGCGACGACGCCGGGCCGCGACCCGTGAGACCTCGCGACCCGCGCCTCCTCGTCGCCCCGTCCCCGCCTCCCCCCGACCCCGAGAAGAGTCCCCATGCCCCTGATGAAAGCCAGCTACGAGCACCAGGCCCTGCTGCTCGACCTGCAGCAACTCGACACCGCGCTGCGCCAGATCGCACACAAGGGCGCCAACCTGCCCGAGATCGCCGTCCTCGCATCGCTCGAAGGTGACGGCTCGCGCCTGCGCAGCCGCCTCGCGACCGAGCAGGGCGCGTGGGAGGACGCGCAGAGCGAGCTCAAGCGCATCGAGTCCGACGTCGCCGTCGTCGAGGCGCGCGTCGCCCGTGACGAGCAGCGCATCGCGTCGTCGTCGTCCACGAAGGACGTCGCCGCCCTCGAGGGCGAGCTCGCCGCCCTGGCCAAGCGTCGCTCCGACCTGGAGGACCTCGAGCTCGAGGTGATGGAGCGCGTCGAGAGCCTGGGTGCCGTCGCCGCCGTGACCCGGGACGAGCTCGACCAGCTCGACACCCGCCGCGTCGACGCCGAGACCGGACGCGACGCCAAGCTCGCCGAGCTCGAGGCCGACCGGGCCGAGGTCGTCGCCAACCGCGAGACCATCGCGGCGACGGTGCCCGCCGACCTGCTGGCCCTCTACGAACGTCAGCGCGACCGCTACGGCGTGGGTGCGTCCCTGCTGCGCGGCGGCGTGTCGAGCGCCAGCGGCGTGGCCCTGACCGGCAGCGACCTGGCGGCCGTGCGCGCCGCGGCCGAGGACGACGTCGTGCTCTGCCCCGACAGCAACGCCGTCCTCGTCCGCACCTACGAGTCGGGCATCTGACACCTGCCGGTGCTCCGCTCGCCCCACGGCACCACGGGCGGCCGCGGCACCGCTAGGCTCGGTGTCGCGAATGGGTCGACAAGACGGTCGCGTCGGCGGGTGCAGATCCGCCGCCGAGGAACGTCCGGGCTCCACAGAGCAGGGCGGTGGGTAACACCCACCCGGGGCAACCCGCGAGAAAGTGCAACAGAGAGCAGACCGCCACGGGTCGCACCCTCGGGTGCGACACGGGGTAAGGGTGAAACGGCGGTGTAAGAGACCACCAGCGGCTCGGGTGACCGGCCGGCTATGTAAACCTCGCCCGGAGCAAGGTCAAAGAGGGGACGAAGAGGCTGCTCGCCGAGTCCCCGGGTAGACCGCTGGAGAGCTGCGGCAACGTAGTTCCGAGAGAGATGGCCGTCCATGGTGCTTCGGCACCGGGACAGAACCCGGCGTACCAGTCGGCCCATTCGCCTCGTACGAAAGAGACCCCGGGTCAGGAGGCGCGCCTCCTGACCCGGGGTCTTCTCGCGTCGGTCGTGCCTCGCCTCAGAACGCCGGGTTCGAGTCGGCGGCCAGGGCCGCGGCACCCATGATGCCGGCGTTGTTGCGGAGCTTGGCGGGGACGATCTCGGCCCGCAGGTCGAGCAGCGGGAGGAACTCGTCGTGGTGCTTCGAGACGCCGCCACCGACGATGATCAGGCGCGGGTAGAGCAGGGCCTCGAGGTGCGAGTAGTACTTCTGCAGGCGCTTCGCCCAGTGCTTCCAGCTGAGGTCGTCGCGCTCCTTCGCCGCGAACGAGGCCTTGGTCTCGTAGTCCTTGCCCCCGATCTCGAGGTGCCCGAGCTCGGCGTTGACGATGAGCACGCCGTCGTTGATCAGGGCGGTGCCGATGCCCGTGCCGAGCGTCGTCATGATGACGAGGCCCTTCACGTCTTTCGCGGCCCCGAAGCGCGTCTCGGCGTAGCCGGCGGCGTCGGCGTCGTTGACGAAGTGGATGTCCCGGCCGAGCGTGGTCTCGAAGAGCTTCTCGGCCTCGAAGCCGATCCACTTCTTCGACACGTTGGCGGCCGAGAGGGTCTTGCCGTCCATGATCGCGGCGGGGAAGCAGACGCCGACCGGCACCGAGGCGTCGTCGAGGCCCAGTTCGTCGACGATCTGCTGGACGACCGCGACGATGGCGTCCGGCTCGCCGCCCTCGGGGGTGCTCTTCTTGATGCGGTCCGAGAGGAGCTCGCCACTGTCGAGGTCGACGATCGCCCCCTTGATGCCTGTTCCGCCGATGTCGATTCCCACTGCGGTGCGTGCCATGGGTGGTCCTTTCTCAGGAGAGCGTGAGGATGTCGGCACCGCGTTCGGTGACGACCAGGGTGTGCTCGAACTGGGCCGTGAGGCTCTTGTCGCGGGTGGTGACGGTCCAGTCGTCGTCCCAGACGTCGGCCTCGATGCCACCGAGGGTCAGCATGGGCTCGATGGTGAACACCATTCCGACCTCGATGACGTCGTCGTACTGCGGGGCGTCGTAGTGGGGGATGATCAGGCCCGAGTGGAAGGCGCGGCCGACGCCGTGGCCGGTGTAGTCGCGCACGACGCCCAGGCCGAAGCGCTTGGCGTACGACTCGATCGCTCGACCGATCACGTTGACCTGGCGGCCCGGGGCGACGGCCTTGATGCCGCGGCGCAGCGCTTCGCGGGTGCGGTCGACCAGCTCGACGGTCTCGGGGGCACCTTCGCCGACGACGAAGGTGCGGTTGAGGTCGCCGTGCACGCCGTTCTTGAAGGCCGTGATGTCGATGTTGATCAGGTCGCCGTCGACGAGGACGGTGTCGTCGGGGATGCCGTGGCAGATCACCTCGTTGACCGAGGTGCAGACCGACTTGGGGTAGCCGCGGTACCCGAGGGTCGAGGGGTAGGCGTCGTGTGCGACGACGAAGTCGTGGGCGACGCGGTCGAGTTCGTCGGTGGTGACGCCGGGGCGGAGCGCGGCCTCGACCGCGTCGATGGCCTGCGAGGCGATGCGTCCGCTCTCGCGGATGAGCTCGACGGTCTCGGCGTCGTACACGTCGCCGTCGGTGTACTCGGCGGGGGCGGCCTTGCCGACGTACTCGGGTCGGGCGATCGACGGGGGGACCGGACGCTGCGCTGAGAGCCGGCCCGGGGTCAAGAATCCGTGGGAGTCCCGGGGCATACGATCAAGCTTAGGGGGAGCGCGACGGGCTCGCGTTCTCGACAGCCGCACCGAGAGGACGACACCATGGCCGAGTTCTGGTTCAACACGAAGACCCACGAGGTCGAAGAGGGCAAGGTCTCGCCCGCCGTCGACCGTGCCGGGCCCTACGCCACGCGCGACGAGGCGGCCCGGGCGATCGAGACGATCAAGGCCCGCAACGCCGCCCTCGACGCCGAAGAGGCCGCGAACGACTGACCGGATCGAGCGTCCCGTCGGCGGCCGGCCGACGGGACGCTCGGGCGTCAGACCGTCGTCGGCCGGTAGGTGATCGGCAGTCGGCGGTCGCGACCGAAGGCCATGCCCGAGATCTTCGGACCGATCGCCCCCTGGCGGCGCTTCCACTCGGACCGGTCGACCAGCTTCGTGATCTCGGCCACCGTGTCGGCGTCGTAGCCGAGGGCGACGACGTCGGCCGCCCCGAGCGCGTTCGTGATGTATCCCTCGAGGATGCCGTCGAGCACCTCGTACGGCGGCAGCGAGTCCTCGTCCTTCTGGTCGGGACGCAGCTCGGCCGACGGCGGCTTCGTGATCGAGTTCTCGGGGATGGGCGCGGTCTCGCCGATCGACTCGGCGTGGGCGTTGCGCCACCGGGCGAGCTCCCAGACCATCGTCTTGGGGACGTCCTTGATCGGGGCGAACCCGCCGACCGAGTCGCCGTAGATCGTCGAGTAGCCCACGGCCAGCTCGGTCTTGTTGCCGGTGGTCAGCACGAGGTGTCCGTGCAGGTTCGACAAGCCCATCAGCACGAGCGCCCGGGCGCGGGCCTGGACGTTCTCGGCGGCGAGGCCGGTGAGGTGCAACTGGTCCTCGAACGGCGCGACGAGGTCGGCGATCGGCTCGGTCGAGTACCGCACGCCGATCCGCTCGGCGACGTCGTCGGCGTCGCTGCGGCTGTGCTCGCTCGACCATCGGCTGGGCATCGAGACGCCGTACACGGCGTCGGCCCCGATGGCGTCGGCGGCGATCGCCGCGCACACGGCCGAGTCGATGCCGCCCGAGAGTCCGAGGATCACGCTGCGGAACCCGTTCTTCCGCACGTAGTCGCGGGTGCCGAGAACCAGGGCGTTCCAGAGTTGCTGGCGGTCGTCGGGCAGGACGGCGACGTCGCGTTCGACCGGGGACGAGGAGGTGCGGCGCGCGTCGGACCCGGAGCCACCGGCACCCTCGCCGATCGCCTCGGTCGCCGCGTCGAGCTCGACACGGCGGATGCCCTCGGGCAACTCGGTGTCGGTGGCGGGTTCGGGGTCGAGGTCGACGACCAGCAGGTGCTCGTCGAACTGCGGGGCCCGGGCCAGGACGGTGCCGCTGCCGTCGACGACCACGCTGTCGCCGTCGAAGACCAGGTCGTCCTGGCCGCCGACGATGTTGACGTAGGCCACCAGGGTGTCGTTCTCGACCGCCCGGCGGGTGACGAGGGGGAGGCGCACCTCGTCCTTGTCGCGGACGAACGGGCTCGCGTTGATCACGACGAGCAGACCCGCGTCGGCGTGCAGCACGCGCTCGACGGGCCCGCCGTCGCGCCAGAGGTCCTCGCAGATCACGAGGGCGACGTCGACGCCGGCCACCCGGACGACGAGCAGCTCGTCGCCGGGGATGAACACGCGGTACTCGTCGAAGACCGAGTAGTTCGGCAGGTGGTACTTCGCGGTCGTCGTCACGACACGCCCGCCCTGCAGGACGCTCGCGCAGTTCTTCGCGATGGCCGTCGGGGCGTTGCTCGTGCCCAGCAGGCGGGGCTCGAACGGGCCGTCGGCGTGGCCGACCACGACCGGCAGATCGCCCAGGCCCTCGGACTGGAGGGTCTCGGCCAGCACCTCGACGGCGTGCCGGCTGGCCTGGAGGAAGCTCGGCCGGCTGGCGAGGTCTTCGATCGGATAGCCCGTGACGCTCATCTCGCCCGCGGCGAGGAGGTCGGCACCGGCGGCACGGGCCCGACGGGCCGCTTCGACGATCTGGGCGGAGTTGCCGGCGAGGTCGCCGACGACGGGGTTGGTCTGCGCGAGCGCCAAGCGGAGTCGGGGCATGTCCACTACCGTAGTGGCGGAGCAGAAAGGCCGTGGCATGGACAAACAGAGGGACTTCGTCCTCCGCACGATCGAAGAGCGCGGCATCAAGTTCATCCGCCTCTGGTTCACCGACGTGATCGGCACCCTCAAGTCCGTCGCCATCGCCCCGGCCGAGGTCGAGGGGGCTTTCGCCGAGGGCATCGGCTTCGACGGCTCGGCCATCGAGGGCCTGACCCGGTCGTACGAGGCCGACGTGCTCGCCCAGCCCGACCCGACGACCTTCCAGATCCTGCCCTGGCGGGGCGAGATCGATCCGACCGCTCGCATGTTCTGCGACATCACGACCCCCGACGGCCAGCCCGCCGTGGCCGATCCGCGCAACGTCCTCAAGCGCACGCTGGCCCGGGCGGGCGAGCGCGGCTTCACCTTCTACACGCACCCCGAGGTCGAGTTCTACCTGCTGAAGAGCGCCCAGCTCGGCGCCGACGGCCCCCAGCCGGTCGACTCGGCCGGCTACTTCGACAACGTCCCCGGCGGCACCGCCCACGACTTCCGTCGCCGCTCGGTCCGCATGCTCGAAGACCTGGGCATCTCGGTCGAGTTCAGCCACCACGAGGCGGGGCCCGGTCAGAACGAGATCGACCTGCGCTATGCCGACGCGTTGACGACGGCCGACAACATCATGACCTTCCGCACGGTCATCAAAGAGGTCGCCATCGAGCAGGGCGTCTTCGCCTCGTTCATGCCGAAGCCGTTCAGCCAGCACCCCGGCTCGGGCATGCACACGCACATGTCGCTCTTCGAGGGCGACTCCAACGCCTTCTACGAGGCGGGGGCCGAGTACCAGCTCTCGACCATCGGTCGTCAGTTCATCGCAGGCCTGCTCAAGCACGCCCCCGAGATCACGGCCGTGACGAACCAGTTCGTCAACAGCTACAAGCGTCTCTGGGGCGGCGACGAGGCACCGAGCTTCGTGACCTGGGGCCACAACAACCGCTCGGCGCTCGTGCGCGTCCCGCTGTACAAGCCGAACAAGGGCAACTCGAGCCGCGTCGAGTACCGCGCCATCGACTCCGCCGCGAACCCGTACCTGGCCTTCTCGCTGATGCTGGCAGCGGGCCTCAAGGGCATCGAAGAGGGCTACGAGCTGCCGGCCGAGGCAGAGGACAACGTCTGGGGCCTGAGCGACGCCGAGCGTCGCGCCCTGGGTTACCGTCAGCTGCCCGCCAGCCTCGACCACGCCCTGTCGATCATGGAGAACAGCGAACTCGTCGCCGAGACGCTGGGCGAGCAGGTCTTCAACTACGTGCTGCTCAACAAGCGACAAGAGTGGAAAGAGTACCGGGCACAGGTCACGCCGTTCGAGTTGCGCTCGAACCTCGAGATCCTCTAGCCGACCGGCCGCCCCGCCCTCATGCCCCGATCCGCGACCGGTCTCTCCGAGCTGGCGCGGCTCGGGTTCTCCGACCTCGGCGCCGGACGCGACCGGCTCGACCGCCTCGTCGACGAGGTGCCCCAGGTGCGCGACCTCGTCCCGTGGTTCGCCACGGTGGCCGACCCGGATGCGGCCCTGGTGCACCTCGAGCGGTCGGTCGAGCGTGATCGTGCCGGCGTGGTCGAGTTGCTCGACGGCGAGGCCGGCCCGCGCCTCCTGAGGGTCCTCGGTGCCTCCGAGGGGCTCGCCGACTTCGTCGCGCGTCGCCCCTCCGAGGCGACCGTCCTGCTCGAGCCCCTGGACGAGCCACCGTCGGCCGCGACGTACCGCGACGACGTCCGACGGGCAGCGACCGGGCTGACCGGCGACGAGGCCCGCGTCGCCCTGCGGGTCAGGTACCGACGCCACCTGCTGCAGCTGGCGTCGTACGACCTCGAGGCCGACGACCCCGTCGAGATCCTGCCCCGGGTGGCCGCCGCCCTCGCCGACCTCGCGGGCGCAGCCCTCGACGCCGCGGTCGACGTGGCCCGACGCGAGGTCCCGTTCCCTGCCGTCGACGTCGAGCGCACCCGTCTGGCCGTCATCGGCATGGGCAAGGCCGGGGCCCGTGAGCTGAACTACCTCAGCGACGTCGACGTGGTCTACGTCGCCGAGGGGGTCGACGGGCTCGAGAACGGGCGGGCCGTCGAGATCGGCAGCCGTCTCGCGATGCACGCCGCCCGGGCGATCTCCGACCTCGCCGTCGAACCCGACCTCTGGGAGGTCGACGCGAACCTCCGCCCCGAGGGCAAGGACGGCGCCCTCGTCCGGACGCTCGAGTCGCACGTGGCGTACTACGAGCGCTGGGCGAAGGGGTGGGAGTTCCAGGCCCTGCTGAAGGCGCGGCCCCTGGCGGGCGACGTCGACCTCGGCGAGCGCTACGTCGCCGCCGTCGCCCCGTTCGTCTGGTCGGCCGCCTCGCGCGAGAACTTCGTCGAGTCGGTCCAGGCCATGCGTGAACGGGTCACGGCCCTGATCCCCGCCGGCGAGGTCGACCAGCAGCTGAAGCTCGGACCCGGCGGGCTACGCGACATCGAGTTCACCATCCAGCTGTTGCAGCTGGTCCACGGGCAGGCCGACGACCGGGTGCACCAGCGCTCGACGCTCGACGCGCTCGGCGCCCTGGCCGCGCGGGGATACGTCGGACGGGCCGAGGCCGCCGAGTTCGACCGCGACTACCGCGTGCTGCGGTTGCTCGAGCACCGCATCCAGCTGACGCGGCTGCGGCGCACGCACCTCATGCCGACCGACGAGAACGCGCTCCGGGTCCTCGCCCGCGGCACCGGCCTCGCGCCGGGCGCGGCGCAACTCGTCGATCTGTGGCAGGGGGTCAAGCGCCGGGTCCGCACGTTGCACGTGCGCCTGTTCTACCGTCCTCTCCTCTCGGCCGTCGCGGCCCGTCCCGAAGAGGACCTCGCGCTCAGCTCCGACCAGGCGACGGCCCGGCTCGCGGCCATCGGGTTCGCCGACCCGAAGGGCGCGCTCGGTCACATCGCGGCTCTGACGGCCGGCGTCTCGCGCCGGGCCAGCATCCAACGCCACCTGCTGCCGGCGATGCTGCAGTGGTTCGCCGACGGCACCGACCCCGACCTCGGCCTGCTCGCCTTCCGGCGCCTGAGCGACGGTCTGGGTGAGTCGTACTGGTTCCTCCGCATGCTGCGCGACTCGTCGGGGGCCGCCCACCGCCTGACGACCGTCCTGTCGTCGTCGACCTTCGCGGCCGACCTCCTCGAGCGCATCCCCGAAGCCGCGGCCTGGCTGGAGAACGACGCCGAGCTCCGGGCCCGCCCCCTCTCGAGCCTCCTCGACGAGACCGCCGCCACCCTCGCGCGACATCGCTCGCCCGACGCGGCGGCGACCGTCCTGCGTCAGGCACGGCGCCGCGAGATCCTCCGGCTCGCCGTCGGCGGCATCCTGGGCATCCTCGACATCGACACCCTCGCCCGGGGCCTGACCGCGGTGGCGACGGCGTCGGTAACCGGGGCGTTGGCCCTGGCCCGCCGGGACGCCGGTGATCTCGAGTTCGCCGTGATCGCCATGGGGCGGTACGGGGGAGAAGAGCTCGGGTTCGGTTCGGACGCCGACGTGCTCTACGTCTACCGGGCTCCCGTGGGCGACGAGACGGCCCACCGTCGTGCCCTCGCGGTGGCCGCCGAGATGAGCCGACTCACCTCGGACGCGCTCGTGCCGTTCGACCTCGACACGGGCCTGCGTCCCGAGGGGAAGAACGGGCCGGTGGTTCGGTCGTTGTCGTCGTACCGTGCCTACTACGCCCGCTGGTCCCTCACGTGGGAGGCCCAGTCGTTGCTGCGCGCACGACCCGTGGCCGGCGACCAGGCCCTCCTCGACGACTTCATGGTCGTCGCCGACTCGGTCAGGTACCCCGCCGAGCTGACCGAGCAGCAGATCCGCGAGGTGAAGCGCATCAAGGCCCGGGTCGAGTCCGAGCGCCTGCCGAAGGGGGCCGAGCCCTCGCGCCACCTGAAACTCGGGCGCGGGTCGCTCAGCGACGTCGAATGGTTCGTCCAACTGCTGCAGCTCCAGCACGGGGTCGACGTACTCGGCCTGCGCACCCCGTCGACGCTGGACGCCCTCGCCGCGGCCGTCGAGGCGGGCCTGGTCGCCGACGACGACGCCCGGCGGCTGCACGAGGCCTGGATCATGGCGTCGAGGGCGCGGTCGGCGGTCACCCTCTGGACCTCCCGGACGCAGGACGTCCTGCCGCGGGACCGGCGTCAACTCGAGGGCGTCGCTCGCCTGATGGAGTACCCACCGGGCTCCGCCACCACCCTCGAAGAGGACTACCTCGCCGCCACCCGTCGGTCACGCGCCGTGTTCGAGCGCGAGTTCTACGGCCTCGAAGAGACCCCCGAACCCCTCGGCTGATCGTCCCGGGGCAGCGCGACACGCCCGGGGTGCACCGGGGCCCCCGATCGGTGGAGCTCCATGTCGCCGTCTTCTGTTGTACCCCGTTTGACCCACCTGTACCCCGCGCCGTGTGTCCAGCGCATTTCGGATGGGTGACCCACGTGTGGGGGTCGGTCGACGTCCCGAGCCCCGGCGTCATTCGTTGCCCATTGGGCAAGCTGGACGGGACGTGCTGATTAGCGGCCCGTGATCAGGACAATTGACGGAATCCTGCTGAAACTCCGGCATCGGACAGTCGATCCGACCGAACCGTAAAGTTCGGCAGCCGCGGCCTCTCGTGGGAGTCGGCACTTCTGTCGACAGCACCTTGTCGGACTCGACGTACCCCGACCCGGCCGATCCTCGACCCACGCTCGGGGGGTGGTTGTGAGCCGCCCGCCTGTGACTGAGAATTCCCTCAACCCGATAGACCAATTCCCCAGCGTTGCGGAAGCCGATCCCTTCTCACACCTCAGGTGGCCATCGTGTTGACCTTCATCCTGCAGATCCGATCCATGGCGGGCGGATACCCCGAGATCTACCTCTTCGCCGCCTACAGCGCCCTCATCTGGGTGCTCTGGATCATCAAGGTCCTGCTCTCTCGCCGCTACCGCCCCTTCACGGGCGAGTTCCGCGGCACCACCAGCGTCGTCGTCCCCGTCGTGGACGAGCCGCTCGACCTCTTCCGGGACGTGATCGGCCGCATGGTCGAACAGGGTCCCGGCGAGATCATCGTGGTGATCAACGGCAAGCCCAACCCCGAGCTCGCGGCCGTCTGCGAGGAGTTCGGCCCCCTGGTCCGCTGGGTCCACACGCCGATCCCCGGAAAGCGCAACGCCGTCATGATCGGCACCGAGCTGAGCCGAGGAGACATCACCGTCCTCGTCGACTCCGACACGGTCTGGACGCCGGGCACCCTCTCCGAGCTGCTCCGCCCGTTCGCGCTGGAGAACGTCGGGGGAGTCACCACCCGCCAGCGCATCCTCGAGCCCGAGCGCAGCTGGATCACGCGCTGGGCCGACTGGCTCGAGAACTCGCGGGCGCTCTACTCGATGCCGGCGCAGAGCGTGCTCGGTCAGATCGGCTGCCTGCCGGGCCGCACGATCGCCTTCCGCCGCGAGATCCTCGTGCGGGTCATGGACAAGTTCATGACGGAGAAGTTCATGGGCGTGTTCCTCGAGGTCAGTGACGACCGCACCCTGACGAACCTCACGCTCAAGGAGGGCTACCGCACCGTCTACCAGCACACCAGCCTCGTCTACACGGACGCCCCCCTCCAGGTGAAGAAGCTCTACAAGCAGCAGCTGCGGTGGGCTCGCGGCAGCCAGTACAACACCCTCCGCATGATGCCCTGGATGGTCGGGCACGCCCCCTTGCTCGCGTTCTTCTTCGCGATGGACATCGTGCTGCCCTTCATGCTCATGGGCGTGATCGGTGGCTGGATCTACCGAGGGATCACCGGCCAGGGCGTGAACCTGTACCGCGGCATCCTCGAGGAGTACGGCGTGCAGACGGGCCTCATCAGCATCGTCGTCCTCATGGTGGTCTCGTCGGTCCTCAGCATGTCGATCCGCCAGATGCGCCACCTGGCCGAGAAGCCCTCCGACTTCTTCCGCCTCCCGGTCTTCATCATCGTGTCGACGTTCTTCCTCATGCCCATCCGGGTCATCGGGTTCTTCCGCATGGGTCACGCCAGCGGCTGGGGCACCCGGGCCGGGGCGTACGCAGGAGGCGCGGCGAACGACGAGATGCAGGTCGCGCTGGACGAGGTGGCCGAGGAGGCCCCCATCGACGCCCTCGAACGGCAGTTCCGCGACGGCGTCGACCCCGGGGTCGACACGCTCTTCGACTTCGGCTCGGCGACCGACGAGACCGACGAACAAGGAGCGGTCCTCGTCAAGAGCCGCAAGGCGGCCCTGGCCGCCGAGGCCGACGGGGCGACCGCTCCGGCACCGGTCGCGGCCGTGGCCACCGCCCCCGCGCCTCCTCGTCGCCGCCTCAACCCCAAAGCCGGATTCCCGTACCTGATCGGCGCCGCCATCATTGCCCTGGAGGTCTTCTTCATTGTCTGACTCGACGCAGGACTTCGTCACCCCCGTCCACATGCAGTCGGGAGCCTGGTGGGCGACCTCCCACGGCAACGCCCGACGCACCGCGCTCGGGGCCACCGCCGTCGTGGTGCTGCTCGCCATGATCTCGTGGCTCATCTGGGTCTCGCCGTCCGACAACATCGTCCGCAGCGCCGTCACCGAGGTCACGGGCGTCGACCCGTCGATCAACGTCTCGTCGCTCAAGGCCGACCGATCCGCCCTGCTCGACCAGCTGGTCTCCGCCAAGAAGCAGCTCGCCGAGAGCAAGGCCGCCCTGGCCGACGTGCAGCAGCAGGCCTGGACGTCCGAGGGTCAGTTGACCGCGGCCCAGGCGAAGCTCGCCTCCGCCGAGTCGGCTCTGGCCCAGGCACAGTCCGCCGCGGAGGCGGGCCAGGGGGCGGGCTCGGGCTCGGGCGCCGCAGGCACCGCGGCCGGGGGACGAGGCGGGGGGAACGGTGCGTCCGGCGGCTCCGGGTCGGAAGGCACCGGCTCGAACGGTTCGACCGGTGGGGGCGCCACGGGCCCCGTCACGGTCGAGACGCCCTCCCTCGCTTCGATCGTCGATCCGGAGTCGCGCTACTTCGGGCTCTTCACGGATCAGGCGCCGTTCAACTGGGCGACCTACGACGCGCAGGAGGCGGCCGTCGGTTCCGAGGCGAACATGGTGGGCTACTTCCAGGGCTTCGACCAGGAGTTCCGGGCCGACGCCGTCCGGTCGTCCTGGTCGCGGGGCAAGCTGCCCGTGCTGACCTGGGAGTCCCAGCCGATCAAGGCCGGCAACAACGAGCCCGAACAGCCCGACTACAGCCTGACGAAGATCATCGACGGCAGCTTCGACTCGTACCTGACCACCTACGCCGACGACATCGTCGCGAACGGGATGCCGTTGGCCCTGCGGTTCGACCACGAGATGAACGGCACCTGGTACCCCTGGAGCACCGACTACGGCAACAGCAAGGGTGCCGTCAACGGCAACGGGCCGGACGACTACGTGAAGGCCTGGCAGCACGTCCACGACCTGTTCGAACGGCAGGGAGCGAACGACCTGGTCGCCTGGATCTGGGCGCCCACGCGCATCGACCGTCTGGCCACCGGCAAGACCGGCGGCAGCGACCACACGACGCAGGCCTTCCTCGAGAGCCTCTATCCGGGTGCCGACTACGTCGACATCGTGGGCATGTCGGGGTACTACCGCCCGCCCTACGACGACAAGTCGAAGCCGACGTTCGACAGCACCTTCGGCGCCACCCTGAAGCAGCTCCGGGCCATCGCACCGGGCAAGAACATCCTGCTCGCCGAGATCGGCGCCAGCGAGACGGGTGGCTCGTCGGATCCGACGGCAACGAGCGAGAAGGCGCAGTGGTTCAACTCGCTCTTCGAGGCGCTGGCCGATCCCGCGAACGACGACATCATCGGGTTCTCGTACTTCGACCTCGTGGCCACCACGGTCGTCGACGGGGTGCGCTCGACCAACGACTGGCGTCTCACGTCGCGGTCCGACAGCCTCGCCGCCTTCACCGCGGGGATCACCCGACGCGACGTGGGTTACGACCTGCAGCCCTCGCCGTGACGACCCCCATGACCTTCCCCTTCCCTCGCCTCTTCCTCATCCCCAGGAGCGCATCATGACGAACGACGCCACCACCCCCCAGCCCGCCGCCACCGAGACGGCAGCCGACGTCGCCTCGGTGAAGCCCCGCATCAGCGTCATCGGCACCGGCTACCTCGGCGCCACGCACGCCGCGGCCATGGCCGAGATGGGCTTCGACGTGATCGGGGTCGACACCGACCCCGCCAAGGTCGCGGCCCTGGCCGAGGGGCGCGTGCCGTTCTTCGAGCCCGGCCTGCCCGAGCTCATCCTGGAGCACGTCGGCTCGGGCCGGCTCACCTTCACGACCGACCTCGCCGAGGCCGTCGCCCTGTCGGACGTGCACTTCATCTGCGTCGGCACGCCGCAGCGCCGGGGGAGCCACGCCGCGAACCTCTCGTACGTCGAGGAGGCGACCCGCAACGTCGCCGCCGCCCTGAGCCACGACGGCCTGATCGTCGGCAAGTCGACCGTCCCGGTCGGAACGGCGGCGCACCTGCGCGAGATCGTGGCCGGCGTCGTGCCCACCGGCATCACGGCCGACCTCGTCTGGAACCCCGAGTTCCTCCGCGAGGGCCACGCCGTCGAGGACACCCTGCGTCCGGACCGCATCGTCTTCGGCGGGACCGACGTCCGCACCGAGGCCCTGATGCGCCAGGTCTACGCGATGCCCATCGCCACGGGCACGCCGGTCATCTCGTGCGACCTGCCGACCGCCGAGCTGGTCAAGGTCAGCGCCAACGCGTTCCTCGCCACGAAGATCTCGTTCATCAACGCGATCAGCGAGTTGTGCGAGGCGGCCGGCGCCAACGTGTCGACCCTCGCCGACGCCCTCGGCTTCGACGACCGCATCGGCCGCAAGTTCCTCAACGCCGGTCTCGGCTTCGGCGGCGGCTGCCTGCCCAAGGACATCCGGGCCCTCATGTTCCGGGCCAACGAGCTGTCCGCCCACCGCGTCGTCGGGCTCATGCAACAAGTCGACGAGATCAACATGGCGCAGCGCCAGCGGGTCATCGACCAGGCGATCGACGCCTGCGGCGGTTCGGTGCTCAACCGGCGCATCGCCGTGCTCGGGGCGGCGTTCAAACCGCACACCGACGACGTCCGCGACTCGCCGGCCCTGAACGTCGCGGCGGCGCTGCACCTGCGCGGCGCCCAGGTGCTCGTGGTCGACCCCGAGGCCACGCAGACGGCCCAGCGAAGCTTCCCGACGTTGTCGTTCGCCGACTCGGCCGCCGAGGCCGTGACGGACGCCGACGCGGTGCTGCTCCTGACCGAATGGCCCGAGTTCGTCGGGGCGGACGCGGCCGGGCTCGCCGAGCTCGCCGCCAACCCCGTGGTGATCGACGCCCGCAACGTGCTCGATGCCGAGATCTGGTCGGCCGCCGGGTGGGAGGTCCGTCCGCTGGGCGGCCGTCGCACGCCGGCCCAGCGTCGCGTGCTGACGCCGACCGCCGTACCCGCCTGACCGGATCGTCGGGCACGGGCTGACGGGCCGCCTCCCTCGGGAGGCGGCCCGTCCTGCGTCCGCTGCCGCGCCTCCTGGTGTCGGGTGCCTCCGAGGAGGCGCGGGTCGCCTCCCCGAGGACCTCGCACCGGCGACGCGAGAGGCCCGCACCCCCTGGGGGATGCGGGCCTTCGGTGGTGCGATCGGATCAGACGCCGAAGTACAGCTCGAACTCGAAGGGGTGAGGACGCTGCGCCATGGGCAGGATCTCCTTCTCGCGCTTGTACGCGATCCAGGTCTCGATGAGGTCCTCGGTGAAGACGTTGCCCTTGGTCAGGAACTCGTGGTCGGCCTCGAGCGCGTCGAGCGCACCCTCGAGCGACGCGGGCACCTGCGGGATGTTCTTCGCTTCTTCCGGGGGCAGCTCGTACAGGTCCTTGTCGACCGGCTCGTGCGGCTCGATCCTGTTCTGGATTCCGTCGAGCCCGGCCATCAGCTGCGCGGCGAACGCCAGGTACGGGTTCGAGGCGGCGTCCGGGACGCGGAACTCGATGCGCTTCGCCTTCGGGTTCGTGCCGGTGATGGGGATGCGGATGGCCGCCGAGCGGTTGCCCGCCGAGTACACGAGGTTGACGGGAGCCTCGAAGCCCGGGATCAGACGGTGGTACGAGTTGATCGACGGGTTCGTGAAGGCGAGCACGGCGGGGGCGTGCTTGAGCAGGCCGCCGATGTACCAGCGCGCGAGGTCGGACAGGCCGCCGTAGCCGTTCTCGTCGTAGAACAGCGGCTTGCCGTCGTTCCAGAGCGACTGGTGGGTGTGCATGCCCGAGCCGTTGTCGCCGAAGAGCGGCTTCGGCATGAAGGTCGCGACCTTGCCCCACTGCTCGGCCGTGTTCTTGACGATGTACTTGAACTTCAGGATGTCGTCCGCGGCGTGGACCATCGTGTCGAACTTGTAGTTGATCTCCTGCTGGCCGCCGGTGCCCACCTCGTGGTGTGCACGCTCGAGCTCGAGACCCGAGTCGATCAGCTTGAGGCTGATGTCGTCGCGCAGGTCGGCCGTCTTGTCGACCGGGCTGACCGGGAAGTATCCGCCCTTGTAGGCCGTCTTGTTGGCGAGGTTGCCGCCCTCCTCGACGCGGCCGGTGTTCCAGGCGCCCTCTTCGGAGTCGACGCTGTAGAAGCTGGCGTTCTGCTTCACCTCGTAGCGGACGTCGTCGAAGATGTAGAACTCGGCCTCGGGGGCGAAGAACGCGGTGTCGGCGATGCCGGTCGACGCGAGGTACTTCTCGGCCTTCTTGGCGACCTGACGCGGGTCGCGGCTGTAGAGCTCGCCGTTCCGCGGGTTGAAGATGTCGAACACGAGGACGAGCGTGCGCTCGGCGCGGAACGGGTCGACGTACCCGGTCGTGACGTCGGGGATGAGCTGCATGTCCGACTCGTGGATGGAGGCGAAGCCCCGGATGGAGGACCCGTCGAAGAGCTGTCCGACGGAGAAGAACTCCTCGTCGACCGTGGAGGCGGGGATGTTGAAGTGCTGCTGGACACCGGGAAGATCGGTGAAGCGGATGTCAAGGAACTTGACGTCGGTGTCCTTGATGAACTTCAGCACCTCGGAAGAATCAGTGAACATCTAGATGTCTCTCCAATGGGCTTGGAACGGATCGGATGCGGGACGCAGCCTCCGACGAGGCTACGGAGGGGCCGTTTCGCTGCGGTGTCCCTCATGTTTCCGGCATGTTACGGCTCGGTCCCTCGGTAGGCTCGGGACATGCCCGATCGCACCGCGCCTCCTTCTCGTCCCGCCTCCGTGGGCGGCCCCGACGACGGGGCACAGCGCTGGCCGGGCGAGCGGCTGGGGCTGCCCGAGAAGGGCCCGCGCTCCGTGGCCCGGCTCGGGCGACGCGTCGCCGGGCTCGCCGTCGACTGGGCGATCGCCTACGCCGTGGCCGCACTCTTCTTCGGTGGCGAGGGCCTCGCCATCACCGGGGTGTTCCTGCTCATGCAGATGCTCTTCCTCGTGCTGTTCGGAGGCTCGCTCGGGCACCTCGCCCTGGGCATGCGTCTCGTGCCCATGGCCGGCGGCCGCATCGGTGTGGGACGGCCCGTCCTGCGGTCGGTGTTGCTCGTGCTCGTCATCCCGGCCGTCGTCTGGGACCTCGACCAGCGAGGTCTGCACGACCGCGTCGCCGGGACGCTCCTCGTCCGCGTCTGAGACGCCCGACGGACGAACGACGGCCCCCCTCCTGGTCGGAGGGGGGCCGTCGTCACGTCACGTCGAGGTGGATGTCGCCGGGGTCAGCGCGGACGACCCGACCGCACCTTGAAGGGGTCGACACCCTTGGGGATGGGCAGGCCGTTCTGACCGAGGGACTGGAGGCGGTTGCTGACGGCCAGCACCTCGTTGCGGTTGATGGACGACTTGAGCTTGTTCATGCGACCGGCGAGCTTGTGGAGGGGCACGGAGTCCGCATCAGGGCCGACGTTCAGCACGTGGACCGGCACGTTCGGCAGGATGCGCGTGACCTTGCGACGCTCTTCGTCGACGAGTCGGCGGGTCTGGCCGGCGCCGCCTTCGGCGACGAGCACCACACCCGGCCGGCCGACCGCGCGGTACACCGCGGCCTGACTGCGCCCCTGGACGGCCACGGGCATCTCGGCAGCGCGCCACGCACGACGCAGGCCGCTCTTCATGACCGCACCGACGGCACCCGGCTGCCCCTCGATCTGCGAGTAGGCCGCGCGCTCGGCTTTCCGACCCAGCACGATCAACAGCAGCAGGAACCCGAGCATGACGCCGACGACGATGTAGAGCACCAGCGCGAGCACGTTGCCACCCGTGAGCAGCAGCGCCGCGACCACACCGAGCAGCACGGGCACGAAGAACGCCAGCAGCATCATCGGCAGCGCCGTCTTGTCGACGCGGCGGGTCATCTGGAAGACCTGCCACATCTGCTTGAGACGGCCGGGTTCCTTCGGCGGTTTCGGGGACGTGTTCTCGGGGGGCGTACGACGAGCCATGTGGACCAGGATACGGGGTAAGCGGTCCCGTCGAATCCTCCCCAGGGACTCGGATCCGTCGACGGTCGACAGTGTTCCCCTGCGGGACGACGCCGTCCGGCACGGGACGACACCATCGCCTCATGACGAACGAGACGATCGGCCCCTACCGCGTACTCTCCCGACGCCTCGACGGTGCGGTGGAGCGCATCCTCGCCGAGGCACCCGGTGGGTCACGCGTCGTGCTCAGGAGGCGCGGATCGGGCTCGGCGGGACGCTCTCCCGTCGCCGAGGCGGTCGCCTTCGCACGCGCCGACCACCCGCACGTCGCGACCCTCGTCGACGTGCTGACGAGTCCGTCGGGCGAGCTCGTGCTGGTCTTCAAGGACGTCGGCGGTGACCCGCTCGCGTCGTGGCTCGCCGCCCGGGGGCGTCCCGAGCCGGGGGAGGTGATCACCCTCGTCGTGCCCGTGCTGGGCGCGGTCCAGCACCTGGCCCGTCGGGGGACGGCCATCGGTGCTCTCGACGTCGACGACATCGAGATCGATGCTCGCGGGGCACCCGTGCTGGTCACCGTGCCGAAAGCGGCCGTCGGTCCGGACGCCGAGCGCGCGTCGTTGCCCGCGGCGGCGCAGTTCGCCCAGGCTCTCGTCGAGCGGGCGGCGCGACCGGCATCCCGTGATGCGGCGCCGACCCTGGACGCGTCGAGCTTCGAATCACTGGTCGAGTCGGTCTTCGACCTCGGCGAGGCCGTCCCCCTCTCGAGCGTCGACGCCGTGGTCGAAGGCGTCGACGGCGGCCTCGTGCGAGACCCCCTCGTGTCGGCCCCCGAGGACGAGCAGACCATGCGGGGCTGGCTCACCTTCCTGCCCGAATGCGAGGCACTCGACCGGGCGATCGCCGGTGTGCGGGACCTGCGGCCACGGCAGGTCGTCACAGCCCTCGGGACCGTTCGACGGCGCTACCGACTGCTCGCGGTCGTCGCGGTCGTCGTCGCCGGAGCGGCGATCGTCCTCGGGCCGGCTTCCTCGGCACGCCATGACGGCTCCGACGACGAGGTGGGTGCTGTCTCGGCCGGAAGCGATGCCTCGACGCCGGGGAGTCCTGCGGGCGACTTCCCGGGGGCCACGACGGCCGTACCGTCCCGGTCGGGCGGAACAGGATCCCTCGACGAGGCCGGGGCACTCGTGGTCGGTGACGATCCCGTCGCAGCTGCCGAGGTGCTCCTGGCGGCTCGTCGGGAATGCCTGCGCGACGTGACACGCAGCTGTCTCGAGGTGGTCGACCAGCCGGGTTCACCGATCGCGCTCCGGGACGATGCCGTGCTCGACGATCCCTCGCTCGCCGGTGCGGCGACGGACGATCTCGAGTTGACGGGAGGGGCGTCACGAACCGGGGGGACGGTCCTGCTCGGGGCGACGGGCCCCGACGGCGAACCGGCCTCGGTCCTCGTGATGAGGACCGAGGCCGGTTGGCGGCTTCGCGACGTGATCGTCGATCGGTGAGGGCGGGCCTCACCCGACGAGCGTCAGATGCCGAGCTTGGACGTGAAGTCCCCGCCCTCGAGACGCTCCTTGACGGCGACCAGGAAGCGGGCGGCGTCGGCACCGTCGACGATGCGGTGGTCGTACGACAGGGCCAGGTAGACCATGGACCGGATCGCGATGGACTCCGACCCGTCGGCCTTGATGACCACCGGGCGCTTGACGACGATGCCGGTGCCGAGGATGGCCACCTGCGGCAAGAAGACCACCGGGGTGTCGAACAGGGCTCCGCGCGAACCCGTGTTCGTGACGGTGAACGTGCCACCGGCCAGCTCGTCGGGCTTCAGCTTGTTGTCACGAGTGCGCTGCGCGAGGTCGGCGATCTGACCGGCGATGCCCGCGAGGTCGAGGTCGGACGCGTTCTTGATGACCGGCGTCAACAGGCCGCGCTCGGTGTCGACCGCCATGGCGACGTGCTCGTGGTCGGGGTAGACGATCGAGTCGCCGTCGACGGTGGCGTTCAGCTTGGGGTGCGCCTTGAGTGCCTCGGCGGCCGCGAGCGTGAAGAAGGGCAGGAAGGACAGCTTGTTGCCGGTCTTATCGAGGAAGGCACCCTTGTTCGCGTCGCGGAACGCGGCCACCTTGGTGACGTCGACCTCGACGACGCTGGTGAGCTGGGCCATGGCCTGCATCGACTGGACCGCGCGCTCGGCGACGACCTTGCGGAGGCGTGACATCGGGACGGTCGTGCCACGCAACGGCGAGACCTCGATCGGAGCGGGACCGGCGGAGGCCGGTTCCGACGTGGTCGAGGACGCGGCGGCCTCGGCCGCGGCGAGGACGTCCTCCTTGCGGATGCGACCTCCGACGCCACTGCCCGTCAGGGTCGAGATGTCGACGCCCTTCTCGTTCGCCAGCTTGCGGACGAGCGGGGTGACGTAGCCGACGGGCGCACCGCTGCTCGGGGCCGGGGTGGCAGGTGCCGAGGTCTCGGACGAGCCCGTCGCAGGCGAAGGGGTCGGTGCCGACGGGGCGGGCTGCTCACTGCTGGGCTGCGTGGCCTCGGGCTGCGCTGCGGCGGGCTCCTGGCCCGCAGCGTCCGGCTGTGCCGCAGGCGCCGGGTCCACCGCGGGGGCGGGCTCGGGCGCGCTGGCCGCGGAGTCCTCGCCGGGGGCAGGGGCGGCCGACGAGGCGACCTCGGGCTCCTCGGCCTCGGCTTCGGTGGGCGCCTGCTCGGGCTCCGCGGCAGCCTCGGGCTCGTCCGCGGGGGCCTCGGATGCGCTGCCGTCTCCGATGCGGACGAGGGCGGTGCCCACCTCGACGGTCTCGTCCTCGGCGACGAGGATCTCTTCGATCACACCGGCGACGGGCGAAGGGATCTCGGTGTCGACCTTGTCGGTCGAGACCTCGAGCAGCGGCTCGTCGACCTCGACGCGGTCACCGACGTTCTTCAACCAGCGGGTGACCGTACCCTCGGTGACACTCTCTCCGAGTGCCGGGAGGTTGACGGATTCGCTCATCTGTGGGGCTCCTTTGACGACATGTGTGTGTCTGTGATTGCTGTGGTGGTGATGCGGGCCCCTGCTTCGCAGGAGCGATGGTGCTCGGGATCTACATCGCGTGGAGCGGCTTGCCCGCGAGGGCCAGCATGGCTTCGCCGAGTGCTTCGTTCTGGGTGGGGTGGGCGTGGATCAGGGGGGCGACGTCTTCCGGGTAGGCCTCCCAGTTGACGGCGAGCTGTGCCTCACCGATCAGCTCTCCGACGCGGGCACCGATCATGTGGACGCCCACGACGGGGCCGTCGACCACGCGGACGACCTTGACCGAACCGCTGGTGCCGATGATGTGGCTCTTGCCGTTGCCCGCGAGGTTGTAGTCGTAGCTGGTGACCTTGTCGGCGCCGTACTGGTCGGCGGCCTTGACCTCGGTCAGGCCGACCGAGGCGACCTCGGGGTCGGAGTAGGTGACCTTGGGGATGTTCACGTCGGAGATCACCTGCGGCTTGAGGCCCGCGATCTCTTCGGCGACGAAGATGCCGTGCTGGAAGCTGCGGTGGGCGAGCTGGAGGCCGGGCACGATGTCGCCCAGGGCGTAGACGCCGGGGACGTTCGTCGCGAGGCGCTCGTTCGTCAGGACGAAACCGCGGTCCATCGTGATGCCGACCTCTTCGTAGCCGAGACCGGCGGTCGAGGGGCCACGGCCGACGGCGACGAGCATGAGGTCCGCCTCGAAGGTCTTGCCGTCCTCGAGTGTGACGACGACGCCGTCGTCGTTCTGCTCGACACCCTGGAACCGAACACCGAGCGAGAAGGCGATGCCGCGCTTGCGGAAGGCGCGCTCGAACTGCTTCGAGATGGACTCCTCCTCGTTGGGCACGAGGTGGGGCAGGGCCTCGACGATGGTCACGTCGACGCCGAAGCTCTTCCAGACGCTGGCGAACTCGACGCCGATGACACCGCCGCCGAGGATGACGACCTTGTTCGGCACGTGGTCGAGCGCCAGGGCGTGCTCGCTGGTGATGACCTTGCCGCCGATCTCGAGGCCGGGGAGGCTGCGCGAGTAGGACCCCGTGGCGAGCACGACGTTCTTCGCCTTGAGCGTGGTCTCGCCGACCTGGACGGTCGACGGGGAGGTGAGCTTGCCCTCGCCTTCGACGGTCGTGATGCCGCGAGCCTTGACGAGTCCCTGGAGACCCTTGTACTTGCTGGCGACGATCCCCTCGCGATACGAGGTCACCGCGGCGATGTCGATGCCGTGGAAGTCGGTGTTGACGCCGTACTTGGCGGATTCACGCGAGACGTCGGCCACCTCGGCCGAGTGCAGCAGTGCTTTGGTGGGGATGCAACCACGGTGGAGGCAGGTGCCCCCGACCTTGTCCTTCTCGACGAGTGCGACGCTCAGGCCCAACTCGCTCGCTCGCAGCGCTGCGGCGTATCCGCCGCTCCCGCCACCGAGCACCACCAGGTCAAAATTCTGTTCCGACACCCAGCAACTCCCTCGTGCGTCCGCGGAACCCCGACGCCGAGGCGGGGCCGTCGCGGTGGCGACGACGCCCGTCCCCGAACCGACCGCACCGTTCGGCGGCGTCGTCGTGACGCACGTCGGCGGATGCCCTCGGGGGACCGATCTCAGCGGGTTTCTCCCGCCCCCACGACCCTACTACGCAGCGGAAAACTTGTCGGCCAGCTCGATCAGGGTGCGGACGGTCACACCCGTCGAGCCCTTGGCCGTGTAGCCGTAACCGCCGCCCTTGTTGTTCGACGGCCCCGCGATGTCGAGGTGCGCCCAGGGGATCGGCGTCGACGTTCCCTCGCGCGACCCGACGAACTCGTTGAGGAAGACGCCGGCCAGCAGCATGCCGGCCGCCGTGTTGCCCGGGGTCGCGTTCACGAGGTCGGCCACGTCGGAGTTCAGGCGCGCCCGCAGTTCGGCGGCGAGCGGCATGCGCCAGAACGTCTCGCCCGCCGCGTCGGCGAGCGACACGATCTCGGATGCGAGGCCGTCGTTGCCCATGACGCCGACGTAGCGCATGCCGAGGGCGACGACCTGGGCCCCCGTGAGGGTGGCCACGTCGACGATGGCGTCGGGCTGCTCGTCGCTCGCCGCGACCAGGCCGTCCGCCATGACCAGACGGCCCTCGGCGTCGGTGTTCGTCACCTCGACGGTGGTGCCGCCCTTGATGGTGAGGACGTCGTCGGGTCGGATCGCCGTGCCGCTCGGCATGTTCTCGGCGATGCAGAGCCAGGCGGTCAGTCGAACGGGCAGCCGCAGCTTCGCCACGGCGACCGTCACGGCGAGGACCGTCGCGGCACCCGTCATGTCGTCCTTCATGCCGAGCATGCTCGCGGCGGGCTTCAGCGACAGTCCGCCCGTGTCGTACGTGATGCCCTTGCCGACCAGGGCCAGGTGCTTCGCTGCCCCGGCGGGGGAGTACTCGACCTTGACCAGCCGGGGTCCACGACTCGACCCCTGGCCGACGCCGAGGATGCCCCCGTACCCGCCGTCGCGGAGACCGTCCTCGTCGAGGACGGTGACCGAGAGGGCGTCGTCCGCGGCATGCGCCACGGCGAAGTCGGCGAGTGCCTGGGGGTACATCTGCTGCGGGGGAGTCGTGGCCAGGTCGCGGACGGTGTGCACGGCCTCGGCCACCACGGCCGCGCGCTCGAGGACGGAGTCCTCGACGTCGGCCGACGTCGCCAGGGCGATGTCGCGGGCGTGTCGACGGGTGTCGGACGCCGAGGAGTGGCGGAAGGCGTCGAACTCGTACGACGCGATCGCGGCGCCCTCGAGCGCGGCCAGGGCGCCGGCTGCGTCGCCCACGGGCAGGGCCAGGACGACCCGGTCGACCGCGGTGAGCTGACGGACGGCCGACCCCGCGGCGTAGCGGAGGCTCTCGGCCGTGACGGAGTCACCCAGGCCGACCAGGGCCACGATCGAGGCGGTGACGCTGGCCGCGGGGACCTTGACGAGTTCGTCCCGGGCGCCGGTCACACCCAGGGCGGCGAACGACTCGGCGAGCCCCGGGACCTCGAGGGTCGGCTCGGGGCCGTCGGCCCCCTTCACGACGCCGACGACGAGGACGTCGGCCTCGGCGGCGATCGGATCGGACAGCAGGACGGAGAGGGTGGCGACGGTCATCGGCCCATCGTATCGACCGTGGTGTTCGCTCTCGGCACGTGGTCGTGGGCGCCTTCCGTCGACTCCCGGTGCCTAGCATGGAGACCATGCACGACCCCGCAGCCCTCTACGACATCACACCCGACGCCGACGACGTGCCCGAAGGCCTGCCGCTCGTCGCCGGCCTGACCGGGTTCGCCGACGCGGGCTCGGCGGTGAGCCAGCTGGCGGAGTACGTCCTCGACACCCTCGACCACACCCTCGTGGCGACCTTCGACGCCGACGAGCTCCTCGACTACCGTGCCCGTCGCCCGACCTTCACCTTCGACCAGGACCACATCTCCGAGATCGAGCCCTCGACCCTGTCGCTCTACCTCGTCCACGACGACCTCGGTCAACGGTTCCTCCTCCTCGCGGGGTTCGAACCCGACTTCCAGTGGCAGCGCTTCACCGCGGCCGTCGTGCAGCTCGTCGAGCGCTACCGCGTCTCCACCACGACGTGGGTGCACTCCATCCCCATGCCCGTGCCCCACACGCGTCCGATCGGGGTGACGGTGAGCGGCAACCGCTCCGACCTGGTCGAGGCCATGTCGGTGTGGAAGCCCGTCACCCAGGCCCCTGCCAACGCGTTGCACCTCGTCGAGCACCGCCTCGGCGAGACGGGGCACCCCACCGCGGGGTTCGTCCTGCTCGTGCCCCACTACCTGGCCGACACGGAGTTCCCCGACGCCGCCGTGGCGGCGTTGTCGAGCATCAGCGCTGCGACGGGTCTGATCTTCCCGACCGACCGCCTCCGCGAAGAGGGCCGCGACTTCATGGTCAAGGTCGACGAACAGGTCGCGGGCAACCACGAGCTCTCCCGCCTGGTGGCCACCCTCGAGGAACGTCACGACACGTACATGCAGGGCAACCCCCTGCCCTCCCCGCTGACCGACCAGGACGGCCAGGTGCCCTCGGCCGATGCCCTCGCCGCCGAACTCGAGAAGTTCCTCGCCACCCGGCGGGTGGACGGCGAGGGCGACGACCGCTCCTGACCGACGCCGCGCCTCCCGGGTCCGTTCCGATCCGGGAGCGCAGGAGGCGCGGGCCGGCGGCCAGCCCCCGGTCGGCTAGGGTCGCGGGGTGAACTCCGCGCGTGCCTGGCTCGTCTGGGGCGCCGCCGTGTTCGCCTACGTCGTCGCCGTCCTGCAGCGGTCGTCGCTCGGGGTCTCGGGTGTCGAGGCGCAGCACCTCTTCGGCGTCTCGGCCTCGACGCTGTCGACCCTGGCCGTCGTGCAGCTCGTCGTCTACGCCGGGCTGCAGATCCCGGTCGGCGTCCTGCTCGACCGGGTCGGGCCCAAGAGACTCATCGTCGCCGGTGCCGTCCTGTTGGCCGCGGGCCAACTCGTCGTGGCGCTCTCGCCGCCGACCATCGGCGTGGCCGTCGCGGGCCGCGTGCTCGTGGGCGCCGGCGACGCGATGACCTTCATCTCGGTGATCCGTCTTCTGCCTTCGTGGTTCCGCGGGCCGATCCTTCCGCAGGTGTCGCAATGGACCGGCAACGTCGGACAGATCGGCCAGGTGCTGTCGGCCGTGCCGCTCTCGATCGTGCTGCACGGGGCGGGGTGGGGTCCGGCCTTCCTCAGCGCGGCGTCCCTCTCGGTCGTGGCCGCCGTGGTCGTCCTGCTGGTGGTCAAGGAGTCCCCGGCCGGCCGCATCCGCTCCGAATCGGTCCTCAGCTGGGCCGACGCGGGCCGACAGCTCGGGCAGAGCGTCCGTCGTCCGGGGACCCGGCTGGGGTTCTGGTCGCACTTCGTGACACAGTCGTCGGGCACGGTCTTCAGCCTGCTGTGGGGCGTTCCGCTGCTGGTGGGCGGTCTCGGCTTCTCGACCGGCGAGGCCTCGGGCATGCTTTCGCTGCTCGTGGTGTCGGGTGTCGTGGCGGGGCCGATCCTCGGCGTGCTGGTCGCGCGCTACCCGATGCGACGGTCCAATCTCGTCCTCGGCATCGTCACGGTGCTGGCCGTCGTCTGGACGACGTTGCTGGCGTGGCCCGGGACGCCTCCTCACTGGCTCGCGTACGTGCTGGTCGTCGTCCTCGGGGTGGGCGGTCCGGGCTCCTTGATCGGCTTCGACTTCGCGCGGACGTTCAACCCGCTCCGCAGTCTGGGGGTGGCCAACGGCGTGGTCAACGTCGGCGGCTTCCTGGCGAGCTTCGTCATGATGTTCCTGATCGGCGTCGTCCTCGACCGACTCGACGCGGCCCGCGTCGCCTCGGGGCAACCGAGCGACCTCTTCGCCTTCGAATCGTTCCGCATCGCCCTGCTCGTCCAGTACGTGGTCGTCGGCGGTGGCGTGGTGGCCTTGCTCGTCGAGCGCCGACGCACCCGTCGTGGCCTTCGGCTCGAGGAAGGAATAGAGGTGGCGCCCCTCTGGGTTGCCCTGAACAGGAGATGGCAGGCCGCGCGCAACCGGCCCCGACGGGACCCACACGCCTGACGTCGCCCGTGTCGCCCGGCACCGGCCGGACGTGCAATAATGGGATACGGACCCGTTCATGTCCATCGATCGAGTTCACGAGTCGGCACAGTCGACGCGCTTTCGATCGAGGACTTGACATGGGTCCTAGTACTGCCCGAATTCGGCCGACGCCCAGTGCCGGTCGACGTCCCCACCGGCGCACGTGAACGCGACGATCGCGTCCGGTCCGGAACGTACCGAGAACTGAAAGGTGTTCGCATGGCTACACGCAGCAAAGCGACCACGGCCCCTGACGAGGCCGTGACCGACGACACGGCCGTCGAGGCCGAGACCACGGCTCCCGTCGCCAAGAAGGCCCCGGCGAAGAGGGCTCCCGCCAAGAAGGCGGCGGCCAAGGCGCCGGCCAAGACCGCAGCTGCCAAGAAGGCCGCCGCGGCCGAATCCGCCGACGACGAGGTCGACGCCGAGGCCGCCGTCGATCCGGCTGCCGGCGACGACGCCGAGGCCGAGGGTGCGAAGCCCGCACCCGAGATCTTGCCGACGGGTGCGCTCGTCATCTCGCAGGACGACGACGACGAGATGCCCGTCTACTCGACGACCATCACGGGTGCGACGGCCGACCCCGTCAAGGACTACCTGAAGCAGATCGGCAAGGTCGCCCTGCTGAACGCGGCCGAAGAGGTCGAGCTCGCCATGCGCATCGAGGCGGGCCTGTTCGCCGACGACAAGCTCGCCAACAGCACCGGCCTGAGCCGCGAGCTCGAGCGTGAGCTGCGCTGGGTGTCGCGCGACGGCCAACGCGCCAAGAGCCACCTGCTCGGTGCCAACCTCCGACTCGTGGTCAGCCTGGCCAAGCGCTACACGGGCCGCGGCATGCAGTTCCTCGACCTGATCCAAGAGGGCAACCTGGGTCTGATCCGCGCCGTCGAGAAGTTCGACTACACCAAGGGCTTCAAGTTCTCCACGTACGCCACCTGGTGGATCCGCCAGGCCATCACTCGTGCCATGGCCGACCAGGCCCGCACGATCCGCATCCCGGTGCACATGGTCGAGGTCATCAACAAGCTCGCCCGCGTCCAGCGCCAGATGCTGCAAGACCTGGGACGCGAGCCCACGCCCGAAGAGCTCTCCCGTGAACTGGACATGACGCCCGAGAAGGTCGTCGAGGTCCAGAAGTACGGTCGCGAGCCCATCTCTCTCCACACGCCTCTGGGTGAAGACGGCGACAGCGAGTTCGGTGACCTCATCGAGGACACCGAGGCCGTCGTGCCCGCCGACGCCGTCGGGTTCACGATGCTGCAGAAGCAGCTCGAGTCGCTGCTCGACAGCCTGTCTGAGCGTGAAGCCGGCGTCATCCGCATGCGCTTCGGCCTGGGCGACGGCATGCCGAAGACCCTCGACCAGATCGGTGACACGTTCGGCGTGACGCGCGAGCGCATCCGCCAGATCGAGTCCAAGACGATGGCGAAGCTCCGCCACCCGTCGCGTTCGCAGTCGCTCCGCGACTACCTCGAGTAGGCCCGTGCGTTACCTGGTCCCCGTGCTGGCCGGCCGACTCGTCCGGGCGGTCGCCCGGTTGCGGGGCGGCGGGTCCGCGTACCCGGGGCAGACCGTCCTGAAGCTCGCGCCCGATTTCCTGACGCACGTCTCGTCGCAGTTCGAGCGCGGCGTCGTGTTCGTGCTCGGATCGAACGGCAAGTCGACGACGACGATGATGCTGACCGAGACGCTCCGGGCCCACGGGCTCAAGGTGTTCACGAACCCGACGGGTGCCAACCTGCCTCAGGGCATCGCGTCGGCCTTCCTCCGCGAGGTGACGCCGTTCGGTCGCGTTCGCGACGACATCGGCGTGATCGAGGTCGACGAGGCGTTCGCCGTCGAGTTGACGAAGTCCCTGCACCCCTCGACGGTGCTCATGCTCAACGTGCAGGTCGATCAGCTGTACCGGTTCTTCGAGACCGAGCGGGTCGGCACGATGATGACCGACACGGCTGCCGTGGCCACCGCCGCGGTCGTGACGAACCGCGACGACCAGCACCTGGGCCCGTACCAGGCCGTCGGTCGCCAGACGGTGACCCGTTTCGGTGCCTCACCCGAGGTCGTCTCCGCGTCACCCAACGGCCTCCAGAACGCCAACGACTTCAGCCGTGAGGCCGACACCTCGCTGACCGCCGAGACCGAGGTGACCGCTCTCACGGGCACGGGCGCCACCATCACCGTCTCCGGCACCCCGATCGACGTCCGGCTGCCGGCGCGTGGTCTGCACTACGCCGTGGACGCCGCGGCGGCCCTCCAGACGGCGTCGGTCGTCCTGGGGCACCCGGTCGACCCGACTGCCGTCCAGCGGGCCTTCGAGAGCATGAAGCCGGCCTACGGTCGCGGTGAGCGCATGTCCCTCGGCGCCGACGAGGCCGAGTTCATCATGTTCAAGAACGCGGCGAGCCTTCAGATGAACCTCGACGCACTCCCGCAAGGCGTCGAGCAGGTCATGTTGGCGATCGACGAGGGCACGCCCGACATCTCCTGGATCTACGACATCGACTTCTCGCACCTCGACCACGTCGACGTCCTCGCGGGAGCGAAGGCCTGGCAGTTGGCCTTGCGACTCGAGCACGAGGGCATCCCCGTCCACGTGATCGAAGAGGACATCTCGAAGGCCATCCGCCTCATGCGGGCCCTTCCGTCCCCGAGCGACAACACGAAGCACTTCGTGACGAACTACGAGCAGATGATGCTGGCCCGCCGCATCCTCGGCCACCCCGACCTGGAGAAGACCGCGTGAGCGACGACGTCCTCCGAATCGTCCACCTCTACCCGGAAGAGCTCGGTGTGAGCGGTGATCGGGGCAACGTGACGACGCTCGCGGTGCGCGCGCGCCGAGCCGGGGTCGACAGCTCGGTCCTCGAGTACCGGATCGGTGACGACGTGCCGACCGTTGCCGACGTGGTCGTGGTGGGGCACGGCCCCCTGTCGGGCGTCCGTGCCGTCGCCGTCGACGCTCGTCGCCTCGCGCCGGCACTCGAGTCGTTCGCCGCCTCCGGCGTCCCCGTGGTGGCAGTGGGGGGCGGTCTCGAGCTCCTGAGCCGCGGAGTCGAAGGCGTCGACGGCGAGTCGGTCGAGGGAGTCGGCTTCTTCGACGCCGTCGTCCGCCGTGGGGCTCCTCGAAGGACGAACTACCTGCAGGTGACCACCGACTACCAGGGTGACGAGATCACCCTCTTCGGCTTCGAGGACCATGCCGCCCACCTCGAGCTCGGCACGGACGCCGAGCCGTTCGGTTCCGTGGTCCACGGCGGCGGGAACGGCGACGGCCGCGAGGGGGTACGTCGAGGGGTGTCGTTCGGCACCCAGCTCAAGGGACCGGTTCTCCCTCTGAACCCTGCCTTGACCGATCGGGTCCTGCGAGTCGCGTTGAGCCGCCGCATGATCTCGTATTCGGCGGGCGCAGAGCACGCGAAGCTCGACGAGTACGCCGCCGCGTCGCAGAAGGTGATCGCCGACAACCTCGAACGCTCGTTCAAGGCCATGTGACGACCTCGGCACGGCAGCACGACGAAGGCCCCGCATCGATCGGATGCGGGGCCTTCGTCGTGCTGCCGACCTGGGCTGTGGTCCGGGGCGGCGTCGTGTCTCAGTGCGCGAGGAGCTTCGAACTCTCGTCGAGCCATTCGATGGCGGTGGGCTGCAGCTTCTCTTTGAACTTCGCGCCGTGGTGTGCGCAGAAGAGCAGTTCGCCGGTGGCCATGGTCGCGCGGATGTAAGCCTGGGCTCCGCAGCTGTCGCAGCGGTCCGCAGCGCTCAACTGGTAGCGGGAGCCGAGCTCGTCGACGGCGGTCTGGTCGGTGGCCATCTGAGTCATGTGATGCTCCTCCTGACGGTGGTGCGGTGGGTGAGACACTCATCAAAACACGCCGACGTCCGTATCGTGTGACATCGGCCCCGGATTTCGCTCATCGCGTAGCGGAGGCCGGGCCGGAGAGTGTCGGGACTGCCGTGTCGGCGGCCCTCGGTAGGCTGTAACGCGGCCACCGCCTCCCCGCATTCCCGTCGTCGAGAGATGACGGCGGGCCCTTCAGGAGAACCATGCCCCCCACCTCGTCCGCACCCGCCTCCGACTACTCGGCCCGGCACCTCTCGGTGCTCGAAGGCCTCGAGGCCGTGCGCAAACGTCCCGGCATGTACATCGGGTCGACCGACTCGCGCGGCCTCATGCACTGCCTCTGGGAGATCATCGACAACTCGGTCGACGAGGCGCTCGGGGGGCACGGAGACACGATCGACGTCGTGCTGCACTCCGACGACAGCGTCGAGGTCCGCGACAGCGGTCGTGGCGTGCCGGTCGACATCGAACCCAAGACGGGCCTCAGCGGTGTCGAGGTCGTGTTCACGAAGCTCCACGCCGGGGGCAAGTTCGGTGGTGGCTCGTACACGTCGTCCGGTGGCCTCCACGGTGTCGGGGCCTCCGTCGTCAACGCGTTGTCGGAGCGGCTCGACGTCGAGGTCGACCGGGGCGGCAAGACGTACGCCATGTCGTTCCGCCGTGGCGAACCCGGCACGTTCGACGACGAGGGGGAGCCCACCCCCGATTCACCGTTCACCCCGTTCGTCTCGGGCAGCGTGCTCCGCGAGGTCGGCAAGACCAAGCGCGGTGTCACCGGCACCCGGGTGCGGTACTGGGCCGATCGGCAGATCTTCACCCGGGGGGCCTCGTTCCAGACCGACGAGCTGTCGGCAAGGGCACGACAGACGGCCTTCCTCATCCCGGGGCTCACGCTCACGCTGCGCGACGAGCGTGCCGGATCGCTCACCGACGGCGGCTTCCCACTCGAGAGCACCTTCCGCTTCGACGGTGGGATCAGCGAGTACGTCGAGTTCCTGGCGCCCGACACGGCGGTGACCGACACGTGGCGCCTGACCGGGTCGGGCACCTACACCGAGACGGTGCCCGTGCTCACGGACGGCGGAGCCATGATCGCGACCGAACTCGAGCGCCAGTGCGACGTCGACATCGCACTGCGCTGGGGCGGGGGATACGAGACCGTCTTCCGCAGCTACGTGAACATCATCGCCACGCCGAAGGGCGGATCGCACCAGACCGGCTTCGAGACCGGGCTGCTGAAGTTCGTCCGTCAGCAGGTCGAGGCCAACGCCCGTCGCCTCAAGGTCGGCACCGACAAGATCGAGAAGGACGACGTCCTGGCCGGCCTGACGGCGGTGCTCACCGTGCGCCTCCCCGAGCCGCAGTTCGAGGGCCAGACGAAAGAGATCCTGGGCACGCCGGCCGTACGGGCCATCGTGGCGAACGTCGTGGCCACCGAGTTCGGCAAGCTGTTCACCTCGACCCGCCGTGAAGACAAGGCTCAGACCGCCCTCGTGCTCGACAAGGTCGTCGCCGAGATGAAGACCCGCATCGCCGCCCGGGCGCACAAAGAGACCCAGCGTCGCAAGAACGCCCTCGAGAACTCGACCCTGCCGGCCAAGCTCGTCGACTGCCGGTCGAACGACGTGGCGAACAGCGAGCTGTTCATCGTCGAAGGCGACTCCGCGTTGGGCACGGCCAAGGTCGCCCGGAACAGCGAGTTCCAGGCCCTCCTGCCGATCCGCGGCAAGATCCTGAACGTCCAGAAGGCCTCGGTCAGCGACATGCTGTCCAACCTTGAATGCGCCTCCATCATCCAGGTGCTGGGGGCCGGGTCGGGGCGGTCCTTCGACCTCGAGGCAGCCCGCTACGGCAAGGTCATCATCATGAGCGACGCCGACGTGGACGGTGCCCACATCCGGACGCTGCTGCTCACGCTGTTCTTCCGGTACATGCGACCGATGATCGAGGCCGGTCGCGTCTTCGCGGCCGTTCCCCCGCTGCATCGGGTGGTCGTGATGCACCCCGGCAGCAAGCCCAACGAGACGATCTACACGTACTCCGAGAAAGAGCTGCACGGCGTCCTCGCGGGGCTCAAGCGCACCAACAAGAAGTTCCAGGACCCCATCCAGCGGTACAAGGGTCTCGGCGAGATGGATGCCGAACAACTCCGGACCACGACGATGGAACGTCAGAACCGCATGCTGCGCCGCGTCAAGGTCGACGACGCCGAGAACGCCGCACGGGTCTTCGAGTTGTTGATGGGCAATGATGTCGCCCCTCGCAAGGAGTTCATCATCGACGGAGCCGGTCTCAGCCGCGACCGTATCGACGTCTGAGTCCCGACCGACTCGTGGCAGACGAGGACGGCGCCGCCTCTCGACTTCGAGGTGCGGTGCGGTGCCGTCCCGGTCGGTCGTCCGAGGCGTCACTCGCCGGGTTCGGCGCCTGCCTCGAGGCCCGTGGCCGAGTCGGTGATGTGGGCCACCGAGGCCCCGACGGACCCGACGGGTGCGTCGAGGGGCATGCCGGAGCCGTCCCGGCGTGACAGCTCGGTCGGCAGGCTCCGGACGGAGCCGTCCGGGCCGACCGCCTGCGCGGGGGCCGGTCCGACCCAAGCCAGCGACAGGGCGTCTTCGCCCTTGAGCAGCGAGTGGGACCGGACGCCGCCGGTGGCGCGCCCCTTGCCCGGGTACTCGTCGAAAGCACTGAGCTTCGCACGTCCGGGGTCGGTGCCGGCGATCGTCGAGCTGCTCGACGACACCGTCGCGACGACGGCTTCGTGACCTGCGGGCACGGCGCCGAAGAAGATGACGCTCGCGTCGTCCGGGAGGTTGATGCCGGCCACCCCGCCGCCGGCGGGCCCCTGCGGTCGTACCGCCGAGGCGGTGAACCGGAGCAACTGCGTGGCGGAGGTGACAAAAACGAGCTCGTCCTCGTCGACCCCCTGGGCGACTCCGACCACCTGATCGCCCTTCTTCAGGGTGATGACCGGGAAGTCGGGTCGGGCGGGGTACTGGCCGGTCGCGACCCGTTTGACGACACCCCTGGCCGTGCCCAGCGCGATGCTCCGGTCCGCGGTGAGCGAGACGAGCCCGAGCACCCGTTCTTTCTTGTCGACCAAGCCGATGTAGTCCCTGATGGGCACCCCCGCACCGAGTTGGACCGACGTGGGTGGCACCGACGGGAGGTCGACGGGGGTGAGACGGATCAGACGCCCGAGGTTCGTCACGGCACCGATCTCGGTCCGCGTGGTCGTGTCGATCGACGACAGGACGGCATCGTGCTTGGTGCGGCGGGTCGGGGGAGTGGGGGCCGCGGAGTCGGGGTCGAGGTGGTCCACGCGCAGGACGCGACCCGTCGTCGAGAGGAACACCCGGGTCGGGGTGTCGGCGATCTCGAGGACGGGGGTGGACCTGCTGCCGCGACCCGTCGTGGCGACGCTCGGCTTGGCCTCGGTGAGGAGGGTCCGCCGCGGCGTGCCGAACTGCTCCGCGATCTCGCCGAGCTCGCTCGAGACGAGGGCACGGAGGCGGGCCGCGTCGGCCAACAGGTCCTTGAGGTCGGCGATGGCCGCGAGCAGCTCGTCACGTTCGGCCTCGAGTTCGATGCGACTGAACCTGGTCAGCCGGCGCAACTGCAGGTCGAGGATGTACTCGGCCTGGATCTCGCTGAGGTCGAACACCTCGCGCAGCCGAGCGCGGGCAGCGGCCGTGTCGTCGCTGGTCCGGATCACCTGGATGACCTCGTCGATGTCGACGATGGCGACGAGCAGGCCCTCGACGAGGTGGAGTCGGTCCTCTTTCTTTGCCAACCGGTAGCGGCTGCGACGCGTGACGACCGACAGGCGGTGGGCGACGTAGACCTCGAGCATCTCCTTCAGCCCGAGCGTGCGCGGCTGCCCCTCGACCAGGGCGACGTTGTTGATGCTGAAGCCGTCCTCGAGCGGCGTGTACCGGTAGAGCTGCTCGAGGACGGCTTCGGGGCTGAACCCCGTCTTGATCCCGATCACGAGACGGAGACCGTGCTTGTGGTCGGTGAGGTCGGTGACGTCCGTGATGCCGGTCAGCTTCTTCGCCTGCACCCCGTCCTTGATCTTCTCGATCACCTTCTCGGGCCCCACCAGGTACGGCAGCTCGGTCACCACGAGCCCGTTCTTCCGCGCCGTGATGCTCTCGACGCCGACCCGCGCCCGCGTCTTGAAGCTGCCCCGACCCGTCGCGTAGGCGTCGCGGACCCCCGCGAGCCCGGCGATCGTGCCGCCGGTGGGCAGGTCGGGCCCGGGCACGAACGCCATGAGGTCGTCGAGGCTCGCGTCGGGGTGGTCGATGAGGTGTCTCGCGGCGCCGACGACCTCGACGAGGTTGTGTGGCGCCATGTTCGTCGCCATGCCCACCGCGATGCCGCTCGCACCGTTCACCAACAGGTTGGGGAAGGCCGCGGGAAGCACCTCGGGCTGCATCAGCTGGTTGTCGTAGTTGGGGACGAAGTCGACGACGTCCTCGCCGAGTCCCTGAGTCATGGCCAGGGACGCCTCGGCGAGACGGGCCTCGGTGTACCGCGGTGCAGCGGGCCCGTCGTCCAGGGAGCCGAAGTTGCCGTGCCCGTCGATCAGCGGCACGCGCATGGTGAACGGCTGCGCCTGACGCACCATGGCGTCGTAGATCGCGGTGTCGCCGTGCGGGTGGAGCTTGCCCATGACCTCGCCGACGACGCGCGCGCTCTTCACGTGACCGCGGTCGGGCCGCAGGCCCATCTCGGACATCTGGTAGAGGATGCGCCGCTGGACCGGCTTGAGGCCGTCCCGGGCGTCGGGGAGCGCCCGCGAGTAGATGACCGAGTACGCGTACTCGAGGAACGACCCCTGCATCTCGAGCGAGACGTCGATGTCCTCGATGCGTTCGCCGTGGTCGGGGCTGCTCGTGTTCTCGGTGGTGGTCATGCACTTCTCACGGATCGGGGTGGACGGGGCACCCGATCGTCGCTGTGCCAGACTGGGGCCGGTGTCCTCCATCGTACCGGCGCGCCCCCAGGGGGCCGTGAGCCTGGCCGACGTGGTGCCCTCGTGTCTCGCGTCCCTCCGCGGTGAGGCCAACGCGCTCCACCTCCCTGCCGCACGGGCCGCCGTCGTCGTCCTGGTGGACGGTCTCGGCCAGGCGGCTCTCGGAGCCCGTCGAGGCCACGCCAGGACGTTGTCGAGCGTGAAGGGCAGCCTGTGGTCCGGGTGGCCCACCACCACCGCGGCGGCGCTCACCACGTTGACGACCGGGGCTCTTCCCGGCGAGCACGGCCTCGTCGGCTACTCGGCCCTCGACCCCGAGAACGATCGTGTGGTCAAGCAGCTCTCGGGCTGGGACGACCGCATGCGACCCGACGAGTGGCAGCGCCGTCCCACGCTGTTCGAGACGGCTCCCGACGTGGAGTCCCATGCCGTGGGCCCCAAGCGCTACCGATCGTCCGGCCTGACCGAGGCCATCCTGCGAGGAGCCACCTACGACGTGGCGGAGAGTGTGGGAGACCGCTTCGCGACCGCGGCGAGACTGGTCGAATCGACCCGCGCCTCCTTGGTGTACCTCTACGTCCCCGAACTCGACATGATCGCCCACCGCGCCGGATGGGAGTCCGACGAGTGGATCGACGCCCTCGAGGGCGTCGACGCCGAGGTGCGGGGGCTCGAATCCACGGTCGCACCCGACGTCGGCGTGATCGTGACGGCCGACCACGGGATCGTCGACGTCGCCGAACGGCGACGCATCGTGTTCGGGGGGACGCCGGCCCTGGTCGACGGGGTGAGGCACGTGGCGGGGGAGCCTCGCTGCCTGCAGCTGCACCTCGAACCCGACGCGGACGAGTCCCGACGGAGTGCGTTGCTCGACGCCTGGCGGGCGGCGGAAGGGGACCGGGCCTGGGTGCTGACCCGAGCCGAGGCGGTCGAAGCCGGTTGGTTCGGGGCCGTCGACCCCGCCGTGCTGCCGCGCATCGGCGACCTCATCGTGGCTGCCCGTCGGGGGGTCGCCTACTACGACGGCCGAGATCGCGGCGGTGAGCCCGGCACGATGGTGGGCCACCACGGGTCGTGGTCCGACGACGAGACCGTGGTTCCCCTGCGCACGTTCGGTGCCTACCGGCGGTGACGGTCGCCGACCCGGGCAGAGGGGTCAGGCGGGATCGTCGTCCGAGCGGGCGCCGAACACGATCTCGTCCCAGCTCGGCATCGAGGTGCGCCCACGCGACTTCTTCGCCGGCTGAGCAGCGCTGGGCATCTCGCGACGGCCCGCTCGTCCGCGGCTTCCTCGGATGCCCGTGGGCTGGACCGGCGCGTCGGCCGTCCGTGCGTCGCCGTGATCCGACGGGTGGGGCAGCACGGGGGTGGGCTTGGTGGCCCCCTCGGGCAGGTCGAAGTCGTCCAGGGGGACGTCGATCACGCGGATCGTCCCGGTGACCGGGTGGTCGGAACGCCCGTCGTCGTCCGAGAAGCGGGCGGCCTCGCGTTCTCCGCGACGCCGGCGCAGGGCCTCGAGCAGGTCGGCGGTCTGGTCGTGACCGCTCGCGTCGTCCGGCGCCCGGTTGGCGGCGGCGAAGGAGGCGGTGCCCCGGACGCCGGGACGCAACCGATCGGTCGCGGTCTCGGCCGGCAGTTCGACGTCGTCCACCTGGTCGACCAGGAACGCCCCGCTGTCGAAACGACCCGAGGTGTCGTCGTGGCGTGGCTCGCGGGCCACGACCCGGAGGCGCGGCACGAGCGGCCCGGCCTCCTCGCCGTGCTGGGAGAGTCGGTGGGCGTCGCCGCCGAGGGGAGCCAGGACCGACTTCTTCGGGTCGAAGCGCCACGTCGCGTCGCGCTCGACCTCATGTGTCACGAAGGCCAGGTGGACCACCCAGCCGTGCTCGGCGTCCTTGTAGGCGCTCCACTCGCGTTGCGAGGTCTCGGCGCCGTCGAGTCGCTCGTCGATGACGGCCCCGAAGGTCGTCGCGTGCACGCCGGAGGCCGCGTCGTCCGCGACGGACACCGTGACGGCCCGTGCGCTCTCGAGGACGAAGGCGCGCTCGGCCAGGACCGGTCCCTCGAAGCGGTGCACGTAGTCGAGGTCGGCGCCGGTCAGGTCGGCGACCTGCTGCGGAGTCTTGCCCGCCCGGACCAGGGCCTGGATCTCGCGTGGCGGAGCCTTCCGCTCGACCGGAGCGTCTCCCGGGTTGGCCGCCCGGAGCTGGGAGTGGAGGGTGTGGGTGACGGGAAGGCGGTACTCGCCACCGGCGTCGGTGGAGACGAGCAGAGCTCCGCTCTGGACGCCGATGACCCTGAGATCCTGCATTTTCCACGCCTTTCACCGTCGTGATACGGAGGCAAGAGTCGCACGTCGGCACCCGTTCTCGCGGGAATACGACGGGCGTGCCGTCAGTTCTTCCGAGGCGGCTGAAAGGCCGTGGGAACGGGTTTGCTATTCGACAACGAGTGATGCAAACTGCACCCGCCGAATCGGGCACACGAACGACCGAAGAACTGGATGGGCATGGCCACCGACTACGACGCACCTCGCAAGAACGACGACGACGGCTCGGAGTCGATCGAGGGGCTCAAAGAGAGGGTCCCCGACAAGATGACCGGCGTCGTCGACGACGACGCCGACAACCCGGGCTCGTTCGAGCTCGCCGGACAGGACCTCTCGGACCTCGACCTCGACGTCGTCGTCCTCCCCCCGCAGGTCGACGAGTTCACCTGTGTCGAGTGCTTCCTGGTGAAGCACCGCTCGCAGCTCGACCACGAGACGAAGCTGGGCGCTATCTGCCGGGAGTGCGCAGCCTGAGCTCCTCCAACCGCCGGACGACCTCGTCGGGACGACGGGTCGACACCAACCAATAGGGTGCCGGGTCGTCGAGGTCTGTCAACGAGATCTTGACCACCGGTCGCACCCACCCCCTGAAGAGGGTCCAGGCTCGCGCGTCGAGCCGGGGCCCTCTTTCTCGTGTCGCGTCGGCGCCGGTGAATCCCTCGGCCTCGCCGATCTCGTGCGCGTACAGCCGGGCGCGACCCGCGGTGAAGCCCTCGTCGTCGATCGTCAGCACGGGCGAGGTCAGGACGAGCAGGACGATGGTCGCTGCGTAGAACACGACGGCCATCACCACGCCCACGGTCGAGTTGATCGGCAGGAAGACCAGCAGGGTGGCCGGGACGAGCAACGCGCAGGCGAGGAAGACGGAGAGCGGCGGGAGCAGGCGCTCACGGTAGGGGTTCATGACATCCATTCGACCAGACTTCTGCACTACCCTCGACACGTGACCCAGACCCTCGACGTCCTCATCGCCGCCGAGGCGGACTCCATGCCCGTCTACTCCCACCCGGGCGACGCAGGGGCCGACCTGGTCTCGACGCACGACCTCGTGCTGCGGCCCGGGCACCGCGCACTCGTCGGCACGGGCGTCTCCATCGCCCTGCCCGAGGGTTTCGCCGCGTTCGTCATGCCCCGCAGCGGCCTGGCCGCCAAACACGGCATCACCGTCGTGAACGCCCCGGGCACCGTCGACGCCGGCTACCGCGGCGAGATCAAGGTCTCGCTGCTGAACACCGACCTCGAGGCCGAGCACCACGTCGCCGTCGGCGACAAGATCGCCCAACTCGTCATCATGCCGGTCGTCCGCGCGACGTTCGTCCCCGTCGCGACGCTCCCCGAGAGCGTGCGCGGGGTCGACGGGCACGGCTCCACCGGATACGCACACAACCCAGGAGGCACTGCGTGAGGAAGTCCAAACGCCGCGAGCAAGAACTGGCCGCCGTCGAGATCGACGTCGAGTCGGCGGACGTCGACGACGTCGAGATCGACATCGAGTCCCTCGACGACACCGAGGTCGAGGTGTTCGACGACTCCAAGTCGGCGCCCGAGGATCGCGCCGACGTCGGCCCCCTGGACGAGACCGAGGCGAACCCCGTCCGTCCGTACGTCGACCTCGGTGGCGTGAAGATCCTGCCCCGAGAGGGGCTCCACCTCCGACTCGAGGTCGAAGAGGGAAGCAAGCGGGTCGTCGCCGTCGGCCTCGACTTCGCCAAGTCGACGCTGCAGGTCCAGCCGTTCGCGGCTCCGCGCACGACGGGTCTCTGGAACGAGATCCGGGGTCAGATCAGCGAGCAGATCGAGAAGCAAGGGGGCACGACGGCCGAGGTCGAGGGGCCGTTCGGCCCCGAGGTCCGTGCCGAGATCCCCGTCATGGGTGGCGACCCCGGCACGACCAGGCGAGCCCGCTTCATCGGCGTCGACGGTCCTCGCTGGTTCCTTCGCGGCGTCATCGCGGGCGACGCGGCCCACGAGGGCGAGGCCGCCGAGAAGATCGAAGAGCTCTTCCGCAGCATCGTCGTGGTCCGCGGAACGACCCCGATGCCTCCGCGCGAGCTGATCCCGCTGGCCATGCCGAAGGCCGGCCCGACCGACGCCCCGGGCACCACGCCCTCGGTCGTCTGACCCGACGTGTCCGCGTCCGACGAGCGGCCCGACCCGGCTGATCCGTCGCCGCTCGACGACCCCCGGGTGTCGCTCGCGGCCCAGTTGCAGGCTGCAGCCCGGCGGGCCGGCATCGGCCAGGTCGCACCCGGCGAGGTGCCCACGGCGTCCGCGCTGCTGACGGCCATCGGCGGGGTGCGAGGGCTCGTCGAGTCCATCGTCCCGGGCCTCGGTTTCGTGATCGTCTACACGATCACCCGCGACGTCGTGCCGTCGGTGCTGATCCCGCTGGCCCTTGCCGTGGGGTTCGTCGTCGCCCGGGCGGTCCAGCGAGGTCCGGTCGCCCAGGCACTCGCGGGCGTCTTCGGCATCGCCCTCTCCGCGGGGATCGCTCTGCTCTCCGGCCGGGCCGAGAACAACTTCGTCCCGGGGCTGCTGATCAACGCCGCCTCGCTCGCCGCCATGCTGGTCAGCATCGCCGTGCGCTGGCCGCTGATCGGCATCGTGGTGGGACTCCTCACGAACGACGGCACGGGATGGCGGGCCGATCGGGCGAAGCGGCGCGTGCTCGTCCTGGCCACGTGGCTGTGGGCCGGGCTGTTCGCCGCTCGCCTCGCCGTCCAGGTGCCCCTCTGGCTGGCCGGTGACGTGGCCCTGCTCGGCACGCTCAAACTCGTCATGGGCGTTCCCCTCTACGCCGGGCTGCTCTGGGTGACCTGGCTGCTCGTCCGGACGGTCTACCGCGGACGCGAGGCGGCGGACGACGCGCGGGGCCCCTCGGCCTGACCCGCGCCTCCTGGTGCTATGTTTTGTCTCGACATCGAGACAAATCGCTGGGATCGGCCCCGGGGACACCCCGCGGACTTAGGCTGACCTCGCTGGTGGGCGTCGCGCGCACCGGCCAAGATGAGGGCGTAGTCAGCAAGGGAGACGGCACGTGTCTGCAATCAACAGTTTCGGCTCGAAGAACACCCTCACGGTCGGGTCCACCGACTACGAGGTCTACCGCATCGACGCGGTCGAGGGTTCTTCGAAGCTTCCGTTCAGCCTCAAGGTCCTGCTCGAGAACCTGCTCCGCACCGAGGACGGTGCGAACGTCACGGGTGACCAGATCCGGGCCCTCGGGTCGTGGCAGCCCACGGCCGAGCCCGACACCGAGATCCAGTTCACGCCGGCGCGCGTGGTCATGCAGGACTTCACGGGGGTGCCCTGCATCGTCGACCTCGCCACCATGCGAGAGGCCGTCGCCGAACTGGGGGGAGACCCCACCAAGATCAACCCGCTGGCACCGGCCGAACTGGTCATCGACCACTCGGTCATCGCCGACCTCTTCGGCAGCGAGGACGCCCTCGAGCGCAACGTCGAGATCGAGTACGAACGCAACGGCGAGCGGTACCAGTTCCTCCGCTGGGGTCAGACGGCGTTCGACGACTTCAAGGTCGTTCCGCCGGGCACGGGCATCGTCCACCAGGTCAACATCGAGTACCTCGCGCGCGTCACGTACAGCCGCGAGGTCGGGGGCGTCCTGCAGGCGTATCCCGACACCCTCGTCGGCACCGACTCCCACACGACGATGGTGAACGGCCTCGGCGTGCTCGGCTGGGGCGTCGGCGGCATCGAGGCCGAGGCCGCCATGCTCGGTCAGCCCGTCTCGATGCTGATCCCCAAGGTCGTGGGCTTCAAGCTCTCCGGCTCGATCCCGACCGGCGTGACGGCCACCGATGTGGTGCTCACCATCACCCAGCAGCTGCGTCGACACGGCGTCGTGGGCAAGTTCGTCGAGTTCTACGGCGAAGGCGTGGCCGAGGTCCCGCTGGCCAACCGCGCCACCATCGGCAACATGAGCCCCGAGTTCGGCTCGACGGCGGCGATCTTCCCGATCGACGGCGTGACCCTCGACTACCTGCGTCTGACCGGACGCTCGGACGAGCAGATCGACCTCGTCGAGCAGTACGCCAAGCTGCAGGGTCTGTGGCACGATCCGTCGACCGAGCCCGTCTTCAGCGAGTACCTCGAGCTCGACCTCGCGACGGTCGTCCCGTCCATCGCCGGGCCCAAGCGCCCGCAGGACCGCATCGAGCTGACCGAGGCCAAGTCGCAGTTCGAGGTCGACCTCGAGAACTACGCCAGCACGGACCACTCGCACGTCGACGCCGCGGTCGAGGGGACGTTCCCCGCGTCCGACCCGATCGGCTTCACCGCCGAGGACGACGACGAGGCCCAACCGCACTCGATCTCGCACACGTCGCACGCCCCGGCCAAGGTGTCCAAGCCGACGTCGGTCGCCCTCGATGACGGCTCGACGTTCACCCTCGACCACGGTGCGGTCGCCATCGCAGCCATCACGTCGTGCACCAACACGTCGAACCCCTCCGTCATGCTCGCCGCGGGCCTCCTCGCTCGCAATGCCAGCAAGAAGGGCCTGAAGGCCAAGCCGTGGGTCAAGACGACCCTCGCGCCCGGTTCGAAGGTCGTCACCGACTACTACGAGAAGGCCGGCCTGACGTCCTACCTCGAGGACCTCGGCTTCTACACGGTCGGGTACGGCTGCACGACCTGTATCGGCAACTCGGGTCCGCTCCTCGACGAGATCTCGACCGCGGTGCAGGACAACGACCTGGCCGTCACGGCCGTCCTGTCCGGCAACCGCAACTTCGAGGGTCGCATCAACCCCGACGTCAAGATGAACTACCTGGCGAGCCCGCCCCTGGTCATCGCGTACGCCCTGGCCGGGTCGATGAACTTCGACTTCGAGAACGACGCCCTGGGCACCGCCGACGACGGAACCGACGTCTACCTGCGGGACATCTGGCCCGACGCGGCCGAGGTGCAGCAGACGATCGACTCCTCCATCGACACCGGCATGTTCACCCACGAGTACGCGGGGGTGTTCGACGGTGACGAGCGCTGGCGCTCCTTGCCGACGCCCACCGGTGCCACCTTCGAATGGGACTCCGAGTCGACCTACGTCCGCAAGCCCCCGTACTTCGAGGGCATGACGATCGAGACCACCCCGGTCACCGACATCCGGGGCGCCCGCGTCCTGGCCAAGCTCGGCGATTCGGTCACGACCGACCACATCAGCCCCGCCGGGTCGATCAAGGTCGACAGCCCGGCTGGCCGCTACCTCGACGAGCACGGCGTCGACCGCAAGGACTTCAACTCCTACGGTTCCCGTCGTGGCAACCACGAGGTCATGATCCGGGGCACCTTCGCGAACATCCGCCTCAAGAACCAGCTGCTGGACGGCGTCGAGGGTGGCTACACCCGCGACTTCACGCAGGCCGAGGGCCCGCGGTCGTTCATCTACGACGCCAGCGCTCGTTACCAAGAGCAGGGGACACCCCTGGTCATCCTCGGTGGCAAGGAGTACGGCTCGGGATCGTCCCGGGACTGGGCCGCGAAGGGCACGAGTCTCCTCGGGGTCAAGGCGGTCATCACCGAGAGCTTCGAGCGGATTCACCGGTCGAACCTGATCGGCATGGGCGTGGTTCCCCTGCAGTTCCCGCAGGGTGAGAGTTGGGAGTCGCTCGGACTCGACGGCACCGAGCAGATCGACATCGCCGGGATCGAAGAGCTCAACGAGGGCACGACGCCGAAGACGGTCCACGTGACCGCCACACCGACCGCTCACTCACCCGAGGGCAAGCAGCCGGTCGAGTTCGACGCCGTCGTGCGAATCGACACCCCCGGCGAGGCCGACTACTACCGCAACGGTGGCATCCTGCAGTACGTCCTGCGCAGCCTGGTCTGATCGACCGACCCCGCACCGACCAGACCCCCGGACGATCACCCGCGCCGTCCGGGGGTCGCACGGCGTTCTCGCCGGTCGCGTGCCTAGACTGGCGGGATGCCCGAGAGGGCCGAGAGGGAAGGCCAGCATGAGCCTGTTGCAGACGATCACGGGGCCTCGTGACCTCGACCGCCTGACGAACGAACAGATGGTCGAACTGGCCGCCGACATCCGTCGGTTCCTCGTGACCGAGGTGTCGAAGACCGGAGGCCACCTCGGGCCGAACCTGGGCGTCGTCGAGTTGACGTTGGCCATGCACCGGGTCTTCCACTCCCCGCACGATGCCTTCGTCTTCGACACCGGCCACCAGTCGTACGTCCACAAACTGCTCACCGGCAGGCAGGACTTCTCGGCTCTCCGCCTGCGGGGCGGTCTCGCCGGCTACCCGCAGCGGTCCGAGTCCGAACACGACATCGTCGAGAGCTCACACGCATCGAGTTCGCTGTCGTGGGCCGACGGCATCTCACGGGCGTTCCAGCTCACGGACCGCGACGACCGACACGTCGTCGCCGTCGTCGGCGACGGCGCGTTGACCGGGGGCATGACGTGGGAAGCCCTGAACAACATCAGCGACGACAACGACCGTCGACTCACGATCGTCGTGAACGACAACGGCCGGTCGTACGCCCCGACCATCGGGGGAATGGCCCGCTTCCTCAACACCGTCCGCACCCGCCAGGCCTACCGCGAGCTACACGTCGGCAGCCGGGCCGTCTTCGACCGGCTCGGACACCCGGGTCGCGCCGTCTACCGCGGTGTCCGAGGTGGACTGCACGGTTTCCTGAGCCGGTTCACCAACAACGAGGCGCTCTACTCGAACCTCGACATCAAGTACATCGGGCCGGTCGACGGTCACGACCAGGTGGCCATGGAAGAAGCTCTCCTCCAGGCGAAGAACTACGGCGCCCCCGTGATCGTGCACGCGATCACCGAGAAGGGCCGCGGGTTCGATCCCGCTCGCGCCGACGTGGCCGACCAGTTCCACGCGGTCGGGCAGATCGATCCCGAGACGGGCGAAGCCCTCGAGACGGCCACCTCGCCGTCGTGGACGTCGGTGTTCGCCGACGAGATCGTCGACATCGCCGAGCACGACCCGAAGGTCGTCGGCATCACGGCCGCGATGCTGCGTCCCGTGGGCCTGCACAAACTCGCCGAGCGGTTCCCGAAGCGCGTCTTCGACGTCGGCATCGCCGAACAGCACGCGGTGACGAGCGCAGCGGGTCTCGCGTTCGGCGGCCTCCACCCCGTGGTCGCCCTGTACGCGACCTTCGTGAACCGCGCCTTCGACCAGGTGTTGATGGATGTCGCCCTCCACCGGGCGGGCGTCACCTTCGTCCTCGACCGGGCGGGCGTCACCGGGCCGGACGGTCCGAGCCACCACGGGATGTGGGATCTCGCGTTGCTGCAGATCGTTCCGCACATCCGGTTGGCTGCGCCCCGGGATGCGACACGCCTCCGCGAAGAACTCCGGGAGGCCGTCGCGGTCGACGACGCTCCCACCGTCATCCGGTTCTCCAAGGGAGCCGTCGGCGTCGAGCACGAAGCCGTCGAACGTCTCGAGGACGGTGTCGAGGTGTTGCGTCGCGCAGGGCACGACGACGTCCTCATCGTCTGCGTCGGCCCGATGGCCGGCATCGGGCTCGACGTCGCAGAGCGCCTGGAGGCCCAGGGCATCGGCGCGACGGTCGTCGACCCGCGATGGGTCGTCCCCGTGCCGGGCAGCATCATCGACCTCGCCGCGACCCACCGACTCGTCATCACGATCGAGGACGGTGTCCGGGTCGGCGGGATCGGCACCCGTGTGCGGCAGGACCTCCGTGGCGCAGGCGTCGACACGGCCGTGACCGAACTGGGCCTGCCCGACGAGTTCCTCGAGCACGGTTCCCGGGCCGAGATCCTCGAGGAGGCCGGCCTCACGCCACAGCACATCGCTCGCGACGTCGTGGCCCAGGTGCTCGGCAGCCGCATCCCCGTCGCGAGACCCCTGGACGAGACCACCGCCGCGTCGAGGCACGGGGACGCCCGACACGACTGAGACCCGGTGAGGTGACGTACGTCACCCACCGACGTCGAACGCCCCGTCTCGTCCGAGACGGGGCGTTCGACGTCGGTGGGCTCCTCGTCGTCCGCGGGCTACTCGACGCCGCGGATGGCCGGCTCATGGAAGTCGCGATCTCGCACGCGCCGTGAGGCGCCGACGCGATCGAGGTACGGCGTGACCCCGCCCATCTGGAACGGGTACCCGGCTCCGAGGATCAGGCAGAGATCGATGTCCTCTGCGGCGGCCACCACGTGGTCGTCGAGCATGCGGCCGACCTCGTCGGCGAGTCCGTCCTCGATGCGGATGCGCAGCTCGTCGTCGGTGAGTGCCGTGCCCGGCCCGGCGGCGAGAGCGACGGCCTTCTTGTCGAACCCCTTGCGACGGCCCTTCGAGTCCCGCTCGAAGATGGTGCCGTACTCGGCCAGACGGTGCAGTCCCTCACTGGCGAAGAACCGGTCGGGGAACGCGGCGTGGTGCGTGTCGAGTACGTGCGCCCCGACGGTCAGTCCCACCAGCTCGAGCAGCTCGAACGGCGTCATCGGCAGACCGAACGGGGCGGTCGCTCGATCGACCACCTCGAACGGCGTCCCCGTCTCGACGGCGTGCATGGCCTCGCCCAGCAACTTGGCCAGGATGCGATTGACGACGAAACCAGGCGTGTCGGCCGTGATGACGGCGTTCTTCCGGAGGGCCTTCGCCGTGACCATCGCCGTGCTGAGCGTCTCGTCGTCCGTCGCCGGGGTCTTGACGACCTCGACGAGGGGCATCACCGCGACCGGATTGAAGAAGTGGAACCCGACGAGGCGCTCGGGATGCGCGAGGCGCGCCCCGATCTGCTCGACGCTCAGCGACGAGGTGTTGGTCGCCAGCACCGCGGTGTCCGAGACGACGGCTTCGACGTTCGCGAACACCTCCTGCTTGACCGACAGTTCTTCGAAGACGGCCTCGATGACCCAGTCGGCGTCGGCGAAGTCGCCGACGTCGGTCGTGCCCGTGATCAGCGCCTTGAGTCGGTTCGACTCGTCACGCGAGATGCGTCCTTTGCCCTGCAACTCGTCGATCTCGCCCCTGATGCGGGCGAGTGCCGTGTCGACGCGGGCCTGGTCGAGGTCGGTGATGACGACGGGCACGCGCAGGCGACGCACGAACAGCAAGGCGAACTGGCTCGCCATGAGGCCGGCGCCGACGATCCCCACCTTGCTGACTTTCCGGGCGAGGTCGGGCGAGGGGGCACCGGCGGGCTTCTTGGCACGCTTCTGGACGAGATCGAAGGCGTACATGCTCGCGTGGAACTGGTCGCCCGCCACGAGGTCGGCCAGTGCTTCGTCCTCCGCCGCGAAGCCGGTCGCCCGGTCGGTGTTCTTCGCGGCCTTGAGCAGGTCGAGCGCGGCGTAGGGCGACTTCGCGACGGTGCCGATCTTCGACTCGAGCGACTTGCGCGCCACCGAGATCGCGACGTCCCACTTGACCGCACGCTCGAGCTTGCCCGGGACGTTCGGTCGTTTGACGGTGACGCGGCCGGTCAGCACCCCGTCGGCCCACCGGATGCTGTCCTCGAGGAAGGACGCGGGGCCGAACATGACGTCGACGATGCCGAGTTCGAGCGCCTGGGCGGGCTTGAGCGTGCGGTTGTTCTTCAGGGGGTTCTCGATGACGACCTTGAGCGCGTTCTCGATGCCGATCAGGTTCGGAAGCAGCCAGGCGCCTCCCCAGCCGGGGATGATGCCGAGGAAGACCTCGGGCAGGGCGATGGCCGCCGCCGACGAGTCGACCGTCCGGTAGTCGGCGTGCAGACCGATCTCGACGCCGCCTCCGAGGGCGAGGCCGTTCACGAAGACGAACGTGGGCACCGCGGCGTCGTGCAGCTTGCCGAGGACGGCGTGACCGAGCCGGGCGAGCTCGCGGGCGACGTCGCGGCTGGGGATTGCGCTGACCTTGCTGAGGTCGGCGCCCGCCGCCAGGAAATACGGCTTGCCGGTGACGGCGATCGCCGCGATCTCACCCGAGGAGGCGCGGCTGCGGACGGCGTCGAGGGTCGCCCCGAACTCGTGCAGCGTCGCGGGACCCAGCGTGCTCGGCCGCGTGTGGTCGCGACCGTTGTCGAGGGTGATGAGGGCGAGCACGCCGCCGGAGGGCAACGGGACGTCGCGGACGTAGGAGTGCGTGACGACCTCGTCGGCCGACAGCTCGGTCAGTTGTTCGGTCGCCGAGCTCATGCGCGCGCCGCCTTCCGCGAGTAGTGGGGGTTCTCCCAGATGACGCTGCCGCCCTGGCCGAGGCCGATGCACATGGCCGTGAGGCCGTAGCGCACCTCGGGGTGCTGCTCGAACTGGCGGGCGAGCTGGATCATGAGCCGCACGCCCGAGGACGCGAGGGGGTGGCCGACGGCGATGGCGCCACCCCAGGGGTTCACGCGCGGGTCGTCGTCGTCGATGCCGAAGTGCTCGAGCAGGGAGAGGACCTGCACCGCGAACGCCTCGTTCAGCTCGAAGAGGCCGATGTCGTCGATCGAGAGCCCGGCCTTGCGGAGGGCCTTCTCGGTCGACGGAACGGGGCCGATGCCCATGATCTCGGGCTCGACACCGGCGAAGGCGAAGCTGACCAGGCGCATCTTGGGGGCGAGCCCCAACTCTTTCGCGGCGGCGCCGGACGCCATCAGGCTGACCGTCGCCCCGTCGTTGAGGCCGGACGAGTTGCCGGCGGTGACGCGGCCGTGCGGTCGGAAGGGGGTACGAAGACCGGCCAGCCCCTCCATCGTGGTCTCGGGACGAGGTGCCTCGTCGCGCGTGGCCAAGCCCCAGCCCTGGTCCGTCTTGATGGCCACCGGGACGAGGTCGGGTTGGATCTGGCCGGCGTCGTAGGCCGCCGCGAGCTTCTGCTGCGATCGCAGGGCGTAGCGATCGGACCGCTCTTTGGTCAGCTGGGGGAAGCGGTCGTGGATGCGCTCTGCGGTGTTGCCCATGTTCAAGGCCTCGCCGCTGACGAGCTTCTCGGCGACGAACCGGGGGTTCGGGTCGGCGGCGAACCCCATCGGGTGCCGACCCATGTGCTCGACCCCGCCGGCGAGGGCGACGTCGTACGCGCCGAAGGCGATGCCGCCGGCGACGCTCGTCACGCTCGTCATGGCGCCGGCGCACATGCGGTCGATGGCGTACCCGGGCACGGACTGGGGGAGCCCGGCGAGCAGCGCCGTCGTGCGCCCCAGGGTGAGGCCCTGGTCGCCCTGCTGCGTCGTCGCCGCGATCGCGACGTCGTCGATGCGTTCGGGCGGAAGGGACGGATTGCGTTCGAGGAGACCCTTCATCGCCTTGACGACCAGGTCGTCGGCTCGGGTCTGCCAGTACATGCCTTTGTCGCCGGCCCGACCGAACGGGGTGCGTACCCCGTCGACGAACACGACATCGTTGCTCTCGGCCACAGTGCCTCCAGTGTCAGGATCTGATGCCGATCTTAGGGACGACGTCTGGGGGCCGAGAATCGTTCGAGCAATCCTACGAAGCGCCGTCGCCCGTCGCCTCGGGCTCTTGGTGGGCGTCGACAAAGGCCTCGGCGACCGCCTCGGCGACGGCCTCGACCTGCCAGGGCCGGGCGCCCAGCTCGACCAGGGCGGTCGAGATGGTCGGTGCGTCGAAGGGGATGGGCGGATCCCAGGCGAGTCGCCGAAGGGTCTCGGGCGTGAGCAGGTTCTCGACCGGCAGGTCGAGCCCCTCGGCGATCGCGGTGACCTTGGGACGGACGGCCTTGTAGCGCGCGTCGGCGAGCGGGTTCTTGTCCGCCCAGGACCGGGGCGGGGGGAGGGTGTCGCTCGCCGGCCCCCGGTGGGAGGGCAGGTCCGTCGTCTCGCGGCCCCGTTCGATCGCCGCGAACCAGCGGTCGAGCTCGCTACGACTGGCGCGGCCGACGAACTCCTTGATGCCGGCCAGTGACCGTTTGTCGGTGGGCATGGCCTTGGTCGCGGCCACGAGGGAGGAGTCCGGGACGAGACGCCCCGGGGCCGTGTCGATCTCACGGGCGTAGTCGTCGCGGGCCTGCCAGAGCTCACGGGCCACGGCGAGCGATCGCGATCCGCGCACGCTGTGCAGCCCGGTCAGTCGACGCCACGGGTCGACCTTCGCCGGCTTGGCCTCGCGGCGCAGGGTCGCCTCGAACTCCTGACGCGCGATGTCGAGCTTGCCCGCGTCCGCGAGCACCGCCTCCATGGCGTCGCGCAGGTCGACGAGCAGCTCGACGTCGAGCGCGGCGTACACCAGCCAGCTCTGCGGCAACGGTCTCGTGGACCAGTCGGCGGCACTGTGCTCTTTGGCGAGGTGGATGCCCAGCAGCTGCTCGACGACGGCACCGAGCCCGACCTTGGGCAGACCGGCGAGGCGTGCGCCCAGTTCGGTGTCGAAGATGCGGCTCGGGTCGAGGCCTACTTCGCGCAGGCACGCCAGGTCCTGGCTGGCGGCGTGCAGCACCCACTCCTCGTCGCCGATGACGTCCTGCAGTTCGGCGAACGAGCCGATGGCGGGCGGATCGAGCAAGAACACCCCCGAGCCGCGTCGGAACACCTGGATGAGGTAGGCCCGCTGCGAGTAGCGATAACCGGAGGCGCGTTCGGCATCGATCGAGACCGGCCCGGTCCCGGCGCGGATCGCCTCGACGGCGGCCAGGTAGCCCTGCCGGTCGTCGATGACCGTGACCTCGCCGTGCAGCGAGTCGGCGGTCTCGACGTCGGGTCGGACGGTGACCCGGGGTCGCGAGCCGCGCAGCGCGGAGCCGTCGGGTGCCGACTCGTCGGGTGCTGACTCGTCTGGTGTCGCTGTGGTCATGTCTCCGCTGTTCTCTCCGGGGGCGCTGTTCTGTTCCGGTGGTTCAGTCTCGTCCGACCCGCCGCGAGGCGAGGAGCGTGACGCCCTCGACCGTCGGGGGCAGACCTGCGAGCGTGCAGATCAACTCGCTCCAGGCCTCGATGTGGGGGGCCAGGTCGGTGGTGGTGGGGCTCCAGGACGCCCGGAGTTCGAGCTGGGCCCCGTCGCCGTGGCTGGCCAGCTCACCGTAGCCGGTCGAGAGGATCTTGGTCGCGGTGCCGGAAGCCCGGTCGTACGAGGCCCCGCGGGCGTCGAGGCTGTCGACGAGCCAGGACCACGCGACGTCGGCCACGAACGGGTCGAGCGCGATCTCGGTCTCGAGGGGCGCCTGCGCGAAACCCACGACCCGGAACGGCCCGCCCCAGGCCTCGGGTTCGTCGTCGTCGTAGAGCAGCACGAAGCGGCCCGTGCCGAGATCGGGGTCGGGGCGGCCGGACGCACCGATGACGTCCCCGGCGAGGGCCAGCGCATGGGGAGCGAGGCCGTTCGGGGCGGGGATCTCGGTCACGGCGAGGGCATCCCGCGCGGCGGCACGGCGGACGGACTCGACGGCCGCGGCGAACGCGGGCGGCCGGGTCGGCGTCGGGGGGATCTCGGACACCCTGGAAGACTAGGGTCGATCCCGAGGGCGACCCCCGCGGCACGCCGCGCCCGGCTCAGCAGATCCACAGGTCACCCTCGACCCCACCTCACGCCGCACGAGGAGTCGCCCGTGAACCGCCCCGCACATGCCGAGCGACGGGGCGTCGGCCCGGTCGCCGTCGTCTCGATCGTCGTCGGGGGCACCGTGGTGGTGTCGTCCGCCGCCCTCGCCTCGGGGATCGTCGCCATCGCCCGCAAGATCGTCACGCCCGCCCGCCGCCGACGTGACGACGTGCGGGTCGAGGCCCATGACGCCGTCACCGGGACGATCACCCTCCGTTCGACGCCCGACACGCGCCTCCCCGGTCGCTACAGCTTCTGGTACGCCCGGGGCCGAGGCCACGCCCGGGTCGGCGACGTCGTCCGTGACGACGGCCGGTCCGTCGTGCGTCGCGTCGATGGTGTCGACGGGCCCGGCCTCGAGCATGCCCACCGGGGTCGCATCGGCGGCTGGCTGTTCCCGACGCCGCGTGACGCGGGGCTCACGGGCGACGAGGTCGAGATCGCCACCGAAGTCGGTCCGGCGCCCGCCTGGCTCGTCCCCGCCACGACCGGCCTCGCGGGACCGTGGATGATCGGGGTGCACGGTCGCGGGGTCACCCGCGCCGAGACCATCCGGGCTGCTCCGGTCTTCCACCGGGAGGGCCTGACCTCGCTCCTCGTCTCGTACCGCAACGACGGAGAGGCGCCTCGATCGCCGGACGGCCGCTACGCCCTGGGCGATTCCGAGTGGCGCGACGTGGAGGCGGCGATCCGGTTCGCCCTCGACCGCGGGGCGACGTCCGTCGTGTTGATGGGATGGTCCATGGGTGGGGCGCTCGTGCTGCAGGCCGCGACTCGCTCCTCCCTGCGCGGCGTCGTCTCGGGCCTCGTGCTCGAGTCGCCCGTCGTCGACTGGAGGACGACCCTCGCCTACCAGGGGGCGGCCATGCGGGTGCCGCGGGCCGTCCAGGGTCTGGTGCTGCGCCTCCTGGGTTCGCCCCTGCTCTGTCGGTTGGCCGGCAGCGCCGAGCCGATCGACTTCGACCGGCTCGACCTCGTCGCGCGGGCCGACGAGCTCGACCTGCCCGTACTGCTGCTGCACAGCGACGACGACGGTTTCGTCCCGTCCACTGCGTCACACGCGTTGGCCGAGGCGCGGCCCGATCTCGTCACCTTCGAGGTGTTCCAGGTCGCCCGGCACACCAAGCTCTGGAACCTCGACCCCGAGCGGTTCGAGCGGGCGATCGGTGAGTGGCTCGGTCGTCACCGACTCGCGGGGCCGCCGTCGACGGACCACCGCGCGTAGAGCGTGCTCTGCTCGTCGACCAGCAACTGGCCGAGCACGAGCGACGCGGGGTCGAAGCGTTCGCGACCGAAGACGGGCAGGCCGCTGCCGATCACGACGGGAGAGGTCGAGAGGCACAACTCGTCGACGAGGCCGTCCCGCAGGAACTGTCCGGCGAGCGAGGGGCCACCCTCGCAGACGAGCGAACGGAGGCGCTGGTCGCGTAGGCAACGCAGGATCGCGGCGGGCTCCAACCGTCCGTCGTCGTCCGGTGCCGTCAGCACGGTGGCGACCGCCCAGATCTCCTCGCCGAGGGTCGCACGGACCCGGTCGCGGGCGGATGCGGGGCACACGACGACGACCCGGCCGGCCTCCGACGGGTCCATGCGATGGCCCGAGAGGTCGCCCGACGACGTGACGACGACGAGTCGTGAGGACTTCGGCACGCGGTAGCCCTCGGCCCGCACGCTGGCCGCGCCGACGAGGACGCCGTCGGCGAGCGAGCGGATGGCCGCGAGGATCGTGCGGTCGGTGGCGTTGCTCAGGGTCTCCGAGGTGCCGTCGGAACCCGCGGCGTCGCCGCTGACCGCGGCGATCAGGTTGAGTCGCAGCCAGGTCTCGCGGGGTGGGGCGTACAGCTCGCGGATCCGGGCGGGTGTCGAGTCCTCGTCGATGTCGAGCTCCAACCCGACGTCGCCCGTCCGCTCGAGGGCGTGCAGCACCCGGAGTGTCACGCGCCGGCGGTCCGTTCGCGGATCTGGCGCTTGGCGCGACCGAGCAGGGCGGTCATGCCGCGGATCCGCAACGGGCTCACCGCCTCGGACAGACCGATGGTCTGCGGGTAGTCGTCGGGGACGTCGTCGAGCACCTGGGCGACGGTGAGCCCGTCGAGTCCCTGCGCGAGGATCGAGGCGAAGCCGCGCGTCGTCGGAGCCTCGCGCGGTGCGGTCGCGTGCAGGTGCACCCGGTCGTCGGTGACCTCGACGAACAGGAACACGGGGGACTGACACTCGACCACCCGTTCGAGCAGGTCGGGGTGGTCCGCGTAGCGGGCCGGCAGCTCGGGCAGCTCGTTCGAGAACTCGAGCAGCAGCTGCAGACGGTTCCGCACGTCGAGGGCGAGGAACTCCTCGCGGATGTCGACGAGCGCTTCGGGCAGGGCGGAGTCGGTCACCGGGCCGGCACCTCGCCCGGTTCGGTGCCCTGCACGATCGGCACGCGAACGGCGCTGCCCCACTCGGTCCAGGAACCGTCGTAGTTGCGCACGTCCTCGAAGCCCATCAGGTGCGTCAGGACGAACCACGTGTGGCTCGATCGCTCGCCGATGCGGCAGTAGGCGACGACCTGGTCGCCGTCCGAGAGTCCCGCGCCGTCGCGGTAGATGGCGTCGAGCTCGGCGAGCGGCCGGAAGGTGCCGTCGTCGGCCGCGGCCTTGCCCCACGGTACGTTCTGCGCGCTCGGGATGTGGCCGGCGCGAAGGGCTCCCTCGTCGGGGTAGGCCGGAGCCGTGGTGCGCTGGCCCGAGAACTCCTCGGGCGAACGAACGTCGATCAGCGGCTTGCCGAGGTGCGCCAGCACGTCGTCCTTGTAGGCCCGGATCACGCTGTCGTCCCGCTCGACGACGGGGTAGTCGGTGGCCTCGACCGCGGGCGCCTCGGTCGTGTAGTCGCGACCTTCGGCCTCCCATTTGGCGCGGCCCCCGTCGAGCAGGCGGACGTCCTCGTGCCCGAAGAGCGAGAAGACCCAGAGGGCGTACGCGGCCCACCAGTTGTTCTTGTCGCCGTAGATGACGACCGTGCTGTCGCGCGAGATGCCGCTGCGGCTCATCAGCGCGGCGAAACCCTCGCCGTCGACGTAGTCGCGCTGCACCGGGTCGTTGAGGTCGAGGTGCCAGTCGATCTTGACGGCGCCGGCGATGTGACCGGTCTCGTACAGCAGGACGTCCTCGTCGGACTCGACGACGACGAGCCCGGGGGTGCCGAGGTGCTGCTGCAACCACTCGGTGCTGACGAGACGCTCGGGGTGGGCGTACTCGCCGAAACGGGCGGACGTGTCGTGCTCGACGGCCATGGTGTCTCCTTGTGCGGGTGTCGGGTGGAGCCGACGTCGGGCGACGGGTGGCGCCCGGCGGCGTAGGATCGCCTCTGGTCGGCCCCGTCGAGGTTACGCATGCCGCGTGACCGTCGCCCGGGAACCGTACGACTCTGACACAGATCCCCGCCCACACCGTTGCGAGGCCGCGCCCATGCCCCCCGAATCCGTCAGCACCCTCGTGTCGTTGACCGACCGCACCCCGACGATCACGGGGGCCGAGATCGTGACGCAACTCGTGCCTCCTCGTCAGTTCGCCGAGGCCTCGCTCGAGAACTACCGACCCGACCCGGACTTCGCCTCACAGGCCGAGGCCATAGCCGCCGTGACCGCGTTCGGAGGCGCGGGTGCCGACGCCCCGCGGAGGGGTCTGTTCCGCAAGAAGCCGGCCGCCCCGGCCGTGCGTCCCGGCCTCTACCTCGACGGCGGCTTCGGTGTGGGCAAGACCCACCTGCTCGCCGCCCTCTGGAACCGCACGCCCGGCCGTCGCTACTTCGGCACCTTCATCGAGTACACCGCGCTGGTCGGCGCCGTCGGCTACGCCGGTGCCGCGTCGCAGCTCAAGGGCGCCGCCCTGGTCTGCATCGACGAGTTCGAGCTCGACGACCCGGGCGACACGATGATGATGACCCGACTGCTCGGCGACCTGGCCGACGACGGCACCCGCATCGCCGCCACGTCGAACACCCCGCCCAACGCCCTGGGCGAGGGCCGGTTCGCCGCCGCCGACTTCCTCCGCGAGATCCAGGGGCTGAGTGACAAGTTCCTCACCCTCCGCATCGACGGGAACGACTACCGGCGGCGCGAGGTCGAGGCCCGGGCGCACGTGGCCGACGACGTCGACGCGGCGGCGGCCTCCCTCGGCGGCACCGTGTCGCTCGACGACTTCGACGGCGTCGTCGCCCACCTCGCGACGGTCCACCCCAGCAAGTACGTCAAGCTCGTCGACGACCTCGACGCGGTCGGGCTCCGTGACGTCCACGTCCTCACCAGCCAGGTCGACGCGTTGAGGCTCGTGGCCTTCGTCGACCGCCTCTACGACGCTCAGATCCGGGTCGTCGCGTCGGGCACGCCCCTCGACCAGGTCTTCTCGGACGAGATGTTGGCCGGCGGCTATCGCAAGAAGTACCTGCGGGCCGTCTCGCGCCTGGTGGCGCTCACCTCGCTCTGAGGACATCCCCACCCGGTACGGGGCGAGCCGAAACACGTTGTTTACCTGCGCCCGAATCGTGTTACATCGGTGAAACAATCCCGCACACGGCTGGAAACCTCACCCCGCGACACTGGTGGCGCACCGGACGAGAGCGTTCGTCACCACAGCCCGCGGACCCGCGCGGTCGACCTCGACGTCGGTGCCTCCCTGGCTCAGAAACTCGAGAGGTGACCCACCCATGGACCAAGGCAACACCGCCTTCATGTTGATCTGTGCGGCACTCGTGCTGCTCATGACCCCCGGCCTGGCCTTCTTCTACGGCGGCCTCGTCAAGGCCAAGAGCGTCATCAGCATGATGATGCTGAGCTTCGGGGCGATGGGCCTCATCGGCGTCCTGTGGGTGCTCTTCGGCTACGCGATCGCCTTCGGCAACCCGACCTCCATCCCCGGTGGCAGCGAGAGCTTCGTGGGCATCCAGGGCTTGTTCGGCCTCGACGTCGCGAACCTCGGCCTCGGCGCCGCCTTCGAGGACAGCCTCGACCCCACCGGCGCCTACCCGACGATCGCCTTCGCCGCGTTCCAGGCCACCTTCGCGATCATCACGGTCGCCCTCATCTCGGGCGCCATCGCCGACCGGGCCAAGTTCGGCGCGTGGATGATCTTCGCGGGCGTCTGGGCCACGGTCGTCTACTTCCCCGTCGCCAGCTGGGTCTTCAACTTCACCAAGGACGCCGACGGCAACACGGTGGGTGGCTGGATCGCCGCCATGGGCGTCATCGACTTCGCGGGCGGCACGGCCGTCCACATCAACGCCGGTGCCGCGGCCCTCGCCCTGGCCCTCGTCCTCGGCAAGCGCGTCGGCTTCGCCAAGGGTGCCGACAAGCCGCACAACCCGCCCTTCGTCCTGCTGGGTGCCGGCTTGCTCTGGTTCGGCTGGTTCGGCTTCAACGCCGGCTCCGAGCTCGCCGCCGACGGCGTCGCCGCCCTGGCGTTCCTCAACACCATCGCCGCCCCCGCCGCCGCCGTGCTCGGCTGGCTCGTCGTCGAGAAGCTGAAGGACGGCAAGGCCACCTCGGTCGGCGCCGCCTCGGGTGCCGTCGCCGGTCTCGTCGCCATCACCCCGGCCTGCGCCGCCCTCACCCCGGGGTGGGCCGTCGTCCTCGGCGTCGTCGCGGGTGCCGTCTGCGCCCTGGCCATCGACCTCAAGTTCAAGCTCGGCTTCGACGACTCGCTCGACGTCGTGGGCATCCACCTCGTCGGTGGCCTCATCGGCACGCTGTACCTCGGCATCTTCGCCAACGACACCGGCCTGATCTTCTCGGGCACCTTCACGCAGCTCGGCATCCAGGCCCTGTCGGCGTTGGCCGTCATGCTCTACTCGTTCGTCCTGGCCTTCGTCATCGGCTTCGTGATCGAGAAGACCATCGGCTTCCGCGTGAAGAACGAGGACGAGGTGGCCGGCATCGACCTCGCCCTGCACGGCGAAGAGGGCTACGTCCTCGAGAACTCGCGCGCCTGACCCACCCCGCACGACGAACGGCCCCGGTCCTCGGACCGGGGCCGTTCCGCGTGCGGGCCACGCACACCGCGGCAGAGCGCAGGAGGCGCGGTGCGAGACCCCCTCGCACCGCGCCTCCTGCGGGTGGTCGCCTCGTGCGACCGGGCCCGGCTCTCAGGTCAGCGAGAACCAGACCGTGGTCTCGCCCGGCACCTCGGTGACGCCGGCGAGCGTGTCCTGCAGCGGCTCGCTGGACGCGAGCACACGCGCGCCGGTGGGAAGGTCCACCGGGCCGCCGCCGAAGTTCGTCAGCGCGTGCCAGCCGTGGTGGCGGGCGACGTGGACGACCTCGTCCGAGGCGTCGTCCACCCAGGCGAACTCCTCACCCCGCTGCAGCTCTCGACGGAGCGCCAAGGCGCGCCGGTAGATCGACAGCGTGGACTCGTCCTCGTCGTCCTGCACCGAGACGGCGAGGTCCTCGAACCACTCGGGCTGCGGCAGGTGCGGGGCGTGGTCGCCGAAACCCAGGGCGGGCTCGCTCGTGTCCCAGGGCAACGGCACCCGGCTGCCGTCACGGCCCTTGCGCCGGTGGCCCGTACGCGTCCAGACCGGGTCCTGCAACTGGTCGGGGCGCAGGTCGGCCACCTCGAACAGGCCGAGCTCCTCGCCCTGGTAGACGTAGGCCGAGCCCGGCAGGGCGAGCATCAGCAATGTCGCGGCACGGGCCCGACGGAGACCCGCGTCGGGGTTCAGGGTCGGACGTCGTCCGTCGCTCAGGACGAAGGCGTCGAGGTCCTGCCCCCTCGGCAGGCCGTAGCGCGTGGCGTGACGGACGACGTCGTGGTTCGAGAGCACCCAGGTGCTCGTCGCCCCGCTGACGGCCGCCTGCTCGAGGGTCGACGCGATGATGGTCCGGTACTGGTCGGCGTCGAAGTCGGCGCGCGTCAGGGCGAAGCTGAAGGCCTGGCCGAGCTCGGTGGGGCGGGCGTAGAGCGGCACCCGCTCGGGCTGCACCCAGGCCTCGGCCACGGCGCTCCGGGGCGGGTCGTACTCGTCGAGGACCCGGCGCCACCCCTCGAAGATCGTGTGCACCTCGTCACGGTCGTAGAGCGGGTCGCTGCCGTCGACCGGCAGGACCTGACGTTCGGCCGCGTCGCGGAGGGGTTCGGTGAGGTCCTTCGCGAGCCCGTGCGCGACGTCGACCCGGAAGCCGTCGACCCCACGGTCCGACCAGAACCGCAGCGTGCGCTCGAAGTCGGCGCGCACCTCGGGGTTGCTCCAGTCGAGATCGGGCTGTTCGGGGGCGAAGAGGTGCAGGTACCACTGCTCGGGGGTGCCGTCGGGGCGCTGCAACCGGGTCCAGGCGCCACCGCCGAAGTTCGACACCCAGGTGGACGGGGGAGTGGCACCGTCGTCGCCGAGGCCGTCCCGGAACACGTAGCGGGCACGGGCGGCGCTGCCGGGCTCGGACGCCACCGCCTCACGGAACCACTCGTGATCGCTGGAGGTGTGGTTGGGGACGATGTCGACGACGACCTTGAGCCCGGCCGCGTGGAGGGTGGTGACCATCTCGTCGAAGTCGTCGAGGGTGCCCAGGCGAGGGTCGACGTCACGGTAGTCCGCGACGTCGTACCCGCCGTCGGCGAGCGGGGACGGGTAGAAGGGGCTCAGCCAGACGGCGTCGACCCCCAACCGTTGCAGGTAGGGCACGCGCGAGGTCACGCCGGGCAGGTCGCCGATCCCGTCGCCGTTCGCGTCGGCGAAGCTCCGCGGGTACACCTGGTAGACGACGGCCTGCCGCCACCAGTCGGCGTCGGCAACGGGCGACGGGTGGGTCGTGGACGCACGGGAGGCGGGGGAGTCGGTCATGGGCCGAGGATGCCACGTCTCGGGAGCGGGCGGCGTCGATGCCCCGGCGGCAGCACCGGATCGGGGATCTCGGTCCGGGAACGACGAGAGGCCCTGCGGATGCAGGGCCTCTCGATGGTCGTGGTGGGCGATACCGGGCTCGAACCGATGACCTCTTCCGTGTGAAGGAAGCGCGCTACCAACTGCGCCAATCGCCCGTGTGGGACTCGACGATGCTAGTGCATCGCGGGGCTCGAACGCCATTCCGCCGGTCGCCGGGGCACCTCTCGTGAGCTGCCCCGCGACCGATCGAGACACGAACTTCCCTCGATTTGGTTTCTGCCCCAGGGTGTGGGTATTGTTCTTTTGCACGCAGAAATGCAAAGCGAAATGCGGATGTGGCGCAGCGGTAGCGCATCACCTTGCCAAGGTGAGGGTCGCGAGTTCGAATCTCGTCATCCGCTCGAGTGTAATGCTCACCAGAGGGTGGTCCACCGACTGGTGGCCTCCCTCTGGGGGGCTACTCGTATGGTGGAGTGGCCGAGAGGCGAGGCACCGGCCTGCAAAGCCGTTCACGCGGGTTCAAATCCCGTCTCCACCTCCATTCGATCCAGGCCTAGGTCTAGAATCGATGTTGCAATTGAATAGTGCGATTCGAGAACTCGTTCTCGGTTCGTTGAGACATGAGCGATTGGCGCAGCGGTAGCGCGCTTCCCTGACACGGAAGAGGTCGCTGGTTCGATCCCAGTATCGCTCACACACAGAAAGCCCCGGCCTCGGCCGGGGCTTTCGTCATGTCGGGGCTCCCACGGTCGAGAGCGCTTCACC